>JBGUJY010000073.1:0-32770 GCA_045114185.1 Prevotella sp. | reverse complement strand
GCGCTGGTTGAAGATGTCCGTCAGGCATTGCAGGCGCTCTTCCTTTGTCTTACAATCCTTGACTTTAAGGTAGGTCTTTTCATCATCCTTGTATGTCGTGAAAGCGTCGTATGCTTTCTGCAAGTCCATGTTGGTCTTGGCCATATAGCCCTTGAAGGCAACAAACGGACATTCCTTCCCGTCTGTAACTTTCATCAAGATTTCAGTCTCCTGTCCTGGAGCAATGAGAATGGTAGGAAATGCTTTTATTTCATTGGGATATGTGATATCCCAGATGCGAACACGAACCTGACGGGGCAGCCATAAAGGAATCTCTGCCGTTACTGTGCCGTCATCAGCAAAAGGGTATTCCATTTCGAAACGTGAATTGGAACATAGTGGCGTAAAGCCATGCACCTTGAATTCTTTTTCCATCTCAGGCTTATAGCCCAGCAACTTTACTTTAATCGTGGCCACACCTTTGTTAATCTTAGCATCGGGCAGCGTCTCGTCTTGGGCGTATTGCACGTTCTTCCAGTCAGCAGGCAGTTCTGCTGTCATCTGTCCCTGCCCTGTTACCCAGACGAGAGCAAACAGTGCGGTTATAATGGTTTTCTTGTTCATATTATTTATTCAATTTGTCTATGGTCTTCGATCCGTCTGTTCGAACTTAGCGCGTGTAAAGGTACAACTTTTTTCTCAATTACAGGTAACTTGATATCTTAAATAAGGGGGAAAGCCAATGAATGCAAAATATGGCGTTTCCAGGTATAGACTATACCACTTTCTATCGCAAACTATGGCACTTTCCGGCACAAACTATGGCACTTTAGATTATTTAACGTTTATTGTGGTCAACGAATATTGACGTTTCCTGATTTAGGTTGACTGTGTTCCTATCTAAACCCTGAGATCAGTTGACTCGGTTAAACATTAAAACTTATATAGGTTGACCCTCACCTTTTAACCCTGCATAAGGTTGACGGATGTTGTCATAGACCTGATCTTAGTTGACTGGATGCAAAAGTAAACATATCCTAGGGATTATGCAAGAGGAAAGCGATATTTTCTTTTGTGTTCCCTGTATATGTCCCTTTTTGCTTTGCCTTGATATGCATCTCCCTGTAGCTTGTCCAGTGCTTTCTCAGTTCGCCCGTACAACTTGAGGCTTCCTTCGGCGTCATCATGTCTATGCTCATATGCGGCCGCTCCTCGTTGTAGAAGGTGACAGCAGGGGCTACGGCTTCCATGACCTCAGCCAGAGAGGTAAACCGCATGCCTTTCAACAGTTCGTTCTTCATCGTGTTGTTGATCCTTTCGGCCTGGGGATTCTCCTTTGGATTCCCGTCCTCGGTCATACTGATACGGATGCCGTATTTCTTCAGGAGTTCCACATAGCGGGCGCTCGCATACTGCAAGCCGCGGTCTGAGTGGTGTGTCAGTGACTGATTGTCCTTGCCCTTTATACGCTCCAAAGCCATCTGCAGGGCGCGGATCGGATATTCCGTATCCAGTGTCGGACCTATCGCCCAGCCAACGATTTCCT
The DNA here is from genome assembly GCA_045114185.1 of Prevotella sp. Classification (GTDB taxonomy): domain Bacteria; phylum Bacteroidota; class Bacteroidia; order Bacteroidales; family Bacteroidaceae; genus Prevotella. The sequence continues at coordinate 31,245 of JBGUJY010000073.1, read as the reverse complement.
CTGTATACGCATCCAGTACCATGGACAGGTAGCAGAAGCTGTATCGGGTCTCATCCAGCCAGACAGGTATATAGGTGATGTCACTTACCCACAACTGATGGGGTGCAGTAGGGATAAACTCTTTGATAAGATTCGGATATACAGGAAGACCATGTCTGGAATTCGTCGTACGAGGCTTACGCAGACGCTTCCTGACCTTCAGACCGTATCTGTCTATAAGGGCTTCAAAGCGGTCACGGCCCATCGGTTTGTTGCCCGTGAAGTCGCGCTTGTACATGCACCACAGCTTAACGCCGCCAAGACCGGGATCCTTCCTGCGCTTCTCAAGGATATATGACAAGGCAAACTCCTCCTGGGCCATCCTCCTCATCAGCACGTGCTCGTCTCTCTGGAAATATGCCTGCTTCGACACACCAAGCAGCCTGCACAGGACTTCTATAGGGTATTTGCCCTTGTCCTGTGCATGCAGGTCTGTTACTGCTTGGTGCCAGCTTTTTTTCGGATGGAGATGTTAAACTGCTTCTCGGCCACATTTATCATCTCATCATAAAGGTCGGCACGCATGGAGGCCTCGCGGAGAGCCTTCCGCAGACGAACCACCTCCGACTGCAAGGAATGCTTGTCGGTTGGCAATGGCGATTGGAGGGAGTTCTCTATCGCCTTCTGTTTACGTTTTTCTTCTGCCATCTTCATGCGCTTATTCTTGTATTTCGGGTTTTCGGCTACAAAGGTACGAATCCAATTTGAAATGGTAAAATCCGAAACAGGAATAATTCTCGCAATCCGCGTTTTCCCCATGTGTTGGTCACGATAAAGAGAGATTACTTTCTCGTAATACAGTCTTTGCTTTTCTGATCGATAATACTTCATCTTGTTGACTTTTTATGAGTCAACTTTTTTCAGGGTAAGACATATTGTTTTTCGCAGACACCTCACTCATTTTTTGCGAAGTGCCTAAATGACAGGTGTTTGAGGCGATTTATACCTCACTGGATACCTCACTTAGACCTCACTAGATACAACCTTGAACCTCATTAATATCTTGTGGACTGTTAACTAAATCAGGTGGGTTCAGGTGAGGTGTAAGTGAGGTGTCTTTGACACACCTCACCTGCCTCAAAGCCTTTGTACATGGACGTTCTGAGCGTTTTGAGTGAGTAAGTGAGGTTTTTACTGCAAAAACTTCTGAAAGTCTGAAAAGTCCGTAGAGATAGGTTTGCATACTTATGCACTCGTAAAAACGACTTTTTGAAACTATGGCACTTTGAGGGAGTGAATGACGTATTCACTCCAAGAGAATGACGTTCCCGCTCCAAGTGAACAAGGCACTATGGAATAATATACAAATCGATGCATGGATATGTAATATCGCTCTGTGCGGTGATCTCCAAACAATCGGGAAAGTATATAAGATGGTGGAGCAATAAAAATGGATTAGAACAAACGGACAACCACTTGGAAGTTCAAGACGGGCCAAAGTGATGCTTTCGAAATGTACCTAACAATTCCACCGTCATCACCATTGAGGTTTTCGTCTATCAGTTCCTGCCCCTGACATGTCACCTTTGGCTTTCCCCAGTATTGCACACCGAGGTCAAGGTTGTAGGCTACACGGCTTTTCGTAGGGAAAGGTCGCCCAAAACCGATACCGATGTATGGACGGATTTTCGACACTTTGACATTGGCATTGACATTACCGTTCTCATCAGGAGTTAGAAAGTAGTCGCCAAGGATGTAACCAGCCTTCTGACTGTTTGGCACCACCTTGTTGTAGGCTGTGACGGCAGCGAGAGCACCGTCTTCTTTGTTGTAGGCTTCTGCCACCTTCCCGCCTCCCAGATATGCTCCAGCCGTCAGGTGGAAACTACCCTGCTTTGAAGGGAACACATCGAACAGCAGATGACCGGTGCATATTGACAACTTGCCCTCCAGTTCGATTTCCCCTGGCAGAACAGCCTGTGCCACACCGTTGCGGTATTCGATGTCATAGTCTGAACTATATTTGAACGGCAGGATGTCAGCACCACCACGCACCGCCACATAAGGCGAGATGGGCAGAATCAGATCGGCACTGATACCTGTTGTTCCAACACCTAAGGCCACACTTCCATGACTTAGGATGCTGAGGTCGTCAGCATCCTGATTTTGTGCCTGTACGCTTATTGCTGTTATTATGGCAGCAGCTACCATCAAAAGGTTCTTTTTCATATTCAGTTATTCATTGTTAGCCAATTCTGCAAGATGGTGCGTCCATCGGGGGTGAGGACACTCTCGGGATGGAACTGGATGCCATGGATATCGTATTCACGATGACGGAGCGCCATGATCTGGCCTTCGTCGCTCTGCGCGGTGATCTCCAGACAATCGGGGAAGTTCTCTTTGGAAACAACCCAGGAATGGTATCTTCCCATGGTGAAACGTTCGTTGACATGGGCGAAGATCGGATCGATGCTCTTGCCGTTCTCCATGATCAAGGAACCTTCTGTTGCCACGCCATGGAACACATCCGACAGGTTCTCGAGCTTGGCACCGAAGACTTCTCCGATGGCCTGATGACCTAAACACACGCCAAGGATCGGTTTCTTTCCAGCATAGGTGCGAATCACATCCAAAAGGAGGCCTGCCTCGGAAGGAATACCCGGACCTGGACTGAGCACAATCCTGTCGAACTCGTTGAGTGATGACAGTTCGAACTGATCGTTACGATAGACCGTTACGTCGGCCCCTAGTTCTTTCAACAGATGTGACAGGTTATAGGTGAAACTATCGTAATTATCTATAATGATGATCTTATTCTTGTTCATAGCTAAATGGATTTACATGGATTCTGCCAACAGGATGGCTCTTCTCAACGCACCGAGCTTGTTGTTCACCTCCTGCAATTCGTATTCCTCGTTACTCTTCGCTACAATACCGCCTCCTGCCTGGAACCACAGTTCTCCGTTCCTGCTGACAAACGTGCGGATGGTGATGGCATGGTTCAGACAGCGGTCGAAACCGATATAGCCGATGCAGCCACCATAGGCTCCCCTGTTGTGGGGCTCGTATTCAGAGATCAGTTGCATGGCACGCACCTTCGGGGCGCCTGAAAGGGTTCCTGCGGGGAAGGTGTCGATGAACGACTTGATGGGATCGGCATGCTCATCGAGGATACCACTCACCCGACTGACGAGATGTATCACATGACTGTAGTACTGGAGGTCCTTGTAGAACTCCACCTTTACCTCATGACAGTTTCGGGAGAGGTCGTTACGAGCCAGATCCACCAGCATGACATGCTCGGCATTCTCCTTGGGATCGTTACGCAGATACTCTGCATTCTTGCGATCCTGCTCCTCATCCCCTGTACGACGCGTGGTGCCTGCAATCGGATCGATGTAAGCGCGGTATGTACCGTTGGTGCTGTCTGTGATCCGCTCAATCCTACAGTGCGTCTCGGGGGAGGAACCGAAGATACGGAAGCCACCGAAATCGAAATAGAACAGATAGGGCGAGGGGTTGATGCTGCGCAGGGCACGGTAGAGCTTGAAGTCATCTCCCTCGTATTTCTGCACGAAACGACGTGACAGCACGATCTGGAACACATCACCACGAAGACAATGACGGATACCTTTGCGGATATTCTCCTTATGCTCTTCATCCGTTAAGGAAGAGGTGGTATCGCCTACTGGGTGGAAGTCATAGGCATTGATGTTCGCCCTGTTCATGGAACGCAGCAGATCGTCGATGACATGATTAGAGGAGGCGTTTGCCTGACGGAGGGTGATGAGGGTTACCTTGCTGTTATGATGGTCAAAGACGATAACATCTCGATAGAGGATATAATACATGTCGGGGGCATCATTCTTCTCCATGGTCTCATCCTTCACGGCAATATTCTCGAAATAGCGAACGGCATTGAACGAGGTATAGCCATAGAGTCCGCAGAACGCGGCATTCTCTCCTTCCACCTTGAAGTTATCGAGGAAGTCGTTGATGACATGATGGGTGCGGTAGTCCTTGTCGAGTTGACGGCGAACCACGCTACCATCAGGGAAGGTGCAGATGCTCTCGCCATGACTGACGGCCACGGAGGCGATGGGGTTGACACCGATGAACGAACGACTGTTGTTGGCATCGTGGTAATCAGAACTCTCCATCAAGGCACTTTGCGGATAGAGGTCGCGCAACCGCATATATACACCTACTGGCGTATAGAGGTCACCGAGGATGGTTCTGCTATCGGTGACATAATGGAAACGTACATCCTTATTCATAAGACTGATATGCATTCAAATAGGTTTCAATATCCTTGTCTCCCCTACCGCTGACGGTCAGCACCACCACATCATCGGGCTTGAAGGAGAGTTTCTCGAGAACGGCGATGGCATGGGCACTCTCGATGGCAGGGATGATTCCCTCCATGCGCGTCAGCTCATAGCCACCACGGATAGCCTCATCATCATTGATGGCTAATACCTTACTGCGTCCTTTCACGGCCATATTACAATGCATCGGTCCTACACCCGGATAATCCAGTCCTGCAGAGATGGTGAACGCCTCCTGGATCTGTCCGTCAGGCGTCTGCATCACCAGCATTTTCGAACCGTGAAGGATTCCCACTGTTCCACGATGGATGGTGGCAGCAGTATAGTCGGTATCGATACCATGACCGCCTGCTTCGGCCAACACGATCTTCACACGCTCGTCGTCGATATAATGATAGATGGTGCCTGCGGCATTGCTACCCCCACCGATACATGCGATCAAGTAGTCGGGATAGTCGCGCCCCACCTTCTCCTGCAGCTGCCATTTGATCTCTTCTGAGATGACGCTTTGCATCCTGGCAACAATATCCGGATAGGGATGCGGGCCCATGGTAGAACCCACGATATAGAAGGTATCAGAAGGATGGCAACACCAGTCGCGTATCGCCTCGGAACAGGCATCACTTAAGGTCATGTTTCCCGTTCTGACAGGATGCACCTCAGCACCCAGCATCTTCATGCGCTCCACATTGGTATGCTGACGCTCCACGTCGGTAGCCCCCATGAACACCTCGCATTTCATGTTCATCAAGGCACATACCGTAGCGGTGGCCACGCCGTGCTGACCCGCACCCGTCTCTGCGATGATGCGTGTCTTACCCATTCTCTTCGCCATCAGAATCTGTCCGATAGTGTTATTTATCTTATGAGCGCCCGTGTGGTTCAGGTCCTCGCGTTTCAGGTACAGCTGACAGCCGTACTTCTCACTCATCCTGTTGGCATAATAAAGAGGAGACGGACGACCCACATAGTCCTTCAGCAACTGATGGTACTCCTTCTTGAACGACTCACTCTCTATGATAGGCAGGTACGACTTCCGTAGGTCATCCACGCACTTATACAGTATCTCGGGAACATAAGCACCGCCAAACTCTCCATAGAAGCCATGCTCATCTACAAAAAAACTCTCTTTCATACAACTATTTTATTACAGTATTCATCAACATTACACCAAGGAATCAAACACCATCGGCTTATCTTTTCGATAGGCCAAGCCTGTCATAGTACAAATCAGGTCGCCATGCTGGTTCTTCACCTTGATCTCGCAATAGGGAATCTTATGGTGGTTCAACGTCTCTACAGCCTCAGCCACCAGCACATCCCCTTCGAAGGCGCTATGCAGGAAGGCGATGGTGTTCTCAAGACCGAAGGTGAGCTTACCACGACTGTTCGAGATGGCAGCAAAAGCCAGATCGCCCAAGGTGAAGATTGCACCACCCTGACAGACTCCTCCAGCATTCAGGTGATCTTTCGTCACCACCATTTCTGCCCGTGCATAGCCTTCGCGAATATCCGTGATCTTCGCACCCATGTTCTTGGCAAACACATCCCCGTTGTTCAAAAAATCTCTTAGTGTCATCTGTTGTAATTTTCAATTCTCAATTTTCAATTTTCAATTCCGTAAGGCTTCTTCCAACAAGTCCATCGCCTTATCCGCATCCCCCTTAGTTTCGTTCAACAGACTCACGAACTTGGAACCGATGATGGCGCCTGCGGCATTCTGCCAAGCACTCTCAAGCGTTTGCTTGTTACTGATACCGAAGCCGATCATGCGGGAATTGCGCAGGTTCATGCTATGGATATGACGGAAGTAGGCTTGCTTCTGCTCATCGAAGTTCTGCTGAGCGCCTGTAATGCTGGCAGAGCTGACCATATAGATAAAGCCATCGGTATGCTCGTCGATGAAACGAATACGCTCCTCGCTCGTCTCTGGTGTAATCATCATGATGACGCGAAGGTCATACTTGTCGGCAATGGGTTTCACCTCACTCAGGTAATCAGCGAAGGGAAGGTCGGGAATGATCATTCCTGACACACCACTCTTCACACACTGCTGACAGAACCGCTCAATGCCGAAGTGCATGACCACATTGAGATAACCCATCAGCACAAGGGGAATCTGCACTTCATCCTTGATGCTACGTAACTGTTCAAACAGTTTCGTTAATGTCATACCATTCTTCAAAGCGATCGTTCCTGCACTTTGGATTACCGGACCGTCGGCCAAGGGATCACTGAAAGGAATGCCCACCTCGATCATGCCGATGCCACGCTTCTCCAAGGTCTTGATGACATCAGCCGTACCCTCAAGAGTAGGACAGCCTGCACAGAAATATAGCGACAGGATTTTCTTTCCTGATTCTTTCTGTTCGCTAAAGAGTTTGTTAATTTTATTCATTGTTGTATTATCTTATTCTATATAAAGTATCATGAATCTCCTTTACCTATCCCATCAATCACCCTGACGGATCTCTTGAATGAAGGTCTTGAGTTTCTCTACATCCTTCAAGGCAGGAGAGATCTCGAATTTGCTATTGAGGTCAACACCAGCAAACTGCGGGTGAGAGAATGCTTTCACACGAGCAGCATCCTCAGGTCCTATACCACCACTTAACAGGAACGGGGTGTTACCATCATAGGAGGCAAGTACCGACCAATCGAACTGTTCGCCACTACCACCATAGCTTTCACAACGCGTATCGAAGAGGAACATATCTACATGTCCTTCATACGTTTTATACACTTGAAGACTTTCTTTAGACGAGATACTTAACGCTTTAATAATCTTGATATTGGGGCGTATGTCTGGATCAATTGTTCTACGTAGGTTGTCAATCATCTCAACGGTCTCATTTCCATGCAACTGCACATAGTCGAGGGCATAATTATAGACGCGCGTCACGATGTTCTGCGGCATATCATCCACAAAGACACCCACACGTTTCGGACCTGCAAACTGTTCTCCTGTTGTTTCAGAAGCGTCATCCTCTTGTTTCTTACCCACATGCTTCGCCTTGGTCAATCTCTCCTCGGAATAATCAGGAATGATTCCTGCACGAGAAGAAATCATCTGTACGAAACGACTGCTCGACGGATAGAAGATAAAGCCCATCAGGTCGATACCTAAAGCAGCTACTGCGTGAATATTCTCTGGCTCACGCATACCACACACCTTGATAATCATAGCGTATTGATGATTGATGATTCAACATTTTTCAACGAGCATTCTGACAGGAATGCCTTCAAAGCACTGCCTGGATCAGCGGTCTTCATAAAGTTCTCTCCTATGAGGAAACCGTTAAACCCAGCCAGTTGTAACTGACGAACTGTATCGGGATTCGAGATACCACTTTCGCTCACCTTACAGATATCCTTCGGCAAGCGTGATGCCAGACGGAAGGAGTTGTTGACATCGGTGATGAACGTACCGAGATTGCGGTTGTTCACCCCGCACATATCGGGTTCCAGCTCTACATAATCGAGTTCCTGTTCCCCATGGATCTCCAACAACACCTCCATACCCAGCTCATGTGCCATCTTCAGCAGGTCGCGACATTCGTTGATCCGCAAATCAGCAGCGATCAGCAACACGGCTGAAGCCCCACAAAGACGAGCCTGGAAAAGCTGGTATTCATCGATCACGAAGTTCTTATAGAGTATCGGGAGGGTAACACCTGAACGACGTGCCACTGTAATAAACGCGTCACGACCTCCGAAATAGTAATTGTCGGTGAGGATACTCAAGGCTGCGGCACCGTTCTGCTGGTATGACAATGGGATCTCCTCTGCCCTGCCCTCTTCACGGATCCAGCCACGGGAAGGTGACTTCCGCTTGAACTCTGCGATAATCCCGCAGTCGGCGGCCATCAGGGCCTGACGCATGGAAGGACATGCCTCGCCATCCATCATGAGCTCTTCCACCTTCACATGCAGCGTCTGGGCAGATACCGCCTCCTTGAAGCGTTCCACCTCCACCCGTTTCCGTGCTACGATCTCTTCCAATATATCCATATCTCTGAATGATTAGAACCGTTTGACAAGCGATGGTCAACTGTTCAGTTCCACGAATTTCTTGAATGTTTGCAGGGCCTTACCGCTGTCGATGCTCTCACGGGCAATCTCCACACATTCGCTGATATCCTTCTGGCCTCTCTCCAACACCTGAATACCGAAAGCGGCATTGGCCAAAACGATATTCTTTTGTGCCGGCAGACAGCGGTTTTCCAGTACACTGTCGAAGATGGCTGCAGCCTCATCCTCAGAGGCACCTGCCACGAGCTCTTCGGGTTTGGCGATATCAAAGCCCAGATCCTGCGGCTTAAAGATGCGTTCGTAGTTGTTTGTTGTCACCTTGAAATCACCGGTGAGCGAGATCTCATCATAACCATCGATGCTGTTCACGATACCGTAGTCGATACCGATCTTCTGGTACACATGACTATACAGGCGCATCTGGTCGAGGTTGGCCACACCCAACAGCTGGCACTGCGGCTTGGAAGGATTCACAATCGGGCCTAACAGGTTGAAGCATGTGGGGAACTGCAAGGCCTTGCGGATAGGACCGACGAACTTCATGGCCTTGGCAAAGAGCTGGGCATGGAGATAAACGATGCCGCACTCGTTAATGGAACGGTTCAGCTTATCGATATCATCCGTGAACTTGATACCGTGGTGGGCAATGACATTCGAGGCACCGCTGGTACTGGTTGCTGCATAATTGCCGTGCTTGGCCACCTTATAACCCGCACCTGCAATCACAAAACAGCTGGTGGTCGAGATATTGAAGGTGTTCTTACGGTCACCACCTGTTCCTACCACATCGATATAGCGGTCACAGTCGAGTGGCACTGGTACACCTGTCTCCAGGATACCATCACGGAAGCCCAACAGCTCATCCACCGTGATACCACGCATCTGCAGTGCAGTGAGCAATGCCGTAATCTGTTCATTGGGAAACTCACTCTTGGTGATTCCCACCAGGATGTTCTTGGTTTCCTCACGAGTCAGCTCCTCGTGATTCAGCATCCTGTTCAAGATTTCTTTCATTTCCATACCTTATATATTTATATTATTGTTTGCTTGATACCTTACATGATGAAAAGAGGCCTGTCGTAAGAACGGCAGGCCTCTGATATCTTAAATGTATACACACGGCAACGTTGCTCACGACTTGTTCAATCTTGAGTAGCGCCACCACCATGCTGCGAATACATTATTAATCATGCTCTTTTTCTTTTAATTTGAATGATTTCGGCTGCAAATTTACACATTTTCTTTTTATCTGCAAAATTTTTTGTAACTTTTTTGTTTACGACGTAATAAACATACCTACTATTACGTTAATAAGATGAACACTATAACAAATCCGCCTATGCAGCATTTTACACCTCAAGAGACAATTGGTCCGTCAGAGAAGACGTTAAACACCATCCGGCAGTTCGCCTATGCTTATAACCTGTTGAAGCAATATGGTCAATGCCCCAACTATTGTCTGAACTAATTCATTAAAGCAGAAAGAAATGGCAACATTGGTTTCTCCATCACTGCTGGCCGCTAATTTTATCGACCTGCGCAGTGATGTGGACATGATCAACCGAAGTGAGGCCGACTGGCTCCACATGGACATTATGGACGGTGTCTTCGTACCTAACATCTCTTTCGGATTTCCCGTTTTGGAGGCCGTGGCTAAGGTATGTACCAAGCCACTCGACGTTCATTTCATGATTGTTCATCCCGAGCAGTATATCCAACAGACTGCCAAGATCGGAGCCATGATGATGAACGTGCACTACGAGGCCTGCAAGCATCTACACAGAACGGTTCAGGAGATACACAGCGCCGGTATGAAAGCCGGTGTGACCCTGAATCCCTCCACCCCTGTCAGTGTACTGGAAGACATCATCAATGATGTTGATATGGTACTCCTGATGAGCGTCAACCCCGGCTTCGGCGGTCAGACATTCATCGAAAACACCATTGCCAAGGTTCAACGACTCAAAGAGCTGATCCTGCGGAGTGGTTCGAAAGCACTGATCGAGGTTGACGGCGGCGTACAGGAAGAGACAGCTCCACGACTCGTGAATGCTGGCATTGATGTACTCGTCAGCGGCAGCTATGTCTTCAAAGCTGCGGATCCGTTCCAAAAGATTAAGGAACTGAAGGCACTGTAATCCCCTACGGAGCTTAAATCATCGGGATGGCACGCGATCACATCTCCAATTGGAGCGTAATCTGATGTTCGCGTGCCATTTTGCGCATGTTCATCACGGCATAGCGCATACGACCTAATGATGTGTTGATGCTCACGCCTGTCGTCTCGGCAATCTCCTTGAACGACATATCCTGATAAAAGCGCATGTAAACCACTTCACGCTGGGTGGGTGGCAACTGGTTCATCATCCGGGTGACATCATTCATCACCTGTGCGTTGACGTACTGGTTCTCCACGTTCGCCTCCATCAGTTCCCTCGAGGAGATGTTCGACAGGTCGTTCTCTTCGTTCGGCTCCACAATGTTCTCCGTACGATGATCACGATACCAGTCCATGATAACATTATGAGCAATACGCATCAACCAGGCAGAGAACTTGCCACTGTTGACATACTTGCCCTGATGGAGCTTAGTAATCACCTTGACAAATGTCTCCTGGAAGACATCATTAGCCCTATCGTGGTCATGCACCACGAATAAGATATACGAAAAGAGCTTTGATTGTGTGCGTGATAGCAGTAAATCAAATGCTTTATTGTTTCCTCCAACATACGATAAGGCCAACTCTTCGTCGGTCATACCTTTCAGATTGTCCATTTTTTCTATCTATTGGTATTGAAGTAACAATGTTTCGATAGGCATTTGATTTTAATTATTAATGAATTTGCGGGGGCAAAGATAAATAGTTTCGTTGAAATATGCAAACTTCTGATAAAAAAAATTGCATTTTTCTTTGTCTATTCGCATTTTCGTTATAACTTTGCAGTCGTAAGGTTCGCTACAGACGCGATTAAAAAGGGAATGGAGTGGAAATCTCCGACTGTCCCGCAGCTGTAAGTTCCATTATACTCACAAGCAACAAGCCACTGCCAATGGCGGGAAGGCGCTTGAGGGTGGAACAGAGTCAGAAGACCTGCCTTATATAACTCGCCGACTCTCTCGATGTAAGGGACGGAGGCAACCCAAAATGATTGAATAGCAACGATCCTACCGCCAGGCAGATAGGGGATGTTGTATAGGTACAAGAGAATAGCAATCGTTAGTTATTTTTCTAACCGTACGTGTATTATTATATAAGTTTATTAGGTGAGAGAGTGGTGCGTGAAGCATCGCTCTTTTCATTTATAGGCAAAAAAAATAGAGGTTGTCTGCAGGACGCAGTCAACCTCTTTGTTGTTTCGTGAAAAAGGCGAAACCATAAAATGAGATGCTGCAAATATAGGGCATATTTGCGAAAGTTCCAAATATTTACGAAGAAATCTTCATTTTTTTAACATTTCAACCTGATTATCCTCAAATGATTTTGCCCATCTTTCATACAATTATTATTTACAAAACTTTTGTCTTCTGACAAAAATAATGCTGAAATTACTTTGTGCTACGCACGATTTTTCGTATCTTTGTACCCGACACAACCATTCATTACCTATCACCTAATAAAAAGAAAAAAAATGAAAAGAACGATTCTCATCCTGCTGTCTGCCGTATCACTAACCGTTCATGCCCAGACACTACCTTACCAAAACCCATCTCTTAGTCCGGCGGAACGCGCCGCAGACCTCTGCTCGCGTCTCACCATCGAGGAGAAAGCCGCCTTGATGATGGATCAGTCACCGGCTATTGAACGACTCGGTATTCCGCAATTTGAATGGTGGAGCGAAGCCCTCCACGGCATCGGGCGTAACGGCTATGCCACCGTCTTCCCTATCACCATGAACATGGCGGCATCCTTCAACGACGCCTTAGTATATAAGGTGTTCACTGCCGCCAGTGACGAGGCACGTGCCAAGAACACGGAAGCGAAACAGAAAGGCGAGATGAAGCGCTATCGCGGTCTTTCGTTCTGGACACCCAACATCAATATCTTCCGTGATCCACGTTGGGGAAGAGGCCAGGAGACCTATGGTGAAGATCCTTACCTCACCACGAAGATGGGTTTGGCCGTGGTTAGAGGACTACAAGGTATGACCTACGAAGGACAGTGGCTCGCGGGTCCTGATAATCCTTCATCTGCAGGAAAGCCGTTCTATACGAAGCTCTATGCCTGTGCCAAGCACTATGCTGTACACAGCGGACCCGAATGGAACCGTCATAGCTTCAATGTGGAAAAGTTGCCTGAGCGAGACCTTTGGGAAACCTTCCTGCCGGCATTCAAAGCATTGGTACAAGAAGGTGATGTCAAAGAGATTATGTGTGCCTATCAGCGCATCGATGGGGAACCTTGCTGCGCCCAAACACGTTATCTCCACCAGATTCTTAGGAATGAATGGGACTTCAAAGGCATAGTTACCAGTGACTGCGGAGCGATACGCGATTTCTGGGCACCGGGGCGTCACGGCTTCTCCACCACACAAGCCGAATCATCGGCCAAGGCCGTCATTGCCGGAACGGATGTGGAATGCGGCAGTGAGTACCGATCGCTACCCGAGGCTTTGAAGAACGGACTCATCACGGAAGAGCAGATCAACACCAGTCTGAAGCGTCTGCTGCAAGCGCGCTTTGAGTTAGGTGACTTCGATCCCGACGACCAGGTGGCTTGGACCAAGATCCCTATGAGCGTGGTGGCCAGCAAAGAGCACAAGCAACTGGCTCTTGAGATTGCCCGCGAAGGTATGACCTTGCTTCAGAACCGAAACAACATCCTGCCCTTGAACAAAAACCAGAAGATTGTGGTGATGGGTCCTAATGCCAACGACTCTACCATGCTGTGGGGTAACTACACGGGTACACCTACCCAGACGGTAACGATTCTGGAGGGAATACGTCAGAAATGTGGCGACGTGCGTTATATTCAAGGTTGTAATCTCACGCGGAATGAAGTCATTGAGAGTCTGTTCAACGAACTGAGAACACCGGATGGCAAGCAGGGTATGCGGGCCACCTACTGGAACAACGAACAGTTTGAAGGTACACCAGCCGCCCAGGTTGTGAACACCTCCAATATCCATCTTGTCAATGGAGGTAACACAGCTTTTGCCCCTGGCGTTAACCTGGAGCATTTCTCTGCCAAGTATGAGACCGTTCTCTCACCGAAGAAAGATGCGGATATCATGATCAACCTGAATGCGGATGACTATACCGCCGTGATCTTCAATGGCGATACGCTGGTAAGCAGATGGAATGCCCATGGTGTCAGGGAGCAGTCATATACCCAGCACGTAGAGGCCGGCAAGCAGTATACCATCGAGGTGGATTACATTCAGAATGTAGGAATGGCTTTCCTTGCTTTCGACATTGCCCAGAGGGTTGATACAGACTATCAAAGTTTGATGAATCAGGTGAGCGATGCCGATGTCGTGATCTTCGTCGGTGGTATCTCTCCGCGCTTGGAGGGTGAGGAGATGAGAGTGAACGAAGAAGGTTTCCGTGGAGGTGACCGCCTGTCGATTGAACTGCCGAAGGTGCAGCGCGAACTGATTGCGAACCTGAAACGTGTTGGTAAGAGCGTCGTCTTTGTGAACTGCTCTGGTAGTGCCATGGGACTGGTCAGCGAGAGTCAGTATGCGGATGCCATCCTTCAGGCATGGTACAGTGGTGAGCAAGGTGGTAAAGCGGTTGCTGATGTGCTCTTCGGTGATTACAACCCGAGCGGAAAACTCCCCATCACATTCTACCAGAATGCTGATCAACTGCCTGACTTCGAAGACTACCGTATGACCGGTCGTACCTACCGCTATTTCAAGGGCGAGGCGCTCTTCCCCTTCGGATTCGGTCTGAGTTATACCACTTTTGAAATCGGGAAACCTGTTTATCAGAACGGGAAGGTGACAGTCAGCGTGAAGAACACGGGCAAGCGTGCTGGAGCCGAGGTGGTTCAGGTATATGTTCGTAATCCTAAGGATGTGGATGGTCCTACCAAGACACTGCGTGCCTACAAAAGGATTACCTTGAATGCTGGTGAGAGCAAGACGGTGACGATTCCCCTGCCCCGCTCAAGTTTCGAGCTATGGGATGCTTCCACCAACACCATGCGTGTGGTACCAGGACAGCATGAAATCATGGTGGGATCTTCTTCGAGGGATAAAGACCTGAAGAGAATCACGGCTATGATTCGATAGAAACAATCACTTCTACCCCAGCGGACGAACAGTCCGAACAAAACAAACTGCCAGTCCGAAGGCTACGAACTGGCAGTCCGAAAGGCGCGGACTCAGAGTCCGCGCCTTAATGTACTGATAAACTATGCCTCTTTCTTGGCAGGTTTCTTGGCTGCAGCCTTCTTCGGGGCAGCCTTAGCCTTGTCAATCTTGGCTTTGAGTTTGTCCTCTTCTGCCTGCATCTTCTCAACCTTTGCCTGAAGACGAGTAATCTCCTTATCCTTCATGTTGATCTCATCACCCTGATTACGGATCGTGGTGAGCAAGGCATTCAGCTCATCATTGTCGATATCCTCAGGATAGAGTCCACCCACACGGTTCATGAAGTCACCCAGAATGTTCATGTAGTTGGTGAAGGCATCGAAAGGACTGGCATAGATACCACGGTCGAGGCCTACGTTACTGGGCTTGGTGGTCATGAACCTGAAGTTATTGGAAGCCTGCAGGTAGTCCCAGTCCTGATTGATACGCGGATCATTGGCAATGCGAACACGGTCGGCAATGCTATACAGCTTATTGAAAGCCTCCCGCTGCATGGGATTACCGAGCCAGCAAGACACGTCACGCTCCTCATCTACCCATGACAAAGTATCAGGAACATTGAGTGCGCCAACGCTCTTCATCTTTCCACAGATCTCTGAAGGTGTAGAGAAGGTGATGCCCTTCTGCTTAGCGCAGGCAGGCAGTGCCTTGATGAACTCCAGGATATTACTGCTCAGCGGCTGGGCGATACCCAATGCCGAGAGTTCCATGAAGATGTTGATGACCTGCTCCTCTTCGGGGAAATTGGCAATGCGCTTGATATAGTCATCGGCAAAGAGCGGATAGCCTTCCCACTCGCTGTTGTTAAAGCGCAGAGAGATATCATCAGAAAGCTCTACGTCGCGCAGCAACAGTTTCAGACTCGGTGCTAAGGCACAGTTATATACATAGTGCGGACTCTTCCATCCGAGCACATGCTTGGCACCTTCGGTGAGCATACCCTTGAAGCCGAGAGCGGCAGCCTGTGCACCGATATCATCACTATAGATCAGTGAGGAGTTACGGAGGATCGTAGGTTTCTTACCGAAGTACTCTTCCATCTTGGAAACTTGCTTCTTCACGTCAGCAGCAAAGCACTCCTCGTTGGCGAGAGCGGAAAGACCATGACTATAAGGCTCAGCCAGGAACTCCACGCAGCCTGTCTCGTTCAGCTGCTGCAACTTCTCCAACACCTGAGGAGCATGCATCTCCAGCTGTTCGATACCTGTTCCCGACAGTGAGAAGGCCACCTTGAAGAACTTGCCATGCTCGGCAATCATATCCTGCAGTGCCGTCAGTGCAGGCATATACGAACGTTCTGCTATATCCGTGATGCTACGCTCGTTCTCGTAGTCATCATAGTAATAATGATCTGCACCGATATCAAAGAAACGGTAACGCTTCAGATGGATAATCTGATGTATCTCGAAATATAAACAAATGGTTTTCATAATTCTCAATTATCAATTTATAATTATAATTAATTCTGTTCCCAGCCCATCGTTCTTATGTAGAGCGTACGGATCCATCGTCCCACCTTTTCCCAGGTGATCTGGTCAACCTCTTTCTTACCTTCTTCCTGCAGGTACTTGAAAAGGCTTTCGTTGGTACAGATGGAATACATGGCATCTGCCAATGCGTGGATATCCCAGTAGTCAACCTTGATACAGTTGTTCAGGATCTCGGCGCAACCGCTCTGTTTGGAGATGATCGACGGTGTGCCGCACTGCATGGCTTCGAGTGGTGAGATGCCAAACGGTTCAGAAACCGAGGGCATCACATATACATCAGAGTCTTTCAGACATTCATACACTTGTTTGCCGCGCATGAATCCAGGGAAGTGGAAGCGGTCGGCAATACCTCTTTCGGCAGCCAGATAGATCATGGCTTCCATCATATCACCGCTGCCAGCAAAGCAGAAACGCACGTTGCGGGTACGCTTCAGTACCATATTGGCAGCCTCCACGAAATACTCAGGACCTTTCTGCATGGTGATTCTTCCGAGGAATGTCACAACCTTTTCCTTTCCTGTATGATCAGGACGTGGGATGTCTTGCAGTTCCTGTCGCAGTGGATACACCGCATTATGTACGGTGAAGCACTTGCGAGGATCCTGATGGTAGTGGTTGATGACGGTCTGGCGAGTCAACTCCGACACACACATGATGCAGTCGGCATTGTCCATTCCGTCCTTCTCTATTCCATACACGGTAGGATTCACCTTTCCGCGACTGCGATCAAAGTCGGTAGCATGCACATGAATACACAACGGTTTCCCACTAACATTCTTCGCATGGATTCCTGCCGGATAGGTCAGCCAGTCATGAGCATGGATGATATCGAAGTCCTCTGTGCGTGCCACCACACCTGCAATCACCGAGTAGTTGTTGATCTCCTCGTGCAGGTTAGAAGGATAGCCACCCGCGAACTCCATACAACCAAGGTCGTTGACATTCATGTAGTTGAAGTCAGCATAGATATTCTCGCGCAGTTTATAGTAATAGTCGGGGTTCATGATGTTTCCCACGCGACTTTGTACATAGTCGCGGTTCACATCCCGCCAGGCAATAGGCACCGCATTCATGGCAATGATCCGGGCAGCGTGCTGCTCCTCATCACCGAAAGGATGCGGCAGACAGAGCGCGATCTCGATGTCGCCCTGTGCCTTCAGTCCTTCAGAGATGCCATAGTTGGCTGTGGCAAGACCGCCGAACACGTGAGGAGGATACTCCCATCCAAACATTAATACTTTCATAGTCGTGCCTCCTTATCTATTATATGTATATTTCTCCAGCATGTTCAGTGTTCGCAGCACCTCCGCCACGTTCATGGCAAATGACATGGCACCGCGAGCACGGAACGGCGGGTTACCGTCAGACATCTCCGGAATGGTTCCCAAACAGTTCCTTACCATCTCATCCTCATAGCCCACCATCTGTCGTTCCACGAAGCTGATACGGGTACGCTTGTAGAGTTTCAGACATGCTTCCAGGTAGAAGCCGCCGAGCCAAGGCCATGCTGTTCCCTGATGATAGGCATAATCACGCTGTGTCTGCGGACCCACATACATCGGGTTGTAGCCACCACTCTTCGGAGAGAGGGAACGCAGTCCCTTCGGCGTGAGCAGCTCACGGGTACAGATATCCAACACGCTCTTCTTCTGGTCGTTTGACAGCGGCGAATAGTCGAGTGCTATCGCAAAGATCATGTTCGGTCGTACGCTCCAGTCCATCATGTTCCCATCGACATAGTCAAAGAGATAACCATAGTCGTTCAGGAAGGTATCGATGAAAGCCTCCTTCGTCTTTGCGGCCATCTTCTCCAGATGTTCCTCTGCCTTTGCGTCCTGACGCATCCGTGCCAGCTTAGCACAGAACTTCAGGGCATTGTACCACAAAGCATTGAACTCAACGATGAAACCTGTACGCGGTACAACGGGGCGACCGTTCGCTGTGGAGTTCATCCATGTGACAGCCTTGTCTCTTCCTTCCGTGCGAAGGAGTCCGTTCTCCTCCAAGGTAAGATTGGGATGACCGCCCTTCTCGATATACTCCACGATGTCGCGCACCAGTTTTCCGTACATATTGAAGCACTTCTCTTCGCCTGCCTCCTTGGCATACTGCTGAACAGCCCATATCGCCCAAAGGGGTACGTCTGGCTGTTCCATCTCGTAGATCTTCACCGACACAGGCTTGCCTTTCATGAATTCACGCAATCCCTTCTCAGCTGTCTTCATCACCAGTTCAAAATAATCCTGCTCTTCGATAGCAAGCGTCAGACCCGGCAAGGCGATGAAGGTATCACGGGCACGGCATTTGAACCATGGGTAACCCGCCAGGATATACCGTTCATCCTTCTTGGTTCGGTTATGGAACTGATGGGCAGCGTTCACCAGACAGTGGAAGAAATTATCACGCGGTGCCCGCTCATCGACTTCCTTGTCGAAGAGCGACTTCAGACTACTTGTACGGATGCTGGAAGTAGAAGCGGCAAAGACGATGCTCTCGCCTTTCTTGATGTCCATCTCAAAATAGCCAGGCACGTAGAGGTCCTCGTTAGAGGCGTACCCTCTCTCCTGCTCTTTCGGATACTCCACCCCTCTGTACCAGTCGGGCTGGAAGATGAACTCGTTCTTCTTACTGAACTGCATGTACAGGTCGGGATAGCCGGCATACATACAAGTCTTGATGCCGTTGTCCACCGACTGGTAATCGCGACTGGCCACGGAATTCTCATGCGTGAACTGTCGAACGCTACGGAATGCAAGGAAAGGACGGAAGCGGAGTGTGGTTGCAGAATGTGCATCCTCCAGCGTGTAGCGGATCAGGATCCTGTCTTCATAATGCTGGAACACCACTTCCTTTTTCAAGATTACACCACCCACACGATAAACGGTGGTAGGTACTTTATCACAATCAAATTCCCGAATGTACTTATGCCCCTTGGGGCTGTAGTTGTTGCCCTGATATTTATGGAGTCCCAGATTGAATTCAGCGCCATGCTGAATGACTGTCACATCGAGTGAAGAAAGCAGGACATGATTCTCATCATCGATCTCGGGGACGGGTACGACGAGTAGTCCATGGTACTTTCTTGTGTTACAATCAACAATCGTGGAACAAGAATAAGCTCCCGAGCGATTGGTACGCAGCAACTCGCGCGGTAATGCTTCTTCCAAGTTGGTCATCAGAGCCTTTTCAAATCGCAAATAACTCATAGATGCTATATTGAGGTTTTTTAGTTGTTCCGGTTGGATAAATCCACCTCAAAAGTAATAAAAATATCAATGAGTACAAAATAAAATAACAAGAATTTCATTTCGCTTATCGATTTTTATGTTTTAGAATACAAAAACTGTCATATAATTTTCTCTTTTCAAGAAAAAATCGTACTTTTGCACCACCAATCGCCAATTAACTGGATGAAGGTATTAGCAATGGCAGTAACAAAAGAATTAGGTAAAGAGGAAATCACCAATATGGTCTGTTCCATATGGGAGCCGTTGAGTGCTGCCCAGCGTCGTTTGATCGGTCAGCATATATCCTTCAAACAGTTCAAGAAAAATGAGCTCATCTACAAGGAAGAAGAACAACCCTTGCAGATGATGTGTCTGATACAGGGCAAGGTAAAAATCTTCAAGGAAGGAATGGGGCGTTGTCAGATTGTCCGTGTGGTCAGACCACAAGAGATGTTTGGCTATAGTGCGTTTTTTGCCCATGAGTGTTACAAGACCAACGCCATGGCTTTTGAATCATCCGTCGTTGCTTTCATCCCGATGAACATCATCACCCATCTCATGAGAGATTGTCATATGCTTACCCTAACCATCATTACCCAGTTGTCAACAGAATTAGGCAAGTCGGATGACCGTATCATCAACCTTACCCAAAAACACATTCGCGGTCGTTTAGCAGAAGCATTGATATTCCTGAAAGAATATTATGGAGTGGCAGATGACCGTTGTACGCTCAATATTTCGTTGAGCCGTGAGGACCTGGCGAACCTCTCGAATATGACTACCAGCAACGCTATCCGCACCCTTTCTACCTTTGCCAGTGAAAATCTTGTTGCCATTGACGGCAGAAAGATCAAGATTCTCAAGGAGAAAGAATTGGTGAAGATATCCAGAAACGGTTAACAAAAGATTGTTCCCTGTGTTAACCTGGTATCAGGAAGTTGATGACCTCCTGTTCTATCCCCACAGTAAACGGTCCTTCGGGCGTATTCATCAGTCGTCCGTCAACACTCACCAAGGCATGGGCAGCCTCTTTTACCTCCACTTCAGTGGTACGATAAGGATGAACACTGCGGTGGTTCAGAAACTTATTCGTGAACAAGAGATAGAAACCCTCGATCAGCTGAGCCACCTGGGGATGGTACACCACCGACACATCGAGCATGCCATTATACGGAACTGCATTCGGTGTTTGTCCATAACCCCTCGCACTTCCGATGCAGACCGTCATGACCTTCCGTTTAATGACATCTGAATTGATCTTCAGATTCATCTTGTATTCCATGCGTTGGAAGACCATCAAGAGGAATGAAGTGAAGAACGACAAGGTGCGGGAACCGAATAGGCGACGGGTTTGTCGGCGCAGGTTCATGACAGAGGCGATCAGTCCGATATTGAGGCAATTTAGGAAATAACGATGACAACGTTCCCCTTCGCGGTTGGTATAGCGAACACATCCTAGGTCGATCTTCCGCACCCTGTGCTTAATCAGCCAGTCTATAGTCTGCTCCTCCTCTCCTTCCTTGATTTCCCAGTAACGGGCAAAATCGTTCATGACACCATTGGGTATCACGCCCAAGGCAATCTCTTCGCGAACCTCCTTCGGTGCCTGCATCAAACAGTTCACCGCATCGTTCAGTGCCGAGTCACCGCCCACAATGATGATGGTCTTATAACCATTATTGATCATCATGTTAACCAGTCGTTCCACACTATTGGAATTCTCGCTCTGAACCTTATCAAAGACCACTCCTTTCTCATTCAGGATCTTTTCGATCCTCTCCCACCGCTTCTGCGGACGGAAGATGTCGCGCTTCGGACAGTAGAGAATGGCCCAGCGATTATTTACCTCGTTATTCACCATAATCGTTCGTATTTCGTTTATTCCTTTGAATCAATATCCTTAAAATAGGCTGTAATCTCATTACCTTCAGGTATCTTGGCCAAGTAAGCTTTACCTTCTTCCTTGGAGATCGTCTTGCCATTGAGAGAACAGTCGTTGATCTCACCCTCTACTTCGAGGACATTGAGTTTCCAGATACGCTTGCCGTTCTGGAACGCATGTATCTCCTGCTGCCATGACGGTCCTCCGGCAGGTCCTGCGAGTTTCAGATAGTTAGTACCGTTATTCTCACAACGGGATGGTCGCAGTCTGGGATTCTCGATAGCAATAAGTGTAAACGCATCATCTTTGCGGATGAAGAAGGCTCCGTTCTTGTCATCCTTGTCGCGCATCCAAATCCACTCGTTGTTGTAATCAATGTAGCAATGAGCCCACTTAGTGAGTTTCACGTTCTTGTCACCCATCTCATCAGCATGATACATCTTATCCATTGCAGCGAGATCCTTCTTCCAGACGGGGATTTCCTCATCGATGAGGGAATGGAAGCATTCGTATTCCAGTTCTATGAGTTTGTTATCCCGTGGGAAGAGCATACCGATAACAAAACTCTCGGGAGCACTATGGGTATAGCAGAGCTCCAATCCTTTCGGTCCCTCGAAGGCCGCCTCGATACTATTGGGAATATAGCCGTCGGCATCAGCATTCCATGTTGATCCCCATTCCTCATCATAATAGCCCAACTGTTCCAGTTTATAGATGCTGTCACCATCAATCAACAATTCGAGGGCTAAGGCGTACTTACGGTCGGCATAGTACTTATCCTTGGGGGCATTCTTATACTCGCCCTTGAACTCTATGGCACCCACAGTATAGCGGTCACCGATGGTACAGGTCTTGACTGAGCGCTGTGCTTTCATGCCGTACTCCGTCTCGAGTTGCTTGACGAGTTCAGCGGGAAGACTGGGGTAATTGTAATCAGCCGTCCGAAGACTCTTGACGTCAAGGCGCTTGCGGGAGTTCAGGTAACTATCGGTAACGATGACCGTTCCCCAGTTGTTGTCAGACTTATCTTTGGGATTGACATATTCGTAACGGGCACAGAGGGCGGGAATCTCTTCACGACCATGTATCTCACCGATGCTGGGTGGGTTGCCATCGGGATCCTTCAACAACTCATCGACAAACCGCACTTTTACGATTCCGTTGTCTGTGAGTAGATTGGTGTATTGAGCTGCATGGCGACGGAACATCTCCTGTTGCTCCCAACTACGATGCCATGTATCGAAGTATTCGGCATTGTCGTCATTCAGCTTCGGTTCCTCAATGTATGTCCAATAGAGCATGTGCATATATTTAGCATCACCACCGATGAGGAACATAGGCAACGGAGTGGTATCATTCTCCTCGATGATGCTATCGATAACAACAGCAACTGAGTCTGCACGATCAGCAGGTACCTTCTGGCCCTTGTTCTGACAACTGATCATCATGGCCACCACACAGATGGCTGCAAGTATTATTTTCTTCATTTGGCAGTTTCTATAAATTTGGAACCGTTCCAAGTCAGACGCTTTTCCGACTTACCTAAAGGTGTATAGAAGGTGTACACAATAGTCTTCCCCTGACGTGGCAGTGAATGCGATATGGCCGTAGTTCCTGTAGGAGAATCGAATTCAAGACCCAAGTCATCAGCATAGACGACCTTCATCTTTCGGGTGGCATTGTCGTACTTGTAGAATGTAACACCTGTGTATTGTCCGACAACAGGTTGCCCGTTCATGAACCAGTCGTTTGAAATAGCTACTAACTTATGTTTCTTGTCGGCATAGTTCCAGTAGCAGCACTCGATAACCTGTCGATTGGTATTGTCATCATCGGTATCAACAGATACATAGCCCACATAGCCATTCTGGACATCCACGATGAGATCATCTCCCGGCATCTGTTTCATGCCATTCTTGTAGAAGCCCCATGCTGTCTTCAATCCATTGAGCGACTCATCTGTCTCATCCTCCTGCGAGAGCAGGGCCGACACGAAGTCCTTGATAGTGGGTGATACACCATTGAAGCTGACGGTAATGTCATTCATGCCATCATCAAACACATAGGGTTCTGTTTTGGCATATACAGGCTTCATGCCATCCCAGGTGAACGTATGCACCACAGGACCGTCGTCTCCGCTCCAATCTTCTACGAGTACATTCTTACCCGTCTTCGGCAGTTTACAGAAGATCTGCTGGTATTCTCCCTTGTCGCCCCAACGGTATCCCTTCAAGATATCAGGCTCCGGGGTAAGTGTTTTCTTCTGCGGATCGTAATCATAGGTGCATAGTACCTCAATGCAGGGATCCGTGGGCTTGCCCAAAAGGACCGCTAACAGCTTATGACCGTTGGAACGGTTCCAATAGCAGGCCGACATATACTCTCCGTCAGTACCTCCATCACCCACCGACGCATAACCATTCTTGCTATCGATGGTAACGGTGAGTTCCGTTTCCTCATCAAGCATTTCCTCGGAAAGGCCCTGCTCCATCGTATTCCTTATGGCTCCCACCATCCAAGTAGGCCATGTCTGGTCGAACCGCTCCAGCATGATGCCGAAGCTGCCGTTAATCACATTATCGATGGTCTTGGTGCTCCATCCTTTATTGATAACCTCAAGAGAAGTGGTCTCAAAATTTAAGTCCTGCGCCAAGGAAGCGAGAACGGAAAAACAACCAATGGTTAGTATGAACAATAATCTCTTCATCTTATTTAGTTTTCAGTATATCTATAATATGATCCACGGCATGCTCCATTCCCCCTCCTTCAGGAAGGAACGGTGCAGGTAGCCAATGGATTTTGAATCCTCTTCTTTCCATCCCCCTGAACCACGTCATCTGTCGTTTGGCAAACTGGTGGATGGCGATCTCCAACTGACGGAACATCTCTTCGTAGGAGAGCTTGCCGATAACATATTCTGTCACGAACTTATACTCCAGTCCGTAGTAGATCAGGTCATCTGCAGGAATGCCACTATCCAGCAGTCCTTTCACTTCTTCCACCATCCCCTCCTCCAGTCGTTGCTGGAGTCGTCGGGTAATCCGCTGCCTTCGTATCTCCCGATCTACATCGACACCTATTATTATATAGGGGATCATCGGGAACTGTCGCTCCTCCATGGGAGTGTGCAGGTTATAGGTTTCTATCTCGATGGCACGGATGGCACGTTGCACAGTATCCACATCGGTACGGTTATGCATGTTCGAGCCCGTCTGCTTCTTCAGGTCAACGAGCATCGTCGTCAGTTCATCCAACGACTTGTCTGCCAACTGTTCTCTCAGTTCCGGGTTCTGGGGAACGGGCGAAAGTGTATAGCCTTTGAGAACCGACTCGATATACAATCCTGTTCCTCCACAAAGGATGGGCTGTGCACCCCTACTTGTGATATCCTCGTATGCCTGGAGGAAATCCTGCTGGTATTGAAAAAGGTTGTATTTGGTTCCCGGCTCGCAGATATCAATCAGATGATGGGGTATCTCTATTCTTTCATCTTTTATCGTTATCGTATAGTCCTCCAAATCCTTACCCGTACCGATATCCATACGGCGGTAGACCTGACGACTGTCACCACTAATGATCTCCCCGCCGATTCTTGCGGCGAGAGCCACAGCCAACGACGTCTTGCCGCAAGCTGTAGGTCCTAGTATGGTGATCAGTCGTTGCATAGATTACTTAACGATGCGATTGACACGCCGCATTCCCTGATAGCTCACGCTGGGCTGCTTCTCCAAGTAACTGATGATCATGTCAGCCGTTTGCTTGTTGATGCTATGTCCCTGATCTTTTCTGGGAGAGTCACAGATGGATGTCACATAACTGCTGGTCACCACCCGGTAAGTCTTTTTCATATTGAGTTTCTTACCATCAGGCGTGAAGACCTTGAGGTCCTTGATATGCTGTGGATCTCCCTTATCGTAGGTCACCTCACACTTGATTCCTCCCACACGAGGGAAGCCATAACCATCACTCTCACCACAGGCGATGAGCATCTGGCGTAACTCCTGACCAGTAAGCATCAGTTCTACGGCATCATTTCCGAAGGGATCCAACTGAAGGATATCGCTTACCGTGATAGGACCGGCATCGTGCTCCTCATAACGGATTCCTCCTGTGTTCTGAATAGCCACATCAGCACCCGACTCACTCATAAAGGCATCACAGATCATACAACCCAGTTCCTCATAACATGTGAATGGAGTATCTGCAATGGTCAGTTGACGGTGGAAGTCGGGATTCTCACTGAAGTAACGTACCATCTCTTCCACAATCTTGTTCTTCTTAGAGAAGTTACGAACATCGATGTTCTCGGCTTTCTTCTCCACTACCTTGCCGTCTTCTACAACAAGTGTGGTATGGGTAACCTTTTTCAGTTTGTTAACATTCTGGGTAATCAAGATGCCATTATGGATCTCCCCACCTTCGAGCTGCGTATGTGTATGACCGCCGATGATCAGGTCCACCCAAGGCACATCCTTCGACAGTTCCACATCATCCTCATAACCGATGTGGGTAAGCAGGATGGTCACATCGCATTGATCCCTTAGCCATGCATACTGCTGTACTGTTTCCTTGACAGGCAGGAAAGAGATACCCTTCACATTATCAGGATGGGAATCAGGAATACCCTTGGATCCTATCTGTACGGCACCAACCACTCCCACTTTTACTCCTTCCACATCAAATATCTGATAAGGGATACAATGTATGCCCCATTGCGGATCCGGCTGGATATTGGCACAGATATGACGGAAGTTGGAAAGGTTGATGAGTCTCGCCATACCATCCTGATGGGAGTCGAACTCATGGTTGCCCAGTGTTGAGGCATTGAAACCCACCTGGTTCATCAGTGCTACCATGGGATAGGCAGAAATCTCATAACGGTCGTTCAACGGATCACCTGTACGATTATCACCTGCTGAGAATATCAGCAAGGAAGGATAAATGGCACGCAAACTGTCTGCGATGGCCGCCAACTGTGGGAAGGCCTCAATGGCAGCATGCATATCGTTGGCAGACAAGATATGCACCTCTTTCTTCTCTGCAAAAAGCGTCAGCGACCAAAAGGCAGCTAACAAGATTAGTAGTTTTCTTCTCATATCTTCTTTTCTTTGAATTTTATCTTCTGGTTTTCAGTCAGCGGCGCATCATGATCAATCAGATGGCCCCATGCGTCGAAGACCTCCACAGACGCTATATTCTCTCTGTTGAGATCCTTGACAACGAAGTATCTGAGCAGGGCATTTTTCACCTTTGCCCCTTCGAACACCTCCACGTATCGTCTGTTGACCTTTACCCGCATATGCTGAGAATTGTAATAATAACGGCACAAAGATAAACAAAAAAAATGAATCTACGCGTTTCTTGGCGTTTATTCTTCTTTAGATGCTGGTAACAGGAGGTTGAGCAATACGCCGATAATCGCAGAAAGACCGATTCCGCTCATGGAGAACGAGCCAGAGGAAAGAACGGCTCCGCCAATACCCATGGTCAGCATCACACTGACAATGATGATATTGCGCGTCTGATTGAAATCAACCTTGTTGTTGATGAGATTCTTCACTCCCACGCTGGCAATAGAACCGAAAAGCAGTAGCATGATTCCGCCGAGAACAGCAGAGGGGATGCTTTGCAACAGGGCGTTCAGCTTGGCAATAACAGAGAAGATGATAGCTGTAGCTGCTGCGATACGAATTACCTGCGGATGGGTCACGCGAGTAATCTGCATGGCACCCGTCACCTCACTGTAGGTGGTTACGGGAGGTCCGCAGAAGAACGAGGCGAACAAACAGGCAAGACCGTCGCCCAGCATCGTACGATGAAGTCCGGGATCCTTCACGAAGTCCTTTCCTGCCACCTCGCTCACAACATATACATCACCGATATGCTCAATAACCGGAGCGATGGCTACGGGAATCATGAACACAAACGGTTCCCAGGCGAACTGAGGTAGTTGGAAATGTGCTATGCTTTGTGGTAAAGCGAACCATGGTGCCTCCCTCACTGGCGTGAAGTCGATCAGTCCCATACATACAGCAACCACATATCCTACGATAATACCACACACCACAGGCACCAGCTTTAACAATCCTTTGGCGAAAGTAAGCACGATAATTGCGGTTATAAGGGAGATAAAGGCCAAAAGCCAGTTGTTCTTCGCCATATCCACAGCAGTAGGCGACAATGACAAACCGATGATGATGATGACCGGTCCTATGACTACAGGAGGGAATAAACGGTCCAGGAACTTCTTACCCTGCCATTTGATGAGTGCCGACATCAAGAAATATACCAAGGCAACGCCAGCAATTCCCGCAATCGTCCCCGGCATGCCCCACTGCTTTGATGCTTCTATGATAGGGGCGATGAATGCGAAACTGCTTCCAAGGAAAATGGGTACAACACCTTTTGTTACCAGATGAAAGATAAATGTACCTACACCTGCCGTCAACAATGCTGTGGCAGGGTCTAATCCTATAAGCAGTGGGACCAGTACAGTTGAACCGAAGGCCACGAATAGGAACTGCACGCCCACGATGGTCTTGTGTGCCGGGGTTAGTATTTGACTGTTCATCTTTTGATGTTGATAATGTGTCTCAGAACCTCCACTTCAGTGCGAGGGTGGGATTGACGAAGAAGGATTTGTCGTTGTACGTATTATAGATGAAGTTATTGCTGATCTCGCACTCCGTACCGATGCTCAGGTGTTTAGTGGCGTTGTACCAGAGCTGAGGTTCCGTGAGAAGAACCAGCTGACCGTGATGGTTGGCTTTCTCGCCTCGCCAGAGATCAATGAACCCCGAGCAAGACCACTTTCCAAACGGCAGGTACCACACACCAGTAAGCTGCATACTATGATAGGCTGACGTATAGTCGTAGCTCTTGAAATAGCGTTTATACATCAGCTGCAACGAGTAGGTAGCAGAAAGAGCAGGGTTCCATCCGTTATAGGCCATACCCACCAGAGCCGCCTGCTGAAAGCTGCCACTCTTACTCAATCCGCCATTATACTCCACATGAGCGGCAAAGTTCTTATATAGATTCAGTTCACGGGAAATCTCTGTATAAGCACTCTCCGTGAACTTCCTACTGAAATCCACATCCACGAAATAGAACCATGATCCCCAATAGTCAAGCTTGAACTCTTCCAAGGTCATCGTTACCTTCGGTCTGCCTACCTCCTCGTTAGGATAGATATTCCTACCTAAATCATAATGAAGCTGGATGTTCTGAGCCTGCATTGCGATGACAGCAATTGTCATCAGTCCTGTTGTCAATAATCTTTTCATCTTACACCTATTGTTTTACTTTAATATATATACCATCAAATGCGGCACCCATACCGAAGCATTCGAGCGACTCATTGCCGGTAATGGTATTCAACACCACAAATCGTGGATAGAAGGTGGCACTGAAGCCATAGCCGCACTCATTGACATCGCGGTATTCGAACCTGTTGCCCTTGAGTTCTGCGGGACGTCCTGTCTCACTACCACCCTCTGCGATATTGTGCCGCACGTTCCCGCACTCGAAATGCACCTTGTTCTTGCCTGCTGCACGGAAAGTGATATGTCCGCCCATCATCGACTGATAATTCTGGTCCCACTTCTGGAAGGAGTATTCCTTGCCTATATTACCGGGATCTTCGGGAGTAAGGAGCGACTGTGTGAACCACTTGGGCATTTCACAATTGTAACTCATATTGTTCATCTGCAGTTCCTTCTGCGTTTTGGGATTCGTCCATGTACCCGACATCACCTCTTTCCATTCATCCTCCATCTTGTATTCGATGGCTATCTCGCCCGAGATGATTCCGTCCGACTGGTATTCGTACATGTGGTAGTAATCGGTACCTTCGTACTGCGTGACAGTCCCTGCAATCATGATAGGTGCGGGATTCTTTGCCTTGGGATAGTAGATATAGCCTGCCACCACATCATCATCCGTCCTTTGGAAAACGATGTTGACGGGAATCCGTCCATCGAGCATGGCATCAAAGCGATGACAGGGATAGTTCAGCAGACCGTCGAAGTTCACGTATTCATCATCTTCCATCGCCCATGTGTTCTCAAAATATTTCACCAGCTTATTCCCCTTCCAACGATAATAAGAGGAAACCCTATGGTCAGGACCCGCACTTAGCACGGTACTGATACATTGCTTCTCCGAATCACACATCGGTTCACCGATACCAGAGAAGTCCTCAGCCTCAATAAAACAATGCTGTTGTTGATCCCATAGCAGTGCTTCGTGCCACGTATTGTTGGCAAAGCCGCCCATATATCCCAGATAGACGTTCACATCAGGATAACCGTCGAAGTTCAGATCCTCCTCGGAAACCGTTCCGATAAGATCGGCCATATCCTCCGGTACGGGAGCTGGCAACTCAAACGTGTATTCCTTGACAAGCTGGTTACCCACATAGGCACCCACCTTCACATGCGAGATCTCCCCATCGGCATTCTTCACCTTGGTGTTCTTGAACGAGAACTCACTCCGTTCATGACGGGTCGTCTGTGCCAGAATGATACTGGCTACTATAGCCATCATACAAAATACCAACAATCTCTTCATGGTCTGTTACACCTTATATTATATATAATATACCCGTCAGGTTCTCAGAATTCCCGATTCATCAGCAGATGGAAGGCATTGGTCAGCTCATTACCTACCCTACTGGCGAATGCTGGTTCCATCGTACGACTCCCGGAATTGATCTCATACACCAGTCCTTCCTCACCAGCACCCTGTGCCTCATTACCGAAGTACAGACGGGTTTCTTCATCCTTGCCACTCTGGTTGTTCTTCTCATAGTAGAACACCAGGTCACCCTCCTTGTCGTACAAGAACTCCTGATAGTAAGTATGGGCAGCCACGTTATAGCTGTTGGTGATGAAGTATGGCGTGAAGAAATAACGTCCTAGGTTCTCATCCTCCTGCAGGGTGTAGTAGTAATGCGTGGTACACTTACCCGGACCACTGCCTGGCAGCATATAGTTACTGTTCACAACGGTCTCATTGGCAGGGGTGCCTTCCTTGGCCAGCTTCTGACTATTGGCTATGTCCTGTTTTGCCTGTGTGTATAGTTTACGGATTTCTGCCACACGCGCTTTAGCTGCGGGTGACGATTGGGCTCCTGCTGTTAACAGACAGCAAAGACCAATGGATATGAGAAACACTCTCTTCATATTCTTCCTTTTGATTGTTATTGTGTAGACTGCAAAAATACAAAAAAAAAGCCGCCCGACAAAATCGGGCGGCAATTTTTTATGCTATTGGCTTATAGCTAACAGCTAATGGCTTATTTCTTAGTTCAACTCTGCGAGGTACTTGATAGTACGAACCATCTGAGAAGTGTAAGAGTTCTCATTGTCGTACCAAGCAACAACCTGAACGAGAGAGTTGCCATCACCAATCTTAGAAACCATTGTCTGGTTTGCATCGAACAGTGAACCGAACTTCATACCGATGATGTCGCTAGAAACGAGCTTCTCCTCTGTGTAACCAAATGACTCGTTCTGAGCAGCCTTCATAGCAGCGTTGATACCCTCAACAGTAACCTCACCCTTAACAACAGCGTGCAGGATAGTAGTAGAACCTGTAGGAGTCGGAACGCGCTGAGCAGCACCGATCAGCTTACCATTCAGCTCGGGGATAACGAGACCGATAGCCTTAGCAGCACCAGTTGAGTTAGGAACGATGTTCTGAGCACCAGCACGAGCGCGCTGAACATCACCCTTGCGCTGAGGACCGTCGAGGATCATCTGGTCGCCAGTGTAAGCGTGTACAGTTGTCATGATACCGCTCTGGATTGGAGCCAGGTCGTTCAGAGCCTTGGTCATAGGAGCCAAGCAGTTGGTTGTACAAGAAGCAGCTGAGATAACAGTGTCAGCAGGAGTCAGAGTCTTGTGGTTTACATTGTAAACGATAGTAGGCAGATCGTTACCAGCAGGAGCTGAGATAACAACCTTCTTAGCACCAGCAGTGAGGTGA
>JBGUJY010000072.1:0-6079 GCA_045114185.1 Prevotella sp. | reverse complement strand
GTAACGGTCATGTTCTCCAAAGTAACACA
Organism: Prevotella sp.; assembly: GCA_045114185.1. Taxonomy (GTDB): domain Bacteria; phylum Bacteroidota; class Bacteroidia; order Bacteroidales; family Bacteroidaceae; genus Prevotella. The sequence goes on along the minus strand of JBGUJY010000072.1, from coordinate 6,050 downwards.
CTTCACTGTTGCTACCCAACCCTTACATGCCTTAGCATATACATAAATAAATCCAACAGCCATACTTCCATCTGTAGCCTCTGATGTATATGTTTCTGTTGTCGTAGATGAGTAAGCTTCGCTATTGACCATTCCACCCCGAGTAACAAGTACATTGCCTTCTGGTAGTGGGGAATCCTTCTTTACATCACTCGCCTTTGTAGCCCAAGTAAAACCATTATCATCAGGGGTCCCACTATACACTTTCATGTAAGTAGGATAACTACCAGAGGACATATCAGGAATGAGGTCGATTTCACTAAACGTGATTTGAATGCTCTTTCCTGATTCAGCAGGCTGAAAGACAGTTAAAGATTGAGAGTTGTTACTACTCGAAGAAGAGATATCACTCGCTCCCTTGAAATCATAGAACGTTATCACCTCGTCGCTAGCAACAGTGATAACCTGTTTACCGAATTGCGGTTGCAGCACCTCCCTGTCGGCTTGTGCCTCGATAGGTATGCCGAACATTGCTGTGAGCAACAACAACATAATTAGTTGAAATTGTTTCATAAGCGTTTTATTTAAAGGGTTAATATTTAATTGTTATCTCTTTGATACGTATTTACGAACACTACCATCAGAACATCGTACGATACGAAGATTTCCCATTTGATAAAGCAGTACTTCCGATTTGGAAACAGGAGTAGTGATCTCTGTGACAATCCCATTGTTCATGGCTTGAATGGAAGCTTGTAAATGAAGATCTTTGGCACCTGCCACCTCCGTACTGGTCTCGCCTAAGTTTCCTGCTGTCTGATTCATCGCGGTATAGACACGGAAGAAGTCAGCATGCCTCAGACTTACTGGTTGACGAGTAACTGGATCCACAGCCCATGAGAGATCAAAGGCACAAGCCTCCTCGTCCGAGTTCAATTGATTGTCGGCATAGCCATATCTCAGAAAGAAGAGAACCCATTGCTGTTTGTACTTACCTTGTTGCATATACCAGGCATTACGTGGAAGTCGAGTACCGCTAAACGTTATTCTTGACGAACTAATCCACTGTGGCCAGTATTCCTGTGTATGATACTCATCCATCCGCTTTACCTCTCCACTCTTTCCCTCGCTATCAATCCAAGGTATAGCCTTTAAGTCTCCATTGCGGATATAGGTTATTTGATAATTGTATATCAGTCGTCGATCCCAATTGAGGGAAGAATTGTTGCTGGCAACACTGTCAACATCAGCACTACCTGAGAGTTCATACCATGTATCGTCGGGCAATCCGTTGTGGTTTGTGTCCTGACTCACCATAACGATTCCTGGCTCTGCTGCACCTCCCACCAAATCAGGGAACAATTGTGAACGAATGGAGTTGCCAAAGATGGCAAAGTCACGCTGTCCTTCAACATTCGCAACGGGATGGTCAAAGTGGAAGGTGATATAGCCACCATAGGCACCCAAGCATACTATTCCCTGCTCTTCTGGATTGTCGGATGTCAAATAGGCTGTACACTTCTCTGCCATCGTCTGGGCGTTATCTCCCTCTTCATAAGGGGGCATGGTATTGATAAACTGACCTGGTGCAGGACAATACTCATCCACTTTCTGGATCTGATCACTATAATTAACCCCTTGTGCCTTGGCAATCAGGGTCAGCATCACACACATTAGTATAATAAGTTCCTTCTTCATATCTCATTCCTCATTTTTCAAAAAAGCATGCATGACCAGGAATATCTCCTGTTCTAACACTCCACCGCAGTTCGCCTTCTGGTGACAAACAAAACAGTTCGCCACTCGATACATAGTTCTTGGCATCCATCAAATAGACATCATGCGTTATGGGATGAACGATGATGCCATAAGGGATAGTAATGGAAGGCAGGTTCGAAGCGAATCCTGGCGTAACCATCTGCATGGTCGTGGTATTGAGAATACCATAGCTCACAGTGTTCTTCATCGTTGTCTCGTTCCATTGTGCCCCATAGAAATAAAGCGAGTCGCCTACTATGCAAAGATCACTCACAGGAGTATCAATACACTGCGCTACCTGCATATCACCATTGGCATCAGCTCTAAGACAATAGAGACGCGAAGGCACATTGTAATAGTCGCCGCGTGATGTTACCCATAGTTGTCCATGATGATCAAAACGCAAGCGGTGAAGATTTACAGCTACATCGATCTTACGCTCCTCACGGAACGTCTTTAGGTTTATCACGCTGATGGTGTGATCATAGTCGGGAACCCGATAACCACCACTGTTGGCCACATACAGTTTCCCGTCCTTTACAGCCATCTCCTCCGGTTGCCAACCCACATTCACCGAATCTACTTTCTCTAGTGTCAGTGTATCCACCTTGTAGATGGTACCTACTTCCAAGTCGTCGGGATCAAGCAACGGACCATAGAACGAGCTTACATAAGCATAGCCTTCATGAAAGGCCAACGAACGACAATTGGGAATATCTATCTTCCCAATGCGCTTACAATCATTGGCCGTTGCCACCTCAACCTTATTCGAGCAGTTGATCACCATCCATAGTTTGCTCCCGTAAATGGCGATGTCATTTCCCACATCTCCCAACTCCTTCACGGCCTCCGGATTTCGCTCACTATAGATATTCCGGTTATAGACAGGTGGCGTCTGTGAGAAATCCAGATAATCTAGCGTACATTTGTTCGAACCCATATTCCCTTCGCAGAGAAGATAGAGTCCTACAATACTTTTTCCTTCCACCTCGGTGGAGTCTGGCAGTTTTTCCTTCTCGCTGTTTATCACCTCATCGTCAGTACGACAAGCGGTAAGCATGCAGAAAAGCATGCAAAGGATGTAGAGACTTTTTTTCATATTATATTCCTTTCATAATTCCATGGTAAGTCCCAGTGCATAGTTGCGACGGGGCATGGGGTAGTTAAGAATCACATCGTAGTCCTGATTCAGCAGGTTATTCACCTCGGCGGTTAACCGGCATTGCGTCTTTCCCCACCTGAAGGTGTAGCTGGCATGCACATCATTGGTGTACCAAGGTTGCATATAGTTGTAGCGGATATTCTCCTGTTGGTTGTATCGCTTACCAACATAGATGAAGCTGTAATCCAGTGTCCATCTATCACTGGCTACACCTACCACCACTGAGCCACTATGCCAAGGTACATAAGGTATCTGGTGATGATAATAGGTGTCTGTGGGATTAGTCACATCACGGGCATCTTGATAAGTGTATTGAGCCCGCACATCCAACCTCCACATCTGCGATAGTTGTGTGATGGTCTGGGCTTCCACATCTATTCCCTTAATATGTACACGCCCTAAGTTCAGCATGGTCCAGCGGAACTGCTGACCTTTGGGATAGGCCACGATCTTATCGTGTACCGTATTATAATAGGCATCCATGCTCAACGATACTTGGGTGGTATGGGGTTGCGATTTGTTGGAATAGGTGACTCCCACGTTGTACTGGATGGCACTCTCTGGTTTCAGCGCCGCATTGCCCATGTCGGTATAGAAAAGATCGTTGAAGGTTGGCATACGGAAACTCTTCTTGACATAAGCCCTCACGGTCATGGGCAAAGCCGACCATGGTGCTACATTCATGAAGAGTGCGGGTGTGAGCGTTTGGGTACTCTTTCGGGATACCAAGGTGCGTGCATGATCCTTGATGGAGTTCCCCAGTAACGAGGCCTGAATGCTGAACCTACGGTGATTATAGGCTGTGGCCACACTCATCATATTGGTAAAACGGTGAGGATAGGCGAAAAGGGGCAGGTCGGCCCGCAGCGTGTTGAAACGGAAGTCGTAACTCAGTGAAGCGCTCCATCCCGGCAGCAGTTCCACTACGTTCGATGAGGACAGATAGACTTCCTGCTGACGATAACGGTTATCGACATGCCGTGATGTGGAGTCACGATTCACATAATGGGTATCATAATAAGCATATTTGGCCAGCCACCGTGTGGAGAATATCTGTGACACAACTTTCTGTCCAGAAAACTGCACAAAGTTATTATGATCGCCTTGACGCTCACCACGTCGCCAAACATTACTGACTATTGCTCCAGGTATACCGCGTTGGGAGTGGTAGGTGTAGCCTTTCAGATGCCAGCCACCACCATTAAAGAGTCCATGCAGGTTCCCTTCAAGTCGTACCGCCCAGATATCTCCGTTGTGCCTAACAGCCGTTGTATCATAGGCAACACTACCATCAGCATTCTTCCTGCGGTAGCGGAACTTATACTTACCACTGGATGAAAGTACTTCAGCATTCAAGGATGAGCAGAGCGAAGCACTGATACGCTCCTCCCATAACGAAGAGATGCGGAGCATATCAGCTGAAGCTCCTCGTATAGCTATACGGAGATGACGATGTTCACCTTCATCGAATTTAGGACGACGGGTACGGATATAAACAGAACCGGCATTACCAAACTCTGTGGCCGGCTGGAAGATGGCACTTTTCTGACCGTTGTAAAGCGAGATCTCTTCCACGTTGTCCAATGAGAACTGTCCCAAATCCACCACACCATTTTGGGCATTGCCTACTTCCACACCATCATAGAACACACCAACATGATGACTGCCCATGGAACGAACATTCACGGTTTTCAAGCCACCCACACCACCGTAGTCTTTCAATTGCACGCCTGAGAAATATCGTATTGCATCGGCAACAGACAGTGATGAGAGTCGGTGCAGCGCATCACCTTTCAGCGTTTGCGAAGGTATCACTTCCCTATAGGTGAGCTGTTGCGTAACCACTACTTCATCTACATGCTGCATACTGTCCAGCGATTCATGCTGGGCATAAATAGGGCAACAACAGCATAACGCCAGTGCTACCTGGAATAATCGCCAAAGAAGATGACTCATGGCAATACTCTTTCTTTCCTCTCTAACCCCAGAGATGAGGAAAACTGTTTGTCACCAACACCTTGATGGTGTAAGGCGACACAAAAGGCAGGTCTTCTGACTTGTTCCCAAGCAATACGCCTTCCCGAAAATCTCAGTGGCTTATATGTATTGCTCAAGAAGGGAACTTACAGCTGCGGGACAGTTGAGGACTCACACCCCATTCCCTTTTCATCGCTTGCGCGAACCTTCTGCACTGCAAAATTACGAAAAGTCGAGCGCAAAACAAAACAAATAGTGGTTTTTTTGCCGAGACGGAGTAATTTCGACGAAGTCAATGTACGAATAAATGAGCGAAACGACTGTTCATCGAATTGTTCCCAGCGTGGGAATAAACTGTTCCCAATATGGGAATAAAACGTTCCCAACGTGGGAACACTTAGTTCGCTTGCGCACAAAAAAACTCCACCACAAGATGTGATGGAGTTTATTATATAAAAAGTTGCTTCCGCTTAGAGCTTCGGACCTGCAGCTTTACCCTACATAGGGCGAAGTTGCTTTCGGTCCTAAGTCTTACAACTTAGGTCCTGCAGCGACGAGTGCCTTACCAGCCTCGTTACCCTCGTACTTCTTGAAATTCTTGATGAAGCGGGCAGCCAGATCCTCAGCCTTCTTGTTCCACTCAGCAGCATCTGCGTAAGTGTCACGAGGATCGAGGATGTTGGTAGCTACGCCCTCGAGCTCTGTGGGAACCTCGAAGTCGAAATAAGGAATCTTCTTGGTAGGAGCCTTTAGGATGGCACCACCCAGGATGGCGTCGATGATACCACGTGTATCCTTGATAGAGATACGCTTGCCAGTACCGTTCCAACCTGTGTTCACGAGGTAAGCCTTAGCACCGCTCTTTTCCATTCTCTTCACCAATTCCTCAGCATACTTGGTAGGATGAAGCTCGAGGAAGGCCTGGCCGAAGCAAGCACTGAAGGTAGGAGTGGGCTCAGTAATACCACGCTCTGTACCAGCCAGCTTAGCAGTGAAGCCAGAGAGGAAATAGTACTTGGTCTGCTCAGGAGTCAAGATAGATACCGGAGGCAGTACGCCGAAGGCATCAGCTGAGAGGAAGATTACGTTCTTAGCCTCAGGACCAGCACTCTTACCGTTCACCTTCTGGGCGATCTTCTCAATGTGGTTGATAGGATAAGAAACGCGGGTGTTC
>JBGUJY010000071.1:0-5295 GCA_045114185.1 Prevotella sp. | reverse complement strand
CCACCCAGCATGGCAGCACAAATGACCTGTGCCGTTACACCTTTCACCTCCTTTTTCTTGAAACGAGGATCCACTGGCGAATGATCTTCAAACCACTGGGCATTGTCTGATATCAGTTGAGTGCGTCGCGTGGCTTCCAAATCCTTATATTCTACGATTCCTTCCCACGAACCTTTCAGTCCGAGGGGATCACCATATACCTCTATAAAACCGTTGATAAAGTCGATGCGAGCCTCATGCTCCCCCACCCACTCAATACAATAGCGGTTGAACAACTGAAGGTCACCCGTACGGTAATAATCTATTAAGGTAGAGATATACTGATGTTGACGCTCGTTCTCTGTAACAGTGAGAGCCTTCTCTAACCAATAGACAATCTGCTGAATGGCAGCGCCATAACGTCCGTTGAGGCACCACACATCCTCTTCTACCTTTCCTTCACGTTTGACCACCGTGGAATTCAGTCCAAACGATGGCGGTTCTGGATCATTAACGTGTACGGTTTTCATCTCCTGATAGAACGTCTCCACCTCCTGCTGGGTTACTCCTTCATAGAAATGACAGGCAGATGTTGTCACCAAATCCTCCCCATCGGTCTTGTTCACCCGTTTAGGAAGAACATCAGGATTGAAAATCACCGGGAAAAGTTCAGCACAAAGCATTTCCACATCCTCATGATCATATAAAGGTAATACCGACACATCCAATGTGCCGATTACCTCACGAAGATATTCTTCACTGAATGCTGGCGTGAACTTCTCACAGCCATAATGATGATAGATACCGTTGGAGAACCAGACGCGCTTCAGATATATCTCCAAATCAAGGAAATCCTTACAATTCCTATCACCTTGGTAATGAAGATAAATAGCCTCCAGCAGTTTCCTGATGCGGAGATTGTAACGTCCAAACTGATCAAAGGTGATGTCACGACCGCAAAGTGTGGCTTCCGACAAATAATATACCAACAGCTTTTGTTTGAGTGTTAACTCATGAAAGCCGTTGAGACGGTACCTCAGTATCTGAATGTCGGAGAAGCACTCGTCAGAAAAGGAGAATATGCTCATGGAGGATTACTTAAGCTTTCCGTTCCCGTTTCGTTCCTTTCTTCTGATCGGGTTGCGGATGCTGCGCCAGATGACGGAGTTTATACTCACGAGGGGTAATGCCGTTAAACTTATAAAATGCCGCATAGAACGACTGTCGGTTAGCAAAACCTACCATGTCACTGATGTCCTCCATATTCAGGTCACGGTAGCGTCTGTCAACAAGTAATGTCATCGCTTCATCAATACGGAACTTGTTCACAAAAGTGGTGTAGTTAGTATGGAATCGCACATTCACCACAGCGGAAATGTACCTCGTGTTAGTACCGAGGTCTTCAGCAAGCTTCTTGGCAGAATAATCCTTGTCCTTGAACTTCTTCTGGAAGAGAATAATGTTGAGAATCCTTTCCTTGAGATCATCCATTAGTTTTGGATTTACCAGATTCCGATAAGCTGCTTCCTTCTCTTTTCTCTCTGTAATATTATACTTTGCCATTTTGTTAACTTTGAGATAGTCTAGATAAACATATTGCAAATTTATTACAAAAAAATCAAACAAACAAGTGTTTCCGCTTATTTTAATAATATTTAAACTAAGAAGCATGTTGACAGTGAGCAAAAGATGGAATTAGTCAGACACTTGACAGATAAAAAGTTTCGTTAAAAACGTGAAATTATTGGAGGAAAGTTTGCAGGGTTCAGGGAAATGTAGTAATTTTGCAGCCGATTTAGCTCGTGGAGGCTCAAAAAGTGACGGCACGAAGCCTGTCCGCCTTGCGGGAAAACCCGTTAAATGCAATAAAAACAAATGTACGCAATTGTAGAGATCAACGGTCAGCAGTTTAAGGTCGAAGAAGGAAAGAAGATCTTCGTGAACCACATCCGCGAGGCGGAAGAGGGCCAGACTGTTGAGTTTGACAAAGTGCTCCTCGTTGACAATGAGGGTGCAATCACTGTAGGTACCCCGACTGTAGAGGGTGCAAAAGTAGTGTGTGAGGTTATCAATCCCCTGGTAAAGGGCGAGAAGGTTATCGTCTTCAAGATGAAGCGCCGCAAGGACTACCGCAAGAAGAACGGTCATCGCCAGCAGTACACTCAGGTGGAAATTAAATCAGTAATCGCTTAACTAAGGAGGAACAAGAAATGGCACATAAAAAAGGTGTAGGTAGTTCTAAGAACGGACGCGAGAGTGCTGCACAAAGACTTGGCGTCAAGATCTGGGGCGGTCAGAAGTGTGTTGCCGGTAATATCATCGTTCGCCAGCGTGGTACTCACCACAATCCTGGTAACAACGTGGGTATCGGTAAGGATGACACCCTCTTTGCTCTGTGTGACGGTATCGTGAACTTCAAGAAGGGCCGTAACAACAAGAGCACGGTTTCTGTAATCCCTACAACAGAGGAGGCAGAAGCCTAACTTAATTTCAACACTTATTCCAAACAAACAATAGAATCCCAGCTCCACAAGAGTTGGGATTTCTTATTCTACTTTCAAAAGAAAAAACAGCATTTCTTTTGCATTCTGCTCACTTATTCGTAACTTTGGCTTCGCCGAACTTACAATGCACTCGGCAATGAAAAGAAAAAAAATATTTTTCTTTTGCATTGCGCTCGTTTTTTTGTAACTTTGCACCCGATTTTATCGTTAATACATTAATATATTAGAATATATGCTTACATTGAAACTCATCAGTGAGGAAACTGAACGTGTAATCAAAGGTCTGGAGAAAAAGCATTTTGCCGATGCAGAACAGGCTATTCAACAAGTGCTCGACGTTGACAAACGCCGTCGCGAAGCTCAACAGCAATTAGATGCCAACCTGAATGCCGCCAAGAAGATGGCAGCACAGATCGGTGGTTTGATGAAGGAAGGAAAGAAGGACGAGGCCAATGCCGTGAAAGAATCCGTTTCCCAACTGAAGGAAACCAACAAGCAACTGGAAGAACAGATGAGTCAGGCACAGGAGGAGCTGACTACCCTTCTCTGCCAGATCCCGAATATCCCCTACGATGAAGTACCGGAAGGAAAGGCGGCAGAAGATAACCGCGTGGTGAAGAGTAACCTCAAGGAGTGCACGGAGAATGATACCGTTGGCAACTGGGACGTTAATCCCAAACTTGCTGCCGAGGGATTCACACCGCTGCCCCACTGGGAACTGGCCAAGAAATACAACCTCATCGATTTCGATCTCGGTGTAAAGATCACCGGTGCAGGCTTCCCTGTTTATATCGGTAAGGGTGCCCGCTTGCAGCGTGCCCTGATCAACTTCTTCCTCGATGAGGCACGGAAGAGTGGTTATACAGAGATTATGCCACCGACAGTGGTCAACCAGACTTCAGGATATGGTACAGGACAGTTGCCTGACAAGGAAGGACAGATGTATCACTGCGAGGTAGATGACTTCTATCTGATCCCCACTGCTGAGGTGCCCGTAACCAATATCTACCGTGATGTGATTCTCGACGAGAAGGATCTGCCCATCAAGAACTGCGCTTATACAGAGTGTTTCCGCAGAGAGGCAGGTAGCTACGGAAAGGATGTGCGCGGACTGAACCGTTTGCATGAGTTCTCTAAGATCGAGATTGTGCGTATCGACAAGCCCGAACATTCCAAGGAGAGTCATAAGGAGATGCTGGAGCATGTGGAAGGACTGCTGAAGAAACTGGAACTACCCTACCGCATCCTGCTGCTTTGCGGTGGTGACCAGAGCTTCACTTCTGCTATATGCTACGACTTCGAAGTATATAGCGAAGCACAGGGTCGCTGGCTGGAGGTGTCATCTGTTTCTAACTTCGATACCTATCAGGCAAACCGACTGAAGTGTCGCTATCGTGATAGTGAGACCAAGAAGACAGCCCTCTGTCATACATTGAACGGAAGTGCCCTTGCTCTCCCCCGAATCGTGGCCGCCCTTCTCGAGAATAACCAGACAGAGGATGGCATCAAGATTCCTGCCGCACTCGTTCCTTACATGGGGTGCGACATCATCGACTAAGACGTAAAGCGTAAAGGATTATTCTTCTACGATTTCAAAGTTTTTCCAATATTCAGCAGACCGATAAGCATCTTTTGCTCCTTTAGGGACGTATAAGATGGTCTTTTCGGTCTGTTTTGGTTTTTCTGCTCGCCATGTTGACAACTTCACATGACCTTCCGAGTTATTGATCACCAGTTTGGGTGGTGTTGTCCCTTGACAATGAATAGCCTCCATCTTATCGCAAGAATTGAACACCCCTTCTCCAATGGTTGTGAGGCTCTTGGGGAGCGTGATGGATGGAAGACTTACGCACCAATCGAAAGCAGATTCTCCTATATGCGTAACACTGTTGGGAATGTTCACTGAGGTCAGGTTTCTACAGCCCCTGAATGCTGCATCACCTATTCTTGTAACGCCATCGGGAATAATGACGGATCTCAAACCCTGACAACCATCGAAAGCATAATTATCGATGGTTATAACACCCTCCGGTATAGTGATGGAGGTGATGTAGCTACAATGTTCAAATGCACCATGACCAATGGCTTTGATGCCCTTGGGAATCCTGGTGTTCTTACAACTACCAATCAGCGTATTGGTGGCTGTCTCGATAATCGCATTGCAGTTGTCACGCGAATCATAATGCGTATTCCCATCCTGAACGATGACGGATGTGAGACTATTGCATTGACGGAATTGCGTTTCGCCAATGGATGTAACGCTTTTGGGGATAATGATGGAAGTCAGATTTGTACAACTTGTGAAAACATCACTGCCTATAGACGTCACACTTTCAGGGAGATCAATGGATGTCAGACTCTCACAACTGCCAAAAGCAAAATCGCCAATGGTTGTTAAACTCTTGGGGAGAGTGATTGATTTCAACTCGAGACAACAACTGAGAGCACCACTATCTAACGTTGTAACGCCCTCAGGAATGGTTAAAGAGGTCATGTGACAACCCCAGAAAGCATTAGGACCAATGACTCTAACACTATTGGGAATCACGGTGTTTCTACAACCTGCAATCAGCGTATTGGTGGAAGTCTCAATAATGGCGTTGCAGTCTTTGCGCGAATCATAATGGGTATTACCTTTCTTCACTTTCATGGAATACATACTACTGCATCCTGAGAAAGTCCATTCACCAATGCTTTCCACACTTTTAGGAATGGTAACAGTAGCCAAATGGGTTTGAGCAAAAGCTCCCGTCCCAATCGTTTTCAAGCCCTCAGGGAGGTTCACGGTAGTCAAATTATCACAACCTTCAAA
>JBGUJY010000070.1:0-78790 GCA_045114185.1 Prevotella sp. | reverse complement strand
CTCTATCTTCCTTTCTCTTTGGATTATGAGGATTGGAAGGACGACTTTGAGATTGCCTACATCAACGGTATTCGTCAGTATGATACTCAGGGTGATGACGGTTTTTATGACGAGACTTGGATGGATGTAATCAAAATCAAGAAAGGCCAAACAAGAACTAACTATCCTTACGTGATCAGGGCAAAGAAGACTGGTCAGGCTTATTTAATAGGAAGTGGATCTGCTACTGCTGCTGATATCAGTATTTCTTGCTCTACCACTACCGACAGATACACATTCACAGGCACATTTAAGAATATTGAAGGTTCTATAATAGAAGCTAACGACTATTATACTATGAGTAACGGTGTACTTACTCAGAGTGATGAGGATGCTGATCTAAAACCATATCGTTGGTATATGGAAATAAACGAAATTAAAAGACCATATGACTGGAATTGGACGGCCAGAGCTAAGTCTATCAAGATCAATGTGATAGGTGATAATATGGATGGCATGACGACTGGTATTATGGATTTCCGCATGACAGAGAATACCGACAATTCAGTTTATGACTTGAACGGCAGAAAGATGAATGAGGATCATCTGATGCCTGGCCTCTACATCAAGAACGGTAAGAAGGTGGTTATAAAATAATATTGGGCATATCAGGTTTTGAATTAGTTTTACTTACAAACGTTATTATTTTAGATAATTATGAAGAAAATTCTATTATATATATCTTTTCTGTTTTTCGGACTTAACGCAATTCATGCGGATGTAAAATATACTATTGATGAAAATGGAGTATTGATTATAGAAGGAACTGGCGATATGACAATGCCTGACTATGGTGACGATAACCGTCCAGGCTGGTCTAACGAGTTTTTCTGGGATGTCATAATAAAAGATGGTGTAAAGAACATTGGAGATGAAGCGTTCGCAGGTCGCATGGTATTTTCAATCAGAATCCCTAACTCCGTGGAGAGCATTGGAAAGATGGCTTTCTGTAATTGCGCTTACCTCAACTCTGTTTTTCTACCTGAGTCTGTGAAGCTTGTAGGTTCAAATGCATTCAAGGGTTGCGAAGATCTTACAGATTTTGCAGCTTATGTAAACGAGGACCTTCAGCTGGGTTCGGGTATTTTAGAAGATTGCACAAGTTTGAGCGCCATATCATTTTTTGGTAAAAATCTTCCTTCAAGACTCAGTGATAGTGACGATTGGAATTTGGGCTTAGATGATGAGACTATAAACGCATGTAAGCTTGTTATACCGGAGGAGTTTTATGACAAGTATAAATCAATAGATCCTTGGAATCAATTTGCGGATGAGAACGTGAGTATAAGTATAAACTTGAATGACGATGAGGAATACGTCAATACTGAAGGTACACATACGGATTTCGCATGCTATGTTCGCGATTTCAAGGATACCAAGTGGCAGGCTCTCTTTCTTCCTTTCGCTTTAACTGTTGAAGAGTGGAAGGACGATCTCGATTTTGCCTACATTAATGATATGCGCCAGATTGATACCGATGATGACGGCGATATTGACGAGACATGGATGGATATTGTCCCCATCAAGCATGGCTGCACTTACTCTGGCTGGCCATATCTGGTCAGGGCAAGGAGCAAAGGTAAGAGGTTTTTCCATGTATTAAATGACTATGTCTTATGTTCTGATGAGATAGGAGCCTCAGAAGGCCCCATATGCTCTACCACTAGCACAATATTCACATTCCTTGGCAATTACGAAATAATGAGTGGTGAGGAAATGGCAGAGAACAGTTATTATGGCATATTTAATGGCAAACTCACGCTGGGTGACAGCGAGTCAACTCTAAAGCCATGCCGTTGGTATATGATTTCTAATGTTTATGATTATACATATTTCGATCAGGATGACGATAATAGCGCTAATACTATCAAGATCAATGTGATAGGTGAAGATAAGTATGGCGTGGCGACTGGCATTCAGGATTTCCGCATGACAGAGAAGGTCGACAATTCTGTTTATGACTTGAACGGTAGAAAGATGAATGAGAAGAGTCTGAAGCCTGGTCTATACATCAAGAACGGTAAAAAGTTGGTTATAAAATAATATAGGAATATAAAGAAAGTTTATTATAGGGACGGGTACCTGCCACGCTTTGTCTGATAATTTTGCGGTCACAGTTTGTGATCGCAAAAATGCGATTGTTAAGTATTATTCAGTGAAAAGTAAAAAAACTGGGACATTTTGTTCGTTATTCCAAAGATAATATGTACTTTTGCAACCGCAAACAATACAAACCGATTAAAAGTGTAAGTAAAATGAAGAAAATCAGAGCAGCCGTAGTGGGATACGGCAACATCGGAAAATTTACCATCGAGGCACTGGAGGCTTCGGCAGACTTTGAGATTGCAGGTGTGGTGCGCCGCAATGGTGCAGAGAACAAGCCGGCTGAGCTGGCCGCCTACGACGTAGTGAAGGACATCAAGGAGCTGAAGGATGTGGACGTGGCTATCTTGGCCACCCCTACCCGCTCATGTGAGGAGTTTGCCAAGCAGATTCTGCCATTGGGTATCAATACCGTTGACAGCTTTGATATTCATACCAATATCCGCGGTTACCGCGAGCGTCTGATGGAGATCAACAAGCAGACGGGTACGGTGAGCGTGATTGCCGCAGGATGGGATCCGGGTTCGGACAGCATCGTGAGAACCCTTATGGAGAGTCTGGCACCCAAAGGTCTTTCCTATACCAACTTCGGACCGGGTATGTCGATGGGGCACAGCGTTTGCGTACGCTCTAAGGAGGGCGTGAAGAACGCATTGTCAATGACCATTCCTCTGGGCGAAGGTATTCACCGCAGAATGGTGTATGTGGAACTGGAAGACGGTGCTAAGCTGGAGGATGTGACGGCTGCCATCAAGGCCGACCCGTATTTCGCTCACGACGAGACTCATGTGTTTGCTGTGGAGTCGGTGGATGCAGTGAAGGATATGGGACACGGCGTACACCTCGTAAGAAAGGGTGTGAGCGGTAAGACTCAGAATCAGCGTCTGGAGTTCAATATGAGTATCAACAACCCCGCCCTGACGGCTCAGGTGCTGGTGAACGTTGCCCGCGCTTCTATGCGCCAGCAGCCTGGTTGCTATACCATGATTGAACTACCGGTGATTGATATGCTGCCAGGGGAAAGGGCAGACCTTGTAGAAAAGCTTGTGTAACAGCTTTTCTGAGTTAATAGTTAATAGATAATAGATAATAGTTAACTACGTTGACTATTGAAAATAAAAGAGTGGAGAGTTTGCTACCGCAATGATTAGCGCGGGAACAAACTCTCCATTTAATTTAATCAATTTCAAGTCGAAATTGATTAGTATTCCATCACACCAGGCAGTTCATTAGCCTGGGCAATCATCTTCTCTACTTCCTTCAGAGCGGGAACGCGGCGCACGAGGTGCTTCTGCTCGTTCACCTCCTCGAGCTTCGGCTGGAGGTTCTCTGGTTTGCGGTGCTTGAGCTCCTTCACGGTGTCAACGCCTGCTGCCTCGAGCAACTCTGAGAACTGCGGACCGATACCATTGATACGCATCAGGTCACAGTGGTTTGCCCATGTCAGGATCAGCTTGCCACTGATGCCGGTCTCTTCCTCCAAAGCCTTGCGGCCAGCGGGTTTTGCACATTTCTCCAACAGGATGTCGGTATCGGTGATACCTACTGCTACCAATTTCTCGGTGTAAACGGGTCCGATGCCCTCAACGTCGATAATCTTGTACTTCATGATCGATAATATTTTTTGTTAAACATAAAAAGTTCACTAACTAAACTTCCACAAATATAGCACTTTATTTTCTAATCGGTACCACTTCGCGCTGTTTTTTAACAAAGTTTGGATACCATCCAGCCTTGTGCTTATTCATCCACCTGGAACAGCGGGTCTTCGGGCATCACCATGACAGGTTTCTGTGCAGCCATCTTCAGGAGGTCGGCAGAGACATATTTCTTATCCACCACCAGACGGAACATGTATTCGCGGAACCAGCGGTCGGTCATGATCAGACAGCCGCTCTGACCCCAGGAAGCACCCCAGGAGTTCTCCACTTTCCACTTCGTGGTCTTGCCCTGTGCATCGAGATCCACGGCCGTGAGTGTCATGGCATGGGTGGAACCGCTATCGAAGGTTGAGATGCGCTGTGCCTTATCCATGGTGAACTGGGTACCGAAGAGCGATTCATAGTCGAAGTTCTCGAGGTCGGCATAGCCACGAGGACGATCGAGCTGCTTACCCACATCGTAGCTGCTGTAGAGCTTGCGCCCGTCTTTAAGCGATGCGATGGCCAGTTTCTCGATATCATCCATCGGCAGGTTCAGGTACACCCAGTTGGTACCATCGTAAGTATGACGGTCGTACTCCACTTCGTAGGTCTTGTAATACTCGCGTCGTGGATCATTCATCACCATGATGAACGTACCATTCAGCTTCTCTCCCACCACAGCCTTGTAGAAGCTCTGCGGGGTATAGGTCTTGGGCTCACCTAACTGCTTTCCAGACTTGTCGCGGAAGACATAGGTAAACTCCTTCACAGGCTGTCCAAGGTTCATGGTAATCATCTTGTAGATCACGCCCAGCGCCTCGGTCTTGGCCTTACGGATCTCCTTGGCGCTCTTACCAGCCTGTACCATTTCGCGCAGCTGAAGACCCTGCTCGCGCAGCTTACTCTTGATGATCTGTGCCATCTTCGAGGTGTTATCAGCCGAATAGGTCTCAGGCATCACTGCCTTCGGCACCAGTCCGTATTTCTCGGTAAGGTCGGCCACACCACAGAACGTACCGCCATCGCCGATGGGCGACTTAAAGAAGAACTGCACACGCTGGTCGTCTATGGGTTTCTTACCATGATCGATCACGCCCTGCAGGAACAGGTTCGCCTTCTCCAGCTGGTCGTAGATAAAGAGATAATCCTGTGAGAACTCGAGCTGCACATTACTCTTGGCAGGCACGAAGCCCAAGAGGGAATCCTTCCTGCTGGCGAAATTCGAACGCAGCACGTTCAGTCCGCTGAACATCCAGCAACGACCGGAACTCTTCTGGTCGGTGATGCTCTGCAAAGGTGTCTCAATACTGAAATGCGTGTCGAGGATGTTCTGGTGCTCGAAGTTCTTGGCCAAGTCGTCTATCTTGTTCGAAGCCAAGGCATTGAACAGGGCTTTATCCTGCGGTTGCGGTTTCTGAGCCTGCTGAATCTCCTGCAACATCTGGGCAGAGATACCACCGTCTTTCTGTTGTGCATTTGCGATGAGGCACGCCATCAAAAGACATCCCATCATTAATAGTTGTTTCCTTCTCATTGTTTATACTTTCTTCTTTACGAATTAGACAAAATTGCAATTAACCATTAATCAACAATAGTTTTCTTGCCATTTATAATATACACACCCTTCTTTGTGGGTTTACCACTTAGCTTTTGTCCAATGATGGTGTACCACCCGGTTATATCCCCATCGAACAGTTTTCCTCTATCAATCCCCGTCGTAATTGATGGAGAATTGGCGAAAATCTTTAGCGACGGTAACCCAGTTTCAGCATCCTGCACCCAGATTCTTTCCGACCGACCTGCCTGAAGTTTGGTGATAATAGTACCGTTAGACAATTCGCTGGTTGTACACTGCATCTCGGGAGAAATGGCGGCAGGAGGGAATCGCAGAATAAAAGTGTTGCTGTATATGCCACGCAGACCAGGATTATTACCTGTAAGAGTAAACCTACCCGTGGATAAACTATTGGTGATATTGACAGTTCCATGCACGCCACCCACAAAGCAACCCGCCTCTTCACCGCTGCTTGTGATACTTCCTGTAAACATGCAGTCGTTGATGTAAATGGTACCATTGCAACAGGCTACGAATGCGGCTGACTCGTCCCAATCTGTTATGGTGGAAGTAATATCAACAGAGCTCCATACTTTTTCAATATTCAAGATGCCATTATTATGTATGCTGACGAGTGCAGGACGGTTACTGGAAGTATTCTCCAAAGTGCCGGCAAAGCACAGATTCTTAATAACTGCCCCGTTAGCAGTTTGGGGGAATGGAGAGCTGTTGGTTGTTGATGGCAGATAATGAACGGTCAAAATGTGCCCCTGACCATCAAAAATGCCTTGGAATGGGTTCGTGACGCCCACCTTTGTCTGGGTATAGCCCAAATCAACATCAGCGATCATACGGGCCTTTGCCGTTGGTGTGTTCTCAGCAATGGTAGCAAAATCCTCCCAGTCGAGACAATCATCAATTAGATAATAACCTTCAGTATCCCTCTTAATACCTGAACTTGCTTGGGTAGAAATATTGGTAAAACCATTGGTGGCACGATAAACGCGTTTACTCTCTGTCGTTGTAAAAATAGGAGTAGCATCAGTACCGATTTTCTGCCCCCATACAAGATTGCTGCGCCCGTTTTGTAACTTATAAGCGATATAGCCGTTGGTGAGTTGTTCTTCGGTCCAAGCAATGCACTGCTGCTCCTTTGAAGCACCCACATAACGACTATAGACATTGGTCATACCAGTCGATGGGCCCTCTACTGTACGAAACGCTCCAGTAACCAACGACACATTCTCTGTCGTTGCTGTGGAAAGACTGTTCGTGATAGAAGATGGAGTTGATGAATTGATGAAAGTGATAAGACCGATGAAAGGGCTATAATAAGTCGAAATACCGTCTTTGCCCTTTACGCTCCCCTCCACCATACAGTCAGATATGATTGCATTGGAACTTGCACAACCTACCAAACTGCTATAATTGATATTAAATTGTGCAGCAGCTGGCGATATAAAATCCACATCTACATGACAATTCTTTATTTTGCAAGTCGAGGTTGAATACCCTACAATTCCGCCAACATAAATTTGGTAGATATTGTTATAAACCGATATCGTTCCTTTCACATTTAGGTTTCTAATTTCACACAAACTTGCATGTCGGAAAGGCGCTGCATAGAATTGATAACCTAGTTCACCTTGATAGGCGATGGTTAGCGTATGCCCTTGTCCGTCAAATTCTCCTAGATAATAATATGTGTTTGGGTCAGTGCCCCTTCCCAACATTGTTTGATCTGTTCCCAAATCAATATCAGCGGTCATACGGGCATCTTTCTTTCCAGGATATTGGGTGTTGACAAGATTAGCAAAGTCCTTCCAGTCCTGTAACGAGCCAATGAGATAATACCCATCTGTATCTTGACTAAGAGCCCATGCTCCTGTACTCGTAATCACGAGGGTGATCAGCGTGATGAGGATTCGTTTTGTAACTAACATAGTGTTTTGGTTTTTATTATTATAAAATGGTTAATAGTATCATTGTGCAAAGATACGAAAAATCTGATTAAGCGAGAAGAAAACAAATAAATTTGTTTACTCGAGCGTGAAGATTTTATGCAATAAACGAGAGAAATGCAAAAGAAAAACTTGTTTTTCTTCCCCAACTTCTTTCGTTATTGCGGTTTTCTTTGTACATTTGCATGTTAAAACCTAACGATGATGAAAGAAACGATTGTAAAGATTGGATTTGGGGTGATGGGAATCATCATGCTAACAGGGTGTCAGCCAAGGGTGCTGACCGATATTTTGATGACATATCCGGAGAAAAGTGTTGAGAACGTGGTGGTGTATGAACCCGAGGACTCCATCCCTGCGGATGCCATGACCTTAGGATACGTGGCCGTGATTGACCGTGGTACGACCACCCATTGCAACTATGATTATGTGAAGTCGCTGGCCATCAAGGAATCTGCCAAGGTTGGCGGTAATGGTTTTCAGATCGTACAGCATCAAACGCCCTCATTAAGGCATGGTTCCTGTCATCAGATCGCCGGAAATATCCTGTTGGCGGGGAAAATCGATCCCGATTCACTGGTATTCGTTACTGAAAATGATTTCGTTTCGCAACTGGAAGCCATGCAGGAAGCAGAAGAGCGATTCTACCAAAAACAGATCCTGTCGCGCCCACCCACCAACAGGTTACGGGCGAACTTTGGTTTAGGATGGGATCCAGATAAGATTGAGACATATGACAACCTGTACCGCCCCAGATTAGGAAGCAGTGTGCTGGCAGGCTATGAGTGCCTGATCCTAGGAAACAATACGTATATGGGATTCACTTATATGCACCACAACGCCACCTGTTCCAAGTTAGGGTACTACCGCATGGATTATATCGGAGCCACAGCAAGCTGGTCGGAAGTCTTTGGAAACAAACGTAACTGGCTTTACGACATCAGTTTCGGTGTTGGATATAACCGCTATACCATCAAGAACTTTCATAAGCAGAGCGGACTGGGCTTTCATTTCACCGCTGATGTGGATTACATGATCACACGTCATCTCGGCATCGGTATAGAGGCTGGATACGTGGTAGGTACTTTCAAGCGACCTGATGAGGTGATTGTCAAAGAGGAAGAGGACGTGTATGCCAGGGGTGCATTGCTCTTGACTGGCGGTTTGAGGTGGTATTTCTAAAAGAAAATTGCTAATTTTCTTTGAATTGTTGTTTATTTGTATCTTTGGCTTCGCCGAAGGTACTTTCACTCGACAATTAAAGAAAAACTTGTTTTTTCTTTGAATTGTTCTCGTTTATTCGTACCTTTGCGGTTGCATATTGGCATATTTATATATGACAGACATATCGAATTTCGATTTACTGAATAAGATCAACACGCCCGATGACCTTCGGAAACTCAAGGTGGAAGAACTTCCAGAGCTATGTAAAGAGTTACGTGAAGACATCGTGAAGGAGTTGTCGGTAAACCCCGGACACCTCGCCTCCAGTCTTGGCGTGGTGGAGTTGACCGTAGCCCTCCATTACGTATATAACACCCCCGACGACCGTATCGTTTGGGACGTGGGTCATCAGGCTTATGGACATAAGATACTGACAGGGCGCAGGGAGCGTTTCTGCACGAACCGCAAACTGCACGGCATCATGCCCTTCCCTTCCCCCAAGGAGAGCGAATACGACACGTTTACCTGCGGACATGCCTCGAACAGCATCTCTGCAGCCTTGGGTATGGCCGTGGCTGCCAAGCAGGAAAAGACCGACGGGAAGATGCGGAAGGTGGTGGCCGTGATTGGCGATGGTGCCATGTCGGGCGGTCTGGCTTTCGAAGGACTGAACAACGTGTCTTCATCCCCCAACGACCTGCTTATCATCCTGAACGACAATAACATGTCGATCGACCGCTCTGTGGGCGGCATGAAGGAATATCTCATCCACCTGAATACCAACGAGACGTATAACCGCATCCGCTTCAAGGCTTCGCGGTGGCTGCATGGCAAGGGTATGCTGGAGGATAACCGCCGAAAGGGACTCATCCGACTGAGCAATGCGCTGAAAAGCGCAATCAGTCATCAGCAGAACATCTTCGAGGGTATGAACATCCGTTACTTCGGACCCTTCGACGGTCATGATATCAAGGAGGTAGTGAGGATCCTGCGACAACTGAAGGACATGAAAGGTCCGAAGCTGCTGCACCTGCACACCCAGAAAGGTCATGGCTACGCCCCGGCAGAGAAGGATGTCACCGTGTGGCACGCACCGGGTAAGTTCGACCCGGATACGGGTGAGCGCATCGTGAGCAGTGACAGTAACAAGCCCCCAAAGTTCCAAGATGTATTCGGAGAAACACTGTTAGAGCTGGCCAAGATAAATCCAAAGATCGTGGGTGTGACACCTGCCATGCCTACGGGCTGCTCACTGAATATCATGATGAAGGAGATGCCCGACCGCACCTTCGATGTGGGTATCGCGGAAGGACATGCCGTGACATTCTCGGCAGGAATGGCCAAGGACGGTCTGCTGCCGTTCTGTAATATCTACAGTGCATTTGCCCAACGGGCATACGACAATATCATTCACGATGCGGCCATCCTGAACTTGCCGGTGGTGCTCTGCTTCGACAGGGCAGGACTGGTTGGAGAAGATGGTGCTACGCATCACGGGGCCTTCGACATGGCCGCATTGCGCTCCATTCCGAACCTCACCATCTCGTCACCCATGGACGAGCATGAGCTGCGCAAGCTGATGTACACCGCTCAGCTACCGGGAAAGGGTACGTTCGTGATCCGCTATCCCAGAGGCTGTGGCGTGCAGACCAACTGGCGCTGTCAGTTGGAAGAGGTGACGGTAGGAACAGGAAGGAAGCTGGTTGACGGTAACGACCTGGCCGTACTCAGTATCGGTCCGATAGGCAATGAGGTCACCAAGGCCATTACCTCACCTCTCACCTCTCACCTCTCACCTCTAAGTATTGCCCACTACGACATGCGTTTCCTGAAACCCCTCGACGAGCAGATCCTGCACGAGGTAGGAAAGAAGTTCAAGCGTATCATCACCGTGGAAGACGGGGCGAGAAACGGCGGCATGGGTAGTGCCGTACTGGAATGGATGAGCGATCACAACTATCACCCGCAGGTGGTACGCCTAGGATTGCCCGACATCTTTGTGGAGCACGGCACAGTGGCTGAGCTGCGCCATATCACAGGCATCGATGCAGAGTCCATCGCCAGTGCCATCAACAAGCTCTTGTCTGATCAACCGTAAACCACCATTCAGAAACATATATAACAAAGCATATGAAGATCATCATTGCAGGCGCCTACGCCATTGGAACCCATCTGGCCCAGTTGTTGTCGCGCAACAACGAGGACACCGTGCTCATCGACAGTGATGAGGAGCGACTGGCCAGTATCAGCAGTGAATACGACCTCATGACGGTGCAGGCCTCAGCATCGAAGATCCAGACGCTGAAAGATGCGGGTGTGTCAGGGGCCGACCTCTTCATCGCGGTAACTCGGGATGAGAACCTGAACATGAATGCCTGTATGCTGGCCAAGGCCTTAGGTGCCAAACGTACCGTGGCCAAGGTGGACAACTTTGAATATATTGATCCCAAGCTTGACGGTTTCTTCGAGAAGGTGGGCATCTCGTCACGTATCTACCCGGAGAACCTGGCAGCACGCGATATCGCCAACGGACTGAAGATGTCGTGGGTGCGTCAGCGCTGGGATGTGCACGATGGCGCACTGGTCATGTTAGGCATCAAGCTGCGCGAGACATGCGAGATCCTGAACGAACCGCTGAAGGATCTCTGTAAGCCTGAGTCGCCTTATCATATCGTGGCCATCAAACGAGGCGACGAGACCATCATCCCGCGAGGCGACGATGTACTGAAGATCTACGACTTGGCCTATTTCATGACCACCCGTAACTATATCCCCTATATCCGCAAGATTGTGGGAAAGGAACACTATGTGGATGTGAAGAACGCGATGATCATGGGCGGAGGTGCTACGGCCGTACGAGCTACGGAGCTGATGCCTGAATACATGAATGCGAAGATCATCGAACTGGACGAGGCCAGATGTCAGAAGCTGAACGAACTGGTGGATACCGACCGTGTGATGGTCATCAACGGCGATGGTCGTGACCTCCACTTGCTCAACGAGGAGGGTATCAAGAATACACAGGCCTTTGTGGCGCTGACAGGAAATGCCGAGACCAATATCCTGGCTTGTATGACCGCCAAACGACTGGGGGTGCGCAAGACCGTGGCGATGGTGGAGAACCTCGACTATGTGAGCATGGCAGAGAGTCTGGATATCGGTACCATCGTGAACAAGAAAGCCTTGGCCGCCAGCTATATCTACCAGATGATGCTCGATGCCGACGTGAACAATATCCGTTTCCTGATGTCGGCCAATGCCGATGTGGCGGAGTTCACCGCACAGCAAGGCTCGAAGGTGACAAGGAAGAAAGTGTTCGAACTCGGTTTGCCCAAAGGGGCCACCATCGGTGGACTGGTACGTCACGGCGAGGGATTCCTGGTATCAGGTAACACGCAGATCGAGGCAGGCGACTCCGTGGTGGTGTTCTGCTACAATATCCATATGTCGAAAATTGAGAAATTCTTCAAGTAATAAAGAATGCTGAACTACAGGATCATCTATAAGATTATCGGTACGCTGCTCTACATCGAGGCAACGATGATGATGTGGTGCATGGGTCTCTCCATCTATATGAAGGAAGACGACTCCATGGCATTCATCATTTCCGTGATCCTTACACTGATGGGCGGTATCGGACTGCGGTTCCTGGGCAGGAAATCAGAGAACTCGTTGGGACGACGCGAGGCGTACCTGCTGGTGACCCTCACCTGGATTATCTTCAGTCTGTTCGGCTCCCTACCCTTCATCATCAGCGGATATATCAGTGATTTCACCAACGCGTATTTCGAGACCATCTCGGGATTTACCACTACAGGATGTAGCATCCTCGACGAAGTGGAAATACTGCCACACGGACTGCTGTTCTGGCGCACCATGACACAATGGATAGGCGGCTTGGGAATCGTGTTCTTCACCATTGCCATTATCCCGTCGTTGATGGGCGGTAACGTGAAGGTGTTCTCGGCAGAAGCAACAGGTCCGATACGTGCCAAGATGCACCCACGACTGAGTACCACGGCAAAATGGATCTGGAGCATCTACTTGTTCCTGACCGTTGGATGCGCCCTCTGTTACTACTTCTCGGGCATGGGACTGTTCGACTGCCTGAACTACGCCATGACCACCACCGCTACAGGCGGTTTCTCTACCCATAGTGATTCCACGGGATACTACCATAGTGCGCTCATCGACTATACGACCATCGTCTTTATGTTCCTCTCAGGAGTCAGTTTTACGATGCTCTATTCGTTGATCTTCAAAGGGCGCATCAAGCAGTTCTTCAAGAATACGGAGCTGAGACTCTACTGCTCTCTGATTATCTTAGCCACTGCGTTTATCACCTTTTTCCTGCTCAGATACAACCACTATACGCTGGGCGAAGCTATCAAAAACGCACTGTTCCAAGTGGTATCGTTCATTACCACGACAGGCGTCTTCAATGATGATGCGGCCCAATGGCATCATATCACCTGGGTGGTGCTCAGTGTCTGTATGTTCTTTGGTGGATGTGCCGGCAGTACGGCGGGCGGTTTCAAGTGTGTGCGTGGCGTGATGATACTGAAGATCATGCAGAACGAGCTGAAACATATCCTCCATCCCAGAGCCGTTCTGCCCGTGAAAGTGAATGGCACCAACGTAGCCTATGGTCAGCAAATGACACTGATGGCCTTCTTCGCCGCCTATTTCATGTTGGCGCTCGTATCTTATTTCATCATGATCCTGACCGGTGTGGACAGCACGAACTCCTTCACCATCGCCCTTAGCTGCGCCAGCAATGTAGGACCTACACTGGGACTGGAAATCGGTCCTACGATGTCATGGAATATTCTTCCTGACCTCGTGAAGTGGTTGCTTTCCCTGCTGATGCTCATGGGACGTCTTGAGATATTCACCGTTGTGGTGCTCTTCACCCCGGCATTCTGGAAAGACCATTAAATACAACATATCTAACATGCAACTAATTAAATTCACACCTGTTCTCAAAACAACCCTTTGGGGAGGAGACAGGATCATCCCCTTCAAACATCTCGATTGCGACAGTCAGCAGATTGGCGAGAGCTGGGAGGTTTCGGGGGTGAAAGATTTTGAGACCGTCGTCAAAGACGGTCAGCTGAAAGGCAAAAGCCTCAATGAACTTGTTCGCGAACTAAAAGGTGATTTGGTAGGAGAAGAGAACTACCAGCGGTTTGGAGATGAATTCCCGCTATTGGTAAAATTCATCGATGCACAGCAAGACCTGAGTATTCAGGTACATCCTGATGATGAGACGGCTGTTCGTTTGGGCGAGAAGCACGGGAAGACGGAGATGTGGTATATCATGAACTCCGACCCCGAGGCTTTCCTGTATTGCGGACTGAAACAGGATATCACACCCGAGACCTATAAGGAGATGGTGGAAGACGGTACGATCTGCGATGCCTTGGCCAAATATCAGGCCAGAGAGGGCGATGTGTTCTTCCTGCCGGCCGGTCGTATCCATGCCGTGGGTGCTGGCTGCTTCCTGACGGAGATCCAGCAGACCAGTGATCTGACCTACCGTATCTACGACTATAACCGCAAGGATAAGAACGGGAACCTGCGCGAACTGCACACCGAGAAGGCGGCAGAGAGCATCCATTTCAAGGTGGAGGATGACTACTGCACGCATTACAGACCGATGAAGAATATGGGTGTTCCCCTGGTGGAATGTCCGTATTTCAGCACATCGCTCTATGATCTCGATGAAACGATGATACTGGATTACAGTGAGCTGGACAGCTTTGTGATTCTCGTAGGACTGAAAGGTGCTGCGACCCTCGTGGATGATG
This sequence comes from Prevotella sp., assembly GCA_045114185.1. GTDB lineage: Bacteria > Bacteroidota > Bacteroidia > Bacteroidales > Bacteroidaceae > Prevotella. Next base: position 64,515 of record JBGUJY010000070.1, on the reverse strand, counting down.
AGGGGAACGAAACCACGTTGCAGGGGGGAGAGTGTGTGTTGATTCCCGCTACAACGAAGGAGTTGAAGGTGACTGGTACGATTCGGTTTCTGGAGACCTACGTGTAAAGAACATCTGTACGTCTGACACGATCTGACGGAAGGGATCAGAAAGGAAATAACCCATGTTTTTCTTGAGCATCTGCGCGATGTCCTGCGTGCTATGGCTGTAGCACGACAGTTCGTTGTGCATCTGGGTGTTATGTACCGACTGCCGACGGATCTCCATCTCACGGTCGCGAATCAGTCGTGAGCACACCTTCCCCATCACGGGTAGCACCAGCTTCTCGAACAGATGATGTCCCTGTATATATAAATAGGTGGTCTGCGGTGTCACACCCAGCTCCTCGATCAGCTCCTGCTTCAAGTCCAGGTAGCTCTCTTTCGCATCGGGGTTCTTCTTCTGCAGGTCGCCTACCTTTACATACACCTTCCTACGAACATTCTTGATGCTGGCCATCGGATTATCCAGGTTGAAGCCACCCAGCTCGATCACCTTGTTGAACTCGGTGATGGTGAACTGCGTATAGATCGGTCGGCGGTAATACCAGATGCTCCACACGAACAAGGGGAAGATGGCCTCGGAGTAGCGGGCGAGGAAATCGTTGAAGTCGAAGATCTCATGGTCATTGAGCGTTACGGCCACACAGACCGTACGCAGCGAAGGGGCATAGCACTGCAGGTTCTCGATGGCATAGGCATAGGTGTGGAAGACAAAAGGACTGGAAAGCATGGTTCTACTGGTCTCTGTGGCGCCCTGTATCAGGTAGTCGTAATCGGCATCCACACAGCACACCAGATCATTTCCCGCATTCTTGGCCAGGAGTCGCATCAGCACCGATTTCTTTCCACGTTCCAACCGATGACGCGAAGGCAACATCACCTCGAAGTAACGCTGGTCGTTCTCGAACTGACTGAACACGGTACGCCAAAAGAACACATCATCGTAGCTCTCCACGTATGCCACGATCCTCCGCTTCGTCTTCTTGGAATTCAGACGATTGGCGGCTTCCATATAACCAGATGTGATGTTCTCCTTTAGTTTTTTCGCCATTGTTCAGCCCGTGCCCTCAATTGCAACTATAACTCCCTATCAATTTTCAATTCTCAATTTTCAATTCTCAATTTTCAATTTTCAACTTGTAATATCGCTCACCTCCGTTACACTATCCATCCAACCGTTCATGATCACGGCCGGCGAATGGGTGGTGAGGATAATCTGCACGTTGGGATTCAGCTCGAGGATCAGGTCAATCAACCGCTGCTGCCAGTCGATGTGCAGACTCACCTCGGGCTCGTCCATGAAGAGCACATAAGGCAGGGAGTCTTCCACCAGCACCGTGAGCAAGATGGCCAGCATCTGCTTCTCACCGCTCGACAACTGATAGGGCACCAAGGTCTCACCGATCTGCGAGAAACGGATCTCGTTCTCTGTGCGGACAATGGCCTTACCCGTGTCCTTGAAGAGGTCATCGATCATGTCCTGGAACTTCTTCTTCGGAGCACTGATCAGCTGGGCCTGCTCGGCAGAGTCAGGCGCACCGCTTTGCAGCACGGAGATAATCTTATTACCCATGTTCACCTGATAGTCGAGGTACTTCCGCTGTAGCTTGAAGAGCTGCCAGTCGAGCTCCGTGGCCAGACTGATATCCATCTTGTTCACCGTCTCGGCATTGAGGATAGGACGGTCGAACGAACGGATCACGTCAAAACGGATATGGGTGGCATCAGCGGGATTGGTCTTGACATGCACGCCCTTCAACAGGTGATTCTGTACGTCGCCGTTCATGCTGACGCTCTTCACCACCTTGTTGATAATGGTACTCTTTCCCACGCCGTTGATACCGCTCAGGATATTCACCCTCCTGTCGAGATCCCAGATGATGTGCTTCTTGCCACTCCACAGGGAATCAATCTCAATTTGCTCAATATAATCCGCGTACTTCATACTCCAAACGTATTTTCCGCAAAGATACGATTAAGTGAGCACAAATCAAAGAAAAAAACGGTTTTTCTTTGTTTGTCGAGCAAAATAAGAACAAGAATGACAGAATGACAATCTGTCATACGACTGTCATTCTTTTCCCAGATTTTGTCATTGGCATACGATTTGCAGCTTAATTAGCGGTTGCAGATGGCAGCCATGTGTCATTATCATTAGTATATAAACAATAAAAACAATACAACAATGGGAAAAGTAATTGGAATTGACTTAGGAACTACAAACAGCTGCGTTGCCGTATTCGAGGGTAACGAGCCCGTAGTAATCGCTAACAGCGAAGGTAAGCGTACCACTCCTTCAGTGGTGGGTTTTGTACAAGGTGGTGAGCGTAAGATTGGTGATCCTGCAAAGCGTCAGGCTATCACGAACCCGAAGAACACCGTTTACTCTATCAAGCGTTTCATGGGTGAGAACTGGCAGCAGACCGAAAAGGAGATTGCTCGCGTTCCTTATACCGTTGTCAACGAGAACGGTTATCCCCGCGTAGAGATCGAAGGTCGTAGATATACTCCGCAGGAAATCTCTGCCATGGTTCTGCAGAAGATGAAGAAGACTGCCGAGGATTATCTCGGACAGGAGGTGACAGATGCTGTGATCACCGTTCCTGCTTACTTCTCTGACTCTCAGCGTCAGGCTACCAAGGAGGCTGGACAGATTGCAGGCCTCAACGTGAAGCGTATCGTGAATGAGCCGACAGCTGCTGCACTGGCTTACGGTGTTGACAAGGCTAACAAGGATATGAAGATCGCTGTGTTCGACCTCGGTGGTGGTACCTTCGATATCTCTATCCTGGAGTTCGGCGGTGGCGTGTTCGAGGTGCTCTCTACCAATGGTGATACCCACCTGGGTGGTGATGACTTCGACCAGGTAATCATCGACTGGCTCGTTCAGGAGTTCAAGAATGATGAGGGTGCTGACCTGAAGGCTGACCCGATGGCAATGCAGCGTCTGAAGGAGGCAGCCGAGAAGGCTAAGATCGAGTTGTCTTCCAGCACTTCTACCGAGATCAACCTGCCGTATATCATGCCTGTGGCTGGTGTTCCCAAGCACTTGGTGAAGACACTGACTCGTGCTAAGTTCGAGCAGTTGGCACACGACCTGATTCAGGCTTGTTTGGCTCCCTGTCAGAAGGCTATCGCTGATGCTCACCTGACCACAGCCGACATCGATGAGGTGATCCTCGTAGGTGGTTCAAGTCGTATCCCCGCCGTGCAGACACTCGTAAAGAACTACTTCGGCAAGGAGCCTTCAAAGGGTGTGAACCCCGACGAGGTGGTGGCCGTAGGTGCTTCTATCCAGGGTGCTATCCTGAACAAGGAAGGTGGCGTAGGTGATATCGTGCTGCTCGACGTAACTCCGCTGACACTGGGTATCGAGACACTGGGTGGTGTGATGACCAAGCTGATCGAGGCTAACACTACCATCCCCTGCAAGAAGAGCGAGACCTTCTCTACTGCAGCTGACAACCAGACAGAGGTAACCATCCACGTACTGCAGGGTGAGCGCCCGATGGCTGCTCAGAACAAGAGTATCGGACAGTTCAACCTCACCGGTATTGCTCCCGCCCGTCGTGGTATTCCTCAGATCGAGGTAACCTTCGACATCGATGCCAACGGTATCCTCAAGGTATCTGCCAAGGATAAGGCTACCGGTAAGGAGCAGGCTATCCGCATCGAAGCTTCATCTGGTCTGTCTCAGGATGAGATCAACCGCATGAAGGCAGAGGCTGAGCAGAACGCCGAGAACGACAAGCGTGAGCGTGAGCGCGTTGACAAGCTGAACCAGGCTGACTCAATGATCTTCCAGACCGAGACCTTCCTCAATGAGAATGGTGACAAGCTCGGTGCCGACAAGGCTAACGTGGAGGCTGCCGTTCAGCAGTTGAAGGATGCGCACAAGAGTGGTGACATCGCCGCTATCGACAATGCCATCAACAACCTCAACCAGGTAATGCAGGCTGCCAGCGCCAAGATGTACCAGCAGGCTGGTCCTCAGCCGGGTGCCGACGCAGGTCAGCAGTACCAGGGCGGTCAGCAGACACAGTCAAATCCTAACGATGATGTTCAGGATGCTGACTTCGAGGAAGTGAAGTAAAGTGCAAGCCGAGTGTAATGCCATGCTCGCATGAGCATGGCCGAGGCGCAGCCTTTACTCGACGCAGTCAAGTAAAGATAGATAACCATCTAAATAAAATCCGTGTAGTCGAAAGATTACACGGATTTTTTGTATCTTTGTAGCCATAAAACAAACTATTGACCATGAATATCGCCATTTATACATTAACATCGGAACTGCATGATGAGCAGGCTGTGGGTGCAGTGACCAAGGAGTTTCTGGACAGCCTTGATGTGACTTACGAACTAAAGGGGAATGACTATGCCGACTACGGGAGTCATTCGCTCAGTCTGATCTATGTGCGAACAGGTGGCACGGAGGGCATCTTCAAACGACTGCTGCCAGAGTTGCAGAACAAGTCGGAACAACCGATCTATCTGCTGACCTCCGGGAAAAGCAATTCGTTGGCCGCATCCATGGAGATCCTGTCGTATCTGCGTCAGAACAACATCAAAGGAGAGATTATTCATGGTGCGCCCGACTACATCTCCAAACGAATCCGACTATTGGAACAGGTTGGGGAGGCAAGGAAGAAGCTCAAAGGTTGCAGGTTGGGAATCATTGGCGAGCCTTCCGACTGGCTGATATCTAGTCATGCTGACAAGGAAGCCGTTATGCAGCAATTAGGTATCAGTCTTATTGACATTCCGATGCAGGAACTGTTGGATATGATGGCCGTTACACCCCTACGGGAAACAAAAGAGGAAGTCACATCTGAGAGTATTAGGAACGCCTTACCTGTTGCCCAACAGATCTACGACGCACTGAAGAAGATTGTGGAGAAGTATCAGTTGCAAGGCTTCACCATTCGCTGTTTCGACCTGCTGACGGCTGTCCACAATACGGGTTGTCTGGCCTTAGCCAAGCTCAATGCTGAGGGAATCGTGGCAGGATGTGAGGGAGATGTGCCGGCCATGCTCTCCATGAAGATTGCCCAGGCACTGCTTGGAGTAAGTGGGTTCCAAGCCAACCCTTCATCCATCAACCCAGAGACAGGCGAGATGCTGTTTGCTCATTGCACCATCCCCTTCAACATGGTAGAGCGGTATGAATACGACACGCACTTTGAGTCGGGCATTGGTGTAGGCATCAGAGGGTATATGAAGGAAGGTCCTGTCACCATCTTCAAGGTTTCTGGTAACCTCTCCCGCTCTTTCATTGAAGAAGGAGAACTGATTAGGAACCAAACAAAACCCGATCTGTGCAGAACGCAGCAGGTCATCCTCTTATCCCACCCCACTAAGACCTCCTATTTCCTGACTGACCCGATTGGTAACCATCACATCATCTTGCCTGGTCATCATCAAGCATTGCTGGAAGAGATGTTCAGGTAAGAAAAGGAATAAACAAAAAAGTGAAGTATCTCTATTTCCCGACGAAAGAGCGTCGGTAGGCCCCTGGTGTCATTCCGGAGCGTGACTTAAAGAAATTGGTGAGGGCTGACTGGTCGTTGAAATAGAGAAAATCCGCAATCTCACTCATATTATAGGAGGAAGAACGGAGCAGTTTGCATATCTCATTATAAAGAAAGTTGTTGAGGTAGCCGTTCACGGTCTGCCCCGACATCTCCTTCACCGTGCGTGAAAGATACGTGGTAGTGATGTTCAGGTTATCGGCATAGAACTTGATCTGGCGCTCCTTCTTGAAATTGCGTGAAGCCAAATGAATAAAGATCTTGAAGATATTCTGCTTGTTCGTCAGATCGTGCGAAGGTTGTATCTCACCTCCATAGAGCAGTTCGCTGAAGAGCAGTTGTACCACATGCACCAGATGGTCGATCATTTCCTCACGATAAAGATGCGGGATGCGAATGGTATTCTGAATCTGCGTGCTTAGGTTCATGAATAGCTCCTGCTTGCTCGTTTCCAGATGAAACACCGGCAACAGATCGTAGGCATAGCTATACTCCATGTCCTTCAAGTTCGGGTCAAACTGCAACACCTTATTATAATAGCTTTCTTCTATCATCAGGTTGACAGCCTGAAGATCGTCTGAATAAGAATCATAGCTGACAGGATAGTTGGGCGGTACCAGCACAAGGTCGTTCTCCTTGAGTCCAATCACATTCCCCTTCAATGCATAGCTCATCCTTCCTTTCCGGATCAGTACCAGCGTATAGAAATCCACACAGATCTGCCCTTTCTTAATCATCTCCAATATGGATGCATCAACATTTGCTACCGACACACTGGCGCCGGAGGGATAGTCGTTTTGCAGCTTGCTTGAAATCTCAGCTAAAGTATAGATCCTGGTCATTTGAAAGTTTACGTAGTTTGTTCGATTTTGCAAAAATAATGAATAGTTTCGTATTTTGCAAATATTAGTTCCATTTTTGCAAATACGGTACTAAAAATAATGTCTATCTTTGCCACCGAAAATATTACTAAAGCAATCATATCTTTTCCTCTATGGCTACTACTTTAATTCTCATCCAACTACTGATCGTATTGGCACTCATCTTTATCGGTGCACGCGTGGGAGGGATAGGACTTGGTATTTACGGTATGGTAGGCGTTTTCATCCTCGTCTTCATATTCGGACTGAAACCAGGTAACATCCCCCTCGACGTGATGCTCATCATCGTGAGTGTCATTACGGCCACCGCTGCCCTGCAGGCTGCCGGCGGACTTGACTATCTGGTAGGACTGGCTGCGAAATTCCTTCGTAAGCATCCTGACCACATTACCTATTACGGACCGCTCACCACCTGGCTCTTCTGTCTTGTAGCCGGTACGGCCCACACATCCTATTCGTTGTTGCCCATCATCTCAGAAATTGCCACCAAGAGCAAGATTCGTCCTGAGCGTCCTATGACTGTAGCCACCATTGCCGCATCATTGGGTATCACGGGAAGTCCTATGTCGGCAGCTACAGCAGCCGTCATCAGTACCGACCTTCTTGGAGGAAAGGGCATTGAGCTGAAAGACATCCTGATCGTATGTATCCCCGCTTCGTTGATTGCCATTCTCGTTTCCTCATTCGTGCAGAACCGCATCGGAAAGGAACTCGTTGACGATCCCGAATACCAGCGTCGAGTGAAGGAAGGACTCATCGACCCGAACGAGACTTTGGAATCCGTGGAAGACACTAACGACCAGCAGTCAGCTAACGCACAGCAAAAGTATGCCAAACGTGCCGTATGTGCATTCCTGTTGGGTGTGTTCCTCGTGGTTCTGTTCGGTAGTATCCCATCCCTGCGTCCCTCATTCATGGTTGACGGAGAGGTGCAACGCTTGTCGATGCCACAGACCATAGAGATCCTGATGATGTCTATCGCCGCCCTGATCCTCATCGTAGGCAAGGCCAAGGTGGGAGATGCTGTAAAGGGCAACATCTTCGGTGCAGGTATGAATGCCATGGTGAGCATCTTCGGTATTGCCTGGATGGGCGACACCTTCTTCAACGGCAACATTGAATTCTTCAAGAACGGCATTGCCGACGTTGTCACACAGTATCCGTTCCTGTTTGCCATTGCCCTGTTCTTCATGAGCATCATGCTCTTCTCTCAAGCAGCCACCGTCCGTACCCTCTACCCCCTTGGTATGGCTTTGGGTATCAACCCGCTGGCACTGGTGGCCATGTTCCCTGCCGTCAACGGCTATTTCTTCATCCCCAACTACCCCACCGAGGTAGCAGCCATCAACTTCGACCGCACAGGTACCACGAGAATCGGAAAGTACGTGCTCAACCACTCTTTCCAGCTATCCGGCTTCATCACCACCTTCGTGTCGATAGGCATCGCTTACCTGATTATTACCTTTCTTTATTAAGTAACCCTATTTTACCTAATCATTAAAACTATACAATTATGAAACAATTACGTGGTATTTTAGTGCTTTTGGCACTTCTGGTCTCTGTCAACATCGTTGCCAAACCAAAGATTCGTATTATTGCTACTGGTGGCACCATCGCAGGTGTTAGTCAGTCATCAACCTCTTCAAGCTACAGTGCAGGACAGGTAGGTATCCAGACACTTATCGACGCCGTTCCCCAGATGCTCTATCTGGCCGACGTGAGCGGTGAACAGCTCGTGAATATCGGTTCTCAGGATATGAACAACGAAGTGTGGCTCAAGCTTGCCAAGCGCATCAATCAGTTACTCAACGAGGAAGGTTTCGACGGTGTTGTCGTTACTCATGGAACAGACACCATGGAGGAGACAGCCTACTTCCTGAACCTTACCGTGAAGAGCGACAAGCCCGTGGTATTGGCAGGTTCCATGCGCCCCTCAACAGCTATCAGCGCTGACGGTCCTGCTAACCTCTACAATGCCGTGGCCGCAGCCGTTTCTCCAGCCGTTAAGGGTATGGGCGTACTCTGCTGCATGAACAACCAGCTGCTGGATGCCAAGACGGTCATCAAGACACACACCATCGACTGCGACACTTTCGAGGGCGGTCCTTCAGGCATCATCGGTTACATCTACAATGGCGAGGCCCACATGCTTCAGACTCCTAACAATCTCCACACCACAAAGTCGGAGTTCGACGTAACCAATCTGGAAAGACTTCCTAATGTCGGTATCGTTTACGGTTATGCCAATGCTTCTCCGCTGCCCATGCAGGCATTCGTTGACGCTAAGTTCGATGGTATCGTGCTGGCAGGTGTAGGTGATGGTAACTTCTACAAGGACGTATTTGACGTGGCAGTGAAGGCTCAGCAGAGCGGTATCCAGATCGTACGTTCTTCACGCTGCCCGACTGGTCCTACCTGTCTGAACAGCGAGGTTGACGATGCCAAGTATCATTTCGTGGCTTCACTTGATCTTAATCCGCAGAAAGCCCGCGTATTGCTGATGTTGGCCCTGACCAAGACACACGACTGGACTCAGATTCAGGAACTCTTCAAGAAGTACTAAGCATTACTCGTAAACTTGTCCATCATTATTAGAATAAAAACAACCATGAAGAAAAGTATATTATTAGCTCTGCTCTTTGTGCCTGTAACCATGATGGCACAGCAGGATAAGGACGCATCGGCCGGTGAGGAATCACTGTTCGAGAAAGTGACGATGATTCAGAAGAAGCAGGACAATTTCCATTTCCTGCTCAACCTCAACAACAGTTTCGACATCAATGAGAGCGATGGAAAATTCCAGAATGCCAAGTTCAACATGCGCCAGATCCGCATCGAGGCCAAGGGTAACATCAACGACACCTTCTCCTTCCGCTGGCGTCAGCGTCTTAACCGCAACAACTCCCCTGCTCCTGACGGTATCGACAACATGCCTTCATCATCCATCGACGTGGCAGGTATCGGTGTAAAGGTGAACGATAAGTTCTCCATGTTCCTGGGTAAGCAATGTGCTGCCTATGGTGGTATGGAATTCGACCTCAACCCCATTGAAATCTACGAATACTCCGACATGGTGGACTATATGAGCAACTTCCTCACTGGTGCCAACTTCCAGTTCCAGGTAACACCCGACCATCAGTTACAGCTGCAGGTGCTCGACAGCCGCAGTGCCAGCATGAGCGACATGTATGGCGAGGGCTATGAGCAGTCGAAGGTACCCCTGGTTTACACCGCAAACTGGAACGGTAATTTCGGTGACGTGTTCAAGACACGCTGGAGCTACTCACTCATGAGTCAGGCCCGTGGCAACCAAAGTCAATACATTGCTTTGGGTAACGAGTTCAACGTGAACAACTTCAACGCCTTCTTCGATGTGATGTACATGCGTGAAGGTATCGACCGCGAAGGTATCGTATCAAGCATCGTAGGCAACAACGCAGTAGGTGGCCATAGGAACGACGCCGAGTACCTGTCGTTCGTCATGAAGGCACAGTATCGTTTCTCTCCGAAGTGGAACTTCTTTGTCAAGGGAATGCTTGAGAACGAAGGCCTCTCCAAGGACAACGGTAATATTGAGAAAGGTAAGTATCGCACCGCCCTGGGCTACTTCGCAGGTCTTGAGTACTACCCGCTGAAGAACAGCAACCTCCACTTCTTCCTCACCTATGTGGGCCGTCACTATAGCTACACAGACAAGGGAAAGGCATTCGGTTTCGACGATTACAGCACCAACCGCATTTCTCTTGGTTACATCTGGCAGCTGCCCATGTTCTAGACAAATAACAAACAACAAATCATAAATTCAACCATTATGTCAGAAAAGAAATTCCGCGTTGAGTCGGACCTTTTAGGTGAACTCAAAATTCCAGTAGATGCATACTACGGCGTACAGACACAGCGTGGTATCAATAACTATCACATCTCACGCAAGACGATGTCTATGTATCCCGACTTCGTTATCGCCATCGCCTACGTGAAACTCGCTGCCGTGCAGACCAATCATACCCTTGGCGTCATCAACGACGAGATCGCAGGAGCTATCGCTCAGGCCTGTCGTGAAATCATCGACGGTAAGTTCCATGAGGACTTCCCCATCGATATGATGCAGGGTGGTGCAGGTACCTCTGTCAACATGAATGCCAACGAGGTGATTGCCAACCGTGCCCTCGAGATCATGGGCCACGAGAAAGGCGACTACCAGTATTGCTACCCCAACGACCACTGTAACTGTGGACAGTCAACCAACGACGTGTATCCTACGACTATCCGTTTGGCTCTTATCCGTATGAACAAGAGTCTGGTGGCAGCCCTCACGGGGCTCATCAGTGCCCTCCGCTACAAGGGCGAGGAGTTCAAGGATGTCATCAAGATGGGTCGTACCCAGTTGCAGGATGCTGTGCCTATGACCAGCGGACAGGAGTTCAACGCCTATGCCAACAACCTCGAAGAGGAAATCCTCAACCTCGAGCGCAACGTGAAGCTCCTCCATGAGATCAACATGGGAGGTACCGCTATCGGTACCGGACTGAACGCTGTTCCCGGCTTTGCCAAGCTCTGCGCTGCCAACCTCAGCAAGCTCACCGGTGAAGCATTCGTATCTGCCAGCGACCTCGTAGAGGCCACACCGGATACAGGAGCATACGTCAGCTACTCATCAGCGCTGAAGCGCTTGGCTGTCAAACTCTCCAAGATCTGTAACGACCTCCGCCTCATGGCCTCTGGTCCTCGTTGCGGTCTTAATGAGATCAACCTTCCTCCGAAGGCTCCCGGCTCCAGCATCATGCCTGGTAAGGTGAATCCCGTGATTCCTGAGGTTGTCAACCAGGTCTGCTTCAAGGTTATCGGTAACGACGTTACTGTATGCTTTGCTGCCGAGGCCGGCCAGTTGCAGCTCAACGTGATGGAGCCCGTTATCACTGAGTCGCTCATCGAGAGTCTTTGGTGGCTGAAGAACGCCATTGAGACGCTGACCGAAGAGTGTATCCTCGGTATCACAGTAAACAAAGAACGCTGTTATGAAATGGTGAAGAACTCTATTGGCATCGTTACTGCCTTGAATCCGTACATCGGTTACAAGACCAGTACGAAGGTGGCCAAGGAGGCTTTGGAGACAAACCGTTCTGTTTATGATATTGTTCTGGAGAAAGGACTGATGACACAAGAGAAACTTGACGAAGCCCTCGATCCCAAGAACATGCTTAACTCTCACAAGATTGTGAAGTAATACCGAAGAGGTTTGTCTACCTTCAAGTGTGTGGCCGCTGCTGTTATACGTTCCGTATTTCGGCGACGGCTACACTTCTTTCTAAAAAATGTGCCGTTTCCCGAAAAATATGGCGTGGTAATGACACAATGTTCCTCATTTTTTTGTATATTTGTACGCAGAATAAAACCTAAACAATAACACTTTGGTAGAAGAACCGAATTTTGATTACGAGTACGACCTGGCATACCAAAAGTCGTTCGCTGCAAGGCTCAGCCTCAGGATCATGGGCATTGCGGCAGTAGTCTTTATGGTGGCTGTAATCTTATTCTTCTATTTCACTGGCGACAGCATGTCCTTGCCGCTAACCCACCAGATCGTGAAATACGGTACGGTGACATTCATCATAGGACTGGTGTTGTTGTTTGTCTTCTGCACCATTGCCATCTACCAGATGGTGAAGCCGTTGAAACAATTTGCCGATTCTGCGGTGAATATTGCCGAGGGGAACCTGGATACCGCTTTACCCGAGATCAAGTCGCAAGATGAGTTGCTGCACTTGCGCAACTCTTTCGAGTATATGCAGAAATCGCTGAAGCAGTATATCGAGGAACTGAAAACCACTTCCGAAAGTAAGATGCGACTCCAAAGTGAGCTCACCATTGCCCACGACATCCAGATGGGCATGATTCCCACCATCTTTCCTGAGCGCGACGACCTTGACCTGTTCGCTTCCATGACACCGGCCAAAGAGGTGGGAGGCGACCTCTACGATTTCATCATCGAGGGTGACGAGCTCTTCTTCATCATCGGCGATGTGGCAGGTAAGGGCGTGCCGGCCTCATTGTATATGGCCGTTACCCGCACCCTTTTCCGCAACCTCGCGGGAAACTACCAGAGCGCCGCTAACATCATGCGCGAGATGAACCATGCCATCGCCTCTGCCAACGACTCGCTGGTCTTTGTCACCGCCTTTGTGGGGGTGGTCGACCTCAAGACACAGCACCTTACCTATTGCAATGCTGCCCATAACGCCCCCGTCATACTGTCGGCCGACGGACAGTGCCAGCTGCTGGAGGTGGACACCAACCTGCCCATCGGCATTGAGGATCACTACGACTACGAGGAACGGCAGATTCCGTTCCCCGAGAACGCCGCGCTGTTGCTCTATACCGATGGTCTGACAGAGGCCATGTATATCGCCAACGACGGCAGCAGACGACTCTTTGGCGAGGAACGCGTGTTGCATGATCTGGAGAAGAACAAGACGGCCTCGGCCATCGAGGTCATCGACTACCTGAAACAACATGTCTCCGTCTTTGCCGACGGAACGGAACAGAACGACGACCTCACACTGATGTTCCTTCGTCATGGCACCTCACAGAAGAAAGCCTCAACGGCACCGCGACGCATCATCATGAAGAACGAGGTCTCAGAAGTGAGTCGCATGCGGGGATTCTTCCAATCCGTTTGTCGCGAGCACAACATCAATGAGGACCTTTTCAAGACAGTCAACCTCGCCCTCGAGGAATGGGTGGTTAACGTCATCAACTATGCCTACCCCAAGGGCATCCGAGGTCATGTGGAACTTACGGCCGAAGTGGCAAACGAAGTGCTGACACTGATGGTCAAGGACCATGGCGTACCCTTCGATCCCACCCAGAAGGAAGATGCCGACATCAATGCCGAGCTCAACGAACGTCAGATAGGCGGACTGGGTATCTATCTCGTGAAGTCCATTATGGACACGATGACTTACCAGCGCACCTCCGACGGCTACAATGTCGTTACGCTAACAAAGAATCTATCAACGAACCAAAATTAATCTGTGTAAAATAATAACGCTTATGGGATCAATCGTCTTTTTAGGTTTCAACCTCTACGCGTGGATTACCATCGTCACCGTTCTGACGATGTTTACTGTATTGCTGTTCACCAAACTGCGGGCCGACCTGGTATTCCTTGGTGCCATTGCCATCCTCTTTGTAACAGGTGTACTTGATGCCAAAGAGGCATTCTCCGGATTCAGCAGTACCTCGGTAGTGATTATTGGAGTGCTGTTTGTCGTTGTTGCCGGACTCACGCATACGGGTGTGCTCCAGTGGATCGTCAAGCACCTCTTAGGACAGCCCAAGAGTTATTCGAAAGCTGTTATCCGACTGATGCTTCCCGTGGCTGCCCTCAGCTCGTTCCTCAGCAACACCACCGTGGTGGCGCTCTTCGTGGGCATCGTCAAGATGTGGTCGAAGAAACTGAATATTTCACCGTCCAAGTTACTGATACCCCTGAGCTACGCCTCGGGCATGGGTGGTGTGTGTACGTTGATCGGTACACCGCCGAACCTGATCATCTCTGGTCTGTATGCCGACCATACAGGCACTGCCATGAACGTGCTGACCACCACCATCCCTGGTCTGTTCTGCCTCTGTATCGGCGTCCTATCTATCATTGCCATGCGCAAGCTGTTGCCCGACCGTCAGGCTCCTGAAACAGCTTTTGAATCCACATCCGACTACACCGTAGAACTGCTCGTGCCCTCTGACAACAGTCATATTGGAGAAACCATTGCCGAGGCAGGACTAACGAACGTGAATGGTGGCAGTCTGATCGAGATTTTCCATTTTGACGAGATCATTACCCCTGTGCCCGACGATGAAATCATTATGGGTGGCGACCGTCTGATCTTTGCCGGACAGATCGACGAGATTCTGGAACTGAAGAAGACTCATGGACTGGTGAATGCCGACCATCATATCTTCACGATGGACGAGGTAAGTAAAGACCGTCAGCTGCAAACAGCATACGTCACTTTCGGTTCCAGCCTCATCAACACCACGATTGGCGATTCCACTTTTGAGCACGACAACAATATGATTCTCGTGGCTGTGGCCCGTCGTGGCAAGCGCATCAATGAGTCACCGCGCAAGGTAGTGCTCCAGGCTGGCGACACATTGCTCTTCGAGTGTCCGCCTCACGTGAACATCCACACGGAACGTCTCGCATCGCAACTGCAGTTCTTCGACAATGCCCAGGTACCGAATATCGGTAAGAAGACGCTCGTTTCCACCACCATCATGATACTCATGGTAGTGCTGTCGGCGCTCAACATCATTCCGTTGCTCCAATGCGCCTTCCTCGCTGCCATAGCGATGCTCCTGTTCCGCTGCTGTAATGTTGATCAGGCCATGAAGGCCATCAACTGGGAAATCCTCATGGTGTTTGCCGGCTCAGTAGTGCTGGGCATCGCCATTCAGAAGACAGGTATTGCCGAACGCCTTGCCTTTGGCATCCTTGATGTATGTGGCACCAACCCCATCGTGGTGATGGCAGCCATCTGCTTTGTGGGAACGTTCATCACCGAGTTTATCTCCAACACCGCAGCAGGTGCCATGTTCTTCCCCATCATGTATGAGGCAGCCGAAAAACTAGGCTACGAGCCCTACCCCTTCCTCATCGCACTGATGGTCAGCGTCAGCTCCAGCTTCGCCACCCCTATCGGCTCGCCCACGCACATGTTGGTATATGGTCCTGGCGGCTACCGATTCAGCGATTTCATGCGCATCGGTCTGTTGATGAACCTCATCATCCTCGCTGCCAACATCTTCATTGTGAATATCATCTATCCACTCACTCCGTTGCAATAATCATCATTGAACAACCATTGAAAACTGTAATAACATGAATATCGAAATCAAAGAAATGAACGGTTCCTATTTGGGAATCCTCACAGGATGGATCGACACCGCCGTTGCGACACAATTCCTCGAGGACCTGAAGCCTCTGATGAATAAAGCTGACAAGTCTATCGAACTGAATTGTGCACAATTAGACTATATATGTAGTCTTGGACTTCGCGGACTGCTCCAGTTGAAGAAGGAGAGCGCTGCGAAGGGTGGAAGACTGGTGCTAACCCACGTCGACGGAGAAGTACTTAAGATTCTCACCATGACGGGTTTCATTAAACTATTTGATATTCGTCGGTAAGGTACTTATCACTTTCTTCATGACTGCTAAGGAAATCATAAAATACATGGAGTCGCTACAAAACGAGAAGCAGCGACAGGTATTGATGCGGTTTTTCAAGACCGGCCCAGGTGAGTATGGAGAGGGGGATGAGTTCTTGGGACTGAAGGTACCACAGACAAGGGAAGTGGTGAAGGTAGCCAAAGACACACCGCTGGAGGAGGTGCCGGAGTTGCTGATGTCGCACTGGCACGAGGTGAGGCTCTGCGGATTGCTCCTTCTGGTTGCACAGTTTGAGATGTTGGGTACGAAACGGTTGGCAAAGGATGTGAATGCCATTGAGAAGCGGGATAAAATCCTGACACTCTATCTGAGATATGCTGAACAGGCCAACAACTGGGATTTGGTGGATCTATCGGCTCCGAAAATCTTAGGTTCCTGGCTGTTGCTACCCACCCATTTAGGAGATGGCACGGACAACTATAAGCGACAGGTACTGGACGAACTGGCCATGAGTGATAACCTTTGGCGGAAGCGTATAAGTATGGTATGCACCTGGAAGACATCGCAACAGGGCGACCCATCGTGGTGCCTGCGTTATGCAGAGATGCACCTGCACCACCCACACGACTTGATGCACAAGGCTGTGGGTTGGATGCTTCGTGAAGTAGGCAAACGTGTTTCGATGGATCTGCTGCGTGAATTCCTTCATCAACATGCACACGAGATGCCTCGGACAGCCCTGCGCTATGCCATCGAGAAGATGTCGGAATCTGAGCGAAAGCAGTGGCTGGACTACTCTGCTGATAGTGTAGATGAGTGATAAGAAAACCTATAAAAACAAATAAAAACCAATAATCATGAAAAAAACGTTTTTGACTATCTGCGTGATATTCCTGGGGAGTGTCGGCACGATCACAGCGCAAGTGAAACTGCAAACAAACAATGTTGATGAGATTCTGAAAGCCATGACACTGGAGGAGAAGGCCATGCTCGTAGTTGGTGGCAACCGACAGATTGCAACAACAGACGGCAATGGGATGATTGGCGGACATGCACAGCGGGTGCCTGGTGCTGCAGGTGCTACGCAGGCTATTCCCCGACTCGGTATTCCTTCTACGGTGCTCACCGATGGTCCTGCGGGTGTGAGAATAAACCCCAGGCGCGACAATGATCAGAATACTTATTTCTGTACGGGCTTCCCTGTAGGAACCGCCCTTGCCTGCACCTGGAACACACAACTTGTGGAGGAGGTGGGAAAGTGCATCGGTAACGAGGTACTGGAATATGGCTGTGATGTATTGCTCGCTCCCGGTATGAATATCCACCGCTCACCGCTTTGCGGCAGAAACTTCGAGTACTATTCAGAAGATCCGCTGGTAACGGGTAAGATTGCTGCCGCATACGTACGTGGTGTGCAGAGTCAAGGCGTGGGCACATCGGTTAAACACTTCGCCGGCAACTCACAGGAGACCAACCGAATGGGGGTTGATGAGGTGATGTCGCAACGCGCACTCCGCGAGATCTACCTAAAGGGGTTCGAGATTACCGTACGCGAGGCTGCCCCCTGGACTGTGATGTCGTCGTATAATCGCCTGAACGGTCCTTTCACACAAGAGAACGGAGAACTGCTTACCACCATCCTGCGAGACGAATGGGGTTTCAACGGCATTGTGATGACCGACTGGACGGGTTTGCGTAATACGGCCGCACAGATTCAGGCTGGTAACGACCTTATGGAACCGGGTAATGATGAACAGATCAAGGATATCATAGACAAGGTGAAGAGCGGAGTGCTGAAAGAGGCCGACCTTGATATCTGCGTAAAGCGCATTCTGCAGTATCTCGTCAAGACACCTGCTTTCCGCAACTACAAATATACAAACAAGCCTGATCTGCTAGCGCATGCGGAGGTAACACGCCGTAGCGCCACCGAGGGCATGGTATTGCTGAAGAACGAAGGACATGCACTGCCCATTGACGGAACGAAAACCATCTCGGTGTTTGGTATCACATCTTATGATTTCATTGCTGGCGGAACAGGCTCAGGTGATGTGAACAAGGCACATACCATCGACCTGATGCAGGGCCTTACTGAAGGAGGGCTGAAAGTGAACGCCAAGCTCGCTAATCTATACAAGAGTTATAAGGACTATCAAAACAGCATCACCGCAGCCGGTCCTTCACGTGGTGGTTGGTTCTGGGGCAAAGCCCTTCTTCCAGAGATGGCGGTCAGCAAAACCATCATCAACGTACAAGCGCAGGAGTCGGATCTTGCCATCATCACCTTAGGTCGTCAGGCAGGCGAAGGCTCAGACCGTCAGGAGGAGGGTGACTTCACCCTTACCGATGTGGAGCGCCAGCTCATCACCGATGTATGTAATGCCTTCCATCTGGCAGGTAAGTCAGTAGTGGTAGTACTCAATATGGGTAATGTGATTGAGACCGCATCGTGGAAAGCCATGCCTGATGCCATTCTCCTTGCTTGGCAGCCAGGACAAGAGGGCGGTTATTCCGTTGCCGATGTGCTGACGGGTAAGGCCTATCCTTCTGGTAAGCTAACCATGACATGGCCTAACAGTCTCATCGACCTGCCGTCGAGTGCCAACTTCCCCAATGTTCGTCCTGCGGCGCCTTCATTCGGTAGAAGAAGGGGGAACGACAAGGTGGAGTTCCAGGATTACACCAAGCATCTGGAGGGTATCAACGTGGGCTATCGTCATTTCACCACCGCCAAGGAATCAGTGTCATTCCCCTTCGGCTATGGTCTAAGTTACACCACCTTCGCCTATAGCAAACCCATTGTCAAAGCCACCAAGGACGGTCTGACTGCTTCTATCACTATTACCAACACGGGTAAGAATGTCGGCAAGGAAGTGGTAGAATTGTATGTGAGCGCCCCAGCTGGTGGTATGGAGAAGCCCGTACGCGAACTGAAGGCCTTTGCCAAAACGCGCGAGCTCAAGCCCAACCAGAGTGAGACGCTCACCATGAAATTATCGTTATATGACCTGGCTTCATTTAACGAGGCAACACAGGCATGGGAGACAGCTGCGGGCAAATACACCATCGGATTTGGAGCCAGTGTAGAGGATATCCGTGCTACAGCACCTTACAACCTCTCCAAAAAACATTCGGTGAAATGTCATGATGTCATGAAGCCCAGTATGCCCTTGTAACTATTTGCCCATTCGATCAATAGTCTCTTGTCCGGCACCACTACCCTTATACTTGCTTTTCGTAGCATTGAAGGTGTAGCGGAGGGAGACATCCAGGCGATGGGAGTCTGCACGCGCCCATTGGTTGAGGTTATAATAGCCACAATCAATGATTACATCCTGGTTCGTATGCTGCAACATGTTGTACACTGAGACTCGCAGACAAAGAGCATCGTTCTTCAGCCAGCATTTCTGGGCTGTAGCTGTTACGTCCCATGAAGTATAGGCAAGATGGTTGTTCACGTAGTCGCCACGTGAC
Source organism: Prevotella sp. (assembly GCA_045114185.1). Lineage (GTDB taxonomy): Bacteria > Bacteroidota > Bacteroidia > Bacteroidales > Bacteroidaceae > Prevotella. The sequence goes on along the minus strand of JBGUJY010000070.1, from coordinate 45,422 downwards.
TGATAGTCGCATCCGAGTTCAAACTGCCAGCTGTGCTTCAGTCGGATGGTGTTGTTGAACTGCGCGATACCTATCGGTTTGTTGAGGCATACCCGACGTGTACCTGACGGCTCTCGAGGATCAGCGAGGTCAAGTTTTGTATCATATCCGAGGATACCCACAGTGAGATTAGGCGACCACACCCCGAAGGTGGGAGAGGCATTGAGGAAGGCACTATACCTATGGACGGGCTTGTCGAGGTTGATGCGCTTGATCATGATCACGCCCTCGTCGTTATAGAGGAACGACCACTGGGTAATCTGCTTCTCCATTCGCTGCCAGCTCGAAGAGAAGGTCAACCACTTCCATCGCATATTCAGGTTCAGCTCATGGTTCTTCTGGTTCTCCAGCTTCGGGTCACCAGTCTGCATGGTAAAGGAATTGGCGTATGTGATTGCACTGCTCAAATGCCAGTAGCTGGGACGAACGGTTTTCTGACTGTAGCTCAAGGCTGCCTGCACGTTGCCAAAGGCCCGTGAAAAAGCGATGCTGGGGAACAGATCATTGGTATATCTCTTCAGGTTGCTTGCTGCATTCAGGCGATCCGTGTAATCAAATCCCACATGCTCGAAACGCAGTCCGACACTACCCTGGCCGATCTTTCCTAAGCTAAAACCATAATCAATGAAGGCAGCGATATTCTGTTCATTGGTCTTTGAGTCAGAAGCAGGAATATCTGTACCTGTAATGAAATAGCTGGCACTACGGTTCACGAACGACATCTCGTTACCCACGCCAAGCACACCCTTCCATACAGGATAGGTGAGCACCAGCTTCTCTGCAGTCATATGGTTGGTTGTAGCCGAATTGCTGCTAACATTGTTCAGGAACCCTGATCCATAAACCTCATCCGTCTTTTCGCTCGCTTCTGATTTGTTGGTATAGAAATCCAGATTGAGGTCGATGTTCAGCTTACCCACCTGACCATTATAATAGGTATTACCCTGCCAAGAATACGGATACGTCGTTTTCTCCGTCTCTATGCCGTCGATTCTATCCTCATAGACACCATTGCGGTAATAGTCCGTATGGATATCTGCATGATTCTTATCATTTAATCTATCATTATACTGCACCCGGAAACCCACTGAATGTTTGTCGCTGATCTGCCAGTTGGTACCGAAGGTATAGTTCAGACCTTTGCCACTCCAATCAGCACGGAAAGAGTTGTCCTGCTCCAGTTGTACAAGTGCATTCTTATCCTTATAGAAACTCTGTTGAGAAAGGCTTGACACTTGAGTGCTGTGGTTCGACCAGTAATTGACCTCGCCGAACACGTCGAATGAGTGATAGCGGTAGTTGGCTTTGAAGTTCCCATAAGGATCGCTATGTCCGTAGCGCAACTGCTGTCTGTTACCGGCATATGCGGTGAAACCGAAGCCCTCGCCCTGCTGCTTGATGGTGCGGATGCGAACCACTGACGTTACCGTTGCATCATAGCGGGCACCTGGATTCATGTCAACCTCCACAGAAACGATCTCCTGTGAGCTCAGGCGCTTCAATTCATCCTGGTCCTGCAGCTTACGACCGTTGATATAGATGAGCGGACTACCCTTGCCAATCACCTCGATTCCTTCCTTGCCCTTCATCAGACCAGGTACCTTGGTAAGCATCTCTTCCAATGTGCCCGACTTCTCCAGCACAGAACCCTGTACCTGGGTAACCAACGCGGAACCCTCAAGTTTCGTCTTCGGCAACTGGCCTTTCACCACCACCTCATTGAGCAGATTCACATCCTCCTTCATCTTAATGACGGGACCACCAGCGATATTTCCATCCGAAGAAACGGCAATATATAATGTCTCATAGCCAATGCTTGAGATCTTCAATATACCCTGATTCTCTGGAGTTACAATCTTGAAGTCACCATTGTCATCAGACACAGAACCCTGTATGAAGACAGAGTCGGGCAAAGACAGTAAGACAACACTGACAAACGACATCGGTTTTCCATTCTCATCAACAATCTTTCCACCTACATCAGGTGAGGTGCGCTTGGCAAATGCTCCTGTAGCGAGCATCGCAGCAACCATCATCACGGCAAAACGCCTAAAATTCATTCTGTTCATAATAAGCTATTTATTATCCTAAAACTAACCTATAGACGCAACCCACGACGGAAAAGTTGCATCAGACTACTATCAACACTCAAAAAAGAGGGTCTTTACTTTTTACCAAGACTATTGTTTAATTCAGAAAAATGATGTATATTTGCAGTGGAAAGAACATATAATAAAAGATAATCATGATGAAAAAACAAATCTTATTGATGCTACTAGCCATCCTGACCTGTTGTCCTGTATTGATTTCATGCAGCGATGAGGATGATGACTATGGGATTCCAACACCCGAACAACCAATCGTGCTCAACTGTGAGAAGCCCGACTACCTGAAGGCTGGTGACAAGGTGGCACTGATCTCTCCCTCGTACTTCACGCCAATGGAGAACGTGGAGAAGACAGCCAACGTCTTGCGTGGCTGGGGACTGGAACCCGTTATCGGTCCGAACGTAGGCAAGGTGGTTGACGGAAGATATGCTGGCACCGTGGCCGAACGCGTCAGTGACATCCGTTGGGCACTCAACGATCCCAGCATCAAGGCCATTATCTGTAACCGCGGTGGTTATGGTACCATCCAGTTGATCGACCAGCTGACACTGTCAGAACTGAAGGCCTCGCCCAAATGGCTAGTAGGATTCAGTGATATCAGTACCCTACACGGACTGTTAAACCGTGCTGGTGTGATGAGCATTCATGGTACAATGAGTTCGTTCCTGGCCAAAGGCGGTACCGATATGACCAGTACCTTGATGCGCGACCTGCTGTTGGGTAAGGTACCCCGCTACGAGTTACCGGCACATAAGCAGAACATCGTGGGCTCAGCCAGCGGCGTATTGGTGGGCGGTAATATCTGTACCTTTGCTCCTAACCTGGGCTCGCAGGCCGATGCCACAATGGGCAAAGACCTGATTCTTTTCATCGAAGAGGTAGAGGAATCAATGCACAACATCGACCGTCAGATGCGTATCCTTCAGATGAACGGGGTGCTGAGCCGTTGCAAGGGCATCATCATGGGTGAGTTTACCGACTGCGGAACTGAGTTCACTTACGAGAGTGTGGAGGCGATGCTGCATGACCTGCTGGCCGAGTACCATATCCCTGTGCTCTGTGGCTTCCCCGGCGGTCATGGCGACGTGAATCTCCCTCTCGTGATGGGAGCCAACGTAACTATCGACGTACGTAACAACGGTGCCACCCTGCAGTTCAATATCGACGGTCAGGAACAGGAGATAAAGACCGCTGACATTACCGCTCCTGTTACTCCCGCCACAGCCCGTATGCGCTTGGCAGGAAAGATTGAATAACTCAACGCTCGCAAGTTGATCATTGAATGGCTTGGAAACGGAAATATCGTTGTACGGTCTGTGGATATGAGGCTGAGGTGTATGAGGGGCGAGGACTATTCCGTCAGCAGATCACAGCCATGACTTGTCCTGAGTGCAAGACCATCCAGAACATCGTGGTGGGTGGTATCATTGCGGATGTGGCTCCATCGTATCGAAGCGAGGTAGGCCGACTGTGCTTGCAGTGTGGCAGCGATAAAATCCGGATATGGAACAAGAAGACCTGTCCGAAGTGTCATGGCATCATGGAAGAGACAGGAGATAAGGAGTTTTGGACATAGGAAAGATATGTGGAAGAGTATTTTTCTGATCATAACAACAATGATGATGATGAATTGTAACGGACAGACAAGGGAGCCGGTGGTAAGACCTGCTACCCAGACAGGGAGTTTCTATGAGCGTGACCCACGGTTATTGAGCAAGGAGGTGGACAGTCTGCTGGTCCGCCATGCTTCAGACGGTACCTACGAGAACGTGGCGGCTCTGATCGTGCCCCATGCCGGTTATTATTTCTCGGGCAATGTGGCCGCCTCGGCTTACATGACACTCGATCCAGGAAAGTCGTATAAGCGGATCTTCCTGTTGGGACCCAGTCACCACGAATGGCTCAATGGCGCATCAGTAAACAGCGAGGTGGATGAGTATGCCACACCATTGGGTAAGGTGAAGGTTGACCGCGAGACGGCTCGTCAACTGATAGAGGCCGACAGTGTCTTTTCCTATTTTGAAGAGGCGCACGACCGCGAGCATTGTCTGGAGGTACAGTTGCCTTTCCTGCAAAGATTTTTCACTGTTCACTCTTCACTATACCCTAAAGAAGTGCCACCCATCGTGCCGATTATCATCTCCACCAACGACTATACCAAACTGAAGAGGATGGCGGAGGTGCTGAAGCCTTGGTTTAATGATGAGAACCTCTTTGTTATCAGCAGCGACTTCTCGCATTATCCTTCGTATGCCGATGCTTGCAAGGTAGATGCCAAGACCGGCGAGGCGGTGGCCAGCGGTGATGTGAAGAAGTTCATCACCACCATTGAGGATAATGCCCGTAGCGGTATTCGCAACCTGGCCACAAGTGCCTGCGGGGGATTCCCTATCATCACACTAATGCTCATGCTCGATAATCAGTATCAGGTAAAGCACTTGCTCTATCAGAACTCGGGCGATATCGACAACCATGATCCGAATCGTGTAGTAGGCTATCATTCTTTTGCCGTGATACGAGGTGGAGAAAAGGAGTTTTCTTTGTCGGACGAGGAGAAGCGTGCCCTGAAAGAGATTGCCTATAAGAGCATCAAAGACTCATTAGATGGCAAAGCCATCTCAAAGTTCAAAGTTCAAAGTTCAAAGTTCAATGAAAAGTGCGGTGCTTTCGTTTCCCTCCATAAACATGGGCGTCTGCGTGGCTGTATCGGTCATTTCGGCGAGGATGTGCCACTGCATGAGGTTGTGGCAGAGATGGCCCGCTCTGCTGCCTTTGGGGATCCCCGCTTCCAGCCCGTCACTCGTGATGAGTTGGATGATCTCGATATTGAAATCTCCGTGCTCACACCTATGCGACGCATACAGAGTCTTGACGAGTTCCAACTGCACAAACATGGTATCTATATCCGCAAAGGCTATCGTAGCGGCACCTTCCTACCCCAAGTAGCTGATGAGGTGAACTGGACCAAGGAGGAATTCGTAGGACATTGTTCGCAGGATAAGGCAGGACTGGGTTGGGACGGCTGGCGCGATGCGGAACTGTATGTGTATGAAGCCATCGTGTTCTAATGCATAATTCATAATGGGGATGGTGGCAAACGAGTGTAGGTATTATCAGCAAGGAGAGGATGGAACGGTGGAATGCCAGCTCTGTCCGCACCATTGTCGTATTACCGATGGTAAGACGGGAAGATGTCGCAGTAGACGGAACCATGATGGGGTACTGATCAGCGAGGTCTATGCGAAGCCTTGTGCCTTGGCTATTGATCCGATCGAGAAGAAGCCACTTTATCATTTCCATCCCGGCACCACTTGTCTGTCGATTGCCTGCACAGGTTGTAACTTCCGTTGTCTGAACTGTCAGAACCACGACATCTCTCAGGCATCACCCGAAGAGGTGGCACATAATGACTTGACGCCTGAGCAGGTGGTCAGTCTTTGTCTGAAGCATCATTGTCCTGGCATCGCCTATACCTATACCGAACCGCTCACCTATATAGAATATGTGATTGATACGGCCCGTATGGCACATGAGAAAGGGTTGTGGAACATCCTTGTTACGGCAGGCTATGTGTGTCAGGAACCGCTAACCGACCTCCTGCCCTATCTGGATGCAGCCAACATCGACCTGAAATCCTTCAGCGATGATATCTATCAGAGTGTCAGTGGCGGTCGTCTATCCGTAGTGCTCGACACCATCCTAGCCATGAAGAAAGCCGGGGTTTGGATAGAACTTACAAACCTGGTGATTCCCGGCATCAATGATGATATGGATATGATTCGTAGGATGTGTAGATGGATGGTGGATAACGGTATGGAGGAAACACCCCTTCATTTCAGTCGTTTCTTCCCTCGCTACCATATGCAGGACATTCCACCCACACCCATCCAGACGCTACATGCAGCCCGTGAGATCGCTCTTGATGAAGGAGTGCGGCATGTGTATTTAGGGAATGTGTAAGAATATGTGAAGAAAAATGACAAAAACTGTCGTGATTCTCATGATATTTCATTATATTTGCAACATCTTTGGCATACAGGAACCAAGAGATATAACTATATAACTATTTACAAAGATGAAGGACTTTCATTACTACACACCGACAGAAGTGGTGTTCGGTGAACAGTCAGAGGAGCAGGTGGCTCTTCTGGTGAAGAAGTATGGTGGCACGAAAGTGCTGGTACATTACGGCGGACAGAGTGCGGTACGCTCAGGACTGCTTGACAAGATCTGCGGACTGCTCCGCGAGGGTGGCGTGGAATTTGTGACACTGGGGGGCGTGGTGCCCAATCCCAGACTATCCCTTGCCCAGAAAGGTATTGATATCTGTCGTAAGGAAGGAATAGATTTCATCCTCGCCGTTGGCGGAGGTAGTGTCATCGACTCATCCAAGTGCATCGCTTATGGTGTCTGCTTCGAAGGCAACGTATGGGATATCTACTTAGGGAAGGCTGAGCCTACGGACATGCTACCCGTGGCTTCGGTGCTGACCATCCCCGCAGCAGGTAGTGAGATGAGTGAGGCCAGTGTGATTACCAATGAGGACGGCGATGTAAAACTCGGCTACTCCAATGATATGTCTCGTCCTAAGTTCGCCATCATGAACCCGCGCCGCACCTTTACCTTGCCTCCCTATCAGACGGCAGCAGGTGTAACCGACATGATGATGCACACCATGGAGCGTTATTTCACTAAGGATGATGACATGGATCTGACTACCGATCTGGCAGAGGCTGTACTGCGCCGTATGAAGAGCGCTGTGTTCGAGGTACTGAAGAATCCTGAGGATTATCGTCATCGCGCCCAGATCATGTGGGGTGGCAGTGTGGCACATAACGGACTAACCGGTTGTGGTATCAGTGATGACTGGGCCACACATCAGTTAGAGCACGAGCTGAGTGGTATGTTCGACGTGACACATGGTGCCGGTCTTGCCGCCATCTGGCCCAGTTGGGCACGCTATGTGATGCATGAGAACCTGAGTCGTTTTGTGCGCTTTGCTGTGAATGTGATGGATGTGCCAAATGATTTCACCGATCCTGAGGGAACTGCCAACAAGGGCATCGAGGCCATGGAGTGTTTCTATCACGCCATCGGCATGCCTATCAACATCAAGGAACTCATCGGTCGTGACATCACCGATGATGAGATTCGCGAGATGACCCGCAAGTGCAGTCGTGACTATACCGCCACCTGCGGTTGTCTGAAGGTGCTCCATGCCCCCGACATGGAAGCCATCTACAAAATGGCAAGGGGATAAAACATATAGGTAATGGTCTGTGGTGATTACTCACAGGCCACTACCGTTGAACTACGTTCGAGCTCGTTCACGTTGACTTTGTCTTCGTTTGTCACGACTCGGCCAATCACACAAGTATTTTGGCTCTCGCTGTTCCAAACGCTCGGAAATGCAAGCGAACTTCCATTTCTCTCACTTAATCACGACCTTCTTACCGTTTTTAATATAGATACCCTTGGTGGGCGGCGTACTGAGTTGCTGTCCGGCAAGGTTGTATAACTTCGTAGAGGGTTCATTGTTCAAAGAAGAAGGTGAAATGCCTGATGGATCACCTTTACTACTCTCGCCCATATACTGACCCATAAAGAAGATGGAGCCCGTTGACTGTTCATTGATGACATAGAGGAACGGACGGTTGGCGTAGAACTTGAAATGAGGAGGATCTTGAACTGCAGAGTCTTTCATGCCAATGATGGTAACTGCCGCTGCCTCTGTACCCTCTTCATTCACCTTGATCTTCGCCACCTGCTTCATCAGGTCGATGTAGATATCCTCACAGGTACAGAAACCAGGGAATTCGGCCGTTCCGTAAATAAAGGCATTTGGCATACCCAGAGCAGACATGATATCTTCCAGATTGATATCGGTCTTCGTCTCAAAGCGCGGCAGTTTCACATCCACAATAGCCTCATCCATCCATTGGTAATTCTGCTGCCATTTCTCGGCCGTCAGTCCGCTCAACACATCATTAACCGACTTTCCTTCACGAGGCAGCAGGATGGTCATCTGATACGCCCCGTTGCCATAGGGCATCATCAGTGCCTGGCACTCGTCGTTTTCCTTATAGAAGAGCTGTGCCTCCTGATGCATCATCGGCACAGTATTCCCCTCATTGAATACTTCGTCCTCCGTCTTGCTTTCATCGAACTTCAGTGTCCATGTACCTTTGAAATAAAGGGCATTCAAGAGATAGCTGACCGCTTGAGAGTCGAACTCATCCTCCTTGAGGATCTCAGGAATCATTCCCTCGGTGTGATCATTGGCCCACTTGTTAATGACGTTCAGCGTCTCACCGTCATCGAAGTCACGACTCTCTGGTTCGGCATCATAATACTGTTTTGCCTTTTTTACGAAATCCTCTTTCAACTCATAGCCTTTCGCTTTATTGAAGTAGATGGTGTTGGCAATCATCACCTTAGTCTGCTCATCCAAGCCAGGAGCCTCTGTCAGCATCTTAAGACAGAAGTCATTGATGGCATCTGCCCCGGCATCACCAAAGCCCAATACCGTATTGATCTGCTTCAGCGTCTCGCCTGCCGCCCCGTTGTTCAACATACCCAAGGCATAGGTGATGCTCAGTGGCGAAAGGATCAGACTCTCTTCGTTGCGGGCTGTGCGGAAGAGGTTGAAGGCAAAGTCGTTGTTACTTGTCACCAACTGCTTCTGCTCTGTAGTCAGTGAAATTCTTTTCGGTCCATCGTCAGCCCACGCGACCATTGCCGTTATGACAACACTAAATAACAGTATAAACCTTTTCATATGCTTATCCTTTTCATTATTTCATTACAACACGTTTGTTATCAACGATGTAGATACCTTTCGGCAGACATTGTAGAGAAGTAGCGCACTTGATAGATTGTCCCGAGAGAGAATAGACATGGAAGGGAAACTGGGTGGCAGGAGACTCGGGAGCGGTAATGGCGGTGGTTATTAAACCGACTTCCCCCACTTGCAGGTAGAGTCGTCCATTTCGATGATACAGTTTCAACTTGCTAACATCCATATTCTGGCACTCAATAACCACCTTAGAGAGATCGCCCGTCACTGTTTCCACGTTTCCTATCAGATACAGACCATCTGACAATGGCGTGCGGAGGTGGAGTTCTAATACAGGTGACTTATACTGAGGACCAAAGTTCTCCCAGGTTTCATCACCCACTTTGTCAGTATCGAGGTTCAGGGAGGTGGCATGTAGTTGGTCGTGTTCATCATCTCCCTTACCATTGATGTCAAGAACAACCCGTGCACCATAGTTCAATGTCAATGCCGTTGTTGTTACACTTCCAATGGCACCTTCCGTTGCACCACCCACATTCAGGGTAGCACCATACTCCATAGTGATACTGTTTCCAAAGGTTCCTCCATTGGTGTTCAGTGTGGTGAAGCGCTTCAAGGTGACAGGACTGGCTGTCATCGTTCCGCTGAACTGCAAGGTGCCCGCCCATATCGTGGTTGTTCCTGTATACGACTGCTCCACATCCGGGAGTATCAGTGTGCCATCGCCTTGCTTACAGAGATGCATAGCACCTGTAAAGCCGTTTCCTGTAACGGTATGGGTATAGTAGGTACGGTTAATGGGAGGCAGATTTGTCACAATGATCTGCTGATCGTTCCTAACCTTCGTGGCACTGGTTCCGTTCTGATCAGTACCCTGTACCCACGATGGTGCATTGTCGGTAAACACCCAAGGAGCTGCATTCGCATCCACATTCACAGTGATGTTGCCAGAAGCACAAGTCATGACATGCTTACCATTCATATCAGTACCGATGGTTCCACCGTTGGAGATTACCGTACGACCTTCATTGGTAAGTGGCGGCGGGGCCTGCGTGTACCCTTCCATATTACCAAGGAAATAGCTCAGATGGGGTGGCTGGTTATAGGCCATCATCTGCCAGACCATCGCCTGTCGGTACTGGTGGTCGAACCAAAGACAAGGAAGGGAATACTGCGTATCCATACCTGATGTATAGACACGGACATTCTTCCCACAACGCACAATGATTTCCTCACGCCAGTCACCGATGATGTCGCCTTGGAAGCATGCGTTGTTCTTTGTATCGTTATTCATATTACACTCTGATGAAGTGAACAACCGTCCTACACCCGGTTTTTCTATCTTTGCGTCTTTTTCAGTACCCGTACTGTTCAAGATTTCAGAGCACAAATCACCGTCCCAATAGATGCGGAAATTCAAGTCGCTCCAGCTAATATAATCATTACCAGTTAGTGCTTCAACTGTTTTATCTGTAATACCGCTCATCATGGACGTTCCAGCCGATCGCCCCAATGAGCCAGGATAGTTCTCTGAGAAATTGGCCATCAGTGCTCGTCCATCATCTTTCTCTGCCTTCTGCCGATAATAGATTTCACTGGTAGTGGCATTGCGGTAGTTACAACCAAAGACAGGTGCGTTTTCCAAACATCCGAAGAACTCCAGACCTCGGCGCCATGGGTCGAAGTCACTTACATGCTGGGCATCGCCATGTTCATAACCGGAAGTTGACAAACCGCAACCATTATCATCAATAACCATCGATCCATACACAATCTCGTCGCGCCCGTCCTCATCCACATCAGCAATCACAAAGTTGTGGTAGCCGTTGCCGTACCACGCACTGCTCGTGTTGGTGCAGTTCCACCTCCATCGCTGACTCCATTGATGTGTTTTACGGTTCAGGTCCATGGCAATCATCTTGTGAGTACCATATATACCACGAGCTAGAAACAAGCTAGCTTTACTTCCGTCAAGGAAAGGAGCACCGAAGAAGTACTTCGAGGAGTTATGACCGTAGCCTCTTCCTCCCCATTCTTCTGAGAGAGTAGAAGCATATTCCAATCGTTTCAGAGGATATTCGGTTTGCTGATACAACTCACCTGTCTTACCATTCATATAAATAAGGTATTCGGCACCTGTATGCGTCCAAGCAAACTGAGCACCATTATTGGGGTCGAATGTATTACGAGTATTTACCCACATGTTTCCTATGGTGTAGAGCGGTGTCTTGCCATCTGATCCATAGACAATCATGTTGTCTGCACCTCGCAGTACCACCTCTGCCTTCCCGTCCTCATCCCAGTCGTAAGCGATGATATTGATCTCTGTGGAGTTCAGGCTTACCATGTTCGGACCACAGTCGATGCGCCACATCAGCTTAGCATCACCCTTCTGCCAATTGATGTCGTAAGCATCAAGTACAACGAACTCATTTGAACTCTGAGGATAGACACTATTTGCATCCACCGTGTTCAGTCGTTTGATAATCATCTCCAGCTCACCGTCACCATCCAGGTCGGCCATCTCGGCATCATTGGGAATATAATGACCGGTCACATCATTGCCATTGCGATCGTAAACGGAGTCTAAAGGTATATCCAAATAGCCCGTAGGACAGCGTATTTGATATTTATATACATACTGGGGCCATGCCTTCATGCTGTTGCTTCGTGGTTGTTCCTGTCCGTTGACAACCGCACTGACAGCATATACATTATCCTTCGTTGCATTTATGTTATCATTGTAAGTTGTGGTGGTCAGACCGCTTGCCAAGAGTTGTCCGTCTTTATACAGATTGTATGTCACATCATAGTACTCATTGGCCAGTCGTCGCCAACCGATCATGTTGGTTGTACTACCACCTGTAGAACCCGTTTGTACTATTACTATGCCGCGCCCCAGCGGATCGGTCTTGCGCTGAGCGGTCATATTGATGCTTATTATCAGCATCATCAGAAGGAATACTACTTTTCTCATCGTTCGTTGTCTCGTTAGGCTTAAGTTATTTGTAGTTCGATGCAAAGATACGAAAAATAACCATACACCGTATCAGAAACAACAAAAAGTTTTCCTGTTGTTACAAAACAATGACAATTACGAAAAAAACAGGGATAAGCGATGGTGGTTTGCGGGAAAAGTTATACATTTGGACAACGAAATCAATCATTCATTATAAAAGAAGTATATGAAAAGAAAACTAATGACATTGTTCATGATGACATGCCTTGGTATATCCTGCTGGGCACAGTCATCCGCGAGTCAGCCATCCACCATTTGCAACGATGATGGCACGGTAACCTTCCAGTTCAAGAACGACAAGGCCAAGAGCGTTCAGGTAGATGTACAGTTCGCCGGCAGGCACGACATGAAGAAAGACGCGAAGAGCGGTCTGTGGACCGTCACGTTAGGTCCTGCTGCCCCCGACATGTATCCTTACTGCTTCATCGTTGACGGTGTGAGCGTGATGGATCCGCAGTGCGACCAGTACTTCCCCAATGAGGGCTTCAAGAACAGTCTGCTGGAGATTCCCGCCAAGAACGGTTCGCTGGCACACGATATCAAGGATGTGCCCCATGGCTCACTGAACTATATTCATTATTATTCCAAGAGCTTAGGTGGCACCAACCAAGCCGTTGTTTATTTACCGCCAGGCTACATGCGTAACCGCGACAAGAACTATCCCGTATTCTATCTGATCAGTGGTACCACCGATACGGAAGAAGTATATTATAAGGTGGGAAGAATGAACTATATCCTCGATAACCTGCTGGCCGAAGGAAAGGCACAGGAGATGATTATCGTGCTGCCCTATGGTAACCCATCGAAGCTGCTCAGCACAGTGCCTGCTGAAGCTGGTGTTCCCCAGATGCGTTTTGGCGGTGATGTATTCACCAAGGACGTCATCAACGACCTGATGCCGTATGTGGAGCAGCACTACCGTACCATCAACGATCGCGACCATCGTGCCATTGGTGGTTTCTCACGTGGTGGTAACCAGGGATTGATGATTGGCTTGACCAATCTCGACAAGTTCTCTTACCTGTGCAGCTATAGCTCGTTCACTTCGACAACACTGCCTGGTGGCGTATATGACAATGCCGACGACACGAACAGTAAGATTCATTTGTTCTGGCTGGGTGTGGGTACTGATGATTTCCTCTACGGTACAGCACGCGACTACATGGAACACCTCGACAAGAAAGGTATCCGATCTACCAAAGTGTTCACACACGACAAATACGGTCATACATGGATGAATGCCAAGTATTTCCTTGACAAGACCCTGCCGCTGCTGTTCAACCCCGAAGCCTCCGAGGCTGCGATGAAGAACAGTGAGCCCACACCTGTTTCAACTGGTAATGAGCAGCAGTTGACACCCGCTGTGATGGGACGTCTGTTCCCGAGACCCATTGTATCTCCTGAGTATAAGGCCGACGGCATCGTCTTCCGTTTCAAGGCTGAAGAAGCCCAGCAGGTATCACTCTGTGCTGAGATCTTCGACAAACCCAAACCGATGACAAAGGGTGATGACGGTATATGGACCATTGAGGTGAAGGGAACCCCATCTGACGATCTCTTCGATTCGTTCACCTATTATTTCGATGTCGACGGCATGGCTGTGGCCGACCCCAACGACATGTATCTGTCACCTGCCAAGGGTTTCAAACCCAGCATCGCCAGTCATCCATCCAATCCCTACAACTATGCCTCAATGGGTGACATCCCCCATGGCACAGTGAGCTATTCCCGCAACCGCGGTACCTACATGCCTGCCATGGCTGATCGTAGTGAGCGTCCCACCTTCATCCGCTTAGTACCTGGCAAGAACGACACCGCGGAAAGCTGGTTCAAGGTAGGAGGTGCTGATGCCATTGTTGACAAGTTGTTGGCAGAGAAGAAGATCAAGCCCTGTATGCTGACCACAGGCGAGATGGGTGGTATGCAGCAGAACGGCGGACCGGAGATCACTACACTCAAGGCCGATGACTATAAGACATGGCCGGAGCGTAGAAAGGCGCTGATCAAGTTGTTGGAAAGTTTGTAAGTCCAGATACAAAAAGAAAAGAGGGTGATCGATCACCCTCTTTTTTTATCTTACACCGCCACCGAAGCCGCCGCCAGAGAAGCCGCCGCCACCGCCCCATGAGGCATGGCCGCCGCCACCAGAGATGCGTGCTTCGCGTTCTGCCTTGCTCATCGCAGCACGTGTCGTACTGGAGTGAAGGGTTGAATAGATGGTGGGGAGTGTCAGGTTATCAGCCATCTGCTGGGCCACCTGATCCATGTTGAAGTAGTCAGGATTGATGGCCTTCATGTCCTTGATCACCTGATCAGCGATACCGAAAAGCGTGGCATAGATCATATAGTCTTTCCACAGGGCCACCTCATGAACATGTCGTTCATCGAGGAGCGAGAACTCCTTGAGGAATTTCTTCAGTCCGAACAGATTCCTTACCTCCTCACGCTGGTTCTTATACTGATAGATGCTCGTCTTGGTATGGAGCGTCTGGATAAAGGAATCCACCACACTCTGGTTGTAGGTCTTCTTCATCCACGTCTTCAGTTCCTTCGGCTCCAGAATCGTATCACTTCCCGCTGCGCTCTTGAAGATATCATGCACCATCTGCATCAGTTTCGGCTGTTGATCCTTATCCTTCAGGTCGTGTATCACGAAGTTCTGCACGGTCTTACCCTTCTCGGTCAGACTCTTTTCGATGCTGATCGAACCTTGGTTAATCAGTTTCAGGATACAGGCAGAAAGAAGGTTGTTGTAGTCGGCACCGAGATACTTATAGGCATTCTGCACATCATTAGCCCACTGGAGATTCCCATTATTGGGAATGTCACGGTACCAGAGCAAGTCCTTCATCACCTTTCTCCTTGCCCGCCATACATAATAGAAGTAGCCTGCCAACACCAGGAAGGGCAACAGGAAGAGGAATAACGACAGGAGAAGGAATAAGAAGGTATCGAAACGAGAAGCACCAGAACCGTTATCGATATAGTCGCTGCCTTCAAAAGCCTGTTCCTGTACCTCTCCGAAAGCCCCGCTGTTGACAATAGTCGGCTCGAACAGTCCTTTCTCAAAGCGGGCCATCACAATCATTGCGCTACCACTGGAGAACGGCTGACTGCTTTCTGCTACGATGCTACCGTTCACCAGGTTCACATCACCATGATAACGGAAGCCCCATACCTTCGTGTTCTCTACCGTAAACATGATCGGCAGACTTTCCGACAAGGAATCGGTATCCGTCCAATCAGGTTCGATGGTTACCTTTACATGATTGGGATAGGGACTCACCCCCTCGGCCACGAACATATAGTTGAAACCAGCGGCATCACTATAGCCGCGCACCAGATCCGTCACGACATAGCGGGTTGTATAGACACGATGCCCACTCGCACCGAGACCCCAACAGAGTTCATAACCATTGTGCTTGGTCACGATACCACACTTCCCCTCTTTCCAACGACGACTCTGATCGATGTCCCAACCGTCAACATACGTATAGGTCGCACCAGTTTCGTCACTGACGGAGAAGTCGCGCAGCTCACTTCCGTTCAGGTTCCCGATCACGATATAGCACTCCGTCCCTTCTGAATCAATCTCCATCGTGCGGGTTTCGGTGATCAATGCATCACCGTTCTTGCTCAATGCCACGTGAATGTTCAGGTCGTTCAGCTGTGGTCGGGCAAAAAGGGTGGAGAAAGGATTCGAACAGAGCAGGAGGAGCAGGATGAGGATGTTTCTGACTTTTCCCATACTGTTACCTACTCCTACTAATATTACTTCTTAAAAGCCTCGTCAAGATTTGGATAGCTCTTCTTCTGCTCCTCGTCAGCCTTCAGATAATCTCTCTGACCGAAGTGCAGGATAGAAGCAACGATAGATGACGGCCACTGGCGAACCATACGGTTCATCTTGGTAGCAGTATCATTGTAGATCATACGCGACATACGTACATTCTCCTCATACTGACGAACGCCTTCGGTTACCTCTTTGTAGAGGTCGGCAGCCTTCAGTTCAGGATAAGCCTCGCCGATGGCGATGAGTCGTCCCAATACCTGCTGGAGGGCTCCCTGCTGCTCACTGACATCAGCGGCAGAGTTCACATCCTCACCACGACGCTGGCGGATCACCTCAATCAAGGTCTCCGACTCGTGCTTGGCATACTGGGCAGCACTCTTGGCCAAGGCCAACAAAGCATCCCAACGGGAATTCAACTGTACTTCAATCTGACTCAGGGCATTCTTGCACATTTCGTCAAGACCCACCAATGAACGCTGTGTAGCGATGAAATAGCCAAAAACAACAATGGCTAAAATGATAATAATGATTATAATTGCCATAATGATAGATAATAGTTATAGTTATTGGGAACAAAGATACAAAATTATTCCAAATAACAACATTTTATCATCAATTATTTGTAATTTTGTGATAAATCACGAAGATACTTACGCTCAACAAACAAAGAAAATGCTTTTTTTCTTTGATTTGTGCTCACTTAATCGTAACTTTGCACACAAATAATGAATTTACTAATTAATAATCATGAAAAGAACTACTTTTATCACTATTTGTGCGCTGTTGCTAACTGCGCCTATCTTTGCTCAAAACAAGAAGAGCGCCGTTGCTTTCGATGCGTATGAATGGGACTTTGGAACAATCCTTGCGGAAGCAGGCACCGTTTGTCACACATTCACCATGCAGAACAAGTCGAAGGAGCCTGTAACCATTGGATCTGCTATCCCCAGTTGTGAATGCATCCAAGCCATCTACCCCACTGATGTCATCCTGCCAGGCGAGAAGGCACAGGTGATGGTAACCCTGAATCCGGCTAAGTCGTTAGGTAAGAACAACCGTAGTGTGGAACTGCTCGACAAGAACGGTCAAACGCTGGGTGCCCTCTCGGTGAAAGCCGTAGCCAACAAGGCTCAGGGAGCAATCAGCAAGTATCCTTATCAGGATGTCACCCTCTCCTATGCAGAACGTGTGGAGAACCTTATCTCCCTGCTCACTCCCGAGGAGAAGGTAGGACTGATGATGAACAAGTCGGTATCCGTTGACCGTCTCGGTATTCCTTCCTATAACTGGTGGAGCGAGGCTTGTCATGGTGTGCGCCAGAGCGACTACACCGTATTCCCCCAGCCTATCGGTATGGCTGCTGCCTTCAATCCGCAGCAAGTTTATGATGTGTTCTCTGCCGTTTCTGATGAGGCACGTGCCAACTGGAACCGTTCCGACCATAACGTATTCAACGTGAAGATGGGTGCTACCTACTATCCTGGTAACCCCGAGCTTACTTTCTGGTGTCCGAACGTGAACATTTTCCGTGATCCCCGTTGGGGACGTGGTCAGGAGACCTGCGGTGAGGATCCCTATCTGAATGCCGTACTGGGTGTGCAGACCGTTCTCGGTATGCAGGGTAACGATGACCAGTATTTCAAGACCCATGCTTGTGCCAAGCACTATGCCGTACACAGCGGACCGGAGCCTTTGCGCCACTCTTACAATGCCAGCGTATCGATGCGCGACCTGTGGGAAACCTACTTGCCAGCATTCAAGGCATTGGTAAAGAAAGGTAACGTACGTGAGGTGATGTGCGCCTACAACCGTTACGAAGGTGTGCCCTGCTGTACCAGCGACCGTCTGCTGGTGGATATCCTCCGTCGCAAATGGGGTTACGATGGTATTGTGCTCACCGACTGTGACGCCATCAACAATTTCTATAACAGAGGACAGCATGAAACCCACAAGGGTCCCCTCGAGGCTTCCGTAGATGCCGTGCTCAATGGTACTGACCTCGAATGTGGTAAGGTGTTCATGGTGCTTACTGAAGCACTGGAAAAAGGACTGATCAACGAGAGCACTCTTGATGACCACCTGCGCAAAACTCTTTACGGTCGTTTCGAACTTGGTATGTTCGATCCCGCAGATATGATTCCTTGGGCTAACCTCAGTCCTGCTGTGATTAGCAGCGAGAAGAACGATGAGCTGGCTACACAGGCTGCCCGTGAATCAATGGTGCTGTTAGAGAACAAGGGTAACGTACTGCCCCTTTCTAAGGATATCAAGACACTGGCCATCCTCGGTCCGAACGCTGATGACATCGAACTGCTGAACGGTAACTACGGTGGCACACCCACCAAGGAGCACCAGCACTCACTGCTCGAAGGTATCCGTCAGGCTGTACCCAATGCTAAGATTATCTACGATAAGGCTTGTGAGCTGAACGATGAATATACTACCGTACACCACCTGCAGGACTTCAACGACGGCAAGGGTGTAAAGGTTGAGTTCTGGAACAACAAGGAACTGAAAGGTGATCCCGATGTGACTGGCTACTACAACGAACTGAACTTCTCTACCTTCGGTGCATGGGGCTTTGCTGAGGGCATCGACAATGATAACCTCTCTGTCCGCGTCAGTGGTAAATACACTGCTACTTTCACTGGTGAGATGAAGTATACGCTCAATACCGATAACGGTTATGTACTGAAGGTGAACGACGAAGTGGTTGAAGAGAACAAGGGCGGCGGTCGCCGTGGCTTTGGTGGTGGTTTCGGCTTCGGTCGTCGTGGAGCAGACTACAAATCATTCCCCGTGGAGGCAGGTAAGGACTATAACGTAGTGATCGAATACGGTCGCGGCAACGGTCAGTTTGCCATGCTGCGTGGTGACATCTGCGAGCGCAAGCTTGCCGACTTCACCGATCTTGCCAACAGCGTAAAGAAGGCCGACGCCATCATCATCATCGGTGGTATCTCAGCCCGCATGGAAGGTGAGGGTGGTGACAAGCAGGACATCGAACTGCCGGTAGTGCAGCAGCTGCTTGTCAAGGCTATGCACAAAACTGGCAAGCCCGTGATCTTCGTGAACTGCTCTGGTTCTGCCATTGCCTTCGGTAGCGTGGATGGTCAGTACGACGCACTGCTTCAAGCTTGGTATGCTGGTCAGGGTGGTTCCAAGGCCTTGGCCGATGTGCTCTTCGGTGATTACAACCCGAGTGGTAAGCTGCCTGTAACCTTCTACCGTTCGAATAACGATCTGCCTGACTTCCTCGACTATAGCATGGAGAACCGTACTTACCGCTACTTCAAGGGTGAGCCGCAGTATGCCTTCGGTTATGGTATGTCATACACCTCTTTCGCTTACGGCAAAGGAAAGCTCTCGAAGAAGTCGATGAAGAGCAACGGCGAGGTAACGCTGACCGTTCCTGTTACCAACACAGGTAAACGTGCAGGTGCCGAAACCGTACAGGTATATATCAAGGCTCTTGATTATCCCGAGGCTCCAATCAAGTCGCTCAAGGGCTTCCAGAAACTGAACCTCGAGCCGGGACAGACTGGCAAGGCTGTCATCACCCTCGACGGTGAGGCCTTCGAGTACTACGATCCGTCCATCGACGAACTCTCTACCCGTCCTGGACGCTATCAGATCCTCTACGGCTGTTCTTCGCTCGACAAGGATCTGCAGAGTCTGGATTTCGTGGTGAACTAAACTCCGCGATACCGACATCAAACGAACGATGACATCTCGATCTTCGCATCAAGAGATAACTTCCCCGATACTCGCTCTCCAGCAGCAACGCATGTTACTGGAGATCGAGTATCATTGTGAGAAGGAGGCTTACCGTAAGCAGACAGAGACCATGGGTCTGCAACGGAGGGTGAAGCGAGGTGATGCCTGGTTCCCTTTAAAACCGGGCAAGAGTTACTACAATAGTCTGAACCAATTATGTATTGAGGTTCACCGTATGGGCGACGAGGAGATTGAACACAACTTTGAGTTCGGTCGCCCCGTCTCTTTTTTCCGGGTTTCCAATAACCAAACCCTCACCCATCTAAACTTCACGGGTACTGTAAGCTATGTGGATGGAAACCGCATGGTAGTTACTGTGCCCGATTCTGCAACGATCGGCGATGTGCTGAACAGTATCGATCCCGTGGGTGTTCAACTGTCGTTCGATGAAACTAGTTACAAGACGATGTTCGATGCGCTCGATCGGGTGATCAGAGCGAAAGGCAACCGATTGTCATACCTGCGCGACCTCTTCTACCTTCCTTCCATGAAAGCCCAGCGGTTCACATTCAGTCCTCTGCGGTTCCCTTACCTGAACAAGATACAGGAACATGCAGTGAACGAGGTGCTCTGTGCTAAGGACGTCAGTGTGGTACACGGTCCTCCAGGAACAGGAAAGACCACCACGCTGGTGGAAGCCATCTACGAAACACTGATGCGCGAGAATCAGGTGCTGGTTTGCGCCCAGAGTAATATGGCTGTTGACTGGATCAGTGAACGATTGGTTGACCGTGGTATCAACGTATTGCGTATCGGTAACCCGAGTAAGGTGAACGATAAAATGCTGTCGTTTACTTACGAACGTCGGTTCGAGGCACACCCCGACTACCCTGCCCTGTGGGCCATCCGCAAGACCATCCGCGAGATCCGTCAGCACCGTAAACGGGGAGATGAGAAATATCATCAGAAGATCGAACGACTGAAAAGCAGGGCCACCGAGCTGGAGATACGTATCAATGCAGACCTGTTCGGCGAGGCGCGTGTCATTGCCTGCACATTGGTGGGTAGCGCCCATCGCTTGCTGCAAGGACAGAAGTACGGTACGTTATTCATCGACGAGGCCGCACAAGCCCTGGAGGCAGCTTGCTGGATTCCTATCCGCAAGGCCTCGCGTGTAATTCTGGCCGGCGACCACTGTCAGCTGCCACCCACCATCAAGAGTCTTGCCGCTATGCATGGCGGTCTTGACAAAACACTGATGGAACGTATCGTGGAGAACAAGCCCGATGTGGTAACACTTCTGAGAGTGCAATACCGCATGAATGATGATATCATGCGCTTCTCCAGCGATTATTTCTACCACGGAATGGTGGAAAGTGCACCAGAGGTGAAGCATCGGGGAATACTCGACTACGATGATGCCATCGAATGGATCGACACCTCTGACATTGATGCGAAAGAGGAATTTGTCGGTGAGACCTTCGGACGAGTGAACAAAACGGAAGCTGAGCTAACACTCGCCGTTCTGGAACGCTATTTCGAAAAGATCGGTAAGCAACGGATCCTCGATGAACATATTGATGTGGGCATCATCTCACCCTATCGGGCACAGGTACAGTATTTGCGACAACTGGTCAAGAAACGCGCATTCTTCAAACCGTTCAGGAGTCATATCAGCATCAATACCGTGGATGGATTCCAAGGACAGGAACGTGATATCATCATGATCTCTTTGGTACGTGCCAACGAGTCAGGACAGATCGGATTCCTGCGCGACCTCCGTCGAATGAATGTGGCCATCACCCGTGCAAGAATGAAGCTGATTATCTTAGGAGATACTAGTACCCTGACAAAACATCCATTCTACAAAAAACTTTATCGTTTTATCGAAAAAGAGGAATAAATGTTTCAAATTGAAGTAATTTTGTACTATTTTGTTTGAATCTGAAAAATTTCTTTCAATTTTTTTTGGCCATTTCAAATAAATACCATACCTTTGCAGCGATTTTAATAAGCTTATCATCGTTTCATAATATAATTATACTTTTTTCGTTTGGCCTGACGAGATGTCACGCCAAACTTTTTTTTTGAATTATTTGGTAGTCCGCCCAAATTGTCGTAACTTCGCAGCCGAATTCAAAAAGTGCATATCGATATGAATATTGAGAATAAGATGGTTACCTCGGTTATCGAGGCGGTAAAAGCATTGTATGGTCAGGATGTACCCGAGAAGATGGTACAGATACAAAAGACGAAGGCTGGATTTGAAGGAAACTTTACATTGGTGGTATTCCCCTTCCTGAAAATCTCCAAGAAAAAGCCAGAAGATACAGCACAGGAAATCGGTGAATGGATGAAAGAGCACGTAGAGATCGTGGCCGATTTCAACGTAGTCAAAGGCTTCCTAAACTTCGTCATCTCACAAGCTGCTTGGTTGGAACTGCTCAACGACATTGATGCTGATGAGCACTTCGGTGAGAAGACCGCCACAGAGGATTCGCCACTGGTGATGATCGAGTATTCATCCCCCAACACCAATAAGCCCCTGCATTTAGGCCATGTACGTAACAACCTCCTTGGATGGTCGTTGGCACAAATCATGTCGGCTAACGGGAACAAGGTGGTGAAGACCAATATCGTGAACGACCGCGGTATTCATATCTGCAAATCCATGCTCGCATGGCTGAAATGGGGCAATGGTGAGACTCCTGAGAGCAGTGGTAAGAAAGGTGATCATCTGATTGGCGACTACTACGTGCTCTTCGATAAGCACTACCGTGAGGAGATTGCTCAGCTGAAAGAACAGTTCATCGCACAGGGAATCGACGAGAAAGAGGCTGAGGAGCGCGCCAAGGCCGAGGCTCCACTGATTCAGGAAGCACACGAGATGCTGGTGAAATGGGAGCAGAACGACCCAGAGGTTCGTGCCCTGTGGGAGAAGATGAACAGTTGGGTATATGCTGGCTTCAATGAGACTTACAAGAAACTCGGCGTAAGTTTCGACAAGATCTATTATGAGAGCCAGACCTACCTGAAAGGAAAGGCCAAGGTAGAGGAAGGCCTTGCCAAAGGACTCTTCGAGCGTCATGAAGATAATAGTGTTTGGGCCGATCTCACCGACGAGGGACTCGACCAGAAACTGTTGCTCCGTTCCGACGGTACCAGCGTATATATGACACAGGATATCGGTACGGCCGAGATGCGCTTTAACGACTACCCCATCGACAAGATGATCTATGTGGTGGGTAACGAACAGAACTACCACTTCCAGGTGCTCTCTATCCTGCTCGACCGTCTGGGCTTCAAGTGGGGAAAGGAACTGGTACACTTCTCATACGGTATGGTAGAGCTGCCTAACGGTAAGATGAAGAGTCGTGAAGGTACCGTGGTGGATGCTGACGACCTGATGCAGCTGATGGTGGATGATGCACTGAAGACCTCTATCGAATTAGGTAAGTTCGCTGACATGAGCGATGAGGAGCGCAACGAGATCGCCCGCATCGTGGGAATGGGTGCCCTAAAATACTTCATCCTGAAGGTGGATGCCCGCAAGAACATGCTCTTCAATCCCGAAGAGAGTATCGATTTCAATGGCAACACAGGCCCGTTCATCCAATATACCCATGCAAGAATCCGCAGTATCCTCCGTAAAGCGGCTAGTTTAAGCAACACGGGGCTGTCTTGCACAACTAGCCTCAACCCCAAAGAGATCGAACTCATCCAGAAGATGAACGAATATGGCGCTGCCGTTGAGCAGGCCGGCAAGGACTACTCGCCCAGTGGCATTGCCAACTACTGCTACGAACTCACCAAGGTGTTCAACCAGTTCTACAATGATTACAGCATCCTGAACGAGCCGGATGAGCAGAAGAAGCAGTTGCGCCTGGTTCTTGCCCGCAACGTGGCCAAGATCATCAAGAACAGCATGGCTCTGCTCGGTATTGAAGTACCCGAAAGAATGTAAGCCAAATTGAAAATTGAGAATTGAAAATTGAAAATTTAAACCCGCCGGAGAACCGTCATGATACGGTA
Organism: Prevotella sp.; assembly: GCA_045114185.1. Lineage (GTDB taxonomy): Bacteria > Bacteroidota > Bacteroidia > Bacteroidales > Bacteroidaceae > Prevotella. Next base: position 21,918 of record JBGUJY010000070.1, on the reverse strand, counting down.
CTGCCCTTGCCCTTAGAGGTGAGTGCAGACGCATGGGCTGTGGATGCAGCCTGTAGCGGTAATCCAGGCAAGATGGAGTATCAGGGAATTGATTTAGCTACAGGACAACAGGTTTTCCATTTCGGTCCGGTACATGGCACCAACAATATCGGGGAATTCCTGGCTATCGTTCACGCTCTGGCCTTACAGCAAAATCAGGGGATCTGCAAAACCATCTACAGTGACAGTTACAATGCCATTCTCTGGGTAAGCAAAAAGCGCTGTAAGACCACCCTTCCTCACACTGACGAAACAGAACAACTGCACCAGATTATCGCCCGTGCAGAAAACTGGCTTCGCACCCACACCTATCAAAATCCCATCATCAAATGGGAAACATCCCAATGGGGCGAAATTCCCGCTGACTTTGGAAGGAAATAAGATCCTTTTCTTATACAGATGCTTCTTTTAGAAAGCGTTTCAAAAAGAAGGCAAGGAAATACGGGAAGGTATAGAACTGCCCATTCCATCCAATGTTCTTGTAGCCGAACTTGACACCGTACTTCACATCAGGATAGGAATCCCATTTGATGAGATTATTGAGTGAAACGGTAGCACCATCCTTGGCCTTCACTTCCACAGGAATCAACGAGTCGGCATCGCGAACAAAGAAGTCCATCTCTAAGGCGGGATTCTCGTGTTTATAGAAATACAACTGTTCATAACCCGACTTGCGGAGCATCTCGCCAATCACATTCTCATAGATCGCACCCTTGTAGGTTCCAAAGTTCTTATTGGCACGCAAGTCTTCCTGCGCCTCCTCATCCAAAGAGGCTATGAGCAGACCTGTATCGTGATAATATATCTTGTAGTAGTCGGCATTATAATTGCCTTTCAAAGGTAGCTCCACGTTGTTCAGACAATAGCATACGTTGATGACACCTGCTTCCTTCAGCCACTCAACGGATCCTATGTACTCCCTGTTCCTTGCTCCTTTGGCAATCTTGGTAATCTGGTATTTCTTGTTTTCCTTTGCCAAGAAGGTGGAGATATGACTGTAAACAGCAAGGATTTTTGCCTTATCACTCTCCTTTGCGTATTTGGTGATGTCTTCCTCGTAGTCCTTCAACAACTGACGTTGGAGTTTCAGTGTTCCACCGAAATGGCCGTTATCAATATACATTTTCACCACTTCAGGCATTCCTCCAAGACTCATATAGTCGCGAAATGCATCTGTGATCGTATCCAACTCCAGCTGTGAGAAGGGCTGTAGCTTAGACATGTGCTGATAGAGGTCTTCTATCTGTTCTGGTGAATATCCCTTTGCCCACAGGAATTCCTCAAAGTCCATCGAGTGCATCTCGAAATCCTCTTTGAAACCAACAGCATTAGATTCGATTTCCTCATAGTAAATGCCCATCAGTGAACCGGAACAGATAACATCATAACGTCCGTCCTCGCAAAACGACTTAAGCGAAGTAGCACAGTCGGGACACTTCTGCAACTCATCAAAGAAGAGTAGCGTCTTATTGGGAATAAATTTCCAAGAGGGTTCCAGTAGCGAGATGTTCTTGATAATCGACTCCACTTCGTAGCCATTATCAAAGATTGCTCTGAACTTTTTCTGAAGTACAAAGTTAATTTCGATAACCGACTCATAATTGTCCTTGCCGAATGCCCTAATGGATACGGTCTTCCCAACTTGCCGGGCACCTTTCACAATCAATGGCTTTCTTTCCGGATTGTTTTTCCAATCCAAAAGATACTTGTCTATCTTTCTTTTAAGCAGTTCCATATCAAAAATATCACATTTTCAGGTATATAAATCAACGAAAAATCACATTTTCGGTGGCAAATATAATCAAAAAATCACATTTTCGGTGGCAAATATAATCAAAAAATCACATTTTGGGATATAAAAATCAATAAAAAATCACATTTTGGGATATAAAAATCACATTTTTAGCATTAGTAATATTTCACTTTATCTAAAAGCCCAATGGGGCGAGATTCCCGCTGACTTTGGAAGGAAATAAGTATATGTTCCCTGCTAGGGGAATGAGGATTCTTTAATCGTACTTTTGTGTTCTAATAGGACGTCTCTTCTCAAACACCGATGAAATCGATGTTTTTCCCAACCTGTTAAAATATCATAACTCCTTAATGTGAACTATGATGAACTAATATACCTTCATATATTTGCAAATATAGTATGATCGTTATATTTTCGCGGTACAAATTCAAATGATTATTCAGTTTCTATTAAAATTTAAAAATATGACGTACAGAGTTAGGAATTTAAGAGAAGGGAGCAGACCCGGGAACTGGATCAGGTACTGGGAAAATGCCACAGGATTACCCGCAGGTAGCTGTCATAGAGTTGATTGCCCGTGTAACCACCCTTTGGCTACTGATGGTGCTCATGTCCAACTAGTGGACTATCCAAGTAATAAGTGGTACATCGTTCCACTATGTCACTATTGCAACTGTCAGCATGGCGAAGTTTTCTATGTTAGAGGTCCTTTGGTCAGCGTAACAGATTCCAATGACATTCTATGGTGATACATCGAGACAGCCTTGATACTAGAGCGATCAAGGCTGTCTATTCATGAAGCAGATTGTCCAATTCGATATTGTAATCCAGTTCATCGAACTGGCTACTGTTATTTCTATGAGGGGGCATTAATCTGTAAAAAAATGTATTAACAACAAAAAACAGTCCATTATGAAAAAGTATTTATTATCAGTGACACTCATTGCTTTGATTATGAGTTGTACAAACACTAGTTTTGAAGAAAGTACAGGAGTTATGGAACCCATCGAATCACGCTCTGTAATGAACAAAGCCAAGTGGCAGCCAGAGAGTCTTACCAATATTCTTCAATTCAAAAGTGAGTCAGAATTTGAGGATTTCTTGAACGAACTATCATCACTCGAAGATGATGCAAGAAAATACTCACTCGTGGAAGCCCGTTACGGGGAATTCTATTCTCTCAAGAAGGTCTATGATACAGCGATGCTGGCAGCTGGAGATTTAGATGAGTCTGAAGAGTCTTTTATGGAGTACAAAAACAGTTTTTCTCCTTATTTGTATTTCTCTGAATATGCTGACGATTGTGGTGCCTATCTGCCCGTAAAGAACAAAAATGTTGCATTTCTGTTAAATGCTAATGGAGAAGTGATTATTTCTGGTATCAGAATCTGTAAGAACGATGTTACTTCATACGCAGATTTACAGGAAGCTGGTGTAGCCATGTACGAAAGAGAGGAAGAACCAACCATGACAAGAGGTTGGAGTCCAAGTTATATCAGTCATTCTGTATATGCTTTCACTGAGAGTTCGAATAATGTAGGTATGGAATATGATTCAGGATGGTGGCAAGAAGGCAAGCGGAAAGTACGCATGAAATGTGGAAGGAAAGTAGAAGGTTCTCAGCTTCAACCTGTAATGAAACTACACATTGAGATTTCATTTAGGAAAAAGACTTGGTTAGGATGGGCTAACTACGTAAGTGAAACAACTACAACAGGAACATTTACAGGAGGTTATAGTGGAAGCATTAATTTCTATAAGAACGCAGATTCCTCACATGATTGGTATCAGAACTTGACAAACGTAGGTTGGTACGTAGATCCGCAAGGATACCCACATTTGACCAATCCTTTAATCCATGCAGAACTAACTTTGGACTATAGAGGAATTGATCACTTGCTATATCTTTCTTTCGATGTTCCCTATATTGATGCAGTTATGCCAAATCCCACGATTGGCTCGAACTAATTAAGAATTAATAATCATGAAAAAGACTATAATCCTTATCTGCGCTGGAGTGCTGATGTCTCTCCAACTCGCAGCTCAAGAGTTCAGAATGGGTGCGTTAGCAGGTGTAAATCTCAACGTGCCGAGTGACTTGGAATCGGGAATTGGTTACCGTGTGGGAGTAAAGGTTGAACTGGCACTGCCAACGGTGGCAAACGGTCTTTACACAGAATCCGGCTTGGCACTCTCTTCTATTCCCTGGAAAACAGAGAAGTTGTATAATCCCAAGACCGATGTCACTGCACAAGACAAGGCTACACCGTACTATCTTAACATCCCACTGCATGTGGGGTATAAATGGAACTGCGGACAGAATGCCAAGTTCTTCATCAATGCCGGACCATATCTGAACGTGGGACTGTTTGGAAAGATTAAGAACACTACTATGGATACAAACCATAAGGAGTTGCAATCTGTTTCCTTAAACTATTTCTCATATCTAGGCAATGATTCTCGTGTTGACTGGGGAATAGGGTTTGGCACAGGCTTTGAATTGGCAAGGCACTATCAGATGTCGGTTGGCTACGAGTGGGGAATGCGTGACATCATGCCCTCACAATCGTATAATTATCGCAACCGAACCTTCACGTTCCAACTTGCTTACATGTTCTGAGTTTTTATTAGTCTTTCTGATAAGAAGCCACCCCTCATGCCACAACTGGCAGATGGGTGGCTTTCGTTTCTCTATCCTTCCTCTTCCTGAATGAAGCCGATACGGCGTCGAGGTTTAGTGGCGGCAGGCTTCGGACGATCCATTCATGCTTTACATATCATTACAAATAGTTTGTTATTCATTTCTTTGTGAACTTTCGTGTACTTTTCACTTGGCGGTTTTCGAAGAATTGTTTATCTTTACACTCACAAACAAAAAGAATGGAGATGAAACGAATTGCTTTCTTCGCTTTGACCCTTTGCCTCCTTGTTTCCTGCGGAACTAGGAGGGAGTATAAAGATGCTCTGCTGCGGGCAGAAACAGTCATGGACGAACACCCTGACTCTGCCCTGCAGATCCTCGACAGTCTGGGACAGTACGAGACAGAGTTCAACCGCCACTTCCGTATGCAGTATCAACTGCATCGGCAGAATGCAGTGAACAAGACCAGCGATAAGTTCACTTCCGACTCCCTTTGCCAGGTACTTGTCCATTATTTCGACCGTCACGGCTCAGTTAACGAACGCGTACTCGCCCACTACCTCTTAGGCCGTGCCTACACGGATATGGGTGAGGCACCAATGGCCATCAGCAGCTATCAGGATGCCATTAGTGCAGCCGACACAACAGTTACTGGCTTCAATTTTCGTATATTGAGTAATGTTTATGCTCAGATGGCAGATATCTTTCATTATCAGCTTCTTATGACGAACGAGATTGAAGCAAGGAAAAGAGCCAGCCATTATGCCTTCCGCGCTAACCAACCGCAATGGGGTATTTACAATCAGGCGATATCAGCTGGTGTCTATATTTTGCTGAACAAGAAAGACAGTGCAGAATTCATCCTGAAGTCAGCAATCGAACAATATCGGAGATACGGATACCACCAGCGGGCCTTGCGCACCTCAAAATTGCTAATGTACCTCTATACCAAACAACCCCAGCGTTTGGCTGAAGCCAAAGCACTTATGGATCAATTTGAATCTGAGTCGGAGTTGTTCGACGAGCATCATGAGCTTCCTCCTTCACAACGTCAATACTATGAATACAAAGGTTTGTATTACGAAGGTATCAACAATCTTGATTCAGCAGAGTACTATTATCGTAAAATCTCCCGCCCAAGAATGACACCAGTTGATCAGGATCCCATGTACAGTGGCCTTCTGAGTGTGTTTACCAAGCGTCATCTGGCGGACTCCATAGCCAAATACGCCCGATTGTATTGCCTGGCCAACGACTCCTCCATCGCCCTCAAAGACCGAGACGTGGTGGCCCAGATGACCGCAACCTACAACTACAGCCGACTGCAAAAGGAGGCTCATAAGAATGAGGTTAAGGCCTACAAGACACTGCTTGGACTAATTATCGCTTTTATGTTGATTGCCATTGTCTGCGCAACAGCTTTCCTTCTATGGAGAAAGAACCAACAGAAGATCAAACAATTAAAGATGGATCTGGCTGATGCCAACGTTGAATACGAAGAAAACCTGAACAAACTACAACAGTTGGAATTTAACCAGCGAGAATTAATTACCGCTTTCCACCAGAAACTCTCGGAATCGCAAGGTGAGATCGCTCAGATTAATCAGGAATACGAGGACGAGAAAGCAAGTCTGTTAGAAGAGAACAAAGCGTTACAAAAACGAATAGAACAACTCCAACAGGAAAAGTCCATCTCCAAATATTTGGAAGCTGCCGCCTCATTTGCTGAGGATCCCATTGTAAAGCGAACCCGCGAAATCTCAAGGAAACCGCTATCTCCTGTAACAGAAGATGAATGGAAGGAACTGACAAACGTCTTTGCCAATAGCTACCCGGAGCTATATCGCGATCTATGCCTGTACTGTAACACTCCTCAAAACATCCGTGTCTGTATCATGACAATTATAGGCGTTGGTAATAGTGAGCAAGCAAATATGCTGGATATCACAAGCCCGAGAGTATCCAATACCAAAGCAGCTCTTAACAAAACCCTCTTTAACGAGCCATCCTCCCGCACACTTTATAGGAATCTTGTCGTTAAGTATAATACAATGCTTAGTTTCTAATTCCGAATTATTGGTTTCTATACTAAAAAAGGAATTTTAGATAATACCATCCCAAAAGTCCAAAAACACCGATGGAATCGGCATTTTACCCCCCCCCCCGTTAACATATTGTAACATTTCGATATGAACTTTGATGAATTAATAGGCCTTCAATTATTTGCATAATAAACTTGATTGTTATAGCTTTGCGGCATGAACTAAATAAAGCAAGACTATGACAAAGAAGAGTATTATTATTTCGTTGTTGGCAGCGATGCTGTCACTTGGCAATGTAAGCGTTTATGCTGAACCTGAAAGTGTTGATTTACAGTATGATGATCCGGATAATGGTGAATCAGGCCAACAAAAGACACCTATCACGATTCCAGACATCGGTCTTGAGAATTACATCTTGTATTTCTATACTCCTTGTGATGGTTGTACTTTGCGCTTGTTGGATGAGAATGACAACGTGGTGTATTCCACTGTTATTGCCACTGGCACAACCAGCTTGGTTTTACCCTCTACTCTCTCAGGAGAATATGAAATCCAGATCATCCAAGGCAACATCTGTTTCTACGGGTACATAAATCTGTAAAGCTACATTATTCATTACGGAATGGGAAGCATGGAGTTTCCCATTCCCATTTATTTAATCGTTACTACCTATGAAAAGAAGTATAATTATAATCAGCCTTTGCACCCTTGCCTTTTCTGCAAGTGCACAGTTTAAGGTTCTGAGCAGCGGCAATACCTATATAACCTGCGACACCAATGGAAAGAACGGGATTAGTTTGTCGGCTCTGTCAAACAGTAATAGCCCATCCACTTTATGTGGTGGTGCATTCACTGCTGTGGGCACGACTCAAGCAATAGGTGTTAGGGGTATCGCCAATAGTGGCACAACCAGCATAGGCATTTATGGTACAGCAAGTTATGGCACCAAATCGATAGGTGTTCTGGGAGGTATAGCCCAGAGTAATGTTACCACAGGTGCAGCAATATATGGAACAGTATTTAACGACACTGGGAGCGGCTTATCAACAGGTGACAAATATGCAGGTTTCTTCCGTGGCAATGTAAAGGCTACGGGCAGCATCGTTGCAGGCTCCACTATTCAGGGAGCCTTCCTTGGTGAGTCGGCCAGTTCATCAAACTCATCAGAGGGCGGTCAATCGCTAAGGGGCATATCTATGGCCAACAACCTGTCAGGTCTCAATGTCACCACCTATCAGAAGGAGCGGCCTGCTATGCCCGTGGAAGAAGAAACCATTTTCGACCCTGATGGAGATTCATCCAAAGTAATGGAAACACCAGAACCTGACATCATAGACGAGCAGTTCTACACAAAGAGCCACTATGCACTTGATGCAGATAGACTTGAAGAGGTCTTCCCCGACCTTTCTATGTGAACAAGGACGGCAGCAAAGTGATCAACTACGTGGAAATGATCCCGCTGCTGGTGCAGAGCATCAACGAACTGAATGAAAAGATCGAGGCTTTGGAGGGACATGCATCAGGCAGGAAGACCGCTGCTGCCCGAGGCACAACTGGTATAGACAATTCTTCCATCAGCCAAAACAGACTCTACCAGAACATCCCGAACCCGTTCAAGGAAACAACCACCATCCGCTTTACATTGGCCGATGATGCCAGGGATGCCTACATCTGCATCTTCGACATGACGGGCAAACCCGTCAAGAAGCTACCTGTCACCCCAGGCATGGACAGCGTTTCCTTTGGAGGTTACGAGATCGGCGAAGGCATGTTCCTCTACTCACTGATTGTCAGCGGTCAGGAGATTGATACGAAGAGGATGATAATAACGAAATAACTATATATCCAAACAATGATAAACAAGAAGTTGTTTTTGACGATTATAATTGTCATCTCATGTTCAATACATGCGATAGCACAAACAGATTATTATTATTACAAAGGAAAGAAGATTCCTCTAATCGTAAATGAAAACAAGATCTGTGTTAGTATACCTAAAGATAATAAGGATACAAGCAATAGAATACGTGCAACTGTCCAGATACTTGATACGATAAGAGACGAGACTTTTGATACGTTCATTATTAGTCAGTCAGATTTCAAGAAGTTAACCGCACTGGATTCTTGGGAAGATGATTCCAAGTCTGTGATATTAACTTCAAGTTATTATACAAAGAACAACAAAGAGGTTTTTGCAAGTCCTTACTTTTATGTAAAACTCAAAAAGGAAGAAGATATGGACTTGCTCACTTCGTATGCAGAGAAGTATAGACTTAATATTGTAAAGCAAAATATATTTATGCCTTTATGGTATATTCTGGCTGTTACTAAGGATTGTAATAAAAACGTATTGGAATATGTTAATTCATTATGGGAAAGTGGAGATTTTGCAGCATCAGAACCAGACTTGTGTGCTAAAGACTTAACATACTCCAATGATCCCTTTTATAATCAACAGTGGGGTCTGCACAATAGCGTTTATCCAAACATTGACATTTCTGTGGATTCTGCATGGACTTATGCCACAGGTAGAAACATAAAAATTGCAATTATAGATGAAGGAGTATTTCTGTATCATAAAGATTTAGAATCTAATATTGGCAATCTATATTATGATGCTTTATATAATACTACCTTATATTACGGAGTATATGGAGGCCACGGAACGCACTGTGCTGGAATCGCAGCAGCAGTTAAGGATAATGGTAAACTGATTGCGGGGGTCGCCCCTGATGCAACAATCGTTCCTATAAGAAACAGAACAGATATTTTATCATCTCAAAACTCAGAGAAATGGGCAAACGGCATCAACTGGGCTGTAGTACATGACGTTGACGTTCTTTCGTGTTCGTGGGGTGCTTATCCTAATGGATTATTAGACAATGCCATACAAAATGCTTTCACAAATGGGCGTAACGGAAAAGGTTGCGTCGTTGTCTTTGCGACAGGGAATGATAGTATTAACAGTGTAAGTTATCCCGCAAATAGCAATGAAAAGATTCTTGCTGTTGGTGCTATTGACAGTACAGGGGTGAGAGCCCCTTTCTCAAATTATGGAATGGAACTTGACTTAGTTGCACCTGGAGTTCACATCCTTTCAACAGTTCTTAATGACACAATAGGATATAACACTGGAACATCCATGGCATGTCCCCATGTTGCAGGGGTTGCCGCATTAATATTGGAACGTAACTCGGAGTTGACTGTAGATCAGGTGAATAGTATTATTTGCAGCAATACAAAGAAAGTACCAAATCAAAATGTATATACGGAATCGAACTCTTATGGATCATGGGATGAACAATATGGATACGGTCTTGTTAAAGCATACAACTCAGTGATCAACACCCCAGGAGATGCTTATATCCAGAATGAAACTATCGAAAGGACAAGAATCATTACCGCAGACAGCGTTTATGTTGGAACGAATGTTACAGATACGAAACCTTACGGAGACGTAACTCTTGGGCAGGGTAATATCACGATAAAAGCGGGTTATGTGGAGATCAAAGAATCAACGACAGTTCCATTAGGCACAACGCTTACAATAGAAAACTAATTGAGTATTCAAAAAAAAGAAGAATTGCTTGATTTATCAAAAAGAAATTCATACCTTCGCACCTGTTATATGGTGATAGCCAATAATATCTATTTAATTCGTTTAAAATAATTATGAACAGAAAACTAATCCTTATGCTATTGTTCATCACATGTTCAATACATGCAGTAGCACAATCTGACTATTATTATGATAGTTATTATGGGACTAAGATTCCTTTAATCCTAAATGAGAACAAGGTCTTAGTCTGCATTCCTGATGATTGTGAAAAGGTTTGCGAAAGGATTCTTGCAAATATCCAGCCTTTTTATTCGGTAACAGAGTATTTGGGCTTCTCTTATTTTTTTATTACTCGGACAGATTTGGAGAGGTTAACCTCATTGGATTTCTGGGAAGAAGATTCAAAGTCTGTGATAATTACTCCTTGTTATTATAGAGATTATGACATGGAGGAGACTTACCGGGAGGTTTTTTTGACTCCATTTCTACAGGTAACACTCAAGAAGGAAGAGGATATAGATTTGCTGACTTCATATGCAGAGGAGTATAAACTCAAGATAGATGGGAGTAACCCATATTATCCATTGGTATATAGTCTGCATGTTACCCTTGAGAGTGAAAAGAACACATTGGAATGTGCAAATGAAATGTATGAAAGTGGGGATTTCTCATCATCGCAACCAGACTTTATTATACCTGCTAGCGGGGCTTTTGAACCGAATACAATCCGAAGCATTACCTCTGCCATGACAGAAGAGCCCTCGATGATTTACGACCTCAGCGGTCGAAGCGTACAGGGCACGCCAAAGAAGGGGGTGTATATACAAGGGGGGAAGAAGGTCGTGATTAAGTGAGAGCAGAGTCGAGCTTGCTCGTACTATGCCGAGCGTAAACGAGCTCGAACGTAGTTCAAGATGGTTATAAGTGGACAGTAATAATAGTAATTAAATGGAATAACTATATTTAAACATTAATAAAGACTATTTAGAGGACAAAAAGACAAATATTATGAGATTATTTAGTCAAAAAGAACAGTTGATTATCAACCAATTGGTAATTGAGTCATCTAATACTTGGATGTACCTACCGGTTAATTTGTTTAATGACATCTTTAGCAGTAAGAATGTGGGCTTTGATGGGAATAATATGGAATTGGTTTTCCCTTACGATGCAAATGGCACCCCGCCAGAAAAAGAAATCTTTCCCATCTATAATGAAATATTGGAACGTTCACTTCTGATCGATTATCTGGAGAAACAAGGACTTATTTTCCTTGTTCCACCTAGTTCAACAGTTAATGATCCCAAAACAATTGGTAACGTAATCAGGTTAGATCGAATATCGATGAAAATTGATGAATCAATTGGAATTATTCTTTTGAGGTCTTTAACTCATACTATTCATGTAAGTGAAACGCTAAAAGACTATGTCCGTTGTGGTTTTAAATCTTTGGAGGAACAAGCACTCATTGAAACAAAGACTCAAACAAAGTTATCTCAAAAACAGACCAAGAATAGCTTCATTACTATTATTTTGGCATTAATTGCTATTATAATATCAACATTTCAAACATGTAACAACAATAGCTATATTTCAAGTAAGGCTAATGATTCTACAAGCATTAGCCTTCCTACCAACGCCATGTTAAACAATGGACAAAACGAATTGGACAGTAGTGTAAATACCACTAAATAAACTTATGATATAAAAGCTATGTTTTATGATTCAACAGTCAACAATAATCAATGAGACTGTAATAAACGATGCAAGCCAAAAACATCTATAGACAGATAATTTTAAAACGAATTAGAGGAAAAACGAAACTTATATTTTAACAAAATGTGGACAATGAATACAATGACGAAACTATTGTTTGAGAACAATGATTATGGTTAAGGACTACAATAACCAACACGCAAATGTCGGAGAGGTTATCAGTGAGCCAACTTACCAACGTAACCGATAATGAGACGTGAAGATAAGGATAATAATAGTAGTTTGATAATATAAGCTAGTAGTTAGTAATAGTGAATAGGTATTAATACTAAACTGATGATATTTACCAATTGAGAATTTAGGAAAGTCAGATTGAAATCTCTGGACAGATAGCAAGAGCTGGGTGGAAGGGAGGAAAGTTGAAGGAGATTTTCATGAAGTCCTTACTGCGGGACATAGGTTGCAGGAATAAAGAATTAAAAACTTTCAATTATGAAAAGAATTATTTTTTTATGCTAGATTGGGCTAAATTTTGCCCAATTAGCTCACAGAGTGAAAAGGCAGAGCTTTGAAAACTCTGCGAAGTGTGTATGTTCAATATTGCATCTACTTTATGTAGGTGGGTAGTTATATGTTGGCTAGCCAGATATAATGGAAATGATTTTCGTCCCTGACGATATCAGAACAATATACCACTACATTGAACAGATAATCAAAGGCTGAATCGGCCGGCTGAGGGATGAAATAAGCCCTCAGTTTTTTCCTCATTACAAATGACTGCCTGTGCAGAACGATACAACGGTGATATTAAAAAACAAAAATATTTTTATGGCTAAAACATTTTCATTGGCGGTTTACGCAATCACAATCCATACACATGGAAACAAGAATGACAAACAAGTTCTATCAGACTTCAACAATGGACAAGATTTTTTGGAGTATATGGACGCTATGATAACATCATGGAAACAAGATGTAGAACGTGGCGATCAATATGTTCCAGTCAATATAGATGCTGAACCCAATGCGCAACAAGGTAACGCTTATAGACTTTCACGTAAGCCTGACGGCACATATCATTTATACAGAAGAGGTCGTTACTTGTCTGGTATAATTGAATCAGGCGATTATGGTACTCAAGAAGATGGGGTTGATATATCAACAGGCGAGCTAAAATTTCAAAAAGGTGCTGGAGAGGCGTTGATGAAGCCATTCTATTTCATGTTCTATATTCCAGAGAACTCAAATATTGGTTTCCTATTGATTGAAAGAATTAGTAATTACGGAATAATGACAGTATTGAATAATGCGATTCTTAAGTTTTATCAAGCAAGTCCAAGCGACGGACGATATACTCTAAGAATAGTTCCTCTATCAATAGATGCATTAGTCCAACGTAAGATGCAAACTCTTAGATATGAAGCAAAAAAGATAGAATTGCGTAAGGTTACTAAAGACGATCTTAGCATTTCAAGAATATCTGGTAATACAATAAACGGCGAAGGTATCTCTACGACTGTGACATATAACATTGGAATTAATCAATATATGCGTATTTCTGAGTTTCTAAATTGGATTAGAAATAAGAGAAATGAAACCAATACACTCTATGTGATAGAAGAAGACCTAACTTGTAGTGATATTGCAGTAACCGTAAAAATTGACGGACAGGACAAGATCCTTTCATTACAAGATGTTCAATCTTTAGGCATGAGTATGGATATTTCTACAGATGCAGTTCTTGGATCGAACAGGTATCCTACATTTTCGTATGTTGACGATAAAGCCAACGAGTTGATAAGTTTCATACAGCAACAATTCAATGTTAGTTAGAGACATGAAAGAATTATTGACAAAGATTGCTTTAGCAAGTATTATTATAGGAGTTATATTATGGGGCTTCTATTCATATTTTGTTTTTAAACAATGGCAGTTCTGTGGTTACTCTTGGGCATTTATTAGTGATAATGTGTATGAACAATTATCTAATAATATAGGCGATTTCTTGTGGGGAACTATAGGAATCATCTTTACTTTTACAGCCACATTATTCTTATTCATAACATTCAGGGAACAAAGAGAACAACTTCGCGTAACCAAAGAGCAAAGTGATAAAGCACGTTTTGAAACCACCTATTTCAACATTTTAGGAATGCTCAAACAGGTACAGGATACCGTCAATGCAAATATTAGTTCAAACTATAATCATACTACTGCTAGAAATCTGATTGAATATTATAATCACTTCAGAGAATCGTATAGAAATCATCTCGTTTCGGACAGCAATTTGGCCGAATTTACATCTTCATTTGTTCCAGTTAACGCCAACATTGCTTCCATTGAACAGTTACAAGGATTGTTGGCAGCAGAATATGAAAGCTATATAGAGTCTGTCAATTGTAATATTGGATATATGTATAGATATATTTTCAATACAATTAAGTTTGTAATTGACGATGAATATAACAAGAATGATATTAAATTGAGAGACAAATATTTGAATCTTCTTCAAGCCCAATTATCGAACGAGGAACTTTGTTTGATTTTCTATGATGCCATTTCGAAATATGGCAAAAACAAGGAAGGTCATTATTATTTTAGAGAGCTACTTGATAAAACGCATTTTTTGGAAAATATAGATCCAACGTTCTTATTGGATAGGAAACATTATAAGTTGTATCCTCATACGATATTCAAATTTTTGAATAGAGACGAAATCGCAAATGTTCTTTAAGTTGATTTGAATTGGTGTTTCAAAGGATACTTATGGCCATCAAAAACTTTGCCATTGATGTGTTCAGGTGCCAGCCTTGCTGTAGCTACGCGTTACGTATTTGAAGCATCCGCGCACCATGAATGCTACCCACTGTGCAGGCTCGCCTGCATCCTCCAACGTCTCGCCGCGCAGGAACGTACACCGCTCCCCGTGCTCCATGCAGTACTCCCGCAGGAACTCCAAATCGAGTCCCTCCTTGTAGGTGTTGAATTGCTTGTTCGGTTGGTGTGTCATATCGGTTATATTTTTAGAGATTACACAGATACAACGAATTTATAAGTATATTAGAAAAACGTACAAAATGGCTCCTTTAAGTATTTATTTTCTTCAATATTTCATACCAACTTCAACTATATTCGTCACGCATTCATCGTTCCAGTCTTTGTATGGAAACAAAAATCTTTCACGTTCTCTTTGAACAACCTTAGTCTTATCATAGTCTGGTGGCGTTTTTTTAAACTTCTTATTGTTTGCATCTTGTTCTTCCATAGTCATCTTCTGAAAGGCTCTAAGCTTATCCACATCCAAAGTCGCAGACAATATAAACGCTTTATTGTCATCGGTGTTTCCTCCTTTTACCTTCAGCATATTCATCGTTATATGGCTGTCAGGCTTTGTTACTCGACTGTCTCCGTAATGCGAAACATTACACAGAATAAAATAGCAGTGCATATCCCTTGCCATTGACTCTGCTATATTGTTGAAATAGTAAGTATCCTTATTGAAAACGGGACAATACATGGCATCTATCTTTGAATAGAAAAAAGACCTTTCTTTAATGCTGGCCAGTTCAAAACAATAATAGCTTGTAAACACATGACCATGCCAATGATACAAATTCTGCCAACTATGGGTTGGTTGCGGCACATTCTTCCCTTTTTCATGAATCTTATTTATTTCATCAGGAGCATAGTGATTCTTGAGCCTTATTACTGGTACGGCATCCTTCTGACCATATAAGGTAACAGGCAAACATGTAATTATGTAGTTATAAACGGTATCCTTTTTAACCACGAATTCCATTCCTGACACAAAAGCCCTCTCATGTTTGGCGGCATATAAGCAATAGCTCATTAACTCATAAATAGGTAGCGAAAGCTCTGGCAGAATAAATATATCTGTTTTATAAATTTTAGTTATCTGGTCTAAGATGTTATCAAATACTGCTACTTTGTCTGTGTCAACTATTCCAAACTTATCAATAACATCTATTGCATCTTTATCCTGAATATCCACTTCTACTACAGACACCGTACGTTTGTCTTCATAAAGAGGTGCCCATGCTAAATCCACATTAAATTCAGTAACTTTGTCTTCTTGCGGTGGTCGGCAAAATGCCATCAAATCGATAGAGTGTCCAACATGATTCAATGTGCAATATATGTCAAAAGCACGTTGGTAAACGTCTGGCTTGTATACCTCACCAATGCTTAATGCATTTACTATAGCATAATACTTCACATAGTAAGGCATCCATTGATACTTGAACAAATCTTCTTGTAGCGCATAACCATCCATAGTCAGTTTCACACCCTTGGTCGCAAAATCTTTATAAAATTCTTGTAATGGCAGCAGATTATAGTGCATTCTTACCATAAAAGTATCAAGATAAAGCGAATCAACCTCTGAGGTTTCTCGATGCAAGCTGAGAGCTAAAATCTGTGATTGCTCCAAATGGAACATTAAGCATTTCACCAATTGCTGTATTCCTGCTTCTTCATTATCTCCAAATAAACCAACCTCTGGTATTAATGTTTCTATCTGATTCTTTGCATTTTTTACAAATTCTACTACATAGTCTTGCCTGTCTGCAAGCACAAAAACCGTCATTAGGCGTTCCCACAGCTGATAATGTTTAATTAAATATCCTTCTGTGAAATAGCGAAATACTTTTTCTACCTCTTCATAATGCTCATACTTTTCACCATATTTGGATAGTCTTGATGATAACTTTGCAAGGTAAACGGCCAACTTATACTTATTCTCTTCCAGTATATTAAATCTGCGTCCAGGTTCCTCTTCTGCATCAAGCGTATTAACCAAGGTCACAAATTCCAAATTTACATTGCCTGTATCAGCGTCATCCGTCAGGAATCGGAATTCGCTGCCTCGCTCCATCTGCCCTTGCACAAACTCGTCAAGAGATGACTGAGGTAACAAGCAGTTAAACCTGTAAATATATAATTTGTCTTGTTGTAGTTCAAAGGAACCTAACCGTTGATATTTACCTTCAGCAAAAGCAAAAATAGCTTTACTGCCATTGATAGCCATTAGTCCGTGCAGTTCTTTTTGAAAACTATCTACCAAAGTTCCTTCAGTCGAATTTGTTTTTACCACAACCATACAATCATCAACATATCTTCCGTAATAATACGGTTGATACTGTCGGGTGATAAAATCATCAAGCGGACTCAGATACCAATTTGCTAATACATGGGCACTCATCAAAGTTAGCGGCAAAGGGTGTTTTCCTACATTATTCCCTTTGAAAACATCTATGTCCGTGTTTTGTGTTATTTCCCAATATCGCTGATATACTTTGATGATGGTTTGAGTCAGTGCATCTTCACGTAGGTTGTTATCGGGCCAGTTAGTGTCATAATAGGTAAAGAATTCATCAAAGTTGAAATCAATAGAGTGATAACAATTGCTGATATCAAAATTAATTATAGTTACATCTTCTTTTTCTTTAAGATGTTGGTTCGCAGCCTTAATACCGTTTTCCCACCATTTTTTATATTGATTCTGATACTTTTTGAATAACGCATTGCCTAACCGTACTCCACTGTTATTGGGTATGAGATCCATCCTATTACCATAACTATGGTTGTACAGTTTGCTATCAACCTGAAATCCATATAAGAGAAGCCAAGCAACATCAAGTATGCAGAGTTCAACAGGTATATTTGCCTTCACCATTAACCTCTCAACCTTCATCTGATGGGGTGGAACATTCGTTATAACATGGTCATCTTCAATCTCTTCGTTACTTGTTACTTTCTTTGGATAGAACGATAAAGACATCTCATGTAGCCACCTATTAAGCAGTTTGTCGTTTTTCCCTTCCGCTACACTCAGAAGTTCATCAAAAATGCGCCTTTCTTCCCCCTCTATTGAAAGATTCCTTGCGAGTGTAGCCACACGATACCGCATCACCAAATCCGTCTTATCATAGTACGTGGCGGTAAGCAACTTTCTGAAAGCTACCCTCAAAATATCAATAGTTATTGTCTTCATAATTGTTACTCGCTCTCATTAATACAGTATTTGTTTACAGGCTTTACGCTATGGTTTCCCTTCATATTCTTTTTGTCTTATGATTGTTAAATATCTCTCATATCATTATTTCGCGATAGCTCTTACCCTTTCCTGTAATTCTGCAATTTTCTGCATCACAGCGTCGAACTCCAAAGACTGACCATAGATGAAAAATCGTCGCATGTCTGCGTAGTCAGATTTCCATGATTCAATTGCTTGCTCTGGTATCATAAAGTTGATAGTAGCAGGAGCATGAAGATCGTAGTTCACATACTTCAATGCGTAATATGCTTTACGATGCTCAACAATTGCGTCATAGAGAGTACGGTCAGCCAAAGCCTCACGCCCATATTCAGTGTCCATCAGTTTCTCCAAGTCGTACAGATGACGGGACATACGAACACTTCTGGGCTTATCTTTCTGGAATTCTTCAGCCAAAAGAAAAATCTTTTCCAAGAATGTGCGTGTGGGAACAACTGTTCTTATCTTGCAATTGGCATCTATGTCTTCCTCTTCAAAGGTCTCACCAATTAATGAGTGAATGCAACGTTCCTCTGTTGGTTCGTCCATGGAGAGGCAGCTAATCTCTATCTTCACACGTGGAGGAATGTAACTGATAGTATCTTCAACAATGGACGGATAATGTAATAGTATTACCGTAGG
Source organism: Prevotella sp. (assembly GCA_045114185.1). Classification (GTDB taxonomy): domain Bacteria; phylum Bacteroidota; class Bacteroidia; order Bacteroidales; family Bacteroidaceae; genus Prevotella. The sequence continues at coordinate 3,471 of JBGUJY010000070.1, read as the reverse complement.
GTCTTTGTCTGAGTCTATAGGTTTCCATTCTCCATTCTTGTCTTGCACTTGGGTGACATTCTCGATAGTGTATCCAGTGAGCCCCATGCTCTTCAAATGTTCATCAATTTGAATAGAAAGTGTTTCTTGTATATACTTTCGTGCCAGTTTCTTCAGCTTATCGCGTTGGCTCTTGTTTGACTTCTCTATGCCAAAGAAAGAGTGGCTGATGGCTAAGTCTATGTCTTCAGAAAAACGTTCAATAATATTGAAACCTTTTGAGAGTGACGTGCCACCCTTGAATATCAGCGATTCACAGCAGTCCGTTTGGAACAGAGCTTTCAGTGTTACTGTTACCCACCAGTCCTTTTCGATAGCCACTTGATTGATACCAGGATGTGTGGCTTCCGTCTGTTGCAGCATGGCAAGACGGTCAACAAGCTCATTATTTAACCAAAGTTTTCCCATTGTCTTTATTCTGTTTTAAGCATCGGTTTTACAATACGTTTCATCCATGCAGGCATCATATCCACGTCTCTCATCAAAGATTCCTTATCTGGTTCTTTTGAGATTAGTGAACTTATCGTCTGCAATTCTTCTTTGCTTATATTCTCTCGCTTTAATACCTTAAGAGCTTGCACCAATAAGGCTACAAGACGTGTCTCATAGCAAAAGTTCTTGGGGACACCGCGTTTTAGAGTTACCTGACAATTAGCGAGTTTTATAGTTCTCTCGCTGCCAGTTGTCAAATATGTATAATTCATCGGAACCTGTGTAGATAATCCCAATACATTTAACGCTGTCATACCCGAAGGTAACACCTGAGCATTATCACGGGTTGCAATAGCCTGTACCACCTTATCAACAGTAGGAAATACAACTCCGAATCGGCTTTTTCGTGGTTTGGCATAAATGCCTTGTGCAATTTTAGTAAGAACACCCTCATTAGCGAGTTCAGACAAGGTGCCACCCACAAATTCAGCGTGATACTCTGGAAAATCAGAGCGGAACAGAATGCAATCTTCAGGCATCGCCTCTATGCGTTGCCTTAAGGTATTGCTGTCTGTAGAATGTCCATTTACCATACCACCTTTGAAATTTTGATAATTTTTCAAGTGCAAAGATATAAATTAAAATTTGATTTTTGACAAATAACAGCGCATTTTTACTTCTTTTTTGCAGTTATTCTTTAATTTGTTTAAGAGTTGCACCTTCGAAGGACTGTTTTCTGTTTTCTTTGATGTCCTTTAGGTCTTTCAGTTATACCTTTGCCTTTTGATGGGAATAGTCTTTAATACGGAAGATAACACCGTGAAGGAGCATATCTTCAAGAACGTTTCCGTCACTTGAAACTAAAATACTCGCTACATTGGCAGTTTATCAATAAGGACGACACAAACAAGTCCTCCGACGATACCTCCGCATCATTATCCTTGCTAACGACGAATGGAGTCGTGTGAAGGGCTAAGTATTCTAAGATTAAAAATCACTAGTGACGTGGCAACCAAAGTGTTATCCTCACTTTCATAATTTTATATTATACTGCTCTGCCAAATTGGCATGATTGAGGTTTGGATTTGTGTCATTTTTACTTGTTTTCTTATGTGGGTAGTGCTGGCACAGGTCTTGTATTATGTTATATTGGAGTAATGTTGCTCCAAATAAAAACTAATGAAAATAAATATTACGATATGCAATACGAAGTTACGATAATTGATGTTAAGGATGCAGACGCTATAGTCGTCAACTACCATGATGGTTATCGTTGGTGGACTGCGGTGGTTGATGCAGGAAATGTTGGTGATGCAAATAAAGTCAAAGTCTATGTGAAGCATAAGGAAAACAATAAATATATCATTGATTACGCTTTCTGCACTCATCCTGATAAAGATCACAAAGGTGGTTTCTTCGACTTGCTTACTGATTCGCAGGTGGAAATATCTAATTTCTATATCCGTAGGCCAGATACGCTTATGCAGAAAGATGTCAGAAGGTTGTGGCATAAAACAGGTGAATTGGAAGCTATAGCCAAGGCTGTTTACAACCATCCGACAGATGCGACTCGGAATCTGATAGATGAGGCAAGACGACATTCTTTTCTTGTCGAACCAATATTAGGACAAGATGTCATAGGAATGCCATTGATGGTTATTGGTCCGAGACTGAAATTCTTCCAAGATGCGTGCTATCAAATGGCTTTAAGCTTTTCAGAATTGGAGGATGAGACAAATGCTAATAACTATGCGGAGGATGAGTTGCCTACAGAGGAAGAGGCTAAGAGCGTAATGGATGAAGTAAAGGAGGAGTCGCCAACCAATAAGTCAAGTTTGATTTTACTTTTCCACCCTAACGACCATAACTTTTTATTGGCTGGTGATGCATGCAGTGCTACATTGAAGGATGCTGTTGAAGATTATCCTCAAAATATTCCTGGATGTGTATTAAAAGTGCCACACCATGGAAGCAAGCATAATTTGACCACCGAAGTAATTGAAATGCTAAAACCATCAAGTGCTGTTATTAGTGCCAAGGGTAGCAAAAAGCACCCCAATCGGGTCGTTGTGCATTTCCTTAGTAAACACTGTAATGTATATTCCACCTCAAAAAGTGGAACATTAACTTATCAAAGTGCACCAGTGACACATCCTGCAATAGCATTAAGAAACAAGCAATAATAGATTTAAAGATTATGAACTTCAAGTATTACGATGTGCTTAATACATTGATTAGTGGTGTTGTCTTATTATTTGTCCTTTCAATAGTAATTGATTGGGATATAAACGACATCAATGTGACTATATTGTTGTCTTTAGCATACGTGATGGGCTATATGCTAAATGCATTAAGTGCGTTATTAGAGCCTTTATATTATTGGTTTATGGGAGGCAGGCCTTCAGATAAACTATTAAAGGCACCCAAACCAAATTGTTACGGCAAGACCCGAAATTATACTGGGTTTGGACGTATTCGTTTTTATGAGTACAAGAAAGCAGTTAAGCTTTTGAAGCAAGAACTTGGTGACGATAAAGCCTGCGAAGGAAAAATGTTTGGCAAAGCTATGTCTTACTCAAACTCAAATGAAAAGACTCGTGTACCAGATTTCAATGCACAATATGCCTTTTCTCGCGTTATGTTAACTCTCGCCATAGTATCAGTAGGTATTATCATGCCTAAGTTTTACGCCTTATGGTGGGCTTGGTTAATTGCCCTAGCTGTAATCATCTTAATAGGACGACGCTGTAAAGAGAGAGGTTATTATTATGCAAGAGAAGTATTGATTGAATATTTAAAAACGAAGTGATTATGGAACACATTATTAAGTATTATCCTGTGGGCAACGCTGATTGCACGCTGATTAAATTAGATAACGGCAAGACCATTATAGTTGATTGCCAGATATTGGCAGACCTTACCGATGGTCATGGAAAGCAAGTGATGTTTGATGTAAAAGCAGATTTGCTGAAAGAACTGAAAAAGGATGGATTGGGACGT
>JBGUJY010000069.1:0-49816 GCA_045114185.1 Prevotella sp. | reverse complement strand
CGCCTATATCTTCAACCGCTGGGGACAGAAGTTGTTTGAGTGGACGGATCCCGCTGAAGGCTGGGACGGTACATACAATGGTAAGGACGTGAAGGAAGGCGTGTATTTCGTGCTCGTCAAGGCCAAGGGTGCAGACGGCAGGGAATACAATATCCGTCGTGACGTGAACCTGCTTCGTGGCTTTACAGAAAGAGCCGGTAACTCCAACTACTAATCCCGTTTCTATCTTCCTCCCACCATCATGAACAGAGAAGACGAGAGAATCAATATCTGGGGCGCTCGGGTGCATAACCTGAAGAACGTCGATGTGGAGATTCCCCGAAACAGTCTGACAGTCATTACAGGACTGAGCGGATCGGGGAAGTCGTCACTGGCCTTCGACACGATTTTTGCAGAAGGACAGCGAAGGTATATCGAGACTTTCTCGGCCTACGCCCGTAACTTCCTGGGGGGAATGGAACGACCTGATGTGGATAAGATTACGGGATTGAGTCCTGTAATCAGCATCGAACAAAAGACCACCAATAAGAATCCTCGCTCGACCGTGGGAACAACTACGGAGATATACGACTTCCTCCGTCTGCTCTTTGCTCGTGCCGGTACGGCCTACAGTTATGCAACGGGCGAGAAGATGGTGAAATACACCGAAGAGAAGGTGCTCAGCATGATCTGCGAGGATTATGCCGACAAGAAAATCTTCATCCTAGCACCGTTGGTTCGTAACAGGAAAGGTCATTACCGCGAACTGTTTGAGAGCATGCGTCGCAAAGGTTATCTCTATGTCCGCATCGATGGTGTAGTGACGGAGATCACACGGGGCATGAAGGTTGACCGTTACAAGAACCATAATATCGAGGTGGTGATTGACAAGATGAGTCTGCCACCCTACTCTCCCGACGAGGAAAGCGGACCGACTGAACGACTGAAGAAATCGGTCTCTTTAGCTATGAAACAGGGCGAAGGGATTATCATGGTGATGGACATGACGAATGCTTCGCAGAACGATGGAACGGGCGAAGTGAAGTATTACTCCAAACGACTGATGTGTCCTACCACGGGTATCTCCTATGGGGATCCCGCTCCGAACAAGTTCTCGTTCAACTCTCCTGAAGGAGCGTGCCCGCATTGCAAAGGATTGGGTTACATCAATGAGATTGACCTCGACAAGGTGATTCCCGACCGTCGTTTATCCATCTACGAAGGAGCCATTGCACCGTTGGGGAAATATAAGAGTCAGCTGATATTCTGGCAGATAGATGCCATCCTGCATAACTATGAATGCAACCTGAAGACACCTGTCAAGGAACTGCCCGACGAGGCCTTGCAAGAGGTGCTCTACGGTTCGCTGACGGATGTGCGCATCAGTAAGGACCTGGTGCATACCTCGAGTGATTTCTTCGTGGCCTTCAACGGCGTGATCAAATACCTGCGTAGCATCATGGAGAATGATGACAGCGCCAGTGGACAGAAATGGGCTGATCAGTTCCTCGCTACCGCTGTGTGTCCGGAGTGCCAAGGTCAGCGACTAAACCGTGAATCCCTATCCTACCGCATCTGGGATAAGAATATCTCGGAACTGGCGCAGATGGATATCAGCGAACTGAAAGAATGGCTCTCAAAGGTGGAGGAACACATGGAGCCTCAACAGCAGAAGATTGCCGAGGAGATTCTCAAGGAGATTCGCACACGACTGGATTTTATGCTGGAGGTAGGACTCGACTATCTGTCGCTCGACCGTCAGTCGGCTTCTCTCTCAGGCGGTGAGAGTCAGCGTATCCGTCTTGCCACCCAAATCGGCAGTCAGCTGGTAAACGTGCTCTATATCCTCGACGAGCCGAGTATTGGTCTGCACCAGCGAGATAATGAACGACTGATCGCCTCGTTGAAGGAACTGCGCGATATCGGTAATACAGTGATTGTGGTGGAGCATGACAAGGATATGATGTGCAATGCCGACTATATCGTGGATATCGGTCCTAAGGCGGGTCGTAAAGGCGGTGAGGTGGTGTTCCAAGGAACGCCTGCTGAGATGATGAAGACCAACACGCTCACGGCTCAATACCTCAACGGACAGAAGGAAATCGCCCTGCCCGACCACCGCAGGAAAGGTAACGGTAAAGCCATCACCCTGCATGGGGCATCCGGAAATAACCTCAAACATGTGGATGTGACCTTCCCGTTGGGAACGCTCATCGTGGTGACTGGTGTCAGCGGATCTGGGAAATCCACCCTGATCAACGAAACACTACAGCCGATTCTCAGTCAGCATTTCTACCGCTCGCTGAAGAAACCCATGAAGTATGACAGCATCGAAGGACTCGAATATATCGATAAGGTGGTGAATGTTGACCAAACACCTATCGGACGAACACCTCGCTCTAATCCCGCTACCTATACGGGGGTGTTCAGTGATATACGCTCGCTCTTCGTGAACCTGCCCGAAGCCAAGATCCGAGGCTATAAGCCCGGACGGTTCTCGTTCAACGTTAAGGGCGGGCGTTGCGAGACATGTGGCGGTAATGGTTACAAGACCATCGAGATGAACTTCCTGCCGGATGTATATGTGCCCTGCGAGGTGTGTCATGGCAAGCGCTATAACCGGGAAACATTAGAGGTGAGATACAAAGGTAAGTCCATTGCTGACGTGTTGGATATGACCATTAACCAAGCGGTGGAATTCTTTGAGAACGTGCCAGATATACTCAGGAAGATCAAGACCATTCAGGATGTAGGACTGGGTTATATCAAACTCGGACAACCTTCCACCACTCTCTCCGGCGGTGAGAGTCAGCGCGTGAAGCTCGCCACGGAACTGAGCAAGAAAGATACGGGTAAGACACTCTATATTCTTGATGAGCCAACCACTGGTCTTCACTTCGAGGATATCCGTATTTTGATGAATGTGCTTCAGCAGTTGGTTGACCGCGGGAACACAGTGATCATCATCGAACATAACTTCGATGTGATCAAATTAGCGGATTATATCATTGATATGGGACCGGAAGGCGGTCGTAAGGGAGGAACCATCCTCTCCACGGGAACACCTGAGGTAGTGGCTAAGAGTAAGAAAGGTTATACGCCACGGTTCTTGCGGGAAGAGATGAAGAAAAAGTAATAATCATCCATCAACCCACGCCAAGCAGTCGTGCAACCTGCTCCGCACAACGCTCCCCGTCAACACCAGCAGAAACAATACCTCCTGCGTAGCCCGCACCTTCCCCGCAAGGGAACAAACCTTTCACGTTTACATGCTCCAACGAATCCTTGTCACGCAAGATGCGGACAGGGGATGAGGTACGCGTTTCCACACCTATCACTGTGGCATTGCTGGTCATGAAACCTCGACTCATCGAGCCGAACTTCTTGAAGCCTTGACGCAGACGAGCGGTAATCATCTCGGGTAACCAGAAATGTAGCGGACTGGCCAGTAAGCCGGGTGCATAACTGCTGTCAGGAAGGTCAGCACTGAGCTTACCATTCACGAAATCCGTCATACGCTGTGCCGGAGCCGTCTGCTTTCTGTTTCCCTGTTGCCAACATACACGTTCCAACTCTTCCTGGAAGAGCATCATCTTCAACGGTCCTTCACCTTGCACATCGTCAGGACGCAGTTCCACCACCATACCGCTATTGCTCCATCTCGTGCCTCGGTTTGACGGACTCATTCCGTTTACCACGATCTGCTCAGGACCTGTTGCAGCAGGGATGACAAAGCCACCGGGACACATACAGAAACTATAGACGCCACGACCATCCACCTGTGTCACAAAGCCATATTCGGCTGCAGGCAGATAAGCGCCCCTACCCTCCTTGTTATGGTACTGAATCTGGTCAATCAGATGTGCGGGGTGCTCCAGACGAACGCCTACAGCCAAGGCCTTGGCCTCCAGAAAGACTCCTGCATCAGTGAGATAACGATATACATCACGGGCGGAATGACCAGTTGCCAAGATGACAGGTCCTTGGAACTCGCATTCCTCCTGCTCACCATTGACGGTAGTATGAACGGCTTTCACGCCAACCACCTCTCTGTCGGTTTCTCCACCTTCCATAACAGGACGGAGGTTCAAAGCCACCATCTTTGTCTGGAAATGAACATCACCACCACATTGGATAATCGTGTTCCGCATATTCTCAATCACGCGGGGCAGCTTATCAGTACCTATATGGGGATGGGCATCTGCCAGGATATTCGTGCTGGCACCATGCTGACAGAACACGTTCAGGATCTTCTCCACGCTACCCCGCTTCTTACTGCGGGTATAGAGCTTTCCGTCACTGTACGCACCAGCACCGCCTTCACCGAAACAGTAGTTGCTTTCCTCGTCAACCTGTTGTGTACGGGCAATCAATGCCAGATCCTTCTTGCGTTCATGGACATCCTTTCCACGTTCCAACACCACGGGCTTCAAGCCCAGTTCTATCAGTCGTAAGGCTGCGAATAAGCCTCCAGGACCTGCACCCACAACCACCACCTGAGGAGCGGATGACACGTCGCGGTACTCCGTCTTCACGTATTCATCATCCGTTGGCTCCTCGTTGATATATACCCGCACCTTGAGGTTGACGAAAATGGTACGCTGACGAGCGTCAATACTGCGTTTCAGTACTCTGACGTGCGTCATCGACTTCATCTCAAGACCTTCCTCGTGTGCCAGGTAGTCCTTGATGGTGGCCTCATTGGCCGCTTGGTGCGGATGCACCCTGATAGCATACTCTTGGATCATATGTTTGGTGTATCCCAGACCTTGGTTTTAGTGCATTGGATATTCTGTGTCAAACGACCGACCTTCAACGTAAAGTCACCCTCCTCCAAGATCCAACGACCATCAGCACCTACAAAGGCCATGCTCTTGCCAGGAAGCTTGAAGGTGACCGTCTTGGTCTCACCGGGCTGAAGTTCTATTTTGGTGAAGTCGCGCAAACGCTTGTTATCAGGAACAATAGACGCAACAAGATCACTTGTGTAGAGCAAGACAGCCTCCTTACCTACTCGAGAGCCAGTGTTCTTCACATCCACAGAAACGGTCAGTACATCATCTGCCGTGAAGGACGACTTATCAACAGTGAGGTTTGCATACTCGAATGTGGTATAGCTCATGCCATAGCCGAAGGGCCACTGCAATGAAACCTTTGCATCATAGTTATAGGCACCCGCCATTGTACCCACCTCTTCGCTCACCTTATAATCATAGGTATTCAGCGAATTGATCTCACGAGGATAAGTATAAGGCAGTTTGGCAGAGAAATTCGCATCACCCGCCAACAGGTTGGCAAGGGCATCCGCACCATAGTTACCAGGGATGAGGATATCCACAACGGCCTTGGCCAACGGCTCAATATCAGCAATCAGGCGCGGACGACCCTCGTTGAGTACAAGGATGATGGGCTTACCGGTCTTGGACAGTTCCTTCACGAGGTTACGCTGGTTCTCAGAGAGCCACAGGTCGGAAAGGTTACCCGGCGTTTCCGTGTAGGAGTTCTCACCAATACAAGCAATGATGACATCAGCTCCTTGTGCAGCAGCAACAGCCTTGTCAATCTGCGGTTCATTCTCGGCAGAATAGGCACCATCCTCATTATAGGTAACACCCTGCTCAAGAATCACATTTTCCTTGCCATATTTATTACAAAGCGCCTCATAGATGGTGTTATACTGCTCTGTCAGGTCTTCTGCCTTCGAACCCTGCCAGGTATAACTCCATCCGCCGTGCAGACAACGCATCTGGTTGGCGTTAGGACCCGTAAGCAAAATCTTCTTTCCTTTTGCCAAAGGAAGGATGTTCCCTTCGTTCTTCAACAGCACCTCACTCTCCTCGGCTGCCTGTAATGACTTGGCTGCAAACTCAGCACTACCGAACTTCTCATAGCCCTTGCCACCAGTATTCGGTTGCTTAAAGAGATTCAAACGGTATTTCACACGAAGGATGCGGCGAACAGCATCATCAATACGCTCCATTGACACCTTACCCTCCTGAACCAGTTCCTTCAACAGAATGCAGAACTCCACGCTATAGGGATCCATTGACATGTCGATACCTGCATTGATGGCAATGCGAATAGCATCTTTCTTATCCTTGGCAACATGTTCACGAGAATACAGATTATTGATGTCTGCCCAGTCGGTTACAAGCATTCCATCCCATTGCAGATCTTCCTTCAACCATTTGGTCAGGTATTCATAACTGGCATGAACAGGCACACCGTTGATGCTGGCAGAGTTGACCATCATTGTGAGTGTTCCGGCAAGGGCAGCCGCCTTGAAGGGTTCAAAGTACTTCTCACGGAGCATCTGGACGGAGAGATAGGCTGGCGTACGGTCCTTACCCGACCAAGGCGCACCATAAGCGAAATAATGCTTTGTGCTTGTACCTACATGGTACTGGTCGATATGGTTGGGATCATCACCCTGATAGCCCTTAATCTCAGCCTCCACCATACGTGCATTAACGATGGCATCCTCACCGAAGCTCTCCCATACACGGGGCCAGCGGGGATCACGACTCAGGTCAACCACGGGGTTGTACACCCAAGGACAGTTACCTGCACGACTCTCATAAGCGGTAACCTCAGCACCTGTTCGGGCAAGTTCGGTATTGAATGTAGCACCGATATTGATAGGCTGCGGGAAAAGGGTTCCGTCTTGAATATATGTCACACCATGGTTATGGTCAAGACCATAGATATCAGGTATGCCGAGGTACTTCATCGACTTCTCCTGAATGACACGAATCCACTGCTGCCACTGAGCTACACTCGGGGCACGGGAACCAGGAGCGTTAAGGATCGAGCCCACCTTCCATTTGGAGATAAGCGTATCAAGCATGTTCTCATTGAGCTTCCATACTCGTTTGGTCTCGCCTTTATAGATATCTACAGGGAAGCTACCCAACTTGTCGATGATCTGCTCATCGGTCAACTTCAGCATGTCATCGATATCCTTAGCAGGTCTTCCATACTGCTGAAGCACGGAGCGTACCTTCTCGCGATCCACCTTGGCATTCTCAACAGTCATCTTCCCCATCACATCGAGATTCAGTTCGAGCATCTGCCCGATCTTCTCGTCAAGGGTCATCTTGGAGAGTGTCTTCTCTATGTTCGCCTCCAGTTTTTCATCACGGGGAATGGCGGGTTTTCGTTGCTGTGCCCAAAGTGTTGTGACGGCACAAGTAATGATGATTGTCAGAATAGTTCTTTTCATACAGTTATGTTTTAATTTTGTTATTTTCTGCAAAATTACGAAATCTGAAGGATTATCCCACATTTTGCGCCATCTTTTGAGAATTATTAGGATTTCTACCTTCATAATTGATGAAAACGAGGTGTTCTGCATGAAATGTGAGAATAAATTCGTACCTTTGCACCAAGTTTAAGCATGAAAAGAATTGATGATATGAAAATAATTGATACAAAAAGGCTACCTACCATCATCATGGCTATCCTGTTCTCTGTCGCAGTTAATGCACAGACAACATTGAAGAAGATATATAACGAGGACATCAATCCTATTGAGCAGATAGACCAGGCCATAGTCAAGGCTAAAGCCGAAGGCAAACACGTTGTCTGTCAGGTGGGTGGTAATTGGTGCATTTGGTGTCTGCGCTTTGCTGATTTCATCACAAAAGATACAAGTATCAGTCAATTTATCGACAAGAACTATGTGTATATCCATGTGAACTACAATCCCAAGAAGTCGGAGGGAGAAGCGAAGGCTCAACAGGCTGCGGCATTGATGAAACGATTAAACAATTGCGGTCGTTTCGGCTTCCCAGTATTTGTCGTTCTTGATCATGAAGGGAACGTCATCCATATTCAGGATTCGAGCTTCCTGGAAGAAGGAGAAGGCTACGATAAAGAGAAAGTCATGCGGTTCTTCAAAAACTGGACACCAGACGCTGTAAAATAAAGAATGCCTGGCTCTTCGCAGAGGCAGGCATCTATCTCAAATAGGTATTAGCTTTTGTTAAGGTAAAAAGATTGTATTCAGGATAACGGCGGCAAAGGTACGGCTATTTTACCTACCACACAAATTATTTAGTATGTTTCATAACATATTTTTTTTAAGATTAACGCAATTTTCGCAAAATCATTAGGGGTTTGTCCATTTTCTCATAGAATTGTTGTACCTTTGCGGACAAAATAACACATATAAGTATATGACAGAGATCAAAGAGAATAATAACGAAGTCAGGAAAAGTCTGAACTTCGTGGAGCAGATAGTGGTAGATGACCTGGCAGAAGGTAAGAACGGAGGAAGAATACAGACTCGTTTCCCGCCGGAGCCCAACGGTTATCTGCACATCGGTCATGCCAAGGCTATTGCCCTTGATTTCGGCATTGCCGAGCAATACGGAGGCATCTGTAACCTGCGCTTTGATGACACCAACCCTCAAAAGGAGGATACCGAATATATCGAGAGTATTGAGCGCGACATTCAATGGATGGGCTTCAAGTGGGCTAATGTGTATTATGCCAGCGACTACTTCCAGGAGCTCTGGGACTTTGCCGTATGGCTCATCAAGCAAGGACGTGCTTATGTAGATGAGCAGAGCGCAGAGGTGATTGCCCAGCAGAAGGGAACCACTACCTCTCCCGGTACGAACAGTCCTTACCGCGACCGTCCTGTTGAAGAGAACCTCCGTCTGTTCGAATACATGAACAGCGGCGAGTGCCAGCCCGGCACCTTGGTTCTGCGTGCTAAGATTGACATGGCGCACCCCAACATGCTGTTCCGTGATCCGCTGATCTACCGCGTGCTGAACATCCCGCATGTGAAGACAGGTAACAAATGGAACGCCTATCCCATGTATGACTTCACCCATGGTCAGTGCGACTTCCTCGAGGGTGTTACCCACTCACTCTGTACGTTGGAGTTCGTGGAACACCGTCCTTTGTATGATCTGTTTGTAGGATGGATGAAGGAGTGGCTTGCAGCTATCGATCCTGAACGATTAGTGAAACTTGGTAAGTTGGAGAAATTAGAAAAACTGGATTCTTATCAAGGTCCGCGTCAGACGGAGTTCAACAAGCTGAACCTCAGCTATACTTTGATGTCAAAGCGTAATCTGTTGGCACTCGTCAACGAGCACCTCGTGAACGGCTGGGATGATCCCCGCATGCCGACAGTATGCGGTTTCCGTCGCCGTGGCTACTCACCCGAGAGTATTATCAAGTTCATCAACAAGATTGGTTATACCACCTACGACGCACTGAACGAGATCCAGTTGTTGGAGAGTGCGGTACGTGATGACCTGAACGGTCGTGCCCTGCGTGTTTCCGCCGTGCTCGATCCTGTGAAGGTGGTGCTCACCAACTATCCTGAGGATCTGGTGGAGCAGCTCACAGCCGTGAACAATCCCGAATGCGAGGAAGACGGTACCCATACCGTTGAGTTCAGCAGAGAACTGTGGATTGAGCGTGATGACTTCCAGGCTGTGGCCGAGAAGAAGTTCATGCGCTTGGCTCCCGGTAAGGAGGTACGACTGAAGAATGCCTATATCATCAAGTGCGATGAGGAGCATCCTTTCGATACTGATGCAGAGGGACGTATTACCACCATTTATTGTACCTACGACCCAGAGTCACGCAGCGGATTACCCGGCTCTAACCGTAAGATCAAAGGTAAGACACTGCACTGGGTAAGCTGTCTGCATGCCGTCAAGGCAGAGGTACGCCTTTACGACCGTCTGTGGAAGGTGGAGAATCCGCGCGACGAGATGGCTGCCATCCGCGAGGAACAGCAGTGTGATGCTGTTACCGCTATGCGTCAGATCATCAATCCCGACTCCCTCCATGTAATCAGCAACTGCTACATCGAGCCGTTTGCCGCTACCATGAAGCCGGGACAATACCTGCAGTTCCAGCGTATCGGTTATTTCATGGCTGATGCTGACAGTACTGACGGTCATCCGGTGTTCAACAAGACCGTAGGGTTAAAAGACACGTGGGCAAAAACGAATAAATGACATACGAGAACTATTTTCGGAGTAAAGCATTTAAGCAGGTACTAGATGACTTCAAGCAATGTGAAGCCAACGGTGTTCCGTGTATCATCAGTTCGGATGACTATTCAGACCTGATCCTATATTTTCACCAGAACAACCACGACGAGAAGGCGGCAGAGATCTTTGAAAAAGCAATGACCCTCTACCCTAACGCCTTGTCGTTAATGACGGTGAAGATCAGGATGATCCTGACAAAAGGACAGGTGGAGGAAGCCTGGAAACTGGCTGAGCAGATAGAAGACCAAGAAGATCCGGAATACAGTCATATCATCGCGGAGATCATGATCGCCGAGGGGAAATTCGAAGAGGCTGACCAATACTTGGAAGAATGGTACCAGGAACACTGTGATGAGGAAGGAATGGAAGACTTTGCCATGGATACGGCATGGTTGTTCCAGGATCTCAACCTCGTTGCGCTAGCCCGAAAATGGCTCGACAAAGTGGATGACCAGGAAGACGAGGAATATCTGGAGCTGAAAGCTATCCTGTTGTCATTGGAAGGGAACTACGAGGAGAGTAAACGGATTATCAATCTGTTGATCGATCGTGACCCATACGCTGTTTCCTACTGGAATCTGCTGGCTCATACCCAGTTGAAGAACGGGGAACTCAAGGAGAGCATAACGAGCAGTGAGTATTCCCTGGCTATCAACCCCGAAGACCCGGAAGGTCTCTATTACAAGGCAAGCGCCTTGTATGCGCTTGACAATGTAGAAGAGGCTGTGCAGTATTTCGAACGGTACAGTAAACTGTGTCCCCAAGATCCGAACGGCGAGTTCTTTCAAGGGACTTGTCTTACTGACCTCAACAGATTCGAGGAAGCCATGGTTCATCTGAAAAAGGCAGAACAGCTCATGGAGAGCGATGTGCCGTTTTCGTTTGATCCATCAAGTCTTTATCGGGAACTGTCATTCGTCTGTTCACAGAGCGACCGTCCCGAAGAGGCACTGAGCTATCTCGCCAAGATGGATGCGGATGAATACGACCGGAACGAACTGCTTGTGATGAAGGGACATATCTTCTTGCAGTGTGAACGCTATCAAGAAGCACAGGACTGTTTCACCAAAGCGATGGAAGACTCTCAATGTGCTCCGCACATCGTGTTCCAGATGGCCAGTAGCATGTACTATTTCAAGCAGTACGACCAATGCTACGAGGCGTTACAGGCCATCCTACCCTTCCCCAATGAATACTGGCAGGGAAAAGGATACGCACTGCTGGCCGCCTGCGCCTTTCAACGGAAAGACAAGTCAGCCTTCGAGGAGTACATGAAGGAAGGGTTGAAACACGACCCCACCACGACGAAAGCGATTGTCGTACAACTCTTTCCCGAAGACCTCACCGCCAACGAAGCAATGGAATTCGCCAAGAACCATTTCCTGTCGTCGCACCAAACAGAAGAATAATCAAAAACGAATAGAAATCATAACGATATATGAATTGGATCACATCCCTACTCGGTAACCTCAACTACGGAACCGTGTTCTTCCTGATGATGCTTGAGAGTACCGTGATACCTGTCCCGTCAGAACTGGTGGTCAGTCCGGCAGCCTATCATGCAGCCGGAGGCAACCTGAACATCTGGCTGGTCATCCTCTTCTCTACACTTGGTGCCGACCTCGGTGCCACCATCAACTACGTGGTAGCTTACTTCGTGGGACGCCCCGTAATATATAAGTTCGCCAACAGTAAGCTTGGCCACTTGTGTCTGCTGAACCAGCAGAAGGTGGAGAAGAGTGAGAAATACTTCTACGACCATGGTATGGTGGCCACGATTACCGGACGACTGATTCCCGGTATCCGTCATCTGATTTCCATACCCGCAGGACTGGCCAAGATGCCTTATCTGTGGTTCCTACTGTATACCACTCTCGGTGCAGGTGTGTGGAACTGCATCCTGGCAGCACTGGGTTGGTATCTGCATTCCATCGTACCAGAGAGTCAGCTCAACGACAAGATCATGGAGTACGGCGACTACATTAAATGGACGATCATCGCGCTCGTCATCATCGCTGCCATCTTCTTCGTCATCAAACAAAAGAAAGGAAAGAAACAATAGTGTATAATATATTAAGGTAAAAAAGATGATAACACTCACTAACATTGCCATTCAATTCGGCAAACGCGTATTGTACAAAGATGTGAACATCAAGTTCACTAGCGGAAATATCTATGGCATCATCGGTGCCAACGGAGCGGGTAAGTCAACCTTGCTCAAAGCTATCAGCGGCGAACTGGAGCCCAACAAGGGTTCTGTGGAATTAGGAACAGGAGAACGTCTCTCGGTACTCGATCAGGACCACTTCAAGTTCGATGCCTTCCCTGTGATGGACACCGTATTGATGGGTCACCAGCCCCTGTGGCAGAACATGAAGGAACGCGAGGCACTTTATGCCAAGGAGGAGATGACTGAAGAGGACGGAAACCATGCCGCCGAACTGGAGCTGAAGTTCGCAGAGATGAATGGATGGGAAGCTGAGAGTGAAGCTGCCCAGCTGTTGCAGAACCTCGGTGTGGGTGAAGACCTGCATTACAAGACAATGTCAGAACTGTCGAATAACGAGAAGGTGCGCGTAATGCTTGCCAAGGCTCTGTTCGGACATCCTGACAACCTGCTGCTCGATGAGCCTACCAACGACCTCGACTTGGATACCGTACAGTGGTTGGAGGAATATCTCAGCGGACTGGAGCAGTGTGTATTAGTGGTGTCACACGACCGTCACTTCCTTGATGCTGTATCTACCCAGACCGTGGATATCGACTTCGGTAAGGTTACTGTATTCTCTGGTAACTATTCCTTCTGGTACGAGAGTTCACAGCTGGCCCTTAGACAGGCACAGAACCAGCGTCTGAAGGCAGAGGAGAAACGGAAACAGTTGGAAGAGTTCATCCGTCGTTTCTCAGCTAACGTAGCTAAATCCAAGCAGACCACCTCTCGTAAGAAGATGTTGGAGAAGCTGAACGTAGAAGAAATCCGTCCGTCAAGTCGTAAATACCCGGGCATCATCTTCCAGATGGAGCGTGAGCCAGGAAACCAGATTCTTGAGGTAGAAGGACTGAAAGCCGTGGATACTGATGGTACCGTGCTCTTCGACAACGTGTCGTTTAACATTGAGAAAGGACAGAAAACAGTATTCCTCTCACATAACCCGAAGGCCATGACTGCCCTCTTCGAGATCATCAACGGTAACCGCGAGGCTGATGCAGGCACCTTCAAATGGGGTGTGACCATCACGACGGCCTACATGCCACTCGACAATACGGAGTTCTTTAAGAGCGATCTGAACCTCGTTGACTGGCTGTCACAGTATGGCGTGGGCAATGAGGTAACCATGAAAGGCTATTTAGGTCGTATGCTCTTCAAGCAGGAAGAGGTGGAGAAGAAGGTCAATGTGCTCTCTGGAGGTGAGAAGATGCGTTGTATGATTGCCCGCATGCAGTTGAAGAACGCTAACTGTCTGATTCTCGATACCCCGACGAACCACCTCGACCTCGAATCAATTCAGGCATTCAACAACAACCTTATCCAGTTCAAGGGGAACATCCTCTTTGCTTCGCACGACCATGAGTTCATCAACACCGTCGCCGATCGTATCATTGAGCTGACACCCAAGGGTACCATCGATAAGCTGATGACCTACGATGACTATATCTATGATTCGGCCATCAAGGAACAAAAAGCCAAGCTTTACAGTTAACCCAACTGACCACAAATGATTTGGCATGATATTTGCTGATTGTTCAGCAGAAATAAAAACATTGTTATTATGGAAGAGAAAGATATCAATATCGAAGAAGAGATAACAGAGAACGTTAGCGAAACCAACGAAGCTAACGAAACTAACGAAACTAGTGAAACTAGTACTACTAGTGATACTAGCGATTCTAGCGAAGAAGAAGTCAGCGAACAATCCCCTCTGGAAAAGGCCGAGGAAGAAATCGAGCAGCTCAAAGACCAGTATCTGCGTGCTCGTGCTGAGTTCGAGAACTACCGCAAGCGCACCATCAAGGAGAAGGCTGAGCTGATTCTTAACGGTGGTGAGAAAACCATCACAGCTATCCTGCCTGTACTGGATGACTTCGAGCGTGCTTTGGCCGACCAGACTGAGGATCCCGAAGCCATCAAGCAAGGTATGGAACTGATCTATCATAAATTCGTCAAGACCCTTGAAGGACTGGGCGTGAAGAAGATCGAGACCGAGGAGAAACCGTTCGACGTTGACTACCACGAGGCCATTGCTATGGTTCCCGGCATGGGCGACGATAAGAAAGGAATGGTCATCGACTGTGTGCAGACGGGTTATACACTGAACGACAAAGTAATCCGCCATGCCAAAGTGGCAGTTGGTCAATAAAGTTCAAAGTTCCAAGTTCAAAGTTAAGCAAGATTAATGGCAAAGCGAGACTACTACGAGGTGCTGGGCGTTGACAAAAACGCCAGTGAGGAAGACATCAAGAAAGCCTATCGAAAGATAGCCATCAAATACCATCCTGACAGGAATCCCGGTAACAAAGAGGCGGAAGAGAAGTTCAAGGAGGCCGCAGAGGCCTATGATGTGCTTCATGATCCGCAGAAACGTCAGCAATACGACCAGTTCGGATTCGACGGTCCTAACATGGGCGGCTTCGGCGGATTCTCCGGCGGTGGCTTCTCTATGGATGATATCTTCTCCATGTTCGGTGATGTGTTTGGCGGACATGGTGGCTTCTCTGGCTTTGGTGGCTTTGGTGGCGGTAGCAGACAGCCTGCTCAGCACCGTGGTTCCGACCTTCGTTTGAAGGTCCGCCTTTCCCTTCAGGAAGTAGCCACGGGTGTTACCAAGAAGTTCAAGGTAAGGAAAGACGTTACTTGTCAGCACTGTCATGGTACAGGAGCGGAGGATGGTAGCGGAACTGAGACCTGTGCAACATGTCATGGCAGCGGTGTGGTAACACGTACCACACAGAGTCTGTTCGGCATGATGCAGACCCAGAGTGTTTGTCCTACCTGTCAGGGCGAAGGCAAAATCATCAAGAACAAATGTCATGAGTGCCACGGTACTGGTATCGTGAAAGGCGATGAGGTGGTGGAAATCAAGATTCCTGCAGGCGTAGCCGAGGGAATGGTGGTGAACGTACCAGGTAAAGGTAACGCCGCCATCCACAACGGTATTGCGGGAAATATCCAGGTATTCATCGAGGAAGAGCCGAACAACACCTTTGTCCGTGATGGCAGCAACCTGATTTATAACCTGTTGCTCGACTTCCCCACGGCAGCGTTGGGAGGAACGGCAGAGATTCCTACTGTTGACGGTTCGAAGGTGAAGATCAAGATCGAGCCGGGCACTCAGCCGGGTAAGACACTCCGTCTGCGTGACAAAGGATTGCGTGACGTGCAGGGATACGGTCGTGACACTGGTGACCTCATCGTGAACATCAGTATCTATGTCCCCAAGGAACTCTCCAAGGATGAGAAGAAAGCCCTTGAGGAGTTGCAGAAGAGCGACCACTTCAAAGGCGACAACGACACGAAGAAGAGCATTTTCGAGAAATTCCGTAATTATTTCAGTTGATGATGACCTACGAGGAAACGGTTGATTACCTGTTCCACGTCACACCTGTCTTCGAGAAGACCGGGGCGAGCGCCTACAAGGAAGGCCTCAGCAACACCCATGCCTTGGATGAGCACTTCGGTCATCCGCATTATCAATTCAAAACCATCCATGTAGGAGGTACGAACGGTAAGGGATCCTGTTCCCATACCCTCGCTGCCATCCTGCAATCGGCGGGTTATAAGGTAGGCTTATACACCTCTCCTCACCTTGCAGATTTCCGTGAACGTATCCGCGTTAACGGATTGTGTATCAGCAAGAAATACGTTGTTGACTTTGTTGAGCAAGAACGTTCATTTTTTGAGCCCTTACACCCTTCTTTCTTTGAACTCACTACTGCGATGGCGTTCAAATACTTCGCAGAGCAACAGGTAGAAATTGCGGTGATTGAGGTAGGATTAGGTGGGCGACTCGATTGCACAAACATCATCACTCCCCTCCTCTCCATCATCACCAATATCAGCTTCGACCACACCCAATTCCTAGGAGACACGCTGGAAAAGATTGCGGGCGAGAAGGCTGGTATTATCAAGGAACATGTTCCCGTGGTGATTGGCGAGACCACACCAGAGACTCGTCCCGTTTTCATGGACACTGCAGAGAAGCACCAAGCCCCACTTCTCTTCGCAGAGTCGTTCCGCATGGATCTGTTCCAGGATTCCCATCTGACAAATCTTCAGATTGACGATATAGACTTCGAACTGAAGGGCTATTGTCAGGAAAAGAACAAACATACCATACTCTGTGCCGTCAGGGCCTTGGAAACCTATACCGATATTCTTAAACATGTCAATATAGCAGAAGCTATTACCAACGGTATGAAACATGTCACAGAGATGACAGGACTGATGGGACGCTGGCAAACACTGCAGACCCATCCACTTGTTATTTGTGATACAGGTCATAACACCGGTGGCTGGCAGTATCTGGCCCCGCAGATAGCCAATACGTCTTGCAGACAGCTGCGTGTTGTATTTGGTATGGTAGATGACAAGGATATCCGTACGGTCATGCAGATGCTTCCCAAACAGGCTGTCTATTATTGGACACAAGCCTGTTCACACCGTGCCATTCCCGCAGAACGTGTTCAGGCGTTGGGAGAAGAGTTGCAACTGCATGGCAACGCCTACCCCACCGTGCAAGCAGCCTATCTTCAGGCATGTGCAGATGCCCATCCTGACGATTTCATCTTTGTCGGCGGTAGTAGCTATGTAGTAGCCGACTTGTTATTGTTTAGGGGTTTTTAACATTCGCTTTGTGTTATTTTATCTCGTTTCGTTTGCTTTTCTCAATTTTATTTCGTTACTTTGCAAAATAAGTTTATGAACTAAAAATAGAGATATTATGAGCACTACCGAAACGCAGAATTTATGTGGCCTGAAGAGAGAAGCTTTTCAGACCACGATAAACGGAAAGAATACAGACTTGTACATCCTTAAGAACAGTCTGGGTTATGAAGTAGCCATTACGAATTACGGAGGCGCAGTTGTAGCCATCATGGTACCCGATAAAGACGGGAATGTAGCCAACGTCATTCAGGGATTTGATAACATCCAGGATCTTGTTAACAGTCCTGAGCCTTATCGCTCCACCCTTATCGGCCGTTATGGCAACCGCATCAAGGACGGTAAGTTCACCTTGAACGGAAAAGAATACAACCTGGCTATCAATAACGGTCCTAACGCGCTCCACGGCGGTCCCACAGGTTTTCATGCACAAGTATGGGATGCGTTCCAGATGAGCAACAACACCCTGGTTTTGAACTATGTATCTCCTTATCTGGAGGAAGGTTTCACAGGGGAAATGAAAGTAACCGTGGTCTATACTTTCAGCGACGATAACGAATTGGTTATCGGTTACATGGCAACCACCAATAAGAAGACCATCATCAACCTCACCAATCACGGATATTTCTCACTGGCTGGTATCGCTGATCCTACGCCAACGATCGATGATCTGATTTGTGAGATCAATGCCGACTTCTTCATCCCCGTTGATGCAACATGTATTCCTACTGGTGAGATCCTCAAGGTTGAGGGCACACCGTTCGACTTCCGCAAGCCGAAGCCTGTAGGTCAGGACATCGATGCTGACAACGAGCAGATCAAGAACGGTAACGGTTACGATCACTGCTACGTACTGAACAAGAAAGAAGAAGGTGAGCTGAGCTTTGCAGCCCGCATCATCGAACCCAATAGCGGACGTACCATGGAAGTATATACCACTGAGCCAGGCGTTCAGGTATATTCCGACAACTGGGGCAGCGGTCATAAAGGTCAGCACGGTGCTACCTTCCCCCGTCGCAGCGCTATCTGCTTCGAGGCACAGCACTTCCCCGACAGTCCTAACCGTCCTTACTTCCCCTCGGTTATCATCCGTCCGGGACAGCAGTACAAGCAGAAGACGATCTACAAGTTCGGTGTGGTTCGTTAACCCTTTCTGACAATCTTCCTTAAAAGATACAAGCTTATGATGAAAATTGATCATGTAAGAAGTCGCTTCGTGAAGCACTTCGATGGTTTAACGGGAAATGTATATTCGTCTCCCGGTCGTATTAACCTGATTGGTGAGCATACCGACTACAATGGTGGTTTCGTCTTCCCAGGTGCTGTGGATTGCGGCATTATGGCTGAGATGCGTGCCAATGGTACAGAAGACACCGTGATGGCTTATGCTATCGATTTGAAAGACCGTGTTGATTTCAAGCTCAGCGACCCCAAGGGTCCTAAGGCTAGCTGGGCACGCTATATCTATGGCATTGCCAAAGAGATGCAGAAGTTGGGCGTTCCTGTAAAGGGCTTCAATATTGCTTTCTCTGGTGATGTACCTCTTGGTGCAGGTATGTCATCTTCAGCAGCCATGGAGAGCTGTTTCGCCTTTGGTCTGAACGACATCTTCGGAGACAATAAGGTAAGTCAGTGGGACATGGCTTTGGCTGGTCAGGCCACGGAGCATAACTACTGCGGCGTGAACTGCGGAATCATGGATCAGTTCGCCAGTGTCTTCGGACAGGCTGGAAAGCTGATGCGCCTCGACTGCCGCAGTCGTGAGTTCGAATACTTCCCCTTCAATCCCAAAGGTTACAAGCTCGTTCTGCTGAACTCATGTGTTAAGCACGAGTTAGCTGGATCACCCTATAACGACCGTCGTCGTTCTTGCGAAAACGTGGTGAAGGCCATTGCAGCCAAACACCCGGAAGGCAAGTTCGAGACGTTGCGCGACTGCACCTGGGAGCAGCTCGATGAGGTTCGTGCCGAGGTAGGCGAAGAGGACTACAAGCGTGCTCACTTCGTATTGGGTGAGAAAGACCGCGTGTTAGCCGTTTGCGACGCTTTGGTGGCTGGTGACTACGAGACCGTTGGTAAGAAGATGTACGAAACCCACGAGGGCTTATCAAAGGAATATGAAGTATCTTGCGAAGAGCTTGACTTCCTCAACGATGTAGCCAAGGAGAACGGTGTGACTGGTAGTCGTATCATGGGTGGCGGCTTCGGCGGCTGCACCATCAACCTCGTCAAGGATGATCTGTACGACAAGTTCGTGGCTGACGCCCGTGCTAAGTATCGTGCAAAGTTCAATCGTGACCTGAAGGTATACGATGTTGTCATCGGTGATGGCGCTCGCAGACTTTGCTAAGGCTATAGAAGTTTATGGTTTAGACAAATCTATTTAACAAAAGTGGGGCGGATCAATCGATCCGCCCCACCTTATTTTATATATAGGATATTATTCTGCTAATAAGTCCCAAAGCATATCCTGCATCTTTGCCTCAGACGATGCCGGATCCTGTAAGTCTTGTAGAATCTCTACAGCCGACATCTCCATCAGGTGCTGAATCATCACCACTTTCACCTTAATCTCAGGTTTGCTATATTTTTTCATATTAATTCCTTTTTAATGTGAATAATACTGTTCATAAACACTTGTGAGATGATTACTTCACCACCTTCTTACCGTTGATGATATAAACACCCTTCTGCTGAGCATTCTTTACACGGATACCACCGATGGTATAGATCTCGCTGTTGCTATCCTGTGCTTTCATCTCATTGATACTTGTTGTTTCACCGCCAAAGACGATAACCTTGGCACCAGAAACTGCTTCAGCCTTCAAATAAGCCTTTCCTGCAGGGAATGTACCCGCATTGCAAGGATGGAAACTACCATTAACCAGAATGAAAGCCTCACCCTCTTCGAGTTCTGTCGGATCCAATACACCTACCAGCAGGTTGTCCTCTGGTTCTTCACCGCTTTCTTCCACATCGAATGTTACAGATTCTTCACCCTTGATGAGCAGACCCACATTAGCTGCAATTTTACCGCTAACCCGCTCTACGATAACCTTGTCTTCCTGTAACTCCTTTGCGATATACACTTCCTGATCATCCTCAACCAAAATCGGACGTGCCGGACAGAAGGTTGCCAGACCGCTGGATGGTATTGTGACTGTTACGGTTGGAGAAACCTCATAATTCAAGAGATATCCCTCCACCAATTCATACAGAGGATCGGCTTCTTCTCCTGTCTCCTTATCTTTTGCCACATAATTCTTCAGTTTCCCGATGAAAGTAACCTTGTCACCTAAAGTGAACTGATTCAAATCAGTTTCCGTAAACTTCTCATTGTTTTTATTTTTAGCTTGGTAGATGTAAAGAGTAGGAGTACCATTGATTTCGTCTGCTATATACAGATTAACATCACCATACAAGACATCTTCACTATTACGTTTGTAATAAGGTTTACCCTTGACAACATAGCCTGTAACCTTATAGAAATCGAACGAAGTAGCATTCTTGTCCAATTCAACAGCGGCTTCCAATGCTCCTTCCACATCCACCGTGTAGGTTGTTGGATCTGTACCTTTTTCATAATCCTCAAAGTAGGCATTTGCTACTTGTATCTGATCCTTCTTTGCATAATAGCCACGGTTACCAATGATGGTAATGATACCTCCATTCTTAATTCCATGCTGTGTTACAAGCTCCTGGAATTTTTGCTTTGCACCACCCTTCTCACTGAGCACACCATATACATATACAGAACCGGTTTCATCTACAAGGTCGAAATTACCATATTGATCACCATCTTTCAGGTTCGTTATCTTACCTTTCAGGCGATACCATACATCTGTGCTTACAGGTTCATCTAAGAAATCTTCAACAGAAATATCGATTATCTCAGGGGCTTCACCTTTTTCCACATCCACGAAATAAGCATTCGTTACCTCATCTGTTTCCACACCATCTTTAACATGTGTATAGCGATTACCTATAATGGTAAGGATATCTCCCGGCTCAATACCTAGTTTAGTAAACGATCCATTCTGCTGACCACCTTTTTCTTCTGACAAACCATAGACATAAACGGAACCGCTCGAATCCTCCAAATAGAAGTTACCATATTGCGAATTCTTGACCTCACCGACCGTACCCGTCAGCTGATACCAGTCATCCTCGCTGTCTTCTTTGTTAAGGAACTGAGCAATCGATACTTCTATAGGTACAACAGGAGGAATCTCGGCATTAATGATAATCTGTTTCAGCTGAGTACTGGTATTACCACATGCGAAAACGACCTCATCTTCGTTACCTGTCCAAACATTACCAATCTTTTCACCTTTTGAAGTATCTGTAAGACTAAGATTGAAACTTCCACCGTGGATAAACTGAATAGTTTTAATACCACTACCAGAAATCGTTATTGTACCAGAATAGATACGGAGGCGAGGAGACTTATTCCATATACAATTGGCATTCTTGTCAGGGTTGTCACCAACTGACACTGTGATTGTAAAGCCATCTTTCTCTATTGATACAGCATCATTGCCTGAAATATAACCATTACCATCACTGTCAAAAACCACATCGGGAAACAAAGTGGCGTAGTCATTGTCAAAATCAAATGTTGTCTGCGCACTCATGGTCAATCCCACAAATGCCAGTAGGGTCAATAGCCCATAACGTAGTTTTTTGTTCATAAGCTTTAATTGTTTAAGTTAATATAATCATTTAGTTATCAGTGTCTTATTCATGCGCACCACTAATGGTAAACGCTATTCGTTGTATGTTC
Source organism: Prevotella sp. (assembly GCA_045114185.1). GTDB lineage: Bacteria > Bacteroidota > Bacteroidia > Bacteroidales > Bacteroidaceae > Prevotella. The sequence continues at coordinate 28,152 of JBGUJY010000069.1, read as the reverse complement.
GCAGATTTATCTGCAAAGATACAAAAAAACTGCGAGATAAACAAGAGGTGGAATGATAAAAAATGTAAAGTCAAAGACAAAAAAAAGAATCTGAACAAAATGTAACAATGTTACATGTTACATTGTTACAATAAGGTGGTTCTGATGTACACAACCTAAAAGATTATATATTAATATAAAATAAGAATACTTATAAACACATCTTCTTTTATTGAGTATTTTGACTGTTTGAAAGCACATTTTTATGAAAGGTGCTTAATGTAACAATGTTATATGTAACAATGTTATCTATATTATCGAAAAAGAAAACGAACGAGCAAAAAAACTGTTCTCGAACAGTTCGTTCGATCGTCCGAAATAAAGTACGTTGCTCGCGGGGAGTAAGAACGTCATTCGCTAAGAGAGAGTACGGCACTTACTGGGAGAAAGTATGGCATTCAGTGTTTTTTAACAAAGTGGTGGAGGTTTCTTAACAGATTTTTACGCACTATGATACCCCGTTTTTTGGTGTTGTCAAGAAAAACGAGTACCTTTGCAAAGATTATCAACTACAATATCAAAATCATGAAAAGAATAGCAACACTACTTTTGGCAGCGATTTGGATGTGCGGCACAGCTTCGGCTCAGAAGACTGCCACCATCAAAAACATGGGAGATTCCAAGTATAACATCGAGATGGGCGACCTGTCGATGGTGATTAACGGTGCCAGCGGCGGTAAGATCCTCTCATTTAAATATAAGGATAAGGAGGTGATCTCGCAGTTGACCAGACCCGAGCAGTTTGGAAGCACCTTCTGGACCAGTCCGCAGAAAGAATGGAACTGGCCTCCTGTGCAGGAATATGACAAGCGTGCCTATACGGTAGAAGAGAAAGGTTCATCGCTGGTGATGACCAGTGAGGTGTCTCCCCGCTTAGGATTCCGCATCCGTAAGGAGTTCACCACCGATAAGAAACGCAACGCCATTGTGGTTACCTACTCCATCATCAACGAGGGTAAAGAAGCCCGCAAGGTGGCTCCATGGGAGATCACCCGTGTACCCAACAGCGGAATGATCTTCTTCGATGCCCCTGTTGATGGCATCACTCCTGCAGGACTCATGCCGTTCGAACAGCAATTCAATGCCGCATGGTATCATACTGACACCGCCAACCAGAACCGTAAGGTGAATGCTGATGGTAAGGGATGGCTGGCCTATGTGAACGATGGTCTGCTGCTGGTGAAGAAGTTCCAGGACCTCAAAGCTGGTGAGCCCGCTCCTGATGAGGCAGAGATCCAGGTATATGTGAACATGGGCAAGACCTATATCGAGCTGGAGAGCCAGGGTGCCTACACATTACTGCAACCTGGTGAATCCCTCAGCTGGACCGTTAAGTGGTATCTCCTGCCCTATCAAGGCGACGCAACACCCTCAAAGAAGTTGGTGAAGACGGTAAAGAAGCTGAAGTAATAGAAGCTCCAAATAAATAGCAGAAGCTAGTAGTACTAGAATGACTAGTGCTACTAGTTTTCTTTTTAATGTGGCTAGTAATATAAGGGTGGTTAAAAAGTGTCAAAAAGACACTTTGTTCCATGTTTTATGTTATAAAACATATAATCAACCGATACAACCTATTGAATTTATGTGTAATTTTACACCCAAATTTTAATCCATTTCTAAACAATCGTAATATGAAAGCTCTTAAAAGTATGTTATTGGGAGCCGGAATGGTAGCCATTCTGCTCTCTGCTTGTACAAGCAAGCCTAAGTTAACAGTATCAGGTCTTGATCCTGCAGCATTCGACACCACTATCAACGAGAAGCCCGTGAAGCTCTTCACTTTGAAGAACGGCAACGGCATGGAGGTGTGCATCACCAACTTCGGTGGTCGTATCGTATCACTGATGGTTCCCGACAAGAACAACAATCTCCAGGATGTGGTATTGGGTTATGACAATGTGGCCCAGTATGCCGACTCTGTAAACTCACCCAGCGACTTCGGTGCTTCTATCGGTCGCTATGCCAACCGTATCAAGAACGGTTTGATCACCATCGACGGCAAGACCATCCAGTTGCCACGCAACAACTTCGGTCACTGTCTGCACGGAGGTTTCTCAGGCTGGCAGTATCAGGTTTATGATGCCAACCAGACCAACGACTCTACCCTCGTTCTGTCTATGGACTCACCCGACGGTGACAACAACTTCCCTGGCAATGTAAAGGCTGATGTTACCTTCATCGTTCGCAGTAACAACAGCATCGACATCTCTTATACAGCAACAACCGATCAGAAGACGGTGATCAACATGACCAACCACTCTTACTTCAATCTGAACGGTGATCCCAACCAGACTATCGAGAACCACATCCTGCATGTGAACTCATACTACTACACCCCGACTGATGAGACCTATATGACAACTGGTGACACCGCTTGGGTAAAGGGCACTCCGATGGATTTCATGGAGCCCGTGGAAGTGGGTAAGAACGTAAACAACTTCGACTACAAGGCTATCAAGAACGCCAACGGTTTCGACCACAACTGGTGTCTCGCCTCTTATCACGACGGTAAGGGTAACGAGAAGCAGCTGGCTGCCAGCCTCTACTCTCCTGTAACCGGTATCGTTCTCGAGGTTTACACCAACGAGCCAGGTATCCAGGTATATTCTGGTAACTTCCTCGAAGGAAAGGTTGCTGGTAAGAAGGGCATCAAGTATCAGAAGCATGCTGGTATCTGTCTGGAGACACAGAAGTATCCCGATACCCCCAACAAGCCCAAGTGGCCGACAGCTATCTTGAACCCGGGTGAGAAATACTACTCACACTGTATCTTCAAGTTCGGCGTAGTAAGAGAATAATTAGAACAAATCATATAACAAACCAATTAACTATCGTATAATATGCAATTATTAGACTGGATCGTCATCGGTGTATTCTGTTGCGCACTGATCGGCATCGTCATTTGGGTCGTTAATCAGAAGAACGACAATTCTGCAGACTATTTCTTGGGAGGTAAGGATGCGACATGGATCGCTATCGGTGCTTCTATCTTCGCTTCAAACATCGGTTCAGAGCACCTTATCGGTCTCGCCGGTGCAGGTGCCTCATCTGGTATGGCCATGGCTCACTGGGAGATCCAAGGCTGGATTATCTTGATTCTCGGTTGGGTATTCGTACCATTCTATAGCCGCTCTATGGTTTACACCATGCCGGAGTTCCTCGAGCGTCGTTATAATAAGGAAAGTCGCACTATCCTTTCAGTAATCTCTTTGATCAGCTACGTGCTTACCAAGGTGGCCGTAACCGTTTATGCCGGTGGTCTGGTATTCCAGCAGGTATTCGGCATCAAGGAACTGTGGGGTATCGACTTCTTCTGGATTGCTGCCATCGGACTGGTGGTTATCACTGCGCTCTATACCATCTTTGGTGGTATGAAATCAGTGCTCTACACCTCTGTGCTGCAGACTCCTATCCTGTTGCTGGGTTCACTGATTATCCTCGTGCTGGGTCTGAAGGCCCTGGGTGGATGGGATCAGATGATGGCAACCTGTTCTATTCAGACAGTGAATGAGTATGGTGATCACATGACCGACCTGATTCGCGACCTGCGTGATCCTGACTATCCTTGGCTGGGTGCCCTCGTGGGTTCTGCAGTTATCGGTTTCTGGTACTGGTGTACTGACCAGTATATCGTTCAGCGTGTACTCTCAGGAAAGAATGAGAAGGAGAGTCGCCGTGGTACTATCTTCGGTGCTTATCTGAAGCTGTTGCCCGTGTTCCTGTTCCTTATCCCTGGTATGATTGCTTACGCACTGAGCACCAAGGGTATCGCCATGCCTAACGGCGAGGTATTCTCGCTGTCAACACCTGACGCTGCCTTCCCCACCCTCGTAGCCAAGTTGCTGCCTGCTGGTGTGAAGGGTCTGGTTGTCTGCGGTATCCTCGCAGCCCTGATGTCATCACTGGCCTCTCTGTTCAACTCATCAGCTATGCTGTTCACCATCGACTTCTGGAAGCGCCTGAAGCCGGAGACCTCTGAGAAGAGTCTGGTACGCATCGGTCAGATTGCTACTGTAGTGATCGTGGTTCTCGGTATCCTCTGGATCCCCATCATGCGCTCTGTAGGTAACGTGCTCTACAACTACCTGCAGGATGTGCAGAGTGTGCTGGCTCCTGGTATCGCCGCTGCCTTCCTCTTGGGTATCTGCTGGAAGCGTGCTTCTGCCAAGGGTGGTATGTGGGGCTTGCTCTCAGGTATCATCATCGGTCTTACCCGTCTGGGTGCAAAGGTATATTATAGTAATGTAACCGATGCTTCTCCATCATGGTTCAAGGCTGTATTCTACGATTTCAACTGGCTCTACTTCTGCGGTGTGATGCTTATCGTTTGCTGTCTGATCGTTATCATCGTCAGTCTGTGCACGGAAGCTCCCTCAGAGAGCAAGATCCAGGGTCTGGTATTCGGTACAGCTACCCCTGAGCAGAAGGCTGCCACACGTGCCAGCTGGAACGGATGGGATGTATTCCATACCGTTATCATCATCTGTATCACTATTGCATTCTACTGGTATTTCTGGTAAACCAAGGAGATAGATATGACAACCTACTACGGTGATCATAATAAAGCATTTGTTGCCGTTGACTGTATCGTTTTCGGTTTTGACAACAACAAGCTTAAACTGTTGTTGGGTAAGAGGCAGATGGACCCCGGACGCGGCGAGTGGTCGTTGTACGGAGGTTTCGTTGAGCCCACCGAGAGCGTTGACGAGGCGGCCCACAGGGTACTGTTCGAGCTGACCGGCCTGAAGCATATCTATATGAAACAGGTGGCCACCTTCGGTGCCGTTGACCGCGACCCAGGCGAACGAGTAATCTCTGTTGCCTACTGTGCGCTGATCAACGTGAAGGACTACGACAGTAAGCTGCTGGAAGAGCATAGCGTGGAATGGGTAGAGCTGGGCAAAATGCCCAAGCTCTACTCCGACCATAACGAAATGGTCAGGAAAGCTGTTACCATGCTGCGAAGACGCATCAGCAGTGAGCCGCTGAGCTTCAACCTCCTGCCCGACCTTTTCACACTGACACAACTGCAACTGGTCTATGAAGCCATCCTCGGCGAGGAAATCGATAAGCGCAACTTCCGCAAGCGCATCAAGCAAATCGACTTCATCGAGAAAACGGATCTGATCGATAAGGTGACATCTAAACGCGGCGCAGCCCTTTACCGCTTCAACAAGCGTATGTATATGGAGGAGCCGAGTTTCAAACTGAAATAATTCGTAAAAGAAATGTTAGAAGAACTCAAAGAAAAAGTATTCAAAGCTAATCTCGACCTGGTCAAGCAAGGACTGGTAATCTTCACCTGGGGCAACGTGAGCGGTATTGACCGCGAGAAGGGTCTTGTGGTGATCAAGCCGTCAGGCGTGAGCTACGATGAGATGAAGGCCAGCGACATGGTCGTGGTGGATCTGGCAACGGGTAAGGTGGTGGAAGGTGATCTGAATCCTTCCAGCGACACACCCACACACCTTGTATTATATAGGGCCTTCCCCAATATCCAAGGCGTTGTTCACACCCACTCCACCTATGCCACGGCTTTTGCTCAGGCTGGTAAGGATATCCCCAATATCGGTACTACACATGCCGACTATTTCTACAAGGATATTCCCTGTACTCGCGACATGACTGAGGAAGAGGTAAAAGGACAGTATGAACTGGAGACGGGTAACGTGATCGTTGATGAGATCCTGAATATCCGCAAGATCAATCCGGATCATACCCCTGCTGTATTGGTAAAGAACCACGGTCCGTTCTCATGGGGCACATCTCCCGACAATGCGGTTTATAACGCCAAGGTGATGGAGCAATGTGCTAAAATGGCCTTTGTGGCTTTCTCTATAAATCCCAACCTGACCATGAACCCGCTGCTCATTGAGAAGCACTATTCAAGAAAGCACGGTCCTAATGCTTACTACGGTCAGAAGAAGAAATAATAAAATAAAAAAGCAATTATAATGAAAGCATTTGAGAATTTAGAAGTATGGTGGGTAACTGGTGCACAGTTACTATATGGAGGTGACGCAGTAGTTGCTGTTGACGGTCACTCCAAGGAGATGGTGGAAGGCTTGAACGCCAGCGGCATCATCCCTATCAAGGTTGTTTATAAAGGTACAGCCAACAGCTCCAAGGAAGTGGAGGAAGTGATGAAGGCTGCCAACAACGATGCGAAGTGCGTGGGTATCATCACATGGATGCACACCTTCTCTCCCGCAAAGATGTGGATCAAGGGTCTGCAGGCACTGCAGAAGCCGTTGCTCCATTTCCACACACAGTATAACGCTGAGATCCCCTGGGATAAGATCGACATGGATTTCATGAACCTGAACCAGAGTGCTCATGGTGACATCGAGTTTGGTCATATCTGCACCCGTATGCGCGTTCCCCGTAAGGTGGTTTGCGGCTACTGGAAGGATGAAGAGGCTCAGAAGAAGATTGCCGTTTGGGCTCGTGTGGCTGCCGGTGTAGCTGATGCTAAGAACGTTCGCTGTCTGATGTTCGGTATGAACATGAACAATGTGGCCGTTACTGATGGTGACCGCGTAGAGTTCGAGCAGCGTCTGGGTTATCATGTTGACTACTACCCCGTCAGCTCTCTGATGGAGTATTATAAGAAGGTAACCGACAAGGAAGCTGATGAGCTCGTTGAGGAATACAAGAAGCTCTATACCATCAAGATTGATGAGAGTGGCGAAGAGGTTTATTGGGAGAAGGTGAAGAACTCTGCCAAGGCTGAGATCGCTCTGCGCCGCGTACTGAAGGATGAGGGCGCTACTGCTTTCACCACAAACTTCGACGACCTGGGTGATGCTGACATCAACGATCCTAACTTCGTGGGTTTCGACCAGATTCCGGGTCTTGCCTCACAGCGTCTGATGGAAGAGGGTTATGGTTTCGGTGCTGAGGGTGACTGGAAGACAGCATGCCTCTATCGCACCTTGTGGGTGATCCAGCAGGGTATGCCTACTGGTTGCTCATTCCTCGAGGACTACACCTTGAACTTCGCTGGTGACCGCTCTTCTTGTCTGCAGAGCCACATGCTCGAGATCTGTCCGCTCATCGCTACCGACAAGCCCAAACTGGAGGTTCACTTCCTGGGTATCGGTATTCGCAAGCAGCAGACCGCCCGTCTGGTGTTCACCTCAAAGACTGGTCGTGGTATCAAGGCTACCGTGGTTGACCTCGGTAACCGCTTCCGCCTGATTTCTCAGGAAGTGGAGTGCATTGAGCCGAAGCCCATGCCTCATCTGCCAGTGGCTTCTGCCCTCTGGGTTCCGCAGCCTACCTTCGAGATTGGCGCAGGTGCTTGGATTCTCGCCGGTGGTACTCACCACAGTGCCTTCTCTTACGATATCACTGAAGAGTACTGGGAGGACTTCGCAGAGATGGCTGGCATCGAGTATGTCAAGATCAACAAGGATACCAAGACATACGAGTTCAAGCAGCAACTGCAGAACAACGAGATCTACTATATGCTCAACAAGGCGCTGAAGTAATTGAAAATTGACAGTTATGACCGCAAAACAAACAATAGAAGCAGGTAAGGCCATTCTCGGTATCGAGTTTGGATCTACCCGCATCAAGGCTGTTCTCATTGATGAGGAGAACAAGCCCATTGCACAGGGTTCGCATGAGTGGGAGAACCAACTGGTTGACGGTCTTTGGACCTACTCTATCGAGGCTATATGGTACGGACTGCAGGACTGCTACGCTGACCTCCGCAAGGATGTGCTGAAGCAGTACGACTGTGAGATCGAATCTCTTGCTGCCATCGGCTTCTCGGCCATGATGCACGGCTATATGGCCTTCAACGAGAAAGAGGAGATCCTCGTGCCCTTCCGTACTTGGCGTAACACCAATACAGGAAAGGCTGCCGCCGAGCTCTCTCAGCTCTTCAACTACAACATCCCTCTCCGCTGGAGTATTTCTCACCTCTACCAGTGCATCCTCGAGGACAATGAACACGTGAAGGACATCAAGTTCCTCACTACCCTTGCAGGCTATGTTCACTGGCAGGTAACAGGTCAGTTCGTGTTAGGCGTTGGTGATGCTTCGGGTATGATTCCCGTTGATCCCAAGACCAAGACGTACGATGCGCAGATGGTGGAGAAGTTCGACAAGCTCGTGGCACCCAAGGGCTACCCATGGAAGTTGCTCGACATCCTGCCCAAATCACTGAATGCCGGCGAGAACGCAGGCTTCCTCAGTGCAGAAGGTGCCAAGAAGATCGACGTGTCTGGTCACCTGAAGGCTGGTATCCCCGTTTGTCCTCCTGAAGGCGACGCAGGTACGGGTATGGTGGCAACCAATGCCGTGAAGCAGCGTACAGGTAATGTCAGCGCAGGAACCTCTTCATTCTCAATGATCGTGTTGGAGAAGGAACTCTCCAAGCCTTACGAGATGATTGATATGGTGACTACACCCGATGGCAGTCTGGTGGCCATGGTACACTGTAACAACTGTACCAGCGACATCAATGCATGGGTTGGTCTCTTCAAGGAGTATCAGCAGTTGCTGGGTGTTCCCGTTGACATGAACGAGCTCTACGGCAAACTCTTCAACAAGGCCCTGGAGGGCGATACCGACTGCGGTGGTCTGATGGCCTATAACTACGTTAGCGGTGAGCCTGTTACAGGACTTGCTGACGGTCGTCCGCTCTTCGTTCGCTCTGCCAACGATAAGTTCAACCTGGCTAACTTCATGCGTGCCCAGCTCTATGGTGCTATCGGTGTGCTGAAGATTGGTAACGACATCTTGTTCAAGGACGAGATGATTCGCGTTGACCGCATCACAGGTCATGGTGGCTACTTCAAGACTGCCGGTGTTGGTCAGCGCATGCTGGCTGCCGCACTGAATAGTCCTATCAGCGTGATGGAGACTGCTGGTGAAGGTGGTGCTTGGGGTATTGCCCTGTTGGCTGCTTACCTGATTAACCAGAACGGTAAGAACCTGGCTGACTACCTTGAGGAGGTGGTCTTCGCAGGGAACACAGGTGTCAGCATCGCTCCTACTCCGGAGGATGTGGCCGGCTTCGAGAAATACATCGAGAACTACAAGCGCTGTCTGCCCATTGAGCAGTGTGCTGTTGACAAGAAGTAATCGCTGAAGCGACATAGAAAAAAGGGAAGTGAATGATCACTTCCCTTTTTGTTTATTCTGCCTGAATCGTTACCTTTGCATCCTTCGCTAAAGAAGGCATCCTACAAGTAATGTTTCGAGATTCTCCAGGAGCCAATGTCAAATAGTTGTCTGACCAATAGGCTGGACAAACCAGATTACCTTTTGCATCCTTAGCGGTAAGACGGATCATGAAGGCCACCTTGTCGGAAGGATTACTGACCTTTACCTCATACAAAGGCTCCGACGAGAGATCCTTCCCGATATTCGACACCTCACAAGTTCTGACAGTCATCTCGTCGAGCATCTTATACGATGCATACTGGGTGATAGGCGTATGTACCCAAGTGGTGGCACCCCAGTTGTAAGTATCATCACCTGTAATCAGGAAATACTCGTTCGATTCGAATGACTTCCCGTCAGCATCTAAGCACTGAAGGAAGAGGAAAGCCGCAGGATCATCTTCCATATCAATGTCAAACACCTTGACGGATGTGGCTGGATCTACCTTTACCTCCTGCTCCTTCTTTTCGGTTCCTCCATTCTTGATCAGTTGCATTGATGACTTGAACGAAACGGGTTCAAGTGTCTCATTCACTGCATATACCGTCTTCTGGTGATAGTCATAGATCAACTGCACAGGCGCATTACCTTTCTTCACGCCATAGTAGGCTGCATTGGGCTGTTTATAGTAATCATACAGCTGCCAATAGATTCCGGGGCGCGCACCATTCAACATCCATTGGATGATACCAGTGGTATGAGGCATCCTGGCACGGAACGACTCAAACATCGCCTTCGTACTCTCGTAGTTCAGCATATCTGCGCGATACAAGTACTCGTCGATATCCTTTGCATCACCAAAGCGGTTGTGGATCACCTCGTTGAGTTGCTTCAGCGAGTTCATATCAGCACCCGAGGCTGTACAAAGGATATCCCAACGGTTGTCGATGGGGAACAGGTTATTACCCAGCATCTTCACCAACGACTCCTTCACAGGCAGCTGTGCACCAATGCCTGTCTCTGTATTGAAACCAAAGGCACCACCAGGTGCTTCAGGCAGATACCAGTAGGCCGGTCCTACATACTCATACGGTCCTGCCATCTTCGTACCTGATGATCCTGATATCGTACTCTTCATTTCTTTGGCAGAGATCAGATAGTCGCGGTCGTCATTCTTACTGAGGAACTGCTGATAGCGCGTTTCCAATTCAGGTTTGGGAAGCATGTCACTACCCACAAACCATCCAATGATGGAAGGATGATAGCGAAGCCACATCACCTGGTCTTCGAACGACTGACCAATCAGCTCGATATTCTCCTCACTAGTAATACCGCCATAGCGCTCATCACAGGGAGAGCCTAAATAATCCTCCCACTCCCAATGACAGCTCCACCCCACAAGGATGAACAGTCCGAGCTCGTCACAGAGGTCATACAAATTCTGCGAGGTTCCCCAGAAGCCCTCCAGTCGTACGGTGTTCATATTCATATCACGAACATACTCCAACTGCAGTCGGTTGGTAGCAGGAGTGTCACGCAGATAGATATCATCCGTCCAGCCAGCGCCACGAAGCAACACCTTCCTACCATTCAGGGTAAAGGCACGATAACCTTCGCCGGTCAGGTAACTGCGAATCTCACGGATACCAAAACGCACGTCCTCAGAATCCGAGACCTTGTTGTTCTCCACAAACTCCACATGCAGGTCGCAGAGTTCGGGCTTACCCATGTTGTGGCACCACCACAGACGGGGATTGTCTATATGAATCTCTTCGGGCAAGGCAAAAAGACGATCCTCGCCAGGAGCTAGGGTTACAGGACAACTGAACGAATGCCCGTCGGCTGTGCCTTGTAAAACACCTTCAACCGACTGATCCGAAAGATTCTTCAGTTCGGTAGCCACGGTAAGCCATGCCTCTTTCAGTGTCTCGGTGTTCACCCTTGAACGGACGGCTGAATGCGATACGGCCACGTTGCCGCAGGTTTTTACTCTCACCTCACGATAGATACCCATACTCTCGTCGGCAGGACGAGGATTCCAGTCGGCAAAACCAATGTTCGGCTCTCCTGGTTGAGCGCGGAACACCTCTACAGCAAGCACATTATCATTAGTAATCTGTTTGGTTACATCATACTCAAACTGACGGAACGAGCCTGCCATCTCCTGACTGTTGGCTATCTGCTGACCGTTGAGCCACACATTAGCGCGATAGCAAATGCCGTCAAAGTCTAACAACACGTGTTCACCTTCTTGCAATGCCGGCAGATGAAATGTGGTACGATACCACCAACTCTTCTCGAACTGCTTCTTGTCAATCTTGGCATAATCCTCAGCAGTCATCGCCTCTGGTTCGATGCCATTGGCTGTCAGGACACCCATCAGTGTCGAAGGAACCTGTGCTGGTATCCATCCCTTGGTTTTGGCTTCAGGTGTCGACAGTATATCGCCCGTCATATTCACCTTATCCGATGATTGCACCTGCCATTCCATGTCTTGTGCAGCCTTCTCTGTACATGCCGTCAATGCCCCAACGAGCATCAATCCGGCCATCATATTTCTGAATTTCATAATTATTATCGGTTAGTTATCAATTAAAGCACCTGCGCCCAGAATAGCTGCATTGGGCAGTGTAGATGGCATGATGCGAGTAGCAGCCACATTAGCGGGATACGGGAATGATTCCAACGAGGCACGCATAGGTGCTTCGAACAACGAGAAGGCGCTGGCAATACCACCACCGATGATGATAGCCTCGGGAGCATAGGTAAAGAGGACTGCCTTGATCAGTTCGCCCACATTCTGCCCGAACTCATTCCACACGGCTATGGCCTCAGCATCACCAACCTGAGCACGCTTGCCGAAATTCGCTCCTGTGTCACCGTGCAGATGACTGAAGAAACGACTACTGCAATAGAACTCGTAGTCGGCATCCTTGAAGGGAAGCGAACCGATCTCGCCTGCCCCGGTATTCACGCCATTATACAGCTGACCGTTGATGATGATACCGGAACCAATGCCCGTGCCCATCGTCAGTCCTACCATGTCGCGTGTTCCCTTTCCTTCGCCGTATTTCCAGACACCTAAGGCGAAGCAGTTCGCGTCGTTGTTCACTGCCACAGGAATACCGAACTCCTTTTCCAGTTGCTCCTTGAGATGAACCTCTTTCCACGAAGGGATGTTGGCCACATTATAAACGATTCCTCTGACGCTGTCAACCACTGATGGCACACCGACACCAATACCTGTTACGTCAGCACTCATCAGCTGGGCAATCTGCCGTTTCAACTGGTTCAGCACCACCTCTTCTGTCTCTTTTGCAGGACAGGGTTCAATCACACTGTTCACGAGTGTGGCTCCATCTGTGAGTCCCACTCGCATATTCGTTCCTCCTAAATCAATTCCAATTTTCATATATCATCTTTTCATTATAGTGTTATTTCTTATAAAAGTTCTTCACATCCTTCCAGTGATAATACGGGGCACAGTCGGTCTTCACAGCAGGAATCGTCGTCTCGTTCTCATTCAAGAAGAACTTGACAAGGATATCATCAGAATCTGCCTTGCGATAAAACACCATCTGGATATTCGCCGCCATGGGGATAATCTTGTCGATAGAGATGTACTTGTACAGGTTGGGGATGTCGGACTTCCCTCCCCTCGCCTCTTTAAGACCAAGAAGATAAGCTAGTGGCAGTACGGAACTGTCATGACTGAAGCGTAGGGTTACAGTTGGCTCACCTTTACGGATTACTTGGTCGGCTGTACTGACAATACTATCCAACACCTCCTGCTGTTGAATATAATAAGGTGTACTTCCCGGCACGAGTCCGGTATTCAGTAGCCAACCCGCATTATAGCCTGTCCACATATTGAACAGTTCATCCTTGGTGAACACCTCCATCAGCGAGATTCCCAACTCAGGAACATTCTGCAGATCCTCTGCCACATTATAAAGCGCCTCCATCAAATCCCGTCCGTTGACGAACGCTTCAGCCTTTGCAGGATCAGTAAACAGCGCTTTCATCAACCTACGACTGTCGTGTGCTCCCTCAAAGATCACGGCACGCTGTTGCTCATAGAGGTTGCTCTCAGGAGTTTCCGTGGGTTTGATACTCAGGTCCTCTACCACAAATCGCATATCATGCTTCGTGGCATTCATCTTGATAGAGAGTTGAGCATTCATTCGCTGCAGTTCCTGACAGAAGTTGAACATGCTCAGCATGCAACGACGAGAGGTAGATGATCTGGCATCAATCGATAGAGGCTGTGAGAGAAGTTCAGGGAACCGCTCATACATCCGGTGAGCAATCTCACGATGCTGGCGTGCTCCTAACTTGGTCAGGTCGCCATCGCGGTGCCAGGCATCCGCATAACCGATCTTCAGTTTCTCCAGCACCTCCTTGCCTTCTGCTGTCAGCAGACCGAACTGCTGGGCACTGTCGAGTTTATTGATGGCTGTAACGTAATACTCGTTGTTCGACATATAGCGAGAGCCATGTCGGCCGTAATGACTGATATAGAAAGGAGCATATCCTGCGGGAGCCTTCGTCAGCTTCTTGGCAGTAGGACCCGGATAGGCAAAGTAGTTCGAACCCGTACGGTTGATATCCTTGAAGATCTCTTTCTTGCTGGTCTGGGCAAACGCTACACATGTGAATAGTGACAAGTGGATAGTGAATAATACTATCAGTCTTCTTCTGTTAATCATCATCGTCTTCATCTTTTTCAATTTTGGTTTTATAAGTAATGTTTGCCTCTTGAAGCATGTTGCGATAGTAGGTCCTTACATCCTTCCAATGATAGAAAGGATAGCAGTCGGTAGTGATGGGTATGGAAGTCTCATTCTCGTTCATTAAGAACTTGACGAGGATATCATCAGAGCCCTGTTTACGGAAGAAGATCAGTTGGACATTACCTGCCATAGGTATCAAACGGAAGATGGAAAAGTGGTTATGTAGATCTTCCATGTCATCCGTCCCATGGATGGCCTCCTGCACGCCCAAGATGAAAGAGAATGGCAATACCACACTGTCATGACCGAAACGCAGTCGTACCCCACTCTTTCCCGATTCAATCATCAGGTCAGCCTCATCCAGGAAGTTCTTCAGCAACGGATAGATGGCATAGTAGTTATGCTGCGATCCGGGCATCAGTCCTTCCCACAAACACCAGCTGGCATTGTAAACGCGGAACCCGTCAATCAGCTCATCCTCCGTGAACAGGTCATTGAACGACAATCCCAGTTCCGGTAGGCACTGCATATCTGATGCGATGTTCCACAAGGCATCCGCAAACTCATACCCGTCGATGAACGTATTGGCTTCTTTCGTGTTGAACAGCATCTCGATTTGATGACGACCGTTCAGTTTCTCATGTCTGAACGAATCCAGCTTCTCGTACAATGCATCATCAGTAGCCGACTTCGGAATCTCAATACTGTCGTTAGGAATATTGTAATACATGTCATGTTCGCTGGCATCCATATCGATGGTGAGCGAGGGATTCATGATAACCAATTCCTGACAGAAATTAGCCATACTGAGCATACAACGCCTCACTGTTGAAGAATTGGCCTTCACGCTGATAGGTTGCATCATTAAAGAAGGATAGTTGACACATAGACGATGGGCAATGGCACGATGCTGACGAGCACCCAACTGGGTGAGGTCACCAGCACGACGATGGGCATCAGCCGCTGCAACCTTCAACCGGGCATACGCTTCCTTGCCCTTCTCGGTCAGCCAACCGCGAATCTGTGCCGTATCCATCTTTCCCAACACGTACTTGTACGCATCATCATCAGTCATATAACGCGCACCATGTCGGCCGTAATGACTGACATAGAAGGGTTCATAACCTGCAGGAGCAGGTGTTACATGACCTGTCGGATTCGGATAATTACAATAGTTACCACTCGCCAATTCAATGTGTGCCAGCAATTCAGACCTTGAAGTCTGTGCCTGTACGGGTATCATGAGACACGACCCAATAAGGCAGCTGATCATCGTTCGTTTCATCAATACCATTTTTGATTATATTATTAGTTGAATGTTATTTTGCAGATTTATCCGCAAAGTTACAAAAAGTCGAGCGCAAAACAAAGAAACTTTTTCTTTTTTTGCCGAGACGGAGTAAGTTCGCCAACTCAGTTGGCAAAGTTATAAAAAATCTGATTAAATGAGAAGGAAACGGGTATATTTTTTCAGTTAATAATCATTCTTTCCATACCCCCACCAATATTTTTCCATAGGCTTTGCGTTTCGCTATTTTGTAACCAGTTGATTTGTAACAATTTCCATTTCTATACGATTTAGGTATTTTCCATAGCCTACTGATACAACATTCAGAAATTTATCGTAACTTTGCAATTGAGAAATCATGAAACTACCACGTTTATGCGATCATGGTATATATTCATCATAAGCATTCTGCTGATTGCTTGTAGTCAATCGCAGCAGGGTCCTCATTCTCAGACGGCAGCAGGTTGTTTGGAGAAAGCAGAAACGGCCTTAGCCAATGATAGTATTCGTCTGGGTGAGACCTTGTTGCGTAAGACCATCCAATTGGCAGAAACGTCTGAGGATTGGCACACCTATTATATTGCATATCAGCGATTGGCAGAAGCTTTGTCGCAGAGCAACCCTGAGGAAGCATTGAAGATGATGAAGAAAGCCTTAAGCGTCTATGAGCAACATCCTGACGATGAGCGCAATCATGTTATCCTACTCGACTATGCAGGTACTTACGCCGCACAAGTGGCTTACACCAAAGAGGGTTCCTACGACGAGGCAATTGATTACACCCGTCGTGCCTACGACATTGCAGTGACTCTTCTCCCTCCTTCGGGGGGAGACCGAGAGGGGGGCTCCGATTTGATGTGCCAAACACTTACCAGTCTTGCGAACATCGCATGGGCAAAAGATGATTATCGTCAGTCGCTCGATTACGCCCATCAGGCAGAAGCTGTGGCGACCACTGATTTACGACCAGGCACATTGCAGGTTCTTGCCCGCAGCTACCTCAGCCTCAACATGCTCGATTCTGCTGAAACCATTTATCGACAGATTGATCCAGGTGAGGATTTGCATCTGGCTTATATCGTACAGAGCAACCTCGCCAAGATTGCGCTTCGACGGATGGGTGCTACAAAGGTGGAAGATGATATTGATGATGCCTTTGAACAAGTGGAGAATTTCTACTACAAGGCACTTGAACAGAAAGATCAATACTATCAGGAGACGTTACGCCAAGAAATGGAGAACCAACAGCTCGATTACCGCTCAAAGATGTATGGCCGTACACTCCTTATTACTATTATAGCATCGCTCTTTGTCATCTTAGCGATTGTGTCGGCTGTTTGGTATAGGATGCGAGCACAACGTCAGGAAAAACGTCAGCTTCAGCAAGATGCTGCGCATCAAAAAGCACAACTGCATCAAGCAAACGAAGTGGTGGCATTCCTGCAAAACTACATTCTCGAACGTACCGCGGTGATCCAGAAACTCAACCAAAGCGGTGATTCGCTCATCACCCTCAGTCCTCATGAATGGAGTGAGATAGAGCGTACGCTCAATGCCATTGATAATAACCGCTTTGCCCATATCCGTGAGCAGTATCCCGAAATGCAGGAAGACGACATCCGCCTGTGTATCCTTACCCGACTCGGCATCAGTAACCGTACCATCGGCAACATCTACTGCATCACCATCTCTGCCGTACAGCATCGTAAGCTCAAACTTAAAAAAGATGTGTTCGGAGAGAGCAATCCTGATATCACCTTGGAACAGATACTTACTAGTTAATAGTTAAGAGATAATAGATAATAGATAATAGTTAAGAGAAAACAAAAAAGACAGATATGAAACGTACATTATTATTTATGGCGTATGTGCTGGCATCTATGTCGATGCTTGCGCAAGACGTATATCACACCTTTCTTGAGGAAGGCAAGGTTTGGACCTATCAATACTACAATATGACAGGACAATCCTTTAACGTTATACGCGTAGTAGATGGTGACACTATCATTGGCGGATCGGCATACAAGAAAATATGCGACAATGCAGGTGGAAAGTATCTGTATGCTCTTCGTGAAGAAGGTAAAAAAGTATATATTGCATATAACAACCAAGAGACGTCATCGTTGCTGTATGACTTTGGCAAGGACAAGGGAGACATCATTAGTCAAGAGTTAGACGAGCAAAGTGGATTGGTATCAGAACGAAGGGTGGTTGGTGTCGACACCATCGATATTAATGGTCTCAAATTCCGTCGTCTGCAAATCTGGGAGATGCAGTATAACATACAGGATCCCGTCAACTGGGAAGAGGAGGAGGTGCCATGGCAGATGGCATCATATTGGATTGAAGGCGTAGGTTCGGAATGCTTGTTAGAAGCAAGTTTTAGACAGACAGGCAACTACTATACATTGAAATCTTGTCAGATTGACGGCCGAACCTATACTCAACAGGAACTATTACAAGAGCCTTCTAAGCCAAATGATGACTACCTCCCCTTTGTGGAGTTGGGCAAGCAGTGGCATGTAACCAGTACTGCATCCAATCCTTACAATAGTTTATATTGTTTTTCAATGCTTGAAGAAGTGGAGCGTAACGGCAAGACATACGTACATACATGTTATTCTGATAATGAACAGAAGAATCACTATTATGAACTATTACGTGAGGAAAACAAACGGGTGTATAAGTACGACGATTGGGAAGAAAAGGAATACTTATTGTACGATTTCTCACTTAAAGAGGGCGATATCTTCACTTACGAGTTGATGTCCGGTTTACCTGAGCAATGGAAGATTCTGAAGCAGGGATGGTTGGAAGACGGTCCCAACATCGTAACGTCTTGTACCAGCAATCCTGACGGCACATTGGATATCCAGTATCGAAAACTACGCACTTGGACTGTTGGCCGCGAAAACAGCGAAACTGGTGAATACGATGCGGTAGCGACATGGGTTGAATGTGTCGGATCCCTTGAAGGCATGTTCTGTCAGTATTGCACTGGGGGTACTTATTATCTGTCATTTGTAGAAAGAGCGGAGGATATGGGAGACCATTGGGAAAATAATATCTATCTGCCATTCTCATTCTATAACAATAACGTCCTATTCAAGGGGAATAGAGTTCATGGCAGCAACATGCCTACAGGTGCAACTAACCATCCGGAAAATGGTTGGTTCCATAACCTTACTTACGAATTGGAAGGCGACCGTCTGCATGTCTATGGAGATGTGTATAGTAATTGTGGACCAAACAACTATGCCTATTTCTTCGAGGAACCAACCGATGACCCTTCTGTACACAAGATTGAATTCTTACCATACGCAGCAGAACCTGCCGCAACTTGTATGCGTCTTCATTCTACCGACTTCTATGTCCCGGGGTTCGATCCCAATCTGAATTACTACGTGATAGATAATCGTGGTGTGGAACAACCTGTCATCAATAAGATGGCTTACCGCCCCATGATCGAAGACGGTAAGGTATGGAAGGTGGGAAGCGCAATTGGCATTTCGGATGATATTGTGAAAATGGTTGACTACTATTACTTCGATGGCGATACCATCATCAACGGAAAGACCTGCAAGCAGATGATGTTCCAGCGGTATGTTAGTCCAGATTATCTGGATTATGATCAGTCAAAACAACCATCCCTGGACTATGTGGGAGCATGGTACGAAGAAGATAAGAAAGTCTATTTATATTACAAAGGGCAACAGTCTATGAGGATGATGTACGACTTCTCTCTCGATGCCAATACAAGCCTGCTGATTAATAATGATCTTTATTTGGTAGGCCCCAGACAGACTGAAGGCTTAGAAGGCTTTAAGGGAATCTATAGAGATGTTATGTTTTGTGCAAATGAAGACCAAAACACCCACATCACCTTCTGGTTGGAAGGTGTCGGAGGTATTATGGGACCGGGTGTAAATGCATTTAATCCGATATTAGTCGATCCACAGCCGCAGTTCCTGATGTCATGTACCGTTGGCGATGAAGTCATCTACCTCAACGACAAATATGAGGATGGAGCAACCCCTACAGACGCCGAAGCCAAGAAGCACCGCTTCGACTTCACCCATACGATCAAGACAAAGCCCCGAACACGGAGTGAAGCTGAAGAACAGTCGTTATATGGTGAATACAATAACCTGTTGTTAGGCATCAATCTCGAGCCACTCGATGAGGCCTATCTGGTGCGCATTACGAACGAATCAGGACAGGTAGTCTATGAGAAGAACGTCAACGCTGGCAACATCGTAGGTCTCAACATCGACATCTCTGCCTTCGCAAAAGGTCGTTATACCGTAACCATGGAGAACAGTAGTGAGGTCTTCACCGGGGAATTCGAAACAATAACGACAGGAATACAAGAATTGAAGGATTCAAGAATCGAAGGATTGAAGTCTATCTACAATCTTCAAGGTCAGCGACTCAATCGCCTACAGAAGGGATTGAACATTGTTAATGGACGAAAAGTTTTTGTAAAGTGATGTAATAAAATGACAGATATGAAACGTACATTATTATTTATAGCTTTCGTGCTGACATCATTAACCATGTCGGCTCAAGACGGTTTGACTGTTGGGGATATACAAAACAGCGGATGCCTTAATAAGACGCAGGAAAAAAAGATACCTACAATAGTATTGACGAAAGAAGGCAGTGTCTTGTCAGTACAATTGCTCAATTACGAAAGCTACACGGCAACGACAGACTTCAACGTAACATCCAGCATAAGCAACGATGACCCCTGTACAGTAACTATCAACGTAACTCCAATTATTCCCGAAGGTGCACAAGTGGAATGGGAATGGGTTTGCCTATTCAACGTGTCGTTTACGATACGTGACTTTGAACCTAACAGATTCTATTTGGACTGTTGGTGGTGTAAAGGTCTGATAGAGCTAAAAGATGGGGAGCCGATGATACTGGAAAAGAAGGTTGAGAATGTCACCATCGACGGTATCAGTTTCAGTTTGCTAAAAGCCTCGCATAAAGCTATGTTGGTGGATTGGACAACGACAGAAGAGGATTTGCACATTCCTTCGAAAGTGACCTATGAAAACGAGGATTATACCGTGACGTGTATCAGTAAGGATGCTTTCTGGAATGCAAATCAAGCAACTAAAGTAACTGTTCCAAAGACTATCAGGAGTATGAATCTTTTCTCTGACAATGCCATTTATGCCAATCCTTTCCGTGAATGCATGTCCTTAAAATGGATAGTTGTAGAAGATGGATGTCCTTTGTTCAGCTCTATGGACGAGGTGCTCTTCGCAGAAAACAAGACAATGCTCTTAGGCTACCCTATTGCATCACCAAGAACAACCTACACTGTGCCAAAAGGTGTAACCAAAATACGAAGCGGTGCATTTCACCACAATAAGTATTTGCGGAAATTGATGATACGAGAAGAAGTAACCGACTTAGGCTGGCATTTATTCAGTGACACCCAAAGTCTGGAAGAATTGTATATCAGAGGAATGATTGATCCTGGATGCATGAGTGATTTGTTTGGTGGCATGGATACGAAGGTTGCCGTTTATGTGCAGCAGTCGGAAGTGGAGAAGTATAAGGCCGTCTATAAAGGCCCAGTCTCTCCATTACCCTGGGCTCAAGAAGATTCCGACTACCTTCCCTTTGTGGAGTTTAACAAGCAGTGGCATATAGTCATACCATACGGCGAGCCACACTATGGAGGTAGTATTTCAAGATTCTGGATGGTAGGTGAAGTGGAACGTAATGGTAAGGCATACGCAGATACAAAAAGATATCTGGACGAATTGTGTGAAGTTCAAGAGGCGGGTCTGTTCCGTGAGGAAAACCGTCATGTGTATAAGTACGACGAGAAAACTGGCAGGGACATCATGATGTATGACTTCTCACTTAAAGAGGGCGATACATTCACTTACGAGTTTGGCTACGACCAGCCAGTGAACTGCAAGGTATTGAAGGAGGGTTGGCTAGAAGACGGCCCTGATATAGTGTCGTCTAGTACCAGTAATCCAGACGGTACTTTGGATATCAAGTATCGAAAACTACACACATGGACCATTGGTCGCGAAAACGAATCGGGCGAATATGAAGAGATTGCCACATGGGTGGAATGTATAGGAGCCCTAGAAAATGTCTTCGGTTTGATTGACAATGGTTTAATGAAATTTGATAATAGTCTGGCTTACGTACAAAGAAAATATGATGAGGAAGACTATCGTGATAACGGATATCTACCTATCTCGTTTTATAGTATTTCTATGCATGGCTGCAACCTGCCGACGAGTGAAACCAATGAGGAATACGATGACAAACTCCATCACCTTACCTACGAACTGGAAGGAGACCGTCTGCATATCTATGGAGATATATACACCCAATGCGGACCAAACAACTATGCCTATTTCTATGAGTGGCCTGCTGAAATGTATGATATGCCTACACACGACCCTTCAGTACAAATGATCGAATTCTTACCATGGGAAGTCGCACCTGCCGCAGATTGTATGAGCCACCATCATACTGACTTCTATGTTCCAGGTTTCGACCCCAACTTGAACTATTATGTGTCAGACAATAAGGGGGAAATACATCCCGTCATCAAGAAGATGGCTTATCACCCATTCATCGAAGACGATAAGGTGTGGGCTGTAAGGCTCGCTGATGAGGAGCAAACAGAAGAATATTTCGAATACTATTATTTCGATGGTGATACTATCATAAATGGACAGACAGCCAAACGAATGCTGTATGATAGAATAGGTTCGAACTGGGATAAAAGTGGAGAGTATATTGGAGCTTGGTATGAACAGGACAAGAAAGTGTATTATGCTGGCAAGGGTAAACAACAATTTGAACTGCTCTACGACTTCACGCTTTCTACTGGCGATATCATACAAAGTGAAGATCTTGTTTTGCAAGTGACCAAGATGTCAGGTAGCATACCAGGCTTCAAAGGTACGTATTTAGATTTACAGTATATAAATACTGCACCTATTGTGGAACGTTGGCTTGAAGGTGTTGGAAGCCAGTATTATCCATGGCTTAATCTATGTGCAAGATGGGCAGGAGTTGGAGTCGGTCTTCTTTTTTGTAAAGCCGGTGATGAAATCATCTATTACAATAGTGAAGAGGAAGATCCATTCAGCATGGGAGCCAAGAAGCACCGCTTCGACTTCACCCATACGATCAAGACAAAACCCAAGGCACCAATGAAAAGATCGGCAGAGCAGCCGCTATATGGCGAATACAACGACCAGCTGTTAGGCATCAATCTCGACCCGCTTGATGAGGCCTATCTGGTACGTATTACCAACGAGTCTGACAAAGTTGTTTACGAAAAGACTATCAACGCTGGCAACATCGTAGGCCTCAACATCGATATCTCTGCTTATCCAGAAGGTCGTTACACCGTCACTATAGAGAATAATGGTGAGTCCTTCACTGGCGAATTCGTTACACAAACGACAGGAATTGAGGAGAATGTAAAAACTGAAACAATAAAGAATGCAAGTATCTACAACCTTCAGGGACAGCGACTCAATACCTTGCAGAGGGGATTGAATATCGTAAATGGACGAAAGGTTTATGTGAAGTAAAGGAACAGTCCGATAACTAAATGGTTGATGAGAAGCATCAACACCTCTGCGGTCCTGTTTACGCGGATGGCCTTTTCCATGTCGGCAGTGGTTAGCTCACGGTCGTTCTCTCCGATATAGGGTTTGTCGAACAACTGACCGAAATAGTAGTGCGGACCACCGAAACGACAGTCGAGAATACCTGCAAGGGCTGCCTCTGGATATCCGCTGTTGGGACTGGCGTGGTTCTTACCGTATCTCTTTACAAAACTGAAAAGTGTTCGCTTTCGACCAATGATCATCAGCAAGGCTGTGAGACGGGCAGGGATATAGTTAGCCACGTCATCGATACGCGCAGCCCAGCAACCGAAAGCCCGATAACGTTCCGTGCGGTAGCCAATCATCGAGTCGAGCGTGTTCACCATCTTATAGGTTAGCATCCCAGATGTACCCAAAAACGCCAACCAGAACAGCGGAGCAATCACGCCATCACTCAGGTTCTCTGCAAGGGTTTCAAGGGCTGCCGTGCGTACTTCTTGGGCAGAGAGCGCAGAGGTGTCACGACCCACGATGCGGGCTACCTGAGCCCTACCCTCTTCCAACGATCTGTCAACAGCCAGGAAGACGTTGCGTACTTCGCGGATCAGTGTGGTGCCAGCCAAGCAGAAATAGATAATGATGATATCAAAGAGAAGCCTCACCCCCATCCCCTCTCCAAAGGGCGAGGGGAGTTTACTGAATAGATATCTAAGAAGGAAGGTGGCAACGAAGACGAGGAGGATAAGGGTGATGGCAAACAGGGCACCTTTTAGTTTACGATGAGCACCTTTGTTCAGTCGATGTTCTCCCCACGAAATCATCTTTCCGAAACCCACAACAGGATGCGGAAGACGCTGGGGGTCACCAAAGATCAGATCGAGCACCCAGCCGATGAGAAGGGCAAAAGGGTTAGTCATCTGTCAGTATCTTGTATATCTGTTCCATATCCACATGTCTTCTGACATGCTCCGCCAAACGGTCGTACTGCTCTTCCTTGAATGCCTGATAGTCGAAAGACTTATCAGTCTTCGCCAACTTATCGGCAAAGGGTTGTAGCAGGAAATCAACAAACGGCGCATTGTCGAGAATGCCGTGAACATACGTACCCATGCATTGATTATCTACGAAATAGCCATCAGTACGTCCGTCATTCAATTGCAACAGAGGTGATTCCTTCGCATCGCCAAACGGCAGTGTCTCACCCATGTGGATCTCGTAACCACTTAAGAGGTGAGAAGAAAACTGCGCTTCAATTTGTCGAGTGACCTTCTCGCCACTCATGGTAGTGGTGATGGGTAGTAGTCCTAAGCCGGGGAGTCGTTCGATATCGCCTTCCACATGATCAGGATCACACACCTCAACACCCATCATCTGATAACCGCCACAGATACCAAGAACGGTGGCGCCTTCCCGATGCGCTCTGATAATGGCCTGCGCACACCCGTTGCGTCGCAGTTCATAAAGGTCGTGCAAGGTGGATTTCGTTCCAGGGAGGATAATAATGTCAGCCTTACTGATATCATCCGTGTTGTTCGTATAGAAAAGATGGATGCGCGGATCCTGTTCCAAGGCATCGAAATCAGTATAGTTGGAGAGATGACGGAGCATCACCACGGCCACATTCACCTTCCCTTGTCGCATCTCGAACGATTTCTGCGCCAATGCCACCGAGTCTTCTTCCTCGATATGGATATCCGTATAATAAGGTATCACACCCAGTACGGGTATTTCGCAGATTTCTTCCAGCATTTGCTTCCCTTTATCAAAGAGTCGCATGTCTCCTCGGAACTTATTGATAATGATACCCTTAATAAGTTTTCTATCATCAGGATTCTGTAAAGCAATACTGCCATAAACGGAGGCAAAGACACCACCACGGTCGATATCTCCCACAAGGATTACATCGGCTTTGGCATGGCGTGCCATGGGAAGGTTTACCAAATCGGTATCCCTGAGGTTGATCTCCGAGATACTCCCCGCCCCTTCCATCACAATAGGATTATATCTGGCTGACAGACGGTCGAAGGCATCACACACCTCTTTTCTTAATTGAGAATTGAGAATTGAAAATTGAGAATTGTTTTTCCAATAATCGTATGCGCTCTTATTCCCTAAAGGCTTGCCGTTGAGCACCACCTGTGAGGTATGATCGCTCTGGGGTTTCAGTAACAGCGGGTTCATATCCGTATGACAAGCGATGCCTGCTGCCTCAGCCTGTACAGCCTGAGCCCGTCCTATCTCCAGTCCTTCGGGCGTGGCATACGAGTTCAGGGCCATGTTCTGCGCCTTGAAAGGTGCAGGATGGTAGCCGTCCTGTCGGAATATACGACAGAACGCTGCGGCAATAATGCTTTTGCCGACATCACTGCCCGTACCGGCAAACATGATGGGATGGAGTGGTTTCATAAACTACAACAGAACTACACGGGTACAAAGGTACGATTAAGCGAGCACAAAAGCAAATAAAACTTATTTGAATTTGTTTTGTCTCTCAACTTTTCGTACCTTTGTAAAGAATTAGAATCTATGTTACAAGGACACGGAGATGACATCTATAGGTATGAGGACATTCGAATCAATTTCAGTTCGAATGTTTATACCCATGCGGATCTTTCAAAACTGGAGGATCATCTGCGTGAGGTAGTGGGGATGATACGCAATTATCCGGAGCCTGAAGCGTTCTCACTTGAAGCTGTCATTGCCCGCAAATATGATATCCCGACCGAATGCGTACTGGTTACCAGCGGGGCCACGGAGGCCATCTATCTCATTGCCCAGTCTTTCAGTCTGCAGAAAGAGTCATATACTGCCTCCATCTTACATCCCACATTCAGCGAATACGAGGATGCCTGCAGGATGTATGGTATTCCTCCCCTCTCGGCCTACGATGCCGCAGCCCATTCCATCCTTTGGCTCTGTAATCCCAATAACCCGACGGGCACTGTGTTCTCACCAGATAAGATACGACAGTATGCACGACAGTTTGACTATGTGGTGGTGGATCAATCCTACGAGGATTATACACAGGCGCCGATGCTGACGCCTCAGGATGCCGCCTCTTCGCTCAATATCCTGCAACTGCACTCGCTGACCAAGACTTTCGCTATCCCCGGCTTACGCATCGGATACATCATTGCACCCCCACAACTCATTCGTCAGCTACGGCAATATGTGCGTCCTTGGGCAGTTAACGTCCTTGCCATCGAAGCAGGTAAGTGGCTGATAGAGAATAATGTGCACGTATTGCCCGACTTAAACGCCTATCTGACAGAAACGGAACGACTGCGTCAACGCCTTAACCAGATACCAGGCATCAAAGCCGATGAGACACAAACCAGTTTCATACTGGCGCAAATAACTACCCATACCGCCGCCGAGCTCAAAGACTATCTGGCAAAGAACCACCATATCCTCATCCGCGATGCCTCCAACTTCCGCGGTCTCACGCCCCATCACTTCAGAATCTCCACCCAGTCGCCACAAGAAAACGACCAACTTGTCAATGCCATAAAGGATTTCACACATCATTTTCAATGGTAATTATATACTTGTTGGCAGTAACGCCCCGTTTTGTATAAATATCCGATAATTTGCAAGAAGACCGAATTCTTGCAAATTATTTTGGCAACAACATAGAAGTTGACCCAAATATCTAAAACAAATGAGCAGCCCATTCAAGGTTGCTCATTTACAATATTAAAGAATGCTATGGTGAAATAGTTTTCAGCAAATGGATAAAAACTTTCGTTGGCATCATTGTTTATTGGATAATAAACGATTTCATTAAAACCACTATCACACCATAGAAATGTTAATCTTCCATTAACTTCAATTGAAGATACTATGTTATTAAAGATGTGGGAAAGACGTTGTTTGTTGTTTAGAGAATTATCAAATACCCATTCTTCAATTTTGTAACAATCTGCGTTTAAAAATGATTGATGATAGTCTACTCCGTTTATGTTTCTCGAAATATTCCTCAATGCATTATATAAATGAGATTCAGTTATATTTTGGTTAGTAAGAACATAATATCCAAGAACAACAATCCCATTATCAGAAGATGAGTAAATAATCATAGCATTATCAGGCATGCCTTGAGGAAAGGTTTCAATGCATCTACTATTTGTGTTCTCGTTCAATTGTAGAGTTTCGTATGATACACACCATATATCATTGATAATTGGATTCGCTTGCAAATTCTGATACATATCAATTCCGTTTAATAATTCGTGGGTGCAAATATACGCATTTTTTTAAGAATGAAGATATTTATTAATAAAAAGTATGGTTGCATCAGATATTATAAGTCAAATTTTACAACGATATAAGATGTTGTGTGCAAAATATCCACAGTCACCTCAATTTATACCAAACACAAAGGGTGACTCGTTTTATCTTATTAGAGAAGGTCGTGATACCATAAAACCAACTCAAATAAGAATATCAAATCACGGAACATACATTGAGTCGTGGGCAGACAGAAATGAATTGGGAGATAGTATTAAAAGAGTGAATCCTGCGTTTTGCACCAACATATCAATAGTGTTTGTCGATGAAGGTAAAGATTTGACAGATGATTGTAAAGGAAGACAAGATTGTGATGGCTGTGAGATTAAACCGTGCGTACCACAAACATTTGAAGGTCAAGACCAAATAGGAAGACCATATTCTGTTATTCAGTATGTCTATAGTAGTAAATTCATAAGAAAGCAATATATCAAAGGGTTAACTAAAGCTATAACAGAAGCAAGTGTAAATGGTAAATATGTTGACCCATTATCAAACCTTTATAGGGCTGCAAAACAAAAGGAGTTTCATTCATCTACGAAATTACAGAATAATCAAACTAAAACTGAAAATAAACAATATACAAATATAAATAAGCAATTAATAAGACTAACAGAATCAGACCTTCATAGAATCGTGAAAGAGTCAGTAAATAAGATTCTTAGTGAGGCATATAGAACTTCATCTAAGAGCGATGATGCTGATTAAATGTTAGTATTTATATAAAATGAAACCTCCTTGCTGCGAACAAGGAGGGAAAAACAGTCGAACTGTTTTTATACGTGTCTTATCGAGCCACACGCAAGACTCTGCGAATCAAGTCCTTGACTTGTTCACACCATCCTTCGGAAAGGATGGGATAACGTTGTGTCGTTATCATATTTCTAATGCACTTACTTCACAATAAAGTGTTTGGTGCTTATGATAACTCAAACGTCACAACAAAGTTACAAAATCCCATCGGTATACTCTATGTATGTCAATAGGATTTATTCTTTATTAACGAATAATGAGCAGCCCAAGTAGACTGCTCATTATTGTATGATTATACACTATTGGAGTTTACTGCCAACAA
>JBGUJY010000068.1:0-51428 GCA_045114185.1 Prevotella sp. | reverse complement strand
GCCTCTTGTCGGATTCGAACCAACGACCCCGAGATTACAAATCACGTGCTCTGGCCAACTGAGCTAAAGAGGCGGGTGGGCAAGCTACCCGTATCGCGCCGCTACAACCAACTACCTTTGCTACGTTCCCGTCCTGGAGGATTCGAAGGGAGCTGGCCGTACGGGACTTACCCATGTTTTTTTAGCGGGTGCAATGTCTGTGCAAACCGAACGCAGAACATTTATGTTTTGCTGAGGTGCCGCCAGACATCGCGGCGCTTTAGCGGCGCAAAGGTAATACAATAATATTAGAACAAAGAAGGAAAGGGGAAAGAATTAAAATATATTAACGATATGCATTCCAATTCTTTCCCCTCGCATGATTATTTCAGCACATCATTTCAAGATGGCTTTTCTACCATTGTGAATGTAGATTCCTTTCTTGGTAGGTTTGCCGCTGAGTCTCTGACCATCCAGCGAGAACCAGTTGTCACTTTGATTTGAACTTTGAACTTTATCTCCAAGCAAGGCCTCACCAGTGGTGACACCGATGCTTTCACCATTCAATGTGGTAAACTGAGCTATGGGCGACCAATCAGACGTTTCCGAACCCTTCACGCCTTGTATCTGGTATTCGTAGGTGGTTAACGGAGGAAGGCCCATAATTACAATGCTCTTTTCCTGGGCAGTACGTGATTTCCAATCACCGGCAGAAATGCTTTTACCATAGATACCGAAGTCATCAAGTAAGAGGAAATTTTGATCGTAGTCCGTATTCCTAAGGGCGATGTATCCCTTTTGACCATGGAAACTACTCAGATCAACGGTCACCTCCTGCCATACTTTAGAAGCATCGCCTGGCTCATAAAACAAAGTAAAGGCACTGATATCGTTGGTAGTGGTAGATACGTACACGTCGTAGTGCTCATGAAAAGTACCATCGTCAAACACCCAGAACTTCAGTGTTCCATCTAAAGTCACTTCCTGTGTAATCAGCCAGTTGTCAACATCGAATCCTAAGTAATGATAACTTCTGGTTACGGCTGTATGAGAACCGCTGTGAGCTTCATAAGCGTCTCCCCATATAGTCCGCGGGTCAACCTGATGCCAGTCTGTATCATCTTCACCTCCGCCATTGCGGATAGTCGTCCATTGACTCATATCGTTTTCAAAGTCGTCGAAGAATAACTTTTTCTCTTGAGCCGCCCTCCTGTAACGGATATTATACTCCGTGCTGTAACCCATCCAGCTGATGGTAGCTTCGTTCGCTTCAGACTTTGCTGTCATATCAAACGGCACGGGGTTGTCAGAAAGAGTTACAAACGACTTCGTCACCCAATTACTGTCGCCATCGTCTGTTTTCACTCTGACAACATATGGCGTATTCACACTTAGGTTCATCATCTTGTAAGGAGATGTGGGATTGGGAACATCATTCCATGAATAAGATTCCATATCCTCTCCTATTAAGGCGCGAACCATAAAGACAACATTTGAGTAACTGCTGTCGTATTGTGACAAATCCATCCAGTCACCGCCAAAGGATATCCATCTACCATTGGGATCCCCATCGTTGTTTTCACTGGCTGCCGCCGGTGATATGTTTCCGTCATCTGTATCAATGATTACCCACACGTTTTTGGTTTCATCCAATGGCACGTAGAAGGGGAAAGTCACGAATTCCTGAGCACCCGTCAACGTGATTTTCTTTGATTTGAGGGGTTTGCCAGAGGGTCCTTTTTCACCAGCATTGTAGATGGAAATTGTTCCCGCCATTTCAGAACAGTCGTATATGGAAACCTCTTTCAACATCCCGCTTCCAAAGCTACCAGCAGGAAACATCACGCCCCATGAGAAAGTATCGTTTTCATATCCAATCCGAGATAGGGATTCCTCATCAACGTCCTCTTTATCATAATGCAGCCATTCGCCGTATCCCTCAGGACGTTGGATATATTGCAGATCAACGATGGGTTCTTCAGATGTCCAACTGACCGTGGCAGAATGGGGTGTAATCTCACTGATGGTCATTTGGGGAGTATGGGGAGTAAAGACGCTAAATGGTTTGATTCCGATCTTGATGTTATTGCGATATTTGTATGTGTATTTGGGTCCACTATATGAACCAAGATCATATAGTTCCTCACTGTCACTATGGTAAGAAAGAGAGGTGTAGTCTGAAGTATTGGAACAGTTGAACGTATAACTGCTCCCAGGATAGCCCCACTCTGGGTCATAGCAGCAGACCATCAAGTTCTGGATGCCGCTATAAGTAAACGGCGAAGAAAGTTCGATGGTCACCCATCCCGGCTCAGAGACCTCGATGTCTCCTTCAAATACAAGGTCTGCTTCTTCATCAATAGGAACAAAGTCACTAGGACCTGAAAATGAGCTCTTTTCCACCTCTTTGAGATACACCTTTATATTATACATGTCGAGCTTTTGAGTATAGGCATAGTAGAATGAAATAGAAGTTATTTCTCCTCCTGTGCCAATCTCATCAGCAGTATAGATCTGCTGTGTCAGAGAATAATTGTATAACATGTGAAAAGGCAATGTGCTTTTTGTATTAGTTTCTTTGCCAATAATCACATTCCTTGCACTTAGTGTTCCCATGCATGCTATCAAGAGCATGGATAATAGTAAGAGTCTTTTTTTCATGCGGGTTGAAATCTCATTTTAACAATAATGGCTGCAAAGTTACGAAAAATCGAGAGCAGAACAAAATAAATTCATTTATTTTTTATGCCGAGATGGAGTAACTTATCTAAAGATACGAAAAATCTGATTAAGCGAGAAGGAAACAAATGAATTTGTTTGCTAGAGCGTGAAGATTTTATGCAAAAAGCGAGCAAAATGCCAAATTTATACATCCTTTTTGTCCCTTTGTCCCAACGTCCCAACGTCCCATTAAGGTGGTTTTAATATGGTGAAAGGACAATGGGATAATAAATAATAAGTATATTATAATTATATTATATATATAATATATATATTATATATAAATATAAACATTCTAGTCTGCATGTCGGAAGGTGCTTAATGGGACGTTGGGACAATGGGACATTGGGACGTTTTGCAGATCAACTACGGCACTTCCTCATGCAAACTATGGCACTTTCCGACACAAACTATGGCACTTTATATAATTTAACAAAAAGGACGCCCAGAAACGTAATAGTATTACACAAAACGTTTGGTAGTCTCGTGATTATTTAGTACCTTTGGCTTCGCCGAAAGTACTTCCGCTCGACAAAACAAAGAAAAACGAGTTTTCCTTTGGTTTTATGCTCGCTTATTCGTACCTTTGCACTCATTATGACATCACATCAGGACATAGAACAAATGCAGGCATTCGCCCGAATCGACGGATTATGGCTCGCCATATTCTGGATAGCCAGCTTCGCCTGTTTCGTGGGAAGCTTCACATATCCGGCGCTGGCCACCTCGGTACTGCTGATCGGAGCGGTATCACTGGTGTTCGCCGCTCTGCGAGTACGCCGATACAGGGATGATGTGCGCGAAGGAGAACTGTCGTTCCGACGGGGATTCCTCTATAGCATGCTTATCTATCTGCATGCAGCCCTGCTGTTTGCAATGGCGCAATACGTGTATTTCCGATTCCTCGACAACGGATTTATTGCCAACTATCGCGATTTGGTGAGCACAGACGATTTCAAGCAGATGGCGCAAGGGTTCGGATTGTCGGAAGTGGACTGGAAAGTAGTGATGGACAATCTGGCGAGTCTACGCCCCATCGACCTCGCCTTACAATTCTTCACAACGAATGTGTTTATGGGCTTCTTCGTGAGTCTGCCTGTGGCACTGATCATGAAGCGTTCATCCAAAAAAGAAAACAATAATAGTTATCAATGACCATGGATATATCAGTAGTCATACCTTTATACAATGAAGACGAGTCGATTCCCGAACTGTATTCGTGGATAGAACGAGTGATGGCAGAGAACGGCTATTCGTTCGAGGTGATCTTTGTGAACGACGGTTCCACAGATAACTCATGGAACGTGATCCAGGATTTGAGCGAGGAGCATGAGAACGTGAAAGGCATCAAGTTCCGCAGGAACTACGGAAAGAGTCCTGCCCTCTACTGCGGCTTCAAGGCGGCTGAGGGCGATGTGGTGATCACGATGGATGCCGACCTGCAGGACTCGCCTGATGAGATTCCTGAGTTGTATGACATGATCGTGAACGGCGGTTACGACCTCGTTTCGGGCTACAAGCAGAAACGCTACGACCCCCTCTCGAAAACCATTCCCACAAAACTGTTCAACGCTACAGCAAGGAAGGTGAGCGGGATCAAGAATTTGCACGACTTCAACTGCGGACTGAAGGCTTATCGTCGCGACGTTGTGAAAAATATCGAGGTATATGGCGAGATGCACCGTTTTATCCCCTATCTGGCCAAGAATGCAGGTTTCGACAAGATTGGCGAGAAGGTGGTACACCACCAGGCAAGGAAATACGGAAAGTCGAAGTTCATGGGCTTGAACCGCTTCGTAAACGGCTATCTCGACTTGTTGACACTGTGGTTCCTGAGCACCTTCGGTCGTAAGCCGATGCACGTCTTCGGTTTCTTGGGCACCATCATGTTCTTCATCGGCTTCCTGGCTGCTGCATGGATCGGTATCGACAAGCTGTGGGCATTGGCTCATCATATCCCACAACGACTGGTTACCGACTCGCCCTATTTCTATCTCGCACTCACCATGATGATCATTGGTACACAACTGTTCCTCGCCGGCTTCGTTGGCGACCTGATCAGCAGAAATTCTGCAAGCAGGAATGATTATCAGATTGAAAAGACAGTGAACTTGGAGTCTTAACGGTGAGAGAATAGTTTTAGATGTTGTAACAATGGTATTCAATAGATTATTCAATCGTTTCAAAGGATTCAACGACAAGGTTGAGGTAATAGGCAAGAAGAGTATCCTTACATCTCTCGCCTCTCACCTCTCACCTCTTGTCTTCATTCTTCTATTCCTCTCCTGCTCCTCCATCGACTGTCCGATGAACAACACTGTTTATACAAAATACGGACTGTATAAGAGTGATGGAACGGTGGATACGCTGAAGGATACGCTTACGGTGGTTACCAAGCAACGGATTGGTGATCAGGATCCTGTGGCGCTGAACCGCTCAGTGAATACGACGGGCATGGATATTCCCATCAGTTACCAAGGCGATGAGGATGTGCTCTATTTCCTTCGCTCATTCCCCTATCGTTATGAAACAACAGTGATCAATGAGGAAGGAATAGAGGTGGATACCATCTTGAATCTAACCCTCTATGTTACAGATACCGTTACCGTGGTGAAGACCAACAGGAAGCATTTCGAGTCGATCGACTGCACACCTTCGTTCTTCCATACCATCAGTAACGTCAAATATACCCGAAACGGTATCGACTCTATTGTGATCAATAACCCAGAAGTGAACTATGATGCGTCAAAAGAACATTTCCGCGTGTATTTTAAGTCTCGTGATTAGTCTGCTAATCATCGGGACCACCACTGCCTCGGCTCAATACCGACGGAAGAAGGTTGAAATCGTGATGCCTGATACGGTTCCATTCTTCAACGGTTTCCAGGTGTCGGCCGACCTGCTGGGTGCCGGTATGATGCATCTGGGCAGCTACGGACAATATGAAGGGGCGCTGCGACTGAATCTGCGCGACCGCTACTTTCCCATTGTGGAACTGGGTTATGGCAAGGCCGATCATACTGACGACGGTACGCAACTGAACTACAAGACGAAAGCGCCCTATGGACGCATTGGTGTGGACCTGAACCTGATGAAGGACAAGCACGACGACTATCGACTGCTGGCGGGTTTGCGCTATGGATTCACCTCGTTCAAATACGATGTGTCTCATCCCACTTTAGAGGATCCTGTATGGGGCGACAGAGTGGATTTCAGTGCCGAAGGGGTGCAGGCCAAATATCACTGGCTGGAGGTGGTGTTCGGCGTGGATGCCACCATCTGGGGACCGCTTCATCTGGGGTGGAGCGTAAGATACCGCAACCGACTATCACACGACCCTGGCGAGCTTGATAATGTCTGGTATGTACCAGGCTATGGAAAATCGGGAAAGTCGGTACTTGGCGGAACATTTAATGTGATTATCGATATCTAAATAACATGAACAAGTTTATCTAACATAACATGAGCAAAAAAAACCTATTACGACTAGCCTTTCTGCTGTTTTTGATCATCGGTACCATACTGATTATCCGACAGCAGCACGAAATGCCCTATCAGCACAATTCCGGATTGGTATTCGGAACGGTGTATAACATTACTTATCAGCACGACCAAGACCTCCAGAAAGAGATCGAGGCAGAGCTGATGAAGGTTGATAATTCCCTATCACCCTTCAATGACAAGTCGGTCATCACCAAGGTGAACCGCAACGAACCTGTCACACTTAACGACATGTTCCTCGATGTGTTCGAATTGGCAGAGAAGATTTCTGCCGAGACCAATGGTGCCTTCGATATCACGGTGGCTCCTTTAGTGAACGCGTGGGGCTTCGGCTTCAAGCAAGGCATCTCGCCCACGGAACAGGTAATCGACAGTCTGCGGCAGATCATAGGTTTCCAGAAGGTGGAACTGGTCAAACCCGATTCAAAGCAATCATCTATGTACATCAAGAAACAGGATTCCAGAATCATGCTCGACTGCTCTGCTATCGCCAAAGGTTATGGCTGTGATGTGGTGGCCGCGTTTCTCAAGAAAAACGGGATCCAGAACTTCATGGTGGAGATCGGCGGAGAGGTAGTAACCAAGGGCGTGAGTAGCAAAAGAGTACCATGGCGCATTGGTGTGACCAAGCCCACAGACGATACCATCAGTGTGAGCAATGAGGTGCAAACGGTGTTGAACGTTACGAACAAGGCCATGGCCACAAGTGGTAACTACCGTAATTTCTATTACAAAGGCGGAAAGAAATATGCGCATACCATTGATCCCAAAACGGGCTATCCTGTACAGCACAATATCCTATCTGCCACGGTGTTAGCCGACGATTGCGCCACAGCAGATGCTTATGCCACTTCGTTTATGGTTCTCGGCTTCGAGGGCACACAACGGATTCTTGACAAGCATCCTGAACTGATGGCCTACCTAATCTATACGAACGATAAAGGCGAGTATTCTGTGTGGTACTCACCGAGTATGGAAGATAAGATTATAGAGAATTAAGATAAGTGCAGATATTTGAGAAACTACTGATGCTGCCACTGTTCCAAGGCATGAGCAGCACCGACTTGACCAGCGTGGCGGGCAAAACGAAATTTGCCTTCCATCGGGTGGCAAAGGGGAAGAAGGTGGTGAGCGAGGGCGACCAGTGCCAAAACCTTTTCTTCTTGCTGGAAGGTAGTTTGCAAGTAACCAGCTGGGCCGATGACAACAGTTACTCGATGGTAGAGGAGATGATTGCCCCTGATGTGATTCAGCCGGAGAGAATCTTCGGTCTGACACAACGTTATACGAAGACTTTCACAGCCCTGACGGAATGCCGACTGATTGGTATCAGTAAGGCTGAGGTACTGCGCTTGTCAGAGGAACACATGATCTTCCAGCTGAACCTGCTCAACATCATCAGTACACAAAGTCAGCGCATCACTCATCAACCCTGGCGTGTTCGTCCTCAGGGAATCAGGAACAAGATCATCCGCTTCGTAGAGACACATAGTATGCGACCCGCTGGAGAGAAAACGCTGTACATCAAGATGGAAACACTCGCCACGCTCATTGCCGAGAGCAGACTGAACGTCTCCAAGGAACTCAACGCCATGCATCAGGAGGGCCTGATCAATATCACCCGAGGCATCATTCATATTCCTGCTTTAGAGAAACTCATGAAATAGTGAGAGTTGAATGAGAAATTTCGTTAAAAATGCATATATAATAAAGGTGTATTAGATTATTTGGTGTATCTTTGCAGTTTGAAATAGTATGCATGAAAATATGGCAGAGGAAGCAAAGAGAATAAACCCTTTTTTTGAAGACTACCAGACACCGCATGATACGGTGCCCTTTGATCGTATCCGCCTTTCCGACTTCGAAGAGGCGTTCATGGAGGGTATCCGCCGAGATAATGAACAGATTGAGAAAACCATCAATAATCCTGAAAAGCCCACATTCGACAACACCATTATCAATGCTGAAGAGGACAAGGATGGATACTACGACTTGTTAGGTCGTGTAAGCACCGTATTCTTCAACCTGATGAGTGCCGAGACGAATGATGATATCGACGCACTGGCACAGAAGATGCAACCCATCCTGACACAGCATGCCAATGACATTCGTCTGAACAGGAAGTTGTTCGAACGTGTCCAGTATGTGCACCGTCATCATCGTAAACTCACTCCTGAGGAAAAAATGTTACTCGACAACTGCTACGACGGCTTTGTACGAAGTGGTGCCCTGCTCGATGAGGAAGGGAAAGAGAAACTGCGTAAGCTCACGGAAGAGGCTTCGATGCTGTCCTTGCAGTTTTCGCAGAACCTGCTGAAGGAGAACAAGGCATTTATCCTGCATATCACCGATGAGAAGCAACTTGACGGTCTGCCTGAAACGGCTCGTGAAGCAGCAGCTCTAACGGCCAAGGAAAGGGAACTGGAAGGATGGGTATTCACTCTCGATGCACCGAGTTATAGTCCGTTCATGACCTATAGCACACAACGCGACCTTCGCGAAAAGATGTACATGGCTAAGAATACGGTGTGCATCCACGACAATACAGAGAACAACTTGGAAATCTGTAAGCGGATCGTGAACCTGCGTCGCGAGGTGGCTCAGCTATTGGGTTACCGTACCTATGCCGACTATGTGCTGAAACATCGCATGGCCAGCAAGGTGAAGAATGTGTATCGACTGCTTGACGACCTGATCGATGCGTATAAGCCGACTGCCAAGAAGGAATATGCGGAGATCGAGAAGATGGCGCAGAAGAGCGAAGGGAAGGACTTCAAGATGGAACCATGGGATCAGGGATTCTATGCGCACCGTCTGCAACTGAAGAAGTTCAACCTCGATGCGGAGATGCTACGACCCTATTTCGAACTGTCAAAGGTGATCGATGGCGTGTTCGGACTCGCTAACCGTCTCTATGGTATTACCTTCAAGGAAAACAAGGATATTCCCGTATATCATCCCGACGTGAAGGCGTACGAGGTGTTCGACAAGGACGGATCGTATCTTGCCGTGTTCTATGCCGACTTCCATCCGCGTAAGGGTAAGCAGGGAGGTGCATGGATGACAGAATTCCAAGGACAGTGGATTGATCGCAAGGGAGAGAATGTCCGTCCGCATGTTAGCGTGGTGATGAACCTCACGAAGCCGACAGAAGGGAAACCTGCCCTGCTGACTTTGGGTGAGGTGGAGACTTTCCTGCATGAATTCGGACACTCCCTGCATGGCATGTTTGCCAACTCGCGCTTTGAGAGCCTCAGCGGTACCAATGTGTGGTGGGACTTCGTGGAACTACCCTCGCAGTTCATGGAGAACTACTCCGTAGAGAAGGAGTTCCTGCGCACCTTTGCCTTCCATTACCAGACCGGCGAGCCTATTCCCGACGACCTGATCAAAAGGATTGTCAAGAGTCGGAACTACATGGCTGCTACCGCCTGTCTCAGACAAGTCAGCTTCGGCTTGCTCGACATGGCCTACTATACCAAGAAAGAGGAATTCACCGACGATATCATCCCCTTCGAGAAAAAGGCTTGGGCCAAAGCGAAGATCACCAAAAAGAAACCCAGAACGGATACTTGTATGACCGTGCAGTTCTCGCATATCATGGCGGGAGGATATGCTGCCGGCTACTATAGCTACAAATGGGCTGAGGTACTGGATGCCGATGCGTTCAGCGTGTTCAAGAAACAGGGTATCTTCAACCCGAAGACCGCCCAACGGTTCCGTGATGAAATCCTCAGCAAAGGTGGTACGGAACATCCCATGACGCTCTATAAACGCTTCCGCGGTCAAGAGCCTACCATCGATGCCCTGCTGAAGAGAAACGGGATCAAGAGAGAGGTGAAAGGTAAGAAGTAAGATATGAACGAGAAACAAAGGAAGTTGGATTTGCGCTATTTGCGCATGGCAAGGATATGGGCTGAGAACAGCTACTGTCAACGCCGTCAGGTAGGAGCCCTGGTGGTGAAGGACAAGATGATTATCAGTGACGGCTATAATGGTACGCCTAGCGGATTCGAGAATGTCTGCGAGGATGAGAACAACGTCACGAAGCCCTATGTCCTGCATGCGGAAGCCAATGCCATCACCAAGCTGGCACGCAGTTCGAACAACAGCGACGGCTCCACACTCTATGTCACGGCTTCTCCTTGCATCGAATGCGCCAAACTGATCATCCAGGCGGGTATCAAACGGGTGGTATATGGCGAGCAGTACCGACTCGAAGACGGCATCAACCTGCTCAAACGTGCTGGTATCGAGGTGCAGTACCTGAATCCCGACGAAGAGGAAGTAAACGTCTAAACTCCAGAATACAAATAGATACACTATAAAGATGAGACAAAGCAAGAAATACCGCTATATGCCCCTGTTGATGGCACTCTGTATCGTCATCGGCGTGGTGATTGGCACCTTTTTCGCCAACCACTTCTCCAGTCAGCGATTGAATATCATCAACAGCGGAAGTAACCGTCTGAATAACCTGCTGCATATCATAGACGACCAATATGTGGACAAGGTGAATCTGGATTCACTGGTGGAGAAAGCCATTCCGCAGATCTTGGGCGACCTCGATCCGCACTCTGTCTATATCAGTGCCAAGGATGTGCAGACAGCTACTGACGACCTGAAAGGCTCGTTCTCTGGGGTGGGTATTGAGTTCGTCATCCGCGAAGACACCATCCATATCCAGGGCGTTATCAAGAACGGTCCTGCGGAAAGAGCGGGATTGCTGGCAGGTGATAAAATCGTGACCGTAGATGACAAGCCTTTTGTGGGTAAGAACGTGACGAATGAAGAGGCACAGCATCGACTGAAGGGTCCGAAGGACACCAAGGTGAAGATCGGTATTCTGCGCTATGGAGAAAAGAAGATACAGCAGTATGTGGTGACTCGTGGTGAGATTCCCACCAAGAGCGTTACTGCTACCTATATGCTCGATGATGAAACGGGCTATATCCGCATCAAGAACTTCGGTGAGAACACCTATCCTGAGATGCTCATCGCCTTGGCCAAGCTGTCACAAGACGACTTCAGTAACCTGATTATCGACCTGCGTGACAATACGGGCGGTTACCTGCAGTCTGCTGTGCAGATCATCAATGAGTTCCTGCCGAACAACAAACTGATTGTCTATACCCAGGGTAGGAAATCACCCCGTCAGGAATACAAGAGTAATGGCAAGGGTAGCTACCAGAAGATTCCACTGATCGTGCTGATCAACGAGAGCAGTGCCTCGGCATCAGAGATCTTTGCTGGCGCCATGCAGGACAATGACCGCGCCACCATTATCGGTCGCCGCTCGTTTGGTAAAGGACTGGTTCAGCAGCAGATTGGATTCCCCGACGGATCCATGATCCGCTTGACCATCGCCCGTTACTACACACCATCCGGACGTTGCATCCAGAAACCTTACTCACCTGGCGATAAGAACTACGAGGAGGATCTGCTGGAACGCTATGAGCATGGCGAGTTCTTCAGTCAGGACAGCATCAAGCATACAGGTCCGGCATACCACACCAGTATCGGTCGTGAGGTGTTCGGCGGTGGTGGTATCACTCCTGATATCTTCGTTCCCGAGGATACGCTCGGCATCACATCATACTACAAGCAGGCCAGCATGAGTGGACTGATCCTGCAGTTCGCGTTCACCTATACGGATGATAACCGTTTGAAACTGAACAACTTCACCGAGATGATGGCCTTGTCCGACTATCTCGTTAAGCAGAATACAGTGGATAAGTTCGCCACCTATGCAGAGAACAGAGGACTGAAACGCCGCAATCTGATGATTCAGAAGAGTCATCACCTCCTGCAGCGGTATATCAATAGTCGGATTATCTATAACATCATGGACGAAGATGCTTGGGTACAGTATCTGAATCTTGACGATCCCGTGATCCGTGCTGCACAGAAGGTGTTCAAGGATAAGGCTGCGTTCCCGCAGAAAGCCGACGTGCAAGAGAAGAAAGACCAAAAGGTGGCTCGTTCACATCCCGATGCGTTCTTCAATAGGGAGATTGGAAAGAGTTACCATCTCGTAGCCCTTTGTGAGTCATGAACAAGAAAGACCTGCGACAGTTTATCCGCATGCAGAAAGGACAGTTCAGTCCTACACAACTGGAAGAATTATCCCTTCCAGTCATCAAACGTCTGCTTGCCCACCCGAGAATCAAACAGGCGCAGGTCATTCTGATGTACTATTCGCTTGACGATGAGGTGAACACCCATGAGGTGATCAATGAGCTTGTGAAGCAAGGCAAGACTGTTCTCTTACCCGCTGTGGTTGATGACGAACGGATGGAACTGCGTGAATATCATGGTAAGCAGGATTTAGAGAGTGGTTTCTTTAATCTCATGGAACCTGTCGGGAAGGTGTTCACGGAATATGACACCATCGATGTGGCAGTAGTGCCTGGTATGGCCTTTGATTCACGACAGAATAGATTGGGACGCGGTAAAGGCTACTACGACCGCTTCTTGTCGCAAGTGCCAACAGTATATAAAATTGGTATTTGCTTCGATTTCCAGAAACTGCCGGGAATTCCCGCAGAGGAAAACGATGTAAAGATGAACGAGGTACTTTAATAGAACCGTATATCGATGATGATCTTCGCGCCCACCTCTTGATTGAGGCGGTTTACCAAATCGGTGCGCATCATGGAGAGATCAGAACGAAGAGCCGGTCGTGAGAGTTTGATATAGAGCACCTGATTACGGATATATTTCTCCTCCGTATAGCGTTCAATGACCTT
This sequence comes from Prevotella sp., assembly GCA_045114185.1. Lineage (GTDB taxonomy): Bacteria > Bacteroidota > Bacteroidia > Bacteroidales > Bacteroidaceae > Prevotella. Next base: position 38,478 of record JBGUJY010000068.1, on the reverse strand, counting down.
ACCTGCCACCTTTCCCCAACTGTCGATCAACCGTCGTTGCAGCAACGGTGTTTCCAAACCATTCTGACGAAGGAAGGCATTCACCAGTTCTGATACATCATGAATATCGCGCTTAAACATCGCTTCCTCCTTTCTCCCCTCGTTCGGTCACCTCACCATCTTCCACGGAAAACAGCTGATAGTCGAAACTGTTGGCCTGCAAGATCTTATCCAGATGATCACGGTTGGTATCAGTAATGAAAATCTGACCGTATTCCTCACTGGCCACTAAGTTGACGATACGTTCCACACGATGAGCATCCAGCTTATCGAAGATATCATCCAACAACAGTAGCGGGGTGGTCTTACTACAGGTGCGTTTCAAGAAACTGAACTGCGCCAGTTTCATGGCAATCACGAAGGTCTTGAGCTGTCCTTGACTACCTTCTCTTCGCATCGGATAATCACCCAACAACATCTCCAGATCATCACGGTGAATACCATGCAGGGAATAGCCCACGGCACGGTCCTTCATCCTGTCGCGCTGAATCACTTCCAATAACGGTCCTCGCTGTCCATGTGACACATACCGCAACGATACCGACTCCTTATCATCTGAAATCTGCTGATAGATCTGTTGGAACACGGGAATCAGTTCCTGAACGAAAGCACTCCTTTTCTGGTAGATTACCTCTCCTTCCGCTGCCATCTGCTCTTCCCAGATGCTCATCAGCTCCAGATCTGGTTCCTCCTCCATCTTCAGCATCGTATTTCGTTGTTGCAGTGCTTTGTTGTAACGGTTCAGCGCATCCAGGTAAAGGTTATCATACTGCGAGATCACCATGTCCATCAGGCGCCGACGCTCCTCTCCTCCCCCATCAACCAGATAGGTATCAGCAGGCGAGACGAAGATCAGAGGAATCAGTCCGATATGTTGTGACAACCGCTTGTACTCCTTCTTGTTGCACTTGAAATGCTTCTTCGTGCCCCTTTTCATACCGCAATAGATGGACAACTTGTGTAACTCATCCTTATCCTCACTTCGCACACCACGATCGTCTGTATATTCCCCCTCAACCACAAAGAAATCCTGATCATGCCGGATAACCTGCGAATCCATGCTGCTATAGGCACTTCTACAGAACGACAGATAATACACGGCATCCAGCAGATTGGTCTTACCCGCCCCGTTGTGACCGATAAAACAGTTCATCTTCGGTGACAACATCAGCGTTGCCTCCTGGATGTTCTTGTAGTTGATGATGGATAGCTTGTTGAGTATCATCCTTGCGAAATTTTGGCAAAGTTACGATTAAGTAAGCGAAAAACCAAATTAATTTGAGTTTTTCCGAACGTTAGTACCTTCGGCGAAGCCAAAGTTTACGATTAAGTAAGCGAAAAACCAAAGAAAAACAAAAAAAGTCGGCAAGATATTTCAATAAGTGGAATTTATTCCGTAATTTTGCATCCCAAATGGATAGTCTGCTCAGGCAGACCCGAAAACTGGAAATAAATACATTCAATAAATGGCAAAAGTAAACGTTAAAGAACAGAATGCTGAGAATATCAGCAAAAGTGAGGCTTTCTTGCTGAAGAACAAGAAAACCATTTTGTATGCGGTTATCGCTCTGATCGTGATCATCGCAGGTGTCATCCTCTACAACAATTTCGTCAAGGCTCCTCGTGAGGCTAAGGCTAGTACAGAGTTGGCTAAAGGACAGACGATGTTTGCAAACCAGCAGTTCGCCCAGGCTCTCAATGGTGACAGCACTGGCTATGCAGGTTTCGTAAAGATCGCTTCTGATTACAGCAGCACACCCGCAGGAAACCTGGCAAACCTGTATGCGGGTCTTTGCTATGCTAACCTCGACAAGTGGGAAGATGCCGTGAAGTTCCTCGACAAGTACTCTCCCGCTAACGATGAGATGGTTAGTCCTGCTGCCGTTGCCGCCCTCGGTAATGCATACGCTCATGTAAAGCAGCTCGACAAGGCTGTGGATGCCCTGAAGAAAGCTGCTAAGATGGCTGACAGTCAGGCTCTCGAGAATACCAATAACAGTCTCTCTCCCACCTTCCTGATCCAAGCTGCTACCATCTTGGAGAGCCAGAACAAGAAGGATGAGGCACTGAAGATCTACCAGGACATCAAGAAGAAGTATGTGAATTCTGCTGTCGCTTCAGAGATCGATAAGTACATCGAACGCGCACAATAATGGCAACAGCACTGCATAACCTTTCCGATTACAACCCCGACCAGGTACCTGATGCCAGTAATATGTGCTTCGGTATCGTGGTTTCGGAATGGAATCCGGAGATTACCAATGCCTTGCTCGAAGGAGCAGTAAGCACACTGGAAAAGCATGGCGCATTACCAGAGAACATTCATGTAAAGACTGTTCCTGGCTCTTTCGAACTGGTATATGGTGCACGACAGATGACGCGCAACGACGGGTATGATGCTGTGATCATCTTAGGATGTGTAATCCGCGGTGAGACACCTCATTTCGACTATATCTGTCAGGGTGTAACCTACGGCATTTCTCGTCTGAATGCTACCAGCGAAATCCCTGTGGTCTTCGGACTGCTTACCACCAACGACCTGCAGCAGGCAAAGGACCGCTCTGGTGGACGCTTAGGAAACAAAGGTGATGAATGCGCTGTCGTAGCCATCAAAATGGCGAAGTTCTAAGAACTTCGCCATTTTAGGGATTAAATGGTAGTCTTGTCTCATTTAATCACCATTATATTTACCAATAAGGATGATTGCCCCACTGCTCGTTTCTTGTATCAGATAAACGAATGGATGATTAGCAAAAAACTTAGCTAAAGGAGGTGTTTTACTACCAAGAGAGGCTCCGTCCATAATAATGGCCGTTGCAGCTGAAGCTTTCGCCCCATCTTCATTTACTTTTATCGCGGCATTCTGCTTAACCAAACTTACCATTAATTCTTTGGTATTGTAGCATATTTCTGTGAGTTCATTTTGTGGAAGGAATATCGATGTCGTACCTAGTTGCTTAATGAACCCATTAAGGTTTAATGAGGATTGTATATCGAATCTTGGTATTTTTAAATCTATCATTGGTGGTATCCCGTTAATTCTATTATTCTCAAAACCAGAAAGAATACTATTCCATTTTGTTTCTGTCAAGTCGTTGATAATATCTTTCGTAGTTGTTTTGCCGATTTGTGGAAGAAGTACATACATTTTCCAGTTTTCCCCATCACCAAATGGTATAGTGATAGCACTGAATTTGTCATCTAGCAGATAATCATATCTACACTCAGTATGCATCATCGGAAGTGTCAACTGATCTTTATCTTCCTTGGTGAATATTTCTGACTTTGTTAACTCTTTTTGAAACTTGTAAGTCCAAGGAGCATCAAAATAAACAGCATTTACTAGTGCTAAGACACCACCGAGTTGATCAAGGACCTTTGGTATCATCCCATTGGTATTAATACTGCACCAGTCATTTATATAATTAACAGACTCTTGACTTGAAAAAGGCAATGAAAAAACCTCAGCATGATAGTTGTTATTCACACACTTTTGATAAGACTCTTGTAAACTGAAAGATTTGTCAATGGCAACACAATTAGCAATTTGTAAGGAAACAGACTTGTTTACTTTCGGGGTCTCTTCTATGATTTGCCTACACAAGGCATTGACTGCCTCACGATCTTCGTCTTGCAATCCCAACATGCTGATTATTTCCTTGCTGGTTTGACCTGTAGCCCCTGCATTTAGCATACCCATAGCAAAAGTCAAACTTAACGGAGACAATACAAGACTCTTGTCCCTCTGGTACTCAGATTGGCAGACTACCCTAAATATATTAAACGCAAAATCGTTGTTTCTGCTAATGAAACTCTTCTGTTCTTTGGAAAGCGGCATGTTATACATGACAGATGTCGCTTGAGGGGAAGAATCCTCGAGCATATCATTAATTGTTTTGTCTGAACTGCATGCTAACAGTATAAACATAACCAATGCCATACAACTTAAAATAACTTTATTGCTTCTCATTGACTATTGTATTAATTATCATTCATTCTACTTAAAAACAGTATTATAATCCTAAATATCGCTGCAGAACACAGGGCACCCCAAAGCTGTTATTCATAATAAATGGGCAAAAACTGTACTTCAGTGTTATAATTACCTCCTGTAATGGTATTAAAAACTGAAGACAGATAATAACCGTTATAACTACCATACCACCCCCAATTATAGTGGCAATAGTATCTATAACCAATAACATCGTAACCTACTACCACCCATGTCAAATTTAACCCTAATTGCCATAAATGATAGACGACTTGTTCTTCTGCCCAATAACCATCAAGAGTCCATGCATGTCTTCCAATACTTGTATCCATGCCAGAAATCATACACAAGTGCGTGCTGTCTAATTGTTCTTTTACAAGAGGAAAATTATAATCTGTCCAACTACCAGTTTGATAACCTAATGAACTCATCGTTGTTGGCACCACGAATCTATTTGTTCCAGTAGAGTTATTCGGATAATTATTATAAGTACTGTTATTTAAATACCCTAATTCCCTTAATAATCTTGATATTGATAAATGAACATCCGGTGTGGAACATGAGCTTTGTGTGTGTAAAGTTTGATGAGATTTCATGAGAGTCCAATATAAAGACTGATTCATGTAACCTGTCGTAGGATTTGTCAAGACTAAGGAACTTGGATACTCATAGTATGACATGATTTGTGCAATTGATGTGTTCGTACAACCGCTTAATTCATTGGGACACAATTCTCCTTCTGGATATTCTTGTCCCCAATTAACACTTACATAAGGGCCAACCACATAGCCAGGCTGATATCCAATAGAATCACGTTCTAGAGGCTTGTCCAAAGCCCTTTGCGGATTATTCGATGACTGAGCCTCTAAAACATAGTTTTTAGCCAATTTCATGAATAGATTAAACCCGCCTATTCTTGAAACAGAATCTGGATTGAAGAATCCTTTCTCCGTTATAGCTAATAATCCTTCTGTATTTCGTGATGCAGAAACAATGGCAAAACCTTGATTGTTGTTAAAATTGAAAACATACATTAGTGTGTCGGCATCATATGAATCCAAAGAACGGGTTTCAGATGGATCAGCATAAACGACATAGGTATCTTCATCTTGAAGGGTTCTTGACGTAGACACGCCCCACCTTGTCATTACTGAATTAACAAGACCTAAGTCAAGCATGGAAATAGATTGCTGGGCTATAAGCCTTGCCTCTTCATAGCTACGAATCCCGGATCGCATATTGGATTTAGCACTATGCTGATCAATGCTAACAAGATCATCTGTATTATTACATCCAGTCAATAAAAACAGAACGAACAATGATAATATATACTTTTTCATTATAAATTATCTAAGTAAAAAGATTATTACAATAATTACTGACACATTAGGGTATTGAAAAAAACTACTACTCATAAGATTATTTTCGATTGTAAAAATACATATTATTTTTTATATGTTCGACTAATTTGGGTTATTTAACAAGAATAATAGTAATTTGATGCAAATTAACACATTTCTATTTGAATATCACATCAATGCTTACAATAATCCATAATCATTATAAGCAAGTGTCGCATTTTATAATATGACAGCAACCTCAAAGAGAGTACTTACAACCGAAAAACTTAAATTTTTGAAGCTTGCTCGTTTATCAGTATCTTTGACTTCATCGTAATTAATTTCGATTGACAATACCAAAGAAAAATGTTTTTTTCTTTGGTATTGTACTCGCTTATCTGTATCTTTGCATCATGAAACTAATCAGTTGGAATGTAAACGGACTGCGGGCTTGCGAAGGTAAAGGATACTTCAGTGAAGCTTTCAAACAGTTGGATGCCGACTTCTTCTGTCTGCAAGAGACGAAGATGCAGGAAGGTCAGCTGGACCTGGCGTTCGACGGCTATACATCCTATTGGAACTATGCCGATAAGAAAGGCTATAGCGGTACGGCCATCTTCACCAAACATACACCCCTTAGCGTTTCCTATGGAATAGGTATTGACGAGCATGACCATGAGGGAAGAGTGATCACCTTGGAGATGAACGACTTCTTCCTCGTATGCTGCTACACCCCCAATTCGCAGGATGGACTGAAGCGTCTTGATTATCGTATGCAGTGGGAAGATGATTTCCGGGCATATCTGAAGCAGTTGGATGCGAAGAAACCCGTGATTGTGTGTGGTGACCTGAACGTGGCTCATCAGGAGATCGACTTGAAGAATCCCAAGACAAACCGTAAGAATGCAGGCTTTACAGATGAGGAACGCGAGAAGTTCACCGTTTTGTTAGATAATGGCTTTACCGACTCGTTCCGTTTCTTCTATCCCGATATGAAGGATATCTATTCGTGGTGGAGTTACCGCTTCAAGGCAAGAGAGAAGAATGCGGGCTGGCGCATCGATTATTTCGTGGTGTCCAACCGTCTTACTCCCCTCATGGAAGATGCCAAGATCCATACGGAGATTTTCGGCAGTGACCATTGTCCTGTCGAGCTTATTCTTAAATAGTTGATAGTTATGAAAGTAAAAGAATTATTGCAGACCTTTGATTTCGATGATCTCTTCCCGACCATCGCCATCATGTATCCCAATGCCAAACGACATAAGAGGGAGTTCAAGGAAGCTTTCGATATCCTCACAACCATGAAGGCGACCTCCAGTAATAAGACGGTACGCTATATGATCATCGAGGATCCTCTCACCAAAGACAATTTCTTCGGTGCCCAGGATTCCAATTTCAACACTTCATGGGATGTGTTGGTAGGAAAGGAAGTGAAACGCGATAAGTTTGTGGATCTCACCGATGAGGAGATGGCCGCCAATATCATCATCAATGCCATCTTCCTCAGCAAGTGTCCCAAAGCGTTTGAAGAGAGTCAGAGAACTTTGAAAAGAGCTTAAATCACACGCCTTCCTCTTCTTCAGGCTCAGGCTGTGCCGAATCAATCTGCGTATCCCGCTTGATACCTACATCACCCATACGACTGATGGTGAGGATCAACGGGATATACTCATCACTGAGACGGTCGGGTGAGCCCACACTGGCACCGAAGAAGAGGTTATCCCCTTCGGCATGGTCGAACACGATGCCCAATAACGCGCCCGACTTCCGAGTATTCTCATCCAAATAATCATTGAAACTCTTCTTGGAGAACACACGATTGAAGAACTCCGATCCATCTGCACGCAATACCCGTACACGGATCAGATTATCGAAATAGGGATTCCCCTGCTCATCTTTCACCTTCGGCAGACTGTCTGCCACAAAGCGGTGTACCTCAACCTTATAGGTCTTGTCCAACCAGGGTACATCATCAGCATGCTTGAACTCACTCATCTTCACAGGTTCCTTAGGGGCCTGCTTGACGGGTTTGGGGGCGATGATCACATTCGACTGCTTCTTCTCGCTACATGACATCATCATGCAAGTGAGCAACATAACAACAATCCCTAATAAGTAATTCTTCTTCATATCGTTCTGATTATATAGTATATTAACTAACATTTTGAAAGAAAATTGTGATGAATGCAGAAAAATTTAGTACCTTTGCTCCAAAATCAGACGCAATATGAAACAAACGCTGTTGATGGTCTTCCTTTCCGTGCTGCTGATGCTTTCTTGCACGGATAGTCCGCAACCCCCACAAGAGACTGCCCCCATCGATACCATTCCCATGATGGTGATGCAGATCCAGAAATGTGCCAAGCTCTACACCGCCGAGGTGCATGTCCACAAGATTGTCACCCACGACGACCAGATGAAACTCAAAGGATCGTTCCTGCAGAAGGAGTTCAATATTATCCTACCTGTAGGTCAGCGGAAGATTGCCATTCCCATGGATGCCACGCTGAAGGCATCGGTGGATTTCAGTGGCTTCTCTGCGAAGAACATCAAGCGTCATGGCGATAAGATTGAAGTGGTACTGCCAGATCCGAAGGTGGAACTCACCAGTAGTAAGATCAACCATGCGGAGATCAAGAAACAGGTGTCCATTCTTCGTGCGAACTTCTCTGATTCCGAGATGGCCAACTATGAGAACCAAGGACGTGCCGCCATCATCAACGACATTCCCCGCATGGGTATTATCCCCATGGCACAAGCCAGTGCTGCCAACACCATCATCCCTATGATCGTAGCTATGGGCTATCCCGAGGAGAATATTACGGTGACCTTCCGCAAGGAGTTCTCGATTACCGACCTGCCCACATTGTTTGACGCTAAATCTATTGCACGATGACCAAGAAGGAATCCAACACCCCAAAGAAGGTCTCCAAGGTGACAAAGAACACCAAGAAGACCAAACAGCAGTCACAGCAGACCTCCGATTTTACGCAAGAGGAGATCACGAAGGGTATTGAGAATGCGCTCACCGCCTTCTTCCAGATGCTGGGCAAAGCCAGTAAGTGGACCGTCATTGGCATTCTCGCCTTAATTCTCATCATCTTGGGAGTCGGCTACTTCCTCTTCAACCGCATGACCGATGCTTCTGCGTCCATCGAGATCGACCAGCGTATCGGCATCACGCCCACACAGATCAAGTCGATGAAGGATATCGGACAGTGGGAATTCCTCTCGATTGCCGATGAAGAGATGATCGACACCACGCGTAACGGCTTCTTCTCAGACGACCAGCTTATCCGCATCTATTACGGAACACTGCGGTTGGGTATTGATATGCAAGAGGTAGCTGATGACTGGATCAAGAAAGACAAAGACAGTATCCTTGTCACCCTCCCGCCCATCAAGCTTTTGGATGAACGGTTTATTGACGAGGCTCGCACCAAGTCGTTCTTTGAATCGGGTAAATGGACCGATGGTGACCGTGAGTTGATGTATAAACGGGCCTACCAACGCATGAAAGAGCGTTGTCTGACTTCCGAGAATATCGCCAGTGCAGAACAGAACGCTTCCCGCCAGTTCTACCAGCTGATGCGTTCCATGGGATTTGATAACGTGAAAGTGAGAGTGAAGGATGGAGAAGATTAACCAGTTTTTGATTGATTTCAGCGGTCTTCTATGGGGCTGGCCGATGATTATATTGTTGTTAGGAACGCATATCTTCCTGACAATCCGTTTGCGTTGTCCGCAACGTTACTTGTGGACGGCCATCAAGCTGAGTATTCGAAAAGACAAGGGTTCAAAAGGTGATGTGTCGCAGTTTGGTGCTTTGGCCACTGCCTTGGCAGCCACCATCGGAACAGGAAACATCGTGGGTGTGGCTACAGCCGTCGCCTTAGGCGGTCCTGGCGCCGTATTGTGGTGCTGGCTTACCGGTCTGTTTGGCATCTCAACGAAATATGCAGAGGGCTTGCTGGCCGTGAAATACCGCGAGAAGACACCTGAAGGAAGAATGCTTGGCGGTCCGATGTATGCTTTGGAAAAAGGACTTGGCTGGAAATGGATGGCCATCCTCTTTGCCGTCTTCACTGCCATTGCCTCCTTCGGCATCGGTAACACGGTGCAGGCCAACGCCATTGCCACCCTTACCTTCGAGACTTACGACATCTCTCCTTACATCACCGGTATTGTGATTATGCTGTTGACAGGTGCTGTGGTATTAGGTGGCATCAAGAGCATTGCAAGGGTTTGTACCATGCTTGTTCCCTTCATGGCCTTCTTCTATGTCATTGGCTGTATCGTCATCCTCTTCATGAACGGTACGTATGTATGGCCGGCCATGAAGTTGATCTGCGAATCAGCATTCTCTCCACAGGCAGCAGGAGGCGGTTTTGTGGGTGGAACAGTGATGATGGCTGCCCGCTATGGTATCGCCCGCGGTCTGTTCTCCAACGAGTCAGGTATGGGTAGTGCGCCCATCGTGGCCTCGGCAGCCCAGACGCGCAATCCAGTGCGTCAGGCATTAGTCTCTTCCAGTGGTACCTTCTGGGATACTGTAGTAATCTGCGCCCTTACCGGTCTTGTCATTGTCAGCAGCATCATCGCCTATCCGGATATCTCCTACGAGAACGGAGCTACCCTCACCAAACTGGCATTCAGTAAGATTCCCTATATCGGTGCGCCTTTGCTCACCTTCGGTCTGCTCACCTTCGCCTTCTCTACCATCCTCGGCTGGGAACTCTATGGTGAACGCGCCGTGGAATACCTAGGATACCTGAAGAAGAAAGACAGCAAAACCAAGTACCAGCCCAAGAACATCTATCGTGTTCTGTATATCATTGCCATCTTCTTTGGAGCCGTGATGAACCTTACTGTGGTATGGAACCTGGCCGACTGTATGAATGCCCTCATGGCCATCCCTAACCTCCTCTCCCTCCTCTTCCTCAGCGGTGTATTGGTGAAGGAAACCCGCGAATATCTGTGGAAAGGACAACTGGATAAGGATATGAGTAGTCCTGAAGAAAGTTAGAAGGCTTATAACTATAAGAAAGTAGGCTTATAACGATGTGTTAGAAGCCTTGTAACGGGGTGTAATCAGCCTTATAACTATGCGTTATCAGCCTTATAACTAAAAGTAAGTTGACTAGAAGAATAAACAGAAGATTCCGGCAACGATAAACAGTACGGCTACAAAACGGGTGAGCCATAGCTGGATGAGATGCATACCCCGCTCAAATCGCTCCATTTTCTGAATGCCATAAGCAAAGAGATAGGAGAGGAAAAGGACTGGAAGTGCGGCACCAATGGCAAAGGCTACAGGAATCAGATAAGCCACAGATGACTGTACCGCCATCGGTATAATCATACCGAAATAGACGATTCCACTTTCAGGACAGAAGGCCAAGGCAAAGAGAACACCTAACCAAAGACTCCCCCAGGCACCACTGAACCGTTGTTGATGATCCTTGGTGGACGGCACATGATCGTGATGATGCAGCAGATCGTTGTATAAGAGGTAGAGTCCGATAACGATCAGCAGCGGTGCCAACAACCGTTCTCCCCATATACTCAACTGGTCTCCGATATGTAACACCTTTGCTCCTATCCGTATCAGAAATACCAGAAGGATACCCAGAAGGGAATAAGCAAGGGTGCGACCGAGAACGTAGTAGCTCAGTTGAGAGTTGTTTCTCTTCGCTTTTTGACGAAGAATGAGGCCTATGGCAGCGATATTGGCGGCAAGCGGACAGGGATGCATCACCACCAAGATGCCAAGGATGAAAGCAGTAAGTAACGGGTACTGACTGTTCTCGAAGAACTGCTGAATGATTTCCATACCATGAATCATGGTGCAAAGTTAATGAAAAACATGGATTATTTATGCACAGAAGAATAATTTTCAATTCTCAATTCTCAATTTTCAATTATTCTTAGTACCTTCGCAACCATGATGAACCTGTTCGACCTGTTATTACTGGCAATCGCATTGGCTATGGACTGCTTCACTGTCTCGATGGTGAGTGGGGCCATTCTGAAGGAAAAGGTTTGGAAAGTGATCCTGCAGATCAGTTTCCTGTTTGGTCTTTTCCAAGCAATGATGCCCCTGATCGGATGGTTAGGTACGACCTATGTACAGCAGTATATCGAGGCATATGACCACTGGATAGCCTTCGGACTGCTGGCCTTTATCGGGATAAGGATGATACGGGAGTCGTTCATGCCTGAAGAGGAACGGTTCTTCAATCCCCGAAAGCTGCGCACACAACTACTATTGGCCGTTGCCACTAGTATTGATGCCTTGGCCGTAGGAATCTCATTCGTATGTACAGGATATCAAACCCTGAAGAGTCTTACCCTACCCCTTTGGATCATCGGCATTGTCTCCTTCCTCTTCTCCATCGTGGGAAACCTGCTCGGCATCCGCTTCGGTAAGGTAACTCATCGGTTCAAGCCAGAACTCATCGGCGGTCTCATCCTAATTGGCATCGGATGTAAGATCCTTTATACGCACCTTTTCTAGAAAAAAGAGGCTTTACTCTACCACCTGTAACTTCGTATCACCAGGCTTGAAAAGTAAGCCTTTGCAAGTCTTGGCATTAGCACGGTAGGCTTTCCATTCGATCTGATCCCATTGGATCTTGTCAGTACGCTGGGCAACAGGTACATGAGGAATCAGTGAGCCGTCGCGTACCAAGATAATACACGGAATCTTTCCAGCCTCTATCTCCTGATAACCGCTCTCATAAACCTTACCGGTCTGATAGTCAATCCACTTACCATCGTCTTCCTTGGGGAGATAGCACATACGACTGTTCCCGCTCTCCAGCAGTGGGGCAACCAGTATCTGACTGCCAAACATGTACTCATCTTCTACCAGCCAAGCACCTGGGTCATTAGGGAACTCCACAAGAAGCGCACGAAGCATGGGCAGACCTTTTTCAGAACACTCTTTAGCCTGAGCATACACATAAGGCATCAGCTTGTATTTCATCTCAGCACATTCGCGGAACGCATCGGTGAAGCTCTCGGAGATCAGCCACGGCTCTGTTGGCGGAGCACCATGAGCCCTGGTATGCGATGAAAGGAAGCCGAAGGGCAACCAACGACGATAGACATCCTCAGGACTGGCGGTAACGAAGCCACCCATGTCATGACTCCAGAAAGAGAAGCCACTGAGTCCGAAACTCAATCCGCCCCGCAGATCACCCAGCATTCCGATGTTCGTAGTAGCTGCGTCACCGCCCCAATGAAGGGCATAACGTTGTGATCCAGCCCAGGCAGAACGTGCCCATATGATACCATTACCAGGATACTGCTGCTCCACGGCTTCCCAAAGAGCCTTGTTATAGCGCAGCGGATAGAGGTTATGCTCATACAAGCCTCCCTTGCCACTATGATAGAAACCGTTATAAGGCGCAGCCTCGCCAAAGTCGCACTTGATCGTGCTAACCCCCTGCTTGAGCAATCCGAGGATCTTCTGCTGGTACCACTGAACGGTTTCAGGATTGGAGAAATCGAGAATCGCATCCTCTACAGGCATTCCACCTGTAGCATTCACTACATGGAGACCTTTCTCGATGATCTCTGGGAAGAAGCGGTTCTTGGGAGTGAAGTATGGCAGTTGCCACAGACAAGTATGGAAGCCGTCTTCTGCCAGCTGCTTCAACATCTTCACCGGGTTCTTGAATCGGTTCTTCGAGAACTCGTAATCGCATTGCCAGTCCACATCAAACCACCCCGTATCGAAATGTATCACGTCCGCAGGAATACGATGGTCACGCAGTTGTTTCGCAATCTCCAGTCCTTCTTCCTGCGAGAAATAGGTGATACGACTCATCCATGTGCCGAAACTCCAGAGGGGAAGCATAGGCGACTTACCTGTAATATTGGTATATTCATCCAGGATATCCTTAGGGTTACCGAAGAAGACGAACAGGTCGACTTGCTCATCATCCATAAACAGGCGCTGTGCTCCGATGTATGATGCGCCGAAGTCACATGTTACAGGTGCCGAGGTATGCATAAACACACCATATCCCCGATTGGAGAAATAGAACGGTACGGGCTTATACTGACCGTCACTCTCTGGTCCTTGCGGATCTGTCACGGAAAGATGCACCTTCTGTCCTGCCTTGTTGAGCGAGGTAAACGACTCGCCGCAACCATAGATACGCTCGCCAGGAGCCAATGAGAGCACAGGATTGACCGAACGACTATTGTCGCTACCTCGTTTAATGAACGAGAATGGCAGCAGCTTGATCTGGGTGGAGTCGTTATCGATGATATGGCGCGTCTGTGTCAGCACCTTTCCCTTCGCATCCTTAATCACCAGTCGCCACGGATACTTCTGAATCTCAACAGAACCATATTCACTGCTATAGAAGATCGTCCTGTCTGTTTCTCCCTTCCTGATGGAGGGATTTGGGGTGGCTCGCTTCTTAAAATCGTCACAGAACATCACATCCTCCTGATCTGTGTTCTTGGGTTCAACAGGTGTGGTCAGCAAGCGTATGCGGACTGTCCTTGGTGTAATGAACTCGATACTGAGCTTCAGGTTCGGATCATTCTCATAGGCTGCATCGGGGAAGTCAAGCATCTGCATACGAACAGGCCAATAGCCGTTGAGGTTAAAAGCCTGTCGTGGCGACATCCTATAACGTTTCCAGTTCACCTGCCCAACACCCTTCTGCACATCGAAGTTCACCAGCGAGTCAGCCAGGAAATACGTGTTAGACAGATCACTGAAGTCGGTTGACACATCCTTCGGCATACACTGCAAATACTGTATGCCTGCATTGGTCTGGATTTGCGCAGCTACGTTGCTAAATGACAAATGACAAATAATAAATGATAAAGCTATCAGGTACCTTTTCATAATTCATAATGCTTAATGCATAATGCTTAATTCACTCTTGCCCAGTACTGGCGAAATAGCCTTGAGTGTTCCCTTACCCTTGACCACCACCATACATTTGCCGAAGAAAGCCTTACGCTGGGGGGCCTTGAAATTCTCCATGGAGGTCTGACAACCATTATCCGTACCGATGATCTCTGCTTCGCCATTGGTGGAGAAATAGATTTGATCCTCGGCCAGCGGACAGAGGTTACCGTCTTTATCCACCACCTCTACATTCACGAACGTGGTGGTCTTACCTTGATAATCAGGGATGAGACGGATGCTTGCAGGAGCACCAGCGGTCTTGATAACCTGTTCGTTCACCACCTTTCCGTTTTTACGAGCCACGGCCTTGACCTCACCCGGTTCGAACGTTACGCGCCATCCTACATGGTACTCACTGTTCAGCTTCGCCTTTGTCTGGTGCATGTCATACCGTCCTGCAGGTTGCTCTTCCGTCTTCCTGCGAACACCCTGACTCTTACCGTTGATGAACAGTTCCACCTCGTCGGCATTGTTATAGTAGCACCACATATCGATGGTCTGCCCTGGCAGCCAGTTCCAGTGTGGGAACAAGTGCAGCACAGGAGTGGTTGTCCACTCACTTTGGTACATGTAGTAACTATCCTTGGGGAATCCGGCCAAGTCGATGATACCGAAATAAGAACTTCTTGCAGGGAAACCATACGGCGTAGGCTCGCCGATGTAGTCCCATCCCGTCCAGATATACTGTCCGCCCACGAAATCATTGTGCTTCACCACATCCCATGTCTCCTCATGCGTGGAACTCCACGAAGCATGCATGTTGTCGTACGACGAACACATATACGAAGGATCCGTATAGGGCAGGTACCATTCCTCGGGTGCCCAGGTAACCACATCAGAAGGCATCTTATAATACCCTCTTGTCTGCAGGGCCGACACACTCTCGCTGAAGATGAAGGGCTTGTCGGGGAAGTTCTTCCTGACATCCTTCACCCACTGGTGATGATAGTTAAAGCCGATGATATCGATCACACCGCTCTTGAAGAGATGGTTGTTCGGGGCTGGTTCATTACAGCCGGCAGTGATGGGACGCGACTTGTCGTACTTCCTGATGATATCCGCCAGATGGATAGTCAGCAGGGAGTTCGGACTCAACTCCCCATCCTTGGCCAGCGTGGAAGCATCACGACTCGCATTGAGCAGAAGGTTGGCCTGTTCCAAGGTCAGCTCATCAGAATCCGTGCTCGACCACTGTTCCAACACCTCATTACCGATGCTCCACATCAGGATGCAAGGATGATTACGATCGCGCAACACCAGATCCGACAGGTCTCTTTCATGCCATTCCTCAAAGAAGCGGGCATAGTCATTCTGTGTCTTCTTGCGTCGCCACATATCAAACGACTCATCCATCACGATCAGTCCCATGGTATCGCACATATTCAGTAACTCAGGTACTGGCGGGTTATGCGAGGAACGGATGGAGTTCACACCCATCGCCTTCAGCTTGGAGAGCTTACGATGCAGGGCATCCTCATTCAGGGCAGCACCCAGACAACCGAAGTCATGATGCTCACACACACCATTCAACTTGAAGTTCTTACCATTGAGCCAGAAGCCCGTCTGGGGATCGAACTTAAAGTCGCGGAAGCCCGTAGTGGTCTCGTAGGTATCCACCACCTTACCGCCACTCTTCACTTCTGTACGTACCTTATATATATTGGGGGTCTCACATGACCATAACTTCGGATTACTGATCGAGATTGTAGATGTCAGTCCTTTCGACTTACCCACCACTTTACCTTTCGGATCCAAAAGGGTGTTCTCTACAGTGCCTTTACCTTCGAGGGTTACCTCAATGCTCACCTTACCCTTTCCTTTAGAAACGGTAGAAACTACATTCGTGCCCCAATGAGCCACATGAACGGGATGAGTCTTCGTGAGCCATACATGACGATAGATGCCACAACCAGAATACCAACGACTGTTCGGCTGGTCGGAGTTATCCACTCGTACAGCCACCACATTCTCCCCTTCCTTCAGGTAGGGTGTGATATCATACTCAAACGAGCTGTAGCCGTAAGGGCGATACCCCACCTTCTGTCCGTTGACATAGACCGTAGAGTTCATATAGACACCATCAAACTCTATATAGAACTTAGAAGTGAGAGGTGAGAGGTCAGAAACCTGGAAGTGTTTTCTGTACCAACCGATGCCACCTGGTAAGGCACCGCCACCTGCGCCACTGGGATTGCCGGCATAGAAATCGCCCTCAATGGCCCAGTCGTGCGGCACATCAAGCTTGCGCCACCAGGAATCGTTATACTCCACTTTCGACATCTGAGCGGAATCACCAAGGATGAACCGCCAGTCCTTGTCAAAGCACTGTCTGTCTCTCGCCTGTACTGTCAGTCCCATCATGACTGTGCATAATACGACTACTGTTTTCGTTAGGTTTGACATGAGATGATATCTTTAATTATTGATTACTTGATTGGTGAGCCATACCTGCATCTTTCCAGCACCACGGTGGTTCCATGCATAGTAAGGAATCAGTTTGATGACCGCATCACTGACGGTTACCTTTCCATTGCTGTCATATCCCAGTACCTGACCATTAGCGGCAATCTGCTGGATACCTCCTACAAGTGTGGGGTTGTCGATGACCTGGAATGCATGATTACCTGTGAGCAGGAAGTTAAAGATATCCATACCGGTATTGTCAGCAGCCTCAGCACAATATACCAGCGGACCGCGTTCCACAGAGAGTTTACCACGGTCGGCCGTGACACGACGATGAGCCTTAACGGTACGCACCTTCATATCGAAATGTACATTCACCACATCCCCTTTCTTCCATTTGCGGGTCATAGACACATAGCCATCTTTATCAATGGCAGGTGCGGAACCATCCTTCGTAATCCGCTGTCCATTGATATTGATCGAATAACTGAGTTGCTCATTGTCAGCATAGGTATAGAGATCGGTCGGCACCACCTCGCCATGCACCCATCCGGGGATTCTTACCTTCATGGTGAACAGTCCTGCCTGGTTGGCATTCACACGGATAGCCACATCTCCATTCCATGGATAGTTGGTCTGCTGCTCCAATACCACCTTCTTACCATTCGCCTGTATCGTGGCGGTACTGCCCGCAAAGAGGTTGACATAGATGGAAGGACAGTTCACATCTGTTCCCTCATGACGAACGGCATACATATAACCGGGTAATGAAGGGATGAAACGACAGAGGTTACTCGGACAGCAGGCACAGCCGAACCATGGCTGACGCGTATTGGTATTGTCGGCATTGAACATATACTCCCCATCTGAACTCAACGGGTTGGGATAAAAGAAGCGACCGCCATCGATGGACATTCCACTGATGACGCCGTTATAAAGGGTGCGCTCCAGACAGTCGATGTACTTCGCCTCCCCATGTAGCAGGAACATACGGTAGAACAGATAGACCATAGCGATGGCCGCACAAGTTTCGTTATAGGCTGTCAGGTTTGGCAACTCATAGTCAGCCCCGAAAGATTCTCCCGAATGACGGGCACCCACACCACCGGTGATATAATACTTACGACTGACGATGTTCTGCCAGATGGCATCAATGGTGCGGATATAATCCTGATCGCCGGTAAGCGCTGCCACATCGGCAATGCCCGAATACATATACCCTGCCCTGACAGCATGTCCCCAAGCCTCTTTCTGCTCAAGAATGGGTTTGTCGCTCTGGGAATAGATATCGTGGATAGAGGTCTTACCACGCATATCAAGGAAGAACTTAGCCTGATCAAGGTATTTCTTCTCGCCAGTGAGCACATAGAGTCGAGCCAGCGCCATCTCGGCAATCTGATGACCTGGAACCACACAGGCCTGACCCGGATTGGGTCCTACCTCACGGATGACACAGTCGGCATAGCGCTTGGCGATATTCAGGAACTTATCACTCCCCGTTGCCTGATAGTGGGCGCAGGCAGCATCCACCATATGTCCGAGGTTATAGAGCTCATGACTCAGTACCTCTACCCTCTCCCATCTGTGCCTACCAGCCCAACCATGCGGATGGTTAGGGTTGATGGTGCGGGCTGTATAGAGATAACCATCCGGTTCCTGGGCAGCAGCCACAATATCCAACACCGAGTCGATATACGCTTTGAGTCGTTTATCGGGATAGGTCTGCAGTACATAGCTGGCTCCCTCGATGGTCTTATACACATCGGTATCATCAAATGAGAAGCCCATGAACTTAGCCACATTCCACTCTGCCGTTTCCAATCCAGGATGACCCGGATGTTGCAGGGTATAGGCAGCCATCTCAAAGTTCTTATAGCGATGTTCACTCTCGCATTTGCTGAACGCCAGCGGGATGGTTACCTCGCGGGCAGCCTTGATACGTTGTCCCCAAAAGGTGTTGGGCATAACCTTCACTGATGTAAACGGAACCTGACCAATCGGATAGCCGTTGTTCACCACATCTGTCTTTTGTGCATAAACGGCGATTCCCATCAAGGTTGCCGCTACAAAAATAAATAGTCTCTTCATGAATAATATCGTCAATGTTTACAGATTTACACGGATCTCCTTACCGCCGTATTTCACCATCTTCCCCTCAGGATTGTCGAGGTTAAGCGGTTGAGCAGCATCTTTGCTAATCAGCACGATGTTGAAACGACGGTTCTTAAGCATGCCGTTGAAGGAGCCGTTCCGCTTACCAAAGGTAACGGTCTTGGTGGCATCCTCATAACGGATATCGATGGTAGCATACTTACCCTTCTCGTAGTTGTAGTTCGTACCCTCGTCCTCATAGAGTTGGAAGGAAGCGTCTGCTCCAGCATATACATAGAGGTTGATCAACTCTGCCGGTTTCTCATCACTGTACTGCATCTCAGGACCGAACGGGATGATGCTGCCCTCACGGACAAATACGGGAATCTTCTCATACGGGGCATCCACAATCAGTCGTTGGCCACCTTCGATATAGTCACCTGTATAGAAATCATACCAGCCACACTGCTTCGGGAAATAGACAGAACGGTTGCGGGCTTTGTAATAACCTACAGGACAAGCCATCAGTGCGGGACCGAACATCCATTGGTCAGGAATATCCAATACATTCTCATCCCCATTGAAATCCATCACCAATCCACGCATCAGGGTATAGTCCTTGAAATGTGCCCAGCCTGCCATCGAATAGAGATAAGGCATCAGTCTGTAGCGTAACTTGTCGTACCATACAATGGTCTTGTAACACGGATGATTATCAGGTGCGATGTTCCACACCTCACGCAACGGCCACTGACCATGAGCGCGGTACAAAGGAATGAAGCAACCGAACTGGTTCCATCGTGCCTGCAACTCACGCCATTCCTTGAGATCGCTGTTCTCCACGCCGGTCTTGTCAAACTCCTGCTGGGCTGCCACATAACGATTCTCCACACAAAAACCACCCTGATCCATACCCCAGAACGGGATTCCACTCATGGAATAGTTCAGTCCGGCAGTCATCTGTGCCCGCATATCCTCCCAGCGTGTACCGATATCACCACTCCATGTGGCTGTAGAGTAACGCTGTTCGCCTGCAAAACCGCTACGGGTAAGCAGGAAGACACGCGGTTCGTTATTGGCTCCCTTGAAGACGGAACGCTGACCGTTGTAGATGGCATCGGCATTCACGGTGGAATAAGCATTGAAATACTCCGTGGATGTGCCGAGGGCGGTAGGACCGCAAAGTGCCTTGCGGTACCACATCGGTGTACAGTCGCGTACATTGGGCTCAGAAGCATCCATCCACCAGGCATCAATGCCATGCTTAAACTTGGTATAGAGGTTCTCATCCATCTGTCGCCAGAACGTCTTGCGGGCACCTGCATCATAGGCATCATAGAATCCGCCCACATATCCAGGACCCACCCAGTCGTGTATATCATCTTTCACGGCCTGCGTGTACATCCACCCGTTAGTGTCAAGTTCCTTGTAGTTATCCGTATTCACGTAGAACTTCGGCCATACGGAGATCATGAAACGACCGTTCATGTCATGTACTGCATCGAGCATTGCCTGAGGATCCGGGAAACGAGAAGCCTCGAACTGATGACTACCCCACTGGTCTTCTTTCCAGTAGTTCCAGTCCTGCACGATATTATCAATCGGTATCTGACGGTCGCGGAACTCCTTCAATGTCTCCAACAGTTCATCCTGTGTCTTGTAACGCTCCCTACTCTGCCAGAAGCCGAGCACCCATTTTGGATAGACAGGTGCCTTACCAGTCAGCGTACGATAGCCAGAGATGATCTCATCAAAGTTATTACCGGCAATGAAATAGTAGTCCATATCACGAGCCATCTCGCTCCAGATGCTCAGCTGACCGCGTTCCTTCTCTGATCTGGGCGCAGACACACGGAGTCCGCAATAGCTCTCGCCACCATCCGGCTGCCATTCAATGCGCAGTTGTGCCTTGTGTCCTTTCTTCAGCATCGTGCTGAACTTATAGGTATTGGGGTTCCAGGCAGTACGCCAACGTTCAGCCACCACCTCCTTGCCATCAATATACACCTTGATATAGCCTGCATAGTAAAGGATGAACTGATAAAGTTGCTCCTTACCCTCGCACTTTCCGCAGCATTCAGGCTCGATGAAACCCTCATACACCACGTTAGCTCCTTGCAGGTTGAAACCCTTCGGCAGGTTCTTGATACCACCGTTTTCTGTCTGGCGAGCAATCTCAGAAGCGGCAGGAAAAGCAAACTCATAGTAGATGGAATCCTCATCACGCACCACTTTCTTACCCATTCTGTCGATATAGGTACCCGTAAGATGTCCTTCCTTGCCATTCTTGTCATAGAGTTTGAAGGCACGGTTCAACTGAAGATAATCATCGGGATTGCCGAAGCGGCAGTATGAATAGGAATCCCACAGGATACCATAGTTCTTGTTGGAAAGGACAAAAGGAATGCTTACTTTGGTGTTATACTGGAAAAGGTCCTCATTCTTCCCTTTCATGTTCAACTCTTCCGACTGATGCTGACCGAGTCCGTAGAAAGCCTCATCATCAGGACTGTCGAACTTCATCTGCCACTGCAGACCGTGTTTCATCTCTTCGGTGATGGCAGGACCGCCCTTAAGACCATATTCCCGCTCAGGAACTGTGAAGTGTTTGAAGGTCTTACCACCCTCTGCCTCCTTCAGCAGTTGGTTACCGTTCCCGTCAAAGAATGTCACCTCACCAGATGACTTACTCACGACTGCCTTCACGCCCTTGGCTTTCACCGTTACCTCGTCGTTATCCTCAGTTACGTCGAAAGCCACAGACTTTGTGCTCTGTGGAACAATCATCAAACTGTTCTTAACGGGGAACGCATCTTCGCAAGTGGCTTGAACACGGATGATACGATCATTCATCACTTGTAGTCGCACCATCTTTGCACCCTCCTTGGTGGGGGCGGTTACATGAATAGTGATACTGTTTCCATTCTTCTCAAATCCCGCAGCCTGCACCGTAGTGACCGCTGCCAGCAAAAGGGCGGGAACGCAAAACTTAATGCTTCTCATTACTATTTTATTGGTATTTTATTAGTGTTATGATAATATGTATCAAATAAGCGTTGCAAAGATACGAATTATTATTCATTTTGAGAAGCGCACAATGTTTCCAAACCATGTATGAGATGTTAATTCTCCTTGTATTTTTCCTTATACTGCGAGGGAGTCATGCCATACATCTCACGGAAGTACTTAGAGAAATAGCGGGGATTATTGAAACCAACCTCATAGGATATCTCTGCGACATTCAACTGACTCTGACGCAAAAGCTGTTCCGCACGACGAAGACGGATCAGACGGATAAACTCTGAAGGGGTATTACCTGTCAATGACAACAGTTTCTTGTACAGATGAACACGCGACATATTCAATTCAGCGCTCAAGGTCTCCACCGACAGTTCGTCATCACTGATATTCTTCTCCACATATTCCGTGGCATCCTTTACCAGTTTCTCATCCAGTGAGGTAATCTCTATCTCTTTCACCTGCGGTTCCAGACGACCCGTTCTTCCACTGCGCCGCCACTTCAGCAGATTGTTCATACGTAAGGTCAGCAGATCAATGTTGAACGGTTTGGTGATATAGTCATCAGCACCACTCTCCATACCTTCGATCTTGTTCTCCTGAGCCATACGTGCCGTGAGGAGCACAAACGGAATCCTTTCGGTCTCCGGGTTCCCCTTGATGGCACGACAGAGTTCGATACCATCCATGACAGGCATCATCACATCACTCAGGATGATATCCGGCTTGCGTTCTTTCACCAAGGTCAGCGCCTCCTCACCATCATGAGCAACGCGAACCTGATAGCTGTCCATCATCACGCCCGACATGAATTCGAGGAAGTCATCACTGTCATCAACGATCAACAGATCAGCCTTTGCCTTCTCTTGTGGTTTCTGGGAAACTGTTGCTTCCTCATCCGTAACAGGAACAACAACCGGTTCCTCATCTGTCTTGTATATCGGCAGAAGGATGGTGAATACCGATCCGCCACCGGGATTATCATCAACAGTAATCGTTCCACCATGCATCTCCACGAAATCCTTCACCATGTTCAGTCCAACCCCACTTCCTCCATACGGCTGCTGTTCCTTGGAACGAACCTGATAGAACCGTTCGAAGACATGCTGTTTGTCCTCATCGCTGATACCCTTACCGGTATCGCTCACCTGTATCTGGAGTTGGGAGGATTGCTCCACAGTTGACAAGGATACACGAACCTCTCCTTTGTCCGTAAACTTATACGCATTCGATAGGAGGTTGTTCATGATCTTCGTCATCTTCTCATCGTCGTATGACATCAATAAAGATTTCTCAGATGACTCAAACGACAGCTGTATCGGCTTGTCCTGCAACTGACGGAAGGATTGACAGATGTCGCTGATCCGTTCCACGATATCACCCATCGACGGATTGAGCTTCACCATCTTTGCATCAAGCTTACGGAAATCAAGGATGTCATTCACCAAGGTGAGCAGTTTCTCCGCATTACGATGTACCAAGGAGAGCTGTGCGCGTTTCTCCTCACTCTCTTCCTTTCTGATCATGTGTGACAAAGGCGAGATGATCAAGGTAAGAGGAGTACGCAACTCATGGCTGGCATTGGTATAGAACTGCATCTTCATCTCGTCCATCTCACGCTTCCGCTCTGCCTCACGCCTCATCTGCTCGATCTCGAACTTCTGCTTCTGGCGTGTCATGATCCGATAATAGATATAATACAACAGCGCACAGCCTAACAGAATATATGACAGGATAGCCCATATGGAGAGATAGAACGGAGGACGGATAACAATCTCCAGTTCGCTGATATCCGGATAAGGTTTTCCATATCGGTCGAGTACCTGTACCTGTAATTGATACTTGCCTGGCGATAAGTTCGTATAGGTAACATCACTGCGCCAAGGACTGGTACGGCGCCATTGATCGCTGAATCCTACCAAGCGGTAGAGGAATTTCTTTCGTGAAGGATAGACAAAACCGCTGGCGGCCAACTGAATGGTGAAAGCATTCTCGCTGTATTCCAGTACCAGACGCTTACTTTCATTTAGGGCTTCTTTCAGCACAACTCGTCCGTTGTATTCCTCACCCACTGCCAGAGGATGATCGAAAAGAATCAATCCACAGAAAAGAACATGGGAATCGGTCTGCTGTTCCTGCTGGTAATTCCGCGGAACCATATTGATACCATCTTGTCCGCCAATCAGGATATCTCCATCATGTGTAACCTGAATACTCCGATAGTTGAACTGCCTGTCTTGCAAGCCGTCAAGACTGTCAAAGCTGGAAGCATCCAAGCTCCATCCCTTCTCGTCCTTGATCACATTCACCATGGTCAACCTATTGTCGGAAACAATCCATACATGATGATTCAGGTCCTCAGCCACAGAACAGGCCATACCTTCCATCGTCATCAACTGATCCGTATTGGGATCATACACGTTCACGCCAGAAGCGGTGGCACTCCAAATCAAACCACGACTGTCTTTGATAATCTGGTTCACCATGGAACTGATGAACGACTGTCCGCTGCGTGTCTCCTCATAACGGGTAATCTTTCGCGTCTTGCCATTCATGAGCGAGAGGTTCTGGGAATGGCCGATCAGGATGTTGTCCTGATTGTCTATGAAGATGGAAGAGACGTAGTTGGACGATAGTTCTGAGTTCGTAGTGTTATAGGTGGTCATCTGACCGGAAGCGACATCCAACTCCTGGATGCCTCCTCCTAATGTTCCTATCCATATATGACCGTCAGACGACTCTGCCAATGCCCATACATTATCACTGGCCAGTCCGTCTTTCATGCGATACACCTGGAAACGACCATCATGATAACGAGCCATTCCTCCCTGGAAGGTACCGAACCACAATGAGCCGTCGGAAGCCTGTAAAGAACATACCACCACATTGGTGCCCAGTCCTGTGTCTTCTTTCCGATAGACACGTTGTGAGCCTGTCAATGGCTGATAGCATACAATACCGTTATCGTTTGTTCCGCACCAGATATTCCCCAGTCGATCTTCGGCAATCGTACAGATATCACCCATAGGAAGCAAGGGGAAGCTCGTTGCTCTCTTCCAGGTGTAGGCAGCACCATTCTTTAATGTTCCCACCCAAAGAGCGCCGTTATCATCAATCATCAGACAGCGCAGTGTGTTATCATGTAAAGCACCGCTTTTCCCTTGTTCTGCCCGATAGATGTTCACCTGCTTTTCCTTGGTAACCTCCAGCAGACCAGCATGATCCGTGGCAATCCACATGCTCCCCTCGTCGTCTTCGATGAGATCCATGACCAGTATCCGCACCCCTTCGTAGTGAATACCTTGTGATGAGAACCATTCCTCAACGCTTGAGAACCACTTCTTCGATTCAGGCACACCTTTCAGGTCAGGACAATAGATCATAGACAATCCGTCGGTACTTACCCAATAACGGTTATGACGATCCACATGGAGATTATAGGCTTTGGTCGGTGAATTACTGTTCTTGGACAAGAACTCGTTGACCGTTAGCCGATAATACTGTGAAGAGGGGGAAGAACTGATGGTAACAATCATGCCATGTTCGTCAATGACCGCCACACCTTGTTTGGTCTCACATATCCCAGTGAACACATGCTGTCCTTTGATGGGAATGAACTTGGTGTGTTGTCCTTTCTTCAGGACATACGCTCCATGACCATTTACCACAATCCATAGATTCTTCTCGGAATCAACAAGTACCTTGCTGGGAACATCCACCATTCCTCTTTTCGCCATCCATTCCCCCATGTTCTTGTCGAACGACTCCGTGGCAGGATGATAAACGCAATAGCCGATATTCGTCTCGATCCAGATATTCCCGTCCTCATCTTCCTCAAGACGATTGATCCAGTCGTTTAACAAGGATTGGGGTTGGTCGGTTCTTGAATAGTAGTTCTTGAAGCGAATACCATCAAAACGGTTCAATCCCGACATGGTACCAAGCCACACATAGCCTCTGCTGTCTTTCAACATACAGTTTACCTGACTGCTTGACAGACCGTTTCTAAGACCTATCGTACGGAACTGCCTATCCGTTGTCTGACCCAAGCCATGCAATGGATAGAGGCATGTCATTAAAAAACATATAACTAGTATAAAACCGATCTTCTTCATTTCTTTGTTTTCTGGTTGTCGTTTTTCTTATCAGAACTCTCTCTGATCTTCAGTTTCATAGGAACAATCTCCCGATAGATTCTATTATCTCCATTGATTCTTCGCAGGAGTAACTCGCAGGCTTTCTCTCCTAATTGATGTGCCTGATCCATGATGATGCTGAGCTTCGGGGTGACGAAGGCCGAAGAATCACTTTCCGTAAAACCGATAATGGCCACATCCTCCGGAATCCGCAACTGACGCTCCTTGATGGCATCAAAGGCGGCAAATGTTACCGTGTCGTTCACCGCAAGGATAGCATCTGGACGATCTTCACGATCCAGCAGTTGAAGGGTGGCTTCGCGGGCTTCGTCAAAATCCATCTTCCCGCTGATGACCAAGGAACGGTCGATTCCGATCTTGTTCTCACGGAGCGCTTCCAGAT
Organism: Prevotella sp.; assembly: GCA_045114185.1. GTDB lineage: Bacteria > Bacteroidota > Bacteroidia > Bacteroidales > Bacteroidaceae > Prevotella. The sequence continues at coordinate 12,116 of JBGUJY010000068.1, read as the reverse complement.
AACCGTGCTTGCGCCGCTGAACCATATCCAGGTGGTTAGGACCGCCAAGGAAGGCGATACGACGACTGCCGGTGTCTATCAGATGCTGCGTTGCTTCCTGCGCGGCAACATCCCCGTTTCCTGTTACACAAGAGAACTTGTCCTGCATACAAGTGCGGGCATAGAACACCAAAGGAATACCTATCTCGCTAATCTCCGCAAAGTGCTTATAGTCCACCGTATCCTGAGCCAGACAGGCAATGATGCCTTCCACGTGCATGCTGACAAAGTTATCCACAGCCTGCTCCTCCCGTGTATGGTCTTCATGGGAATTGGCACTGATCACAGAATATCCCTCCCTGGTGGCATAGTCTTCTATACCATCAAGAACGGACGCATTGAAATGGGTAACAAGATTGGGTAGAACAACACCAATCACTTTCGGCGCCTCACTTCGGAGTCCTTGTGCGAACGGATTCGGCCTGTAATTCATTTGCTTGGCCAGCTCCCGCACCTTCTGTTTCATCTCGTCACCTACCTCACATGAATCCCTCAACGCTCGTGAGACCGTTGCGATGCTGACGCCCAATTGTTCAGCCAGATCCTTTAATGATGTTCTTCGTTTTTTCATGATACTCAGTGACGGGTAATCCGAAGTTGCTTTTGCCTGTTATGATGATGCAAATATAACAAAAATTATTCTTTTCCGCAAACGTTTACGTAGATTTTTTCGCGTAAATTTGTCAATTATATCAAGAAACATCGTAACTTTGCAACGGAAAATGAGTAATGAATAGTTGATAATAAGTTAGTTAGAAAAAAGTTCGAGCCAAAATTGTTGTGAAACAATCTTGGCTTTTTTGTTTGTGTAAAGTGGTAAGACTGAGAGGATTAGAGATTAAAGATTAAACATTAAACATTAAAAATGGAGATGAGAGGTGAGCAAATCTTGGAGGTCGGAAATGACCAGATCGGGTATTGACTCATCCTCCTGTTTGTCCGTCCAACCCTCACCTTTATACCAAGCAGTCTTACATCCGATCGTTTTGGCCGGCAGAATATCTTTCGACATACTGTCACCAACCACCATGACCTCTTCAGGAGCAAGTCCTAACGCATCGACACCCAGTTGGAAGATCTGGGGGGCAGGCTTGCGGATACCGACAACAGCCGACTCGATGATCTTCTGGAACAATCCTTCCAGATGGAACTCCTGCAACACCACCTCAATGTTCCCATAGAAATTGCTGACCAGCACCATCGGGAATCGCTCGTGCAGTTGTAGCAGAATCTCACGACTGTACGCCACGGTTTGTCGTACCTGACCATAGAGATCATCCAACAATGCCAGTTCCACCTTCGTATAGGTGTTCTTGTCGTAGGTCAGATAACCCTTCGTGAACAAATACTCCATCTCCAAACGGAGCTTCACATCCAGGAGTTTCTTGAAAGTATAGGTAGGTAGGATGATGGGATTCCTGCCTAACGTACGTTCCGCATAGACATATGCCTCGCGGAACTGCTCTTCCGTGACAGGAACCTGTTGACGCTCGTAAGCGTGCCACAGGACCTTCCCCCAGTGGTTACCCCGAGTATCGAGCGTACCTCCGTAATCAAAGATGATACCTTTTACCATATAACTGCCATCTTTGTTTAGAATGTCATACGCATCATAAAACGAATACCATGCTTATGAGCCGTAGGAAGATCCAGATAGTTGAGTCGGCGGACATACTCCACATGCAGAATCTTGAAGATATTATGCACACCGGCGATCAACTCAAAATACGGCTGATGACTATCCATGACGAACGATCCCTCGGGGAACATCATCAGGGTCTTGTCCTGAAGGTTCTCCTCCAACATCGGGTTGTTCTTATCAGTCAGCTCACCCCACAACATCTTCACACCGAAATACTCACGCCATTTCAGCTTCTTCAGCAACGGGATACGGTTGAACACCTTTCCGTTCATATCCCACGACATATCCGCAGACACATACCTGTCGTTCAGGAACTCCATGTTATTAATAAGGTTGAACGTCTCATCCTCGACAATATACGAGAGGTTGGCAGCGGGCATGATCAACAGCGGGAACGGCACCTTGTTCCATTGGATACCACCCTTTACGTAACAGTCGATCTTTCCCCAGTTATGAGGAAGCCAGAACCTCTTATACATGGTGGCTTCGCTAAGGTTATAAGAATATTCGCCACCCAAGAATCCCTTCAGTCCGAAGGTATGTCCCAACGTGAACACAGGCGCATCCAGGTTGATGGTGAGTCGTCGTTGCTTGGTATTGATGAAGGTCTCACCAGGGGCGAAGCGCACCAGTGCCATCAGCTCTGTGGTACGGATCTTACCGTTATGCAAGGACAACGGGGCACCTAAAAGCATTTCTGATGTTGCCGCCGACTGCCACTGATCCATCGGCGTAAAGAACAGTCCACCGCAGGCCTCGTTCTCCTCAGCCTTCAAGGATAAGGTTGTCTTGAATCCGAACTCCTCTTCCCATTCAAAGGCCACTTGCTGGCGGTTATAGAACATCATCTTATCCACCTTCGCCCATTTGAATGCCGTGAACACATTATCCTTATCCGTATGCACGAACTTGTCGGAAGGACTGGTTACGTCGTAAGTACTGGTAAATGTCACCGTCCGTTTGGGGAACTCTCGCGGCAGATAGTCTTTCTTGTTGAACGAGTAGATCAGTTCCGCCTTGTAATAGTCCTTCTTGCTATCCCATCCGTGGGCATAATAACCGTTGGCGAACCAGTGCGGATTCAGGTTGGCCGTCGTCTGCGCACTGACACGTGTTCGCAGACCGTCGATGAAGTTCTTGGTGATCATGGTGTTTACCGGACCGATATCCACCTTACTGGGATGCTCCTTCGTTCCTGTATCCACGAAGTTCTCAATCAATGCCCTCAATCCGAAGATGATAAACTTGAAGCCCTTGATATTCTCGATGTTGGCAATGAAGCTGTCCATCGAGCTCTCACCCTTAGTGAGCTGCACGGAGCGGTATTGGTTCCAGAAGTCATCATCGCGCATCTGGGCGTTCGCCTCATGACGTTCTTTCTGTTTACCCTTGAACAGTTTCTTGTTGATCTCCTCGAAATCATAATCCTGTGTACGGGTGGTCCTGATGACAATCACCTTACTGAGGAATTTGGCTACCGACATCTCCACGAACATATCATCCGTACTGAGCACCCACTCCCCATTATCCAGTTGCCGATATTCCTGAATGATCTGCAGGTTATCCACGAAGTTCACATCACTCTTCTTCGGGATGGTCAGCGTACATTTGCGGACATGCAGCGTACTGTCGGCAATGATATACAGATCACCACGGAAACCAAAGTCCTGCTGGTTGTTCGGCATGAACTGCAGATGATAACATTTGTCGCGGTCAACAAACGTCGTATCCTCTATATAATAACGGTAGAAGCTGATGGCGTTGTCAGCTATCGGACTGGTAAACGGATACTGAAGCAGTCGCATCTGGTTATCATACAGATCCACGTCAGTAAACACATCCTTCAAGACGGTATTGAGGATATCACCCGTCTCAAACAGATCGTTCAGTCCTGAGGTGTTCTGTCCCATGATGATATCCTTCTCACTCTTGGGATCTTTCCGATAGATCTTACGCGTCACGGTCTCATCCACACTCACCGGGAGGATCAACTTGTTATTATACGGGCACAGTTCCATCTGATCGAGCGCCCACTGCTTCTTTCCGAAGATACCGTTTTCCAGGTCCTGAGGACTTAAATCGTTAAAGGCCAGCGTCAGCTTCTGGTATTTATTATACTGGTAGAAGTCGTGGTTGTTCAGATTCGTCTTCTTCTTGGCGGCAATAACCCGTCGCATCAGTTCCACAGCGGGGTTGTCCTTTCTTGAATAACGGTTACGTCTTCCCCTAACCGTCACGTTCTGCAACTGCGTCTTCTCAGGCTTCAGAGCGATGCGCATGGGCGATTTCGTGTTCGCGCTGATCTCAACGGTCAGCGGCTGATAGCCCACAGCACTGAATGTCAGCTTCCAGCCGTTATGACGGTCGATGGAGAACTGACCTTCCCCGTTACTACTTACCATCACATGGTTGCCACGATATACCGCACTGGCATACGGGATACATTCACCGTCGTCATCGTCAACGATTACACCGGTTAGTTTTTGTGCCATTATCGGCATTGTCATGAATACCGACAACAATAATACAATATACTTTTTCAAATCCATTTATCTTTCAGCTTTCCAAGCATATTCTTACTCAACAATTCATGACGACTATGCATATGGACATACAACACCGTCAGCACCAGAATCTCAAACAACAGATAGACCCACGGACAATTCAACAGACTGGTGATATAGAGGCATATCGCCCTGGAGTTGAATGTCAGCAGGTTGGTGTATTTCATCAAGGGACGACTCCCTTCTACAAATTCTGCACGGATCGCGGAGAGCTCCGACGGTTCATTTCCCGATTCCGCATCCCCTCCACTGATATTCTGATAGGCTTCGAAGAACGCCTGGAAGTTTGGGGTGCGCTTCTCCTGGCCCTTGCAATACTTTGCATAGTTCCAATAGAACAAACGGGCAAACCACTGACGTTTCGGCAGTGAGTCATAGATAGCCCGCTGCTGGTCGGAACGATCCAGCTCACTGCCCGACTTCCCTTTCAGGAAGAACAGATGGATCTGTCGGTAATAGTCGGCCAGACTTGCTTGCGGTGAGTGACAGAACACACCTGCCACGACGGCCAGCGCCCAGATGCCCAAGCCCCAATGCACTGTCGTACCCGGAATATACTGATTCATCATTCGCAAGCACAGGGCGACATAGATCGCAAAGAACCACACATCGCCCGAGAAGCCGTCGAGAACACGTCCTACCAACGTCTTCTTCCCAGTCAGTCGTGCCATCTGTCCATCTGTACTGTCGCAGAAGTTGGCAAACATCAGTAACACGACACCAGCCACATTATGCCACAGATCAGTATGGTAGAACATATAGGCAGCCCCTATACCCAGGAAGTTGGAGAGTATCGTAATAACATTGGGATGAACCCCCAACTTATTCCAGAACAGCGCAAATACAAGTCCTATAGGACGCGTAAAGTGCACGTCCAACCATTCTTCTGTATCATTCGACTTAAAAGATGCCTGTAGCATCTCTTTGAAAGTGCTCATATCTTATCTCCTATAACTATCCGCTCGGCCCGCATGGATGCTTGCCAAAGCAAGAACTATTATCTATCAACTATTATCTGTTATCTATTATCTATTAACTTTCCCACGATCGCCTCTGCCGCCTCTTCCCTACAACGAGAGAAACTCGGCCAGTCGTTGAAGTCGATGATGACAAACGATCCGTCCTCACGAACAATGCAATCACCGCCATAGACAACCACATCGGTCAGCACCGACAGTCGTTCCGCCTCTGCGTGCAGGTCGTTAAGCGAGAAGTCATAATGCTGTGCGGAGCCATTTCTTTTCTCATCGTCAAACTTCGTATCCCCATCATCGGTTGGATAGAAATAACGGAAGAAATCCGTTCCCTGCACGCCGTAGAACTTCACCAGGTCGCCCCTAACATGCTCTGTAATCAGCACATCCTGAATCTCCCGTTGCCGGAATGATTCCATCAGACAGTTCACCTCATCGATATCCTTGGCAAAGAGCACATCCTCCTTGCTTTGTGCAGAAGCATCGCCCCGTTTCAGCCAATAGCCATCTGCCTCTCTCTCTGCATCATACAAAGGAGCCGCAGGGATATGATTGTCACGCATCAATCGGTCCAACACCAGTCGTGCCGTGCGTTCCACACCTTCACCGCTATTCACGGTGATGCATCCCGTTGCCGCTTTCTGCTTGAGAATCGCCAATGTCTTCGGCAATCGTCCCATCGACAGATACACATCAGCCTCATCCTCCTCGCAGAAGTCTTCCTCTTGCATGTATCGTACGCTATTGCCCTGTTTCTGCAGACGGTCACCCACTGCCTCCAAGATCCGTTTGTCCTTCTCAACGGAGTTCGGAGAGAACTGGGGTGCGCGATATATCAACAGGACCTTCCGCATATCTTTAGGATTTGAGGAATGTCTCAGCCTTGACGATATCAGAGGCATGATCGATATCCAGGACCTTACTGAACGAATAAGCCTTCAGTTGAAGACCGTCGCGGATCAGTGCCCGCTGGAAGTTACGCATACGCTGCTCGCCACGTTCGATGCAGTCGTTCAACGTATCAATAGCCTTTGGTGTTAATCCGTAGATACCACCAGAGATGTATTGGCACGGCGGATTGTTCGTATCGAAGAAGCCAGTAACCGACATCTTCTCATCCGTTCCCACATACAGCGGTTTCTCATCATCGATATAATCCGTGACACCCATCAGTCCGTCAAGACCCTCTTGTGTCACGCATTCCTGGAATCGTTTTACGTAGTCTTTGAACTCCTGTTCCCTGAAGATGGTGTCAACGGTAGTCAGCACAAACGGACCTTCGGTCAGATGCCTGCTGATCTCATAGAAACTGTGCATGCTACTAGGAGTGCTTTTTACCAAGAATGATAAAGGAACGCGTTTCCCTTCAAGACCATCCTCCTGGATACGACGTAGATGACTGGCAACCAAAGAAGTCAGATCGTTGCAAATCACCACGATCTGTTCTGCTTCATTATCCATAAAGATTCGGATCAGACGGTCTATCAGTCGTTCTCCCCCTACTCTCACCAACGGTTTGGGATCTTCTATTCCCTCTGCCGCCAGTCGTGAGCCTTCGCCTGCAGCGATTATAGCGTATTTCATGCTTGATTCATTATTGTAATTGCAAAGGTACAGATAAGTGAGCGAAAAACCAAACAAAAGCTTGTTTTTGTTTGTTTTTCCGAACGAAAGTACCTTCGACGCAGTCAAAGGTACAACTAATTAATTAGAATGCCAACTATACAAATACTCCCCACAGACAGATGTCTGCAGGGAGCATTGGAGTCTTTCAAATAATTACTGTTTCTTGTTATCCTGATTACTTTCCAATGATCAATCCGCTCGCTTCAATTTTACCTGAGCCCGCTATTGATTCGTCATATTTTTTCGTACGTCCGCTGAACTTCATGTCACCACTACCGGCTATACTCACACTCAGTTCACCGCAGTCGATATTCTTTGCATCCACGTCACCACTACCGGCAATACTGAAGTCTGCTTTCCCAGAAACCAACTTATTGATTTTGATGTCACCACTGCCAGCAATCGTTGCATCCAGTTCGTCACAGATCACGTCTGCAAACTTCATATCTGCAGAGCCTGCAATGCTTAATTCCAGCTTGTCAGTATCCAGATGGTCGTTCACATCGAACTCACCGCTACCGGCCACCTCTACAGAAGTCAGATCAGGAGATGTAGCATATACATATATTTTGTAGTTCCTATTCAATGACTTCAACGAGAAGAGCAGATTCTTCGTCTTCGGACCGATATACAATGTCTCTCCATCCGTATAAACGTCAATGTTTTTCAACGCGTCTTCAGGAGCCTCAATACGTACGGTACTAGAATCTCCCTGACTATAGGTTACGTCAAACGCACCGGCAATCTGAACCTTCTCGAACGATTGCACCTTCACGTCCTTGTTCACCACCTTTACTCGCTGACCTTTCCTCGAACCTTTCTTAAAAGAAATAGTACAGGAAGAGATAGCCACTGCCGCCAAGACAAATCCCAATAATAAATAAACCTTTTTCATATCCTTTGTTTTTTGTATTTGTCAGTTAGACGATGGAAACACACAAAAAGTTGCAAGCCAATCTATTTCTTCATCTTTTTTGCCACCCACAGCACCCAGGGATCAATGTTGTCCGTCAGTTGCTCGGGATATGGCAGAGGAATGATCACATCGGGCTTGAAACCGGGATTACGATCCTTGCACGCCTCCTCGAATTCGGCATTTACCGTCATGGGATATGTCAGTACGATATTGCTATTAGGGAGACGGATATTATTACAGTTTCCCGACATCTCGCATCCCATCGACCGGTCACGCCCATACACCTTGGCATGACTCTTGGAGTAGGTGCGTACAAAGCTGACAGGCGATTCACCTGCGCTGGCGCTGTAATTATCAATAATGATAGCACCCTTGCGCACCATCGGTGTAAACCCGTCAGACCCCTTGGGGGTTGACATCCAATGGATAAGACTGCCTTCCTCGGTCGATTCCGCTTCTGCCAACACCTTGTCCATAAAAGACAGGTGGAAAGCCTTGCAGTATTTCTTAAGCTGTTTATTGTTCTCAGTACTGTTCATGTAGAATGACTGATGGTCGTTCAATGAACTGCAGTCACACATCATCTTGGCAAACATCTCACCAAAGGCGTCACTGCCACCACCGTTTCCTCGAAGGTCGAGAATCAGGTATTGACAACCCGACTGCTTGAACTCCTCCACCTTATTCAGCATCCAGTCCCATGTGGGCAAATTACCCTGACTCGAAGGTAGTCGCAACAGGTAAGTATCTTTATCCACCTTGCATCCCACCGGCTCCGGGGCGTAATGGGCAATCAGGGCTTTGTAGTTCACCAGTGCCTCCGACCGTAACTGGGAGAAGGTTCTTGATGAACAATTCGTATGGCGATCGAAATCCTTATAGAACCAGAACATATAGCGCCCTACTGCTTCATCCACATCCATCTCACCGTTCATCAAGCGTGAAAGGAGCGATTCCTTCATCTCCTTGTATTCTTCTTCATAACCATTGCGCATCAACACCGGGAAGATGGCATTGTTCTTTTCGTTGGCATTCACGGCGTAGTCGAACGTCTCATAGGCCATACGGATGGAGTCCGGCTGATTGCCGTATTTCTTGACGAAGCCTTCGGTATAGTAACACGAGAGATCCTTGGTGGTTTGAGGACAATGAGTGCCGAACAGCTCTTGGATATGTTGTGGCAGTCCACAGCGATCCCATACCGTAACCAAAGGCTGACCAGTGGCTCCGATAAGCGTTAACGAAGCCGTCTCGCCATCAAACCAATTCAGGATACCTGTCCGCTCGTCCCATTCAATGGCGTTCTCGTTCAGATAGGTGCAAGGTGCATAATAGCCCTGTATCTTACCTTGTGGGAACTCGCCCATGGGGATAATGGTTACAGAAGCCCCATTACCAAAGAGCTGATAGGTCTCAGGACCATTGGGCACAATCCAGTACTGCGACTTGGCGTTGCTCATCGACTGTCCGCCGCGCATCTTCCACGCACCCTGCAAACGGTGTTTCTTGTCCATCTTCATCTCCAGCATGTTCAGCACCTGCTGCACTGCATCATTGGGATCTTTCACCCGTTCGTAATTCTCTTCAATTGTCGTTTGAGAGGGGAACAGGTGTTCGTCTTGCGTATTCTTGTCGTTGAACCAACGCAACGTAAAAGTACTGTCTGAGGTACTGGTAATCTGCAAGGGCTTCACTTCCGGATAAGAAAGGATAAAATTGAACGACTCCTCCAACACTTTCGGGTAACAGGTAAACTCGAGCGTGGTATCATCCTTATAGTATTTATACAGCTGATACCCGGCCTCCATGTGTTTGCCATCCTGATGAACAATTTCTTTCAGTTTGTACAGTCCTTGGGGTTGATACGACTGCGCCCACAACGAAACAGTCCCTACCGACAGGACTGTTGTAACAAATAGTTTCTTAAATAATCCAGTAGAAAAATAATGATTCATATTCACGCAATGATATATTTAAGGTATTAGACGTTGGAAACCCACAAAAAGTTGCAAGAATGAAAAAAACGGCCCCTACCGATACAACTATCAAATCTTTTTCTTATCTTTGTAACGTCGTAATATCTATCAACATAAAACCATGAAAAGTCTATCAAAATCCAGATATACGTTGTTCTGCCAGTGCCCGAAGGCATTGTGGCTGAGAGCATATAAGCCCGAAAAGGCTGAGGTTGACGACGCCCTGCAGGCCCGTTTCGAACAAGGAAATGTTGTAGGCGATTTAGCCATGGAACTGTTTGGTGATTTCAAAGAGGTGACCGTAAGGAACGAAGATGACAGTCTGAATCTCAGTAAGATGATTGAACTGACAAAGCAGTACATGGATGAAGGTGTGGAGAATATCTGCGAGGCATCGTTCAGTTGTAAGGGCGGCTATTGTGCTGTCGATATCCTGCACAAGGAAAAGGATGGCTGGGCCATCTACGAAGTGAAGAGCTCAAGTTTCCCTGAGTTCGACGGCCAGGCAGCCAGATTAGAGAAATATGCACCAGACATTGCCTATCAGAAATGGTTGATGACGCAGTGTGGCATCAACGTTACAGGTACCTATCTGGTCTGTTTAAACTCCAGCTACGTTCGTCAGGGCGAACTTGACATCCAGCAACTCTTTGTCACCGTTGATTTGCACGAGTTGGTAGAGAACGAATATCTGAAAGTGCCTGCCCGAGTGAGTCAGGCTATGAAGGTTATCAACAACGAGGCTGAGCCCGACCTCGACCTCTCAGAGCACTGCATGAAGCCCTACCGCTGTGCCTTCCTTGAATATTGTAAACAAAAGCATGGCATACCCACGCCCTCAGTCTTCGATATCTATGGCGGTAAAGGTCGAGGCGGCTTCACATTTGCCAAGAAACTGGCTTGCTACCAAGCCGGAGAAATCACGTTCGAGGACTTAAGAGGCCAGTCAATTGGCACCATACAGAACATGCAGATTGAGGCAGCGCTAACGGGGCGCGAATACATCAATCCTGCAGGCATCCGCAGTTTCCTCAACAAACTCTCTTATCCACTATATTTCCTCGACTTCGAGACTATGCAGGATGCCATTCCGCAGTACGATGGGGCAAAGGTCTATGCACAGATAACCTTCCAGTATTCGCTGCATATCAAGGAGAGCGAGACGGCACCTTATCAGCACAAAGAGTTTCTGGCTCCCAGTGATGGCACTGACCCACGCCGCTCGTTGGCGGAGCGTCTCTGTGAGCACATCCCTATGAACGTCTGTACCTTGGCCTATAATAAGATGTTCGAGTGTGGACGCATCCGTGAGTTGGCCGCGTTGTACCCAGACCTTGCTACGCATCTGCTGAACATTGCCGACCATATCGTTGACCTCATCGACCCGTTCCGTGCAGGTGATTACTATGTGCCTGCTATGGGCGGCTCATTCAGCATCAAGAGCGTGCTGCCAGCCCTCTTCCCCAACGAGCCGAGCCTTGATTATCACAACCTCGATGAGCGTTGTCAGAACGGTGGACACGCCATGACTATTTTCCCCAAGATCAAAGATATGGAGCCTGCCGAAGCCGCTGCCAGTCGCGAAGCCCTCCTCCGCTACTGCGAACTCGACACCTGGGCAATGGTCAAGGTTTGGGAGAAATTGAAAGAAATGGCAGAATAATATGATCATTTTCGAGATTAATGACTATATTTTAATTGTATGAGTATTACGCTAACAGCATCATTAACGATAAAGAACGACGATGATTTCCGTCGTGTTTTAGAGTTTGTTAAACCAGACGAATCTGACACTGAGCCTCAGACAGATGAAGAGTATCAGGAAGTGATGAACATTTATGATAGTCTTCAAGAATCTGAACGCTGTGCTTGGATGACGAAACATTGCACCCGTCTCTATGTGGATTTTGACAAAAGAAACAAAACATTGTCATGGTCTGGAAGGAATTGGCAGATGGGATATGCGGATGATATTGCCCAATTGGTTGTTGCCCAGTTCCCTGATATTGAATTCCGTATCCGTATTGGCAGTGATTGGGATTGCCAAGATTTCGGCGTCTCGGAACAGGGTAAAATCAGATGGCTGGAACTGAGCGATGATGTCAAAGATATGTTCGGGTGGGGCATTGACGTGGATCCTTATGAGGGACCAACACTAGAGCAGTTGGAGGAACTACGCCAATATCGAAGAGCACGTGTACAAGAGATGATAGACCTTGGTGTAGATATCTCAATCGACACATGGCCTCCTACGAAAGAGCAATATGATGAGGAACGTAGATTGAAGGATGCTGATTTACCGCGTATAAAACATCGAATATGGACTGATTTGTCTGATTTTGTATGTAAAGACAAAGATGTGGTCAGCATGATTGCTGA
>JBGUJY010000067.1:0-50006 GCA_045114185.1 Prevotella sp. | reverse complement strand
TAACAAGAAGATGAAGGAGCGCGTAGCTAAGCTGCTCCAGGAGATGATCGACGGCGACAAGGCCAGCGCTGAGTACAAAGAGCTCGCTGCTGAGTGGATTGCCAACAAGGAGGATGCTGAGAAGACCAAGGAAATTGCTCCGAAGCTGCGCGAGCAGATTGCTGCTGGTGCTGCCGCTGGTTGCCCAGTTTGCACTGAGTTGAAGACTCTGGATCACTACCTGGTTAAGCGTTCACAGTGGATCATCGGTGGTGACGGTGCTTCTTACGACATCGGTTACGGCGGTCTCGACCACGTGATTGCTTCTGGTGAGGACGTGAACATCCTCGTGCTCGATACTGAGGTATACTCTAACACGGGTGGTCAGGCCTCTAAGGCTACTCCGCTCGGTGCTATCGCTCAGTTCGCTGCCCAGGGTAAGCGCATCCGCAAGAAGGATCTGGGTATGATTGCCACCACTTACGGTTATGTCTATGTTGCTCAGATCGCTATGGGTGCTGACCACGCTCAGTGCTTGAAGGCTATCCGCGAGGCCGAGGCATGGCACGGACCGTCAATCGTTATCGCCTACGCTCCCTGTATCAACCACGGTCTGAAGGCCAAGGGCGGTATGGGTAAGAGTCAGGCAGAGGAGAAGAAGGCCGTGGCTTGTGGCTACTGGCACCTCTGGCGTTACAACCCCGCCCTCATTGAGGAAGGAAAGAATCCGTTCAGTCTCGACTCTAAGGAGCCTAACTGGGCTGACTTCCACGACTTCCTGCTGGGTGAGGTTCGTTACCTCTCTGTCAAGAAGGCTTATCCTAACGAGGCCGAAGAACTCTTCGCAGAGGCTCAGCGCATGGCACAGCTCCGTTACAAGAGCTATGTTCGCAAGACGCAAGAGAACTGGAGTGAGTAAGAATCGTTGGAGGGATTTCCATCCCAACCATCTATCATTAGCGGCGCATCCATTGGGTGCGCCGTTTTCTTTTACTCACTTCATTAATATAATATAAAAGGTGAAGGCATAATAGGTTTAATTAGTGAAAAAGTAGTACTTTTGCAGTCTGAAACGAATCAATGTCAGTAAGAATATGAAACAACAACATGCCGTGGTGGTGCTCTTCGTACTGATTATCGCCTCCAGTATGACTAGTCTGGGTTGCTATCAAACGACCAATAGAAGGGTGTGTGACGATATGGAACGGGCTCTTGCCCTCACGATGCAACAACAGCAGAGTGATGTCATCAGTCAGGATACCATCCGAACATTCAACAGTCATCTGCAGATAGCCGAACTGCGAGGCAAGGCCACCATTGCTGTTGATGCCCAAGGACAGCAGTTCAAGGCTTATGCCCACTGTTCTGAGGCCACCATCTTCCGTTTGTCCGACCAACGTCCTGCCACGTTGCTGTGGGTCATCACAGGCTTCTGGTTCATGTTTGTATGTTACCGATATAGACAGAGGATCATCAATCAACCACTCGCGCTGAATACGGTGGGGAAAGGATATGGCGGACTGTTCTATTCGGATACTGACAATCGTTTCTACGCTACTGATGGTGACATGGTTCAACTCACGCCCATGCAGCATCATTTGATGGAGATGTTCTTCCAGTCACCTTCACATTCGCTCACCAAAACGGAGATCTGCGATGCGCTCTGGCCCAAGAAACCAGATGCCAATGATACACTCTATACGCTGATCAGACGATTAAAACCGGTGATTGAGCAACATTCAGACCTGAAAATCGAGTCAGACCGCAGTAAGGCATACCGTTTAGTAATCAAGTAGATAGGGAAAGAATAGGAACATACCTTTGCACACAATTAATTCGAAAAAGCTATATGAAGATTAAAACACTTTTAGTAATGTTTGCCGTTAGTCTTGCTACTACGGCTTTAGCACAAGAGAAATTCGAGTTGGGAAAGCCTAATGATGACAATTATCGATACTTGGATGAATACAAGGCGCTCAAGGAGTACATCGATTATGAGAAGTATCCTAATTTCAAATTGGGTATTGCTACCGAGAACCTCGACAACTCCCTTGTCAAGAACATGATCAGTAAAAACGCCAACGAGACCGTTGCAGGCAACGCCATGAAGATGGCCAGTTGCGTGGATGGCAATGGAAACATGAATTTCAACAATGTAAAGAAGTTCGTAACTGCCGCTACTAATGCTGGCATCAGCGTCTATGGTCATACTCTCGCCTGGCACTCACAACAGCCTATCGGTTGGCTGAAGAAACTCCTCGCTGACAAACCAGATCCATCTGCTGGAGAGGTATGGTCAGTGATTGCCAGCAAGGATTTCCGCAAGAACAAGAGCGTGGGCTGGCATTCTAGTGAAACCGATTACGGCTATTCATTTAGTTATGATGCCAACGACGGTCTTATTGTCCATTGCACCAAGAAGAACACCAACTCCTGGGATGTTCAATTCCTGGCCATGACGGATATTCCCACCAAAGTAGGCCAGACCTACAAGATGACGATGACTGTCAAAGGGTCAAAGGCAGGTAATCTTCATAGCAAACTCGGCGACTGGGATAATGGAGAATACCCTGACATACCATTCACTACAGAATGGCAGGATGTGGAAATGACCTATACGGCAGCCGTTGAGAGCAGTTTCTTCATGCTCCAGTGTGGCGACTTCGTAGGCGACATCTATATCAGAGAAATCAAGTTCGAGGGAAATACGTCGAGCGTTACCATTCCCCTGACACAGCAAGAGCGCCACGATACCCTCGTCTATGCCATGGACAAGTGGATCAAGAGCATGATGGAAGCCTGCGACGGCAAGGTGAAGGCTTGGGACCTGGTTAATGAAGCCATCGGCGGTGGTGGTGACGATGGTCAAGGTAACTACGAGCTGCAGCACTCCGAGGGCTATAAGAGCGGTACGTGGGATGTAGGTGGCGACGCCTTCTACTGGCAGGACCACATGGGCGACCTCGAGTACGTTCGTCAGGCCTGTCGCTTGGCTCGTAAGTATGGTCCCGAAGACATCAAACTCTTCATCAACGACTACAACCTGGAGTCCGACTGGGACAACAACAAGAAGGTAAAGAGCCTTGTCAACTGGATCAAGAAATGGGAGTCAGATGGCGTGACCAAGATCGACGGTATCGGTACGCAGATGCATATCTCGTGCTATGAAGATGAAACGATTCTGAACAATATCAAGAAGCACATCACCCAAATGTTCCAGGTTATTGCCAACAGCGGAAAGTTCTGTCGTGTAAGTGAGATGGACATGGGGTATGTCCGCGGTAACAATAGATGGGGAAGCTCCATCAAGACCAGTCAGATGACCGAGGCTGAGCACAAGAAGATGGCCGACTTCTACGAGTGGATCATCAAGGAGTATTTGCGCATCATTCCGCCAGAGCAGCAGTGGGGTATCTGTCAGTGGTGTGCTACAGATGCACCTTCCAACAGTGGATGGCGCGGTGGCGAGCCTGTAGGAATATGGGACAACAACTACTACCGTAAGCATGTCTATGCAGGATTCGTTCGCGGACTGAATGGAGGTGAGCCAACAGCCATCAGCAGTAGTGTGGCATACAAGACCATCGACACCTCAAAGGGCATCTACAACCTCAACGGTGTGCGCATGCAAACAACATCTCTTGATGAACTCCCCGCAGGTCTTTACATCGTAAATGGCAAGAAGGTAGTCAAGTAGATCAATAAATGACAGGAGGATGACCATGAATTGTCAGACAAATGTCAGACAGTTTTCTCCTCCCCTCCAATATCTCTTCATACTTTTGCAGTAAAAAAGCAAAGATATGAAGAGATTTTTTTTATTATCACTGGCAGTAGGCTGTATGACAGCAATGGCCCAAGACAATGGTGAACAACAACCGTTAGAGAAAAATGTCACGCTCGACGAGGTGACGGTGAAGGCGGCACGTACCGTTCAGCGTGTTGACGGACTGCAGATCTATCCTTCCAAACAACAGATAGAAGCATCGTCGAATGGCTATTCCTTGTTGGCGAAGCTCTCCCTACCCCACATCCGTGTTGACGAGGCGATGAGTAGTATTACGGCACTGACCAACTTGGGAAATGTTCAGGTGCGCATCAATGATGTGGTGGCATCACGGGATGATCTGCTTACGCTCGATATGCAGGGCATTGATCATATTGAGTTTATCGATAATCCTGGCATCCGCTACGGGAAGGATATTGCATACATCATCAATATCAAGGTGAAGAAAGCCGTGAGCGGATATGTCATCGGTTCACAACTTACCAACACCCTTACCACCGTAAACGGCAGTGAATCGCTCTTCGGTAAAGTAAACCATGGGCGGAGCGAGTTTGCTTTGAACTATTCGCTCGACTACCACCACTTCAATGGCTTGGCGTATGATGCAAGATCTACGTATCACCTGGAGAATGGTGATGTAATGAATATGAACCGACACAGTCTGAGCAGTCGTAACAAGAACCTTAGTCATCTGGCTCAGCTCACCTATAGTCTAAGTGACAGCAGTTATGTACTGCAAGTCAAGCTGAAAGGAAATACAGACATTCATCCTCAGCGAAGTGAAGCAACGATGTTGTTCAATGGTATCCCCTACGAAGACCACACCAGTTCGCGCAGCAGTTCACCTTCGCTGGATATCTATTATCATCAGGACTTCCGTCAGCACCAGTCGTTAACGGCCAATGTGGTAGGCACATCCATCAAGACCACAGGCGAGGAAATCAACAACGAAGGTAATGATTACAGGTATTCCACACACGGACAAACCTATAGTCTGTGGAGCGAAGCCATCTATGAGAACCGCTTGAAGCCCTTCACCCATTCCACAGGCTTGCAAATCACCCAACGGTACAGTCATAACATCTATCAAGGGGATGCAGAGGCAGAAAACAATATGCACACTTCCGACGCGTATCTCTTCTCGCAACTGAAAGGGAATCTCGGACAATTGAGTTACATGGGCGGACTGGGAGTCAGCAGAAGGTATTACCGTCAGGCAGACAAGCAGCAGCACTTCTGGCTGTTCAGACCCAAGATGACGGTCAGCTACCCGCTGACAAACAGCTTAAAACTGAAATACGATTTCGAGATTTCCCAGCACACCTCGCAGATTGCGCTCGTCAGTGATGTGAGCATCAAGATGAATTCCATGGAGACAATCCTCGGTAATCCCGATATTCATCCTAACCGCATGACCTCCCATCAACTGCAACTCTCATACGCCACTCCTCGTTTTACGTCAGAGTTGCAAGGTTACTACCGTATCAATAGTCATTGCAACCTGGAGAAATACATCCGCAACGACGGTCATTTCTACCAGACACAAACCAACGCGGATAACGAGTGTAGTTTCTTCTATTTCGAGAGTTACAACCAGTGGGACATCATCCCTGATAAACTCACGGGCACCATCTACGGTGGCATCTATCGTTTCTTCAACGTCGCGATGGAGGTAGACGAAGTCAATTATGGCGAGGGCTACACCCACACCTATACATCATTCAACGGTGGCTGTTCACTGCAGGCTTATCTGAACCGTTGGACGTTAGGAGCCTATGCCGACAATGGTTGGAACTTCATGGAAGGCGAACATCGCGGTCATCAATCTCCTGCCTGGTACTTCACAGTCTCCTACCGTATGAGTGATGCCCTCACCCTCTCACTCTTTGCCCAGCATCCGTTCTGTCAACATCCCCTTACCAACAAGACCGAAGTGGTGAGCCGTTATGTTCAGAAGGAGATTACCCAGCATTGTCGTGACTATGGTAACATGATTACCTTGAAAGTCTCATGGCGTCTTGACCATGGAAGAAAGTACCGCGACATCCAGCGCACCATGAACCATAGTGATAAAGAAACGGGAATCTTGTCGAAATGACAAGAAAGTGTATTCATTCAAGACAGAGACAGAGAGTTCCCAGCATGGGAACAAAGTATTCCCAACATGGGAACAGAGTATTCCCAACGTGGGAATACTCTGTTTCTGGCTTAAAAACACTTTGATACAAACCTACTATTATTGTTTCTTCGTGTAGATGCGGATGCTCTTTTTTGAATCAACCTTCTCATCTTTGACTATATTGATACGTTCAATGCCTTTAGGATCGATCTCGTTTAACTTTTCTGTTTCAACCACCTTATCATCAACATACACGATGATATCCTTAGGATCGACATTACCAAAGACGCGTAAACCCTTGGTTACAGTGACAACATCCTCTAGATTATTCTTCTTTTTCTCTACATACGTCACGCTTCCCTTGAATTTGCTTTCGTCGGGAGTAAAGATGCCTGTTGCTTCATTGGGCGTATAGGTACCTGTCACGTTATGGGTGCTCTTAGCAGGTGTTGCTTGATCTGACTTGAAAATGACAGGCATAACATATTTCGTGTTGACAGGTTCTCCATTTTGTTTGCCAGGAATCCATTTGGGCATGCCATTGACAACACGAAGAGCCTCAGCATCGAATGCGGGATGAACAGACTTCACCACTTTGGCATTGCTGATGGAACCGTCTTTCTCAACGACAAACGAAACAATTACCCTTCCTTGAACAGACGATTCCTCATCAGGCCATTTGATATTGTTCCTGATATATTCCATCAGTGCTTGCGTTCCACCAGGGAACTCAGGCATGGTCTCGGGAACATCATACACCTTCGTGTCCTTCGCATTTTCGGTTTCAGGTTTAAAAGTGCCAACAGCGGACGTATTCGTGTCAGGTTTGCTGATTTCTTTTACCTGAATCTGCTGATTACCCACATTAATGGTTGTGTTCTTCTTACCTTTCTTCACGGGTTCCTGCTTCTGCGGACCGTCATAGACATAGTCGGTAACGGTACGTGCATTGAGAGCCAGGGTGATACCCACGATGGGGATAAGTGCGAATAGCTTCAATAAGCTGGTTCGGTTAGATTTTTTATGTAACATCATATTGATTCGGTTTTTGAGGGTACTATGACTGATACCGTTGGCAAGGGAGTACCCGCCAATGCCTGCGGCCTTCGAGATTAATAGATATTGATATTGACGCGCATTAATCCCTTTAGAGAGTACCTCACCGTCGGCCTCGTATTCGTGGATGGTACGAAGATCCATTCGTAGCATCCACATGGCTGGATTGAACCATTGGAGGGCAGTGAGTAGGTCAACGAAGAGCAAGTCCCAGGAGTGTCTGAGACGGATATGTCCCCGTTCATGAGTGAGGATGGCGGCATCTTGTGCCTCATAGTCACTACGGTTCATCACGATATAGTGCATCCAACTGAAGGGCGACAGCTCTGTGTTACCGGTCACACAGATAACTGTACCGTCTTCTTGCGGATGTTTCTCGCTTCGATGGATAAGCAATTGGATTCTGATTATCGACACGAAGGTATGTACCAACGTGGCCAGCATACCTATAATAAATAGGTAAGGCAGGACAGATGACAGACTGAAAGAGGATTGTTCTTCGGATGGCAAATCCGTTACAACAGTCTCGTTCATAGCCAGTTCGCCGAATTGATTCAAGTCATAATCAACCATCACCGTTTCGCGCATCGTAAACACACACAGCGGCAGCACGAACGAAGCCACAGCCGTAGTCAACAGCACCAGGCGGTTCACACGGTGGTAAGTCTCGTGGGCCAGCATCAAACGGTAGAACATATAGAATACCGCGATGAGCACTGCTACCTTAACGTCGTATATCAGAAAATCCATCATTGCTCTTGTTCGATTTGGTTAATGAGTTCACGCAGATCTTCCACGCTGATTTTTTCTTCCTTGACAAACGAGGAGACGGCAGAGAGATAGGAATCGTCGAAGTAGTTCTTGATGATACCAGCAATAGACTTTCGTCCATACTCTGCCTCAGAGATGAGCGGATAGTACTGGTAGGTATTGCCGAACTGCTTGTGATCGAGGAAACCCTCACGCTCCAGAATGCGAACAATCGTAGAGAGCGTGTTGAAGTGAGGGCGAGGCTCGGGGTAATGCTCCTGCAACTCGCGAACAAACATCGGACCGTGTTGCCAATACAGGTCCATGATTTCCTTTTCCTTGTTGGTCAGTTTCTTCATTGTTAACGGTTTTAAGTTACCTTTTCTTGCGTCTTTAATCAATATCCGAGGGCAAAGTAACTAAAACTTTTCGTTATATGCAACTAATTTGCTTAGTTTTTAAACTAATTACTTTAGTTTTATTAGTTGTTAACATTTGACGATGGCTGCATAGCCTGCTTCATACCATCGTTGAACTTCTGCTGTAACTGCTTGGCAAGGTCATTTTCAGGATTCAGTTTCAGTGCCTTCTCGAAGTTCTGGAGTACGCTGAGATAGTAGCGCTGACCGTTTTGTGCAGGGTTCTGCACGATGCGCACCATGTCAAGGAAACCACGAAGCGTACAGATATCCGAGGGATCTGCCTGCTTCATCTTCTCCATCTTGCTGATGGTCTGCTCAGTCTCGGTAATCAGGTTGTTGGTCTGCTCAGCTCGTGGATTCGAGACAGCATAGACCAGACTCTGCAGAGCCATCTGGTACTTGGGCTGAACACTGTCAGGGAACATCGTATCAATACGTTTGAGTTCAGCAATGCAGTTGAGAATGCTCTCTGGATTCGACTGCTGGATTTTGCTGAGCGACTGGCCGATGAGTGCCTCCATGGGGGCTGACTGCTGGGCGTTAATACTCACTGTTGCCATCAAGGAAAGAACGATGGCAAGAACACGACTTTTAGAAATTAGAGATGTCATAAGCTTTATTATTTTTAAGTGAAACAAATATGCCGATATAGAAAAAGCGGTCGCGTGTGGCAGTAACGGGGTTACCATGATTGTCATAACGGAAGATGTTGGTGCGACCAAGGATATTGCTGAGTGAGGAATATACAATGACCTTCGGACTGACGAGCCAGGTGATGTTGGCATCCAGACTATTATAATAAGGTGTGGTACCCACAGCATAATGCCGTCCGCAGGCATACGAATCAGCTAGTCCTATGATGGTCTTACCAATACCATACTTGGCCGTTACACGAAAGTTATGGCGAGAAGCATAGTCGGGAATCTGCTCGACTGTATAGTCAAGATAATACCTGCGGGAATCATTATAAGAATACGAGAGCGTAGTACTTAGGTTCTTCACCAGCGAATGGCACTCGAAGAACACATCCAGTCCTTTACTCGTTCCATAGCCATCAGCAGTGTATGTACCATTGTTCAGCAAGGGCAGTCGATGGTATTTCTTATGATACGGCTCGATACGCAGTAAGGTCTTGTCGGTACTGTGCTGCATACTGAGTATCAGATGATCGGCTGTACTTTGTGAAAGTTGCTTCCCACTCATGGCTACATAATCATCATTGGCCGTCTGACTGTATCTGCCAAAGATAGCTGACAGTTGGAAACGGTTATTGGGCACATAACTCAAAGAAGTGCGAGGCAGGAACAGCCAGTTGTGGTTAGATATCTCCTGCTCCGTTCTCGTCGAGAGATTCAGGAACACATTAGGAACTACACGCAACTGAGCATCCAGATGAGCAGACGGCAGATGGTAGTCGAGGTTATAACGACTCTCTTCATAGCGCTTTGTGCTATGGCGGAGATAGTCTTCTACCCCACCCGACATCTTCAATACCGGTGAGAACACCTTGCGCACTTCGGCCTTGAGATGAAGCTCGTTACGGTTGTTATGGTAGTGATCACCAAGCTCCAGGGCATCATCAATATTGTTCAGCACCGACGACCATGCCATACCCGTAAAGAGCGTATAGCCTTTTCCGATGTTGGTCTTGAAGGTGACATTGGCATAGAAATTATGTTCAACCAATGAGAGGTTACGACTATCGATATGTTGCCCTACGGAAGTCAGGTCATAGCCTACATACGATTTCAACACACTTGTCGTTGAAAGGTCATACTTATACTGCGCCTCGCCGGAGAGTTTGCGGTAAGGACGCGTCCAGTCGTAACGATCAGGGAAGAGGTTGTTGTAAAGACCCATGCTCGTGTAGTCGGCATTGAACGACAGACTGCTCTTCTGGAAGGCTTTTGTACCGCCAAGGTTCCAATCCACGAGTGATGCGCTCACGCCGAGTTTGTCACCTGTTGCCACATCGGTGGTCTCCATGGGTAACACAGAAGATAATGCCTGACCATATTCGCCACCGTAGCCACCAAGGGAGAAGTTGATGCCTTTGAACAAGAAGGGTGAGAAACGACCACGGACGGCGTTGTTCTCCGTATTGGTGGAATAAGGTACGAGCACATGCATTCCATTGATGAATGTCTGACACTCGTCACTCTCACCACCGCGGACATACAGCTTACCGCTCTCGCCTACCTTCTGTGTTCCAGGCAAGGTTTGTAAAGCAGCCACGATATCACCGCAGGAATTACCGCTCATCACCACGTCGAGTGCATCCATCGTCTTGAAGTTATCACTCTTGCCGAAGCTGTAGGTACTGGCGGTTACTACCACCTCATCGATGGCCGTTGTCCGTTCATGCATTCTGATCATGAGATCCGTCAACTTCGAGGTGGTCAGGGTATAGTCATCAAACCCGATGAACGTCACCTGAAGCGTTACCTCACCTGTACGATCAGTCTGGAAAGAGAACCTTCCAAGGGAGTCGGTCAGACAACCGTCTATCGTACCTATTAAAAATACATTGGCACCTGCCAGCGGCTCACGTCCGTCGGTAACAGTACCGGTTACTGTGGTCTGACCCATCGTCGAACTGGCGACGAGCAGAAGGAATAGAATATCAATCAATCGCTGTTTCATGTCGCAAATATACGACGGTAAAATGATACCGCCAAATACCTGTGACAGACGACTAGAACGACTGACGGAAAACTAATCCGACTGACGAATGACTAGTAAAAAGGACGAATGACTAAGCGATAAACGAACGGAGTTTAGGCACGTAGGTACGGGAAACAGGCACGATTGTCTGGCAATTGCCAAGCTTCAACTGGTAGCCGTTGGAGTTGCCCTGTGCCGAGGTAATATTGTTCAGGTTTACCACAAAAGAACGGTGACACTGGAAGATGTTATCGTATTCACGCAGGTCATCAAGCACAGCAGCAAGGGTTGTGTGTAATTCCGTATGGGTTACCTTCCCTTCCTTCATATAACATACCGACACGTTGTTCTTCTGCGCCTCGATAAAGAGCAGGTTGTTGATGGGCAGTTGCAGATCATTCCCCCTGACATTGGTATCATGGATCGTCACCAAGATATCTGTCTGCTCCTCGGTTGTCTTGTCTAGCAACGTCTCTAATTGGGTTCGCAAATAACGGAAGTAATTCAGACTAACAGAGAATACGGTGACAAATACCCCAATAATCAGCGTCCAATAAAGGAACATCAGTAATAGAGTGCCCGTAACCGGAATTTGGAACACCAGTGAGAACACGAAGAAATTGCAGATGCCGATAAACAGTATCATCAACAGCACCGCCAAGGCTTCGTGCCAGATGCGCCAGGGAGAGATGCGCTGATGCAAGGGGCGCTCAACGAATAAGGTCAACAGACAACATCCAAATGTTACTGCACCAAACAGCAATGACACCAGGAACTTGTTCCCGCTGTACATGCTGAATCCGAAAGGCTGGAGCAGATAGAGAATCAGGAACACGACGACACAGTAAATTGCGCAGTCTCGCAACCAATGACTGCTCTCGGGGAATGGATATTTGCGTGTTAGAAATGACATATGCTATTTGGATTTATGCTTTTTCTGCCTGACTGAACGCAAGGAATACAACGAGGGATCCGATAGCAAAAAGCACGACAAAGATGAGGAATAATGCCAGGAACATATACCAGAACAGTCGGCGTTTCGAATAGCCCGTGAACTGCTTCAAGGCAACGAACACCATGAACACCGCCAGTAACTTGATCAAGGTGGAACCTATGGGCGTCAGATCGGCAAATATTCGGTATATACTGTACATGTTCGACGTATATACCAACGCCACAAGATGTTCTGAGTACCTGAGATCAGGTAGAGCAGGACAACGGCGGAAGAACAGAAAAAGCGGTACCGAGGCAAGTGCGAGCATCAGGAAGGCAAACAATGTCGGTGCCTTTTTCTCAGCCACCTTGATGTATTTGGGCATCTTCTTGATGAATTGGACGATATTATTGTTTACCTCCTTACCATTGATTGTAAAGCTTTTTGTATCTGTGATTTCTTGAGAGGGAGCCTGATGCTCTTCTGTCTCGAAACTGATACCGTTGGAGATGAGCAATGATATGGTTGACAAGATGAAGAACATCTTGAAAGGCGGGAAATACGCCGACTGACAGCCACTGAGGTAATCGCGTATCATATAACCGGGGCGCAGTATCAGATCACGAATACTGTGGAACATCCCTCGGTTTCCCATGCCCCAGACATCAAGGAAGAGCCTAAAGGCGGTCTTGAACGAGAAGCGACCGATGCGGGCCGACTGACCGCAACGCGGACAGTAATTACCTTGGAACGAGGTTCCGCATGATTGACAAATATGCTGTTCTTCGCTCATCGGTGCCACCTGATGGGGCATCTTTTGCCAGATCCTGAAGGCCCGTTTCTTTACTTCCTTGCTTCTGCTGTCTGTTAGAAATCTCCAACTCATTTGATACTCGTTATGGTATTGTTATACGGGCATCATCGACACATGACCGAAGATGCCCGTATGGTGATCAAGAATCAATACTACTTACCAAGTTTCTCCTTGAGAACCTTCTGTACTTCCGGATCGCTGAGTGCTTTCTCAGCATCATCCATCGATTCCTTGATTGATTTTTGGATGGATTTGGTAATCTTGAAACTGATGCGGTTCTGCTTTCCGCCTTTACCCTCTTTCAGATCCGTTGACACACCATAGAAGGTATCGCCCTGACGGAAGGTCCAGTCAATAAGATTCCAAGGCATTCCAAAGAGCTTCTTGCCTGTCAGACTATCCAACGGCAGTTCCTTCAATGCACCTTCCAACTTATCCTCTAACATGAATCCCCTGACGTTTTTACCATCTTGGGAAACACCTTTTGTTGCCTCATATAGTTTCTTGACAAATGCATCATATTCCTCCTGAGTCACATCGGTACCGTCTTCCTTCATAAAGAGAGCAGATCCAATGTTTTCGGTCTCACTCTTTTTCCCATAGAAATTTGATTTGTCGTTCTCGTTCTTCTCCTTGTAGGCAAACTCAGGAGCCACATCCTTCAATGAGAGTTTATAGGATTTCAACACCGACTCGAACTTACTGATATCACTCATCTTTTCAAAGTCCTCTATGGCTTCCTCAACAATCTCATCTACTTTCTCATTACCTGTTGTAACAGTGCCTTTCTTCTCACCGCCACAAGCAATCATCGCCATTAATGCAGTCATACACAACAGTGTACCTGCAACCATCCTGATGTTTTTTCTTGTTTTCATATCTGTTTGTTTGGTTGGGTAAAGACAACACGGACTACCTTTACATTTCGAAAAAGGTAGTCCGTATATCTGTCATTAAATCATTTCGTTATAAAGCGAAGGCAATACCTAAGGATAGAACTGGACGATCCCAGTCGTCTACGATCTGATATTTAGCCTCAGCATTGATCTTGATTACATCGGTGATGGGGAATTCTATACCGCCACCCACATTAACGCCAAGATCAGAATGAGAACCTATACCCGGAGCATCCAGGTCAGTTGCCAGCACGCAAACACCACCCAACGGATAAACGGCAAACTTATCGGTAATACGGAAGATGTAATGCAGGTTAGCATTGATGTCCCACATCTTCAGATTGTCTTTCTCCAAGAAGTAGTTGGCAGAAGCCTCTGCACGGAAATTCTGAATGAACTCATACTGAGCCTTTACACCAAAACCGAAGTTCTTGTAGTCGGAATGCATACCATAGTTCAGGTTTCCACCTACATACATAGCTCCTTGCTGTGCAAACATTGATGTGCTAAACAGCACCATGCAAGCAATCATCAAAAATTTTTTCATAAGCCTTGTTTTTTAAATGTTAATACTATCTCCTATTGTCTTTATTTAAGGCATTTCAAGAGATTATTGCGACAAAGATACGAAATAAAAACGAAACAAGCAATACTTCTGTAAGAAAATATGCTTAAAGGCCTAATAAACACGCGGACCAAAGATCGTCGTACCCACCCTGACCATCGTGCTATGACACTGCACAGCAATGGGATAATCATGACTCATACCCCATGACCGTTCGCAGAATTGGTCATCATCGGCAAAGAAACGAGCCTTCACTTCATCAAAGAAATCAGAGGCCATCATCATCTCACGACGGATCTGTTCCTGATCCTCCACGTAACTGGCCATCATCATCAGTCCGCAGATCTGCACGTTCTTCAACTCACGCCACTCCCCTGCTTCCAGCAGTTCACGACAAGCATCGAGGGTGAGGCCGTATTTCGTCTCTTCCTCAGCTATATGCAGTTCCAACAACACCTTGATGACGCGGTTGTTCTTCATGGCCTGCTTGTTGATTTCACGGAGCAGTTTCATGGAGTCCACAGCATCGATCATCGAGATATAGGGAGCGATGTACTTCACCTTGTTGGTCTGCAAATGACCAATAAAGTGCCATTCGATATCAGCGGGTAATGACTGCTGTTTCTGCTTCAGTTCCTGCTCATGACTCTCACCGAAGACACGCTGACCTTCCTCGTAGGCAGCCAGCAAGTAGTCGTTGGTATGGAACTTACTCACAGCCACCAGCTGTACCCCTTCAGGGAGATCAGACAGCACCTTTCGAAGATTTCCTTTTACGTCGTACATCCTTCTCTTTACGCTTTGACACTCTTCTGATACTCAAACACATCCATGATGGTGGTTTCCGAAACAGCGGCGATGGCATAATCAATCATCGTACTGCCCATCACCTCATCGATATTCTTCACGGCTTGGTGAATGGTGGAAGCCTGCACAAGGTAATACACATTGGTACGCTTCTCCTTTTCGGTCTTCTCATCAATGGTAATGAACTGCACCTTTGCCTTGTACCAACGGTCGGCAGTTCCTTCATCACTAAAGAAGATCTCCTTATAGGATGCTTTCTTGATATCTGCCACGTCAAAGGCTCCGCTGATATATGATGACATCTCTTCTGTGATACGCTTCTCTGCTTCCGTGAAGCTCAGCGCATCCACAACATACTGTTCTTTCACTTTCTTCTGCAGACCATCTTCCATGGTCTTCTCATACTGGATCTTGGTCTCAAACCAAGTGGTTGTTCTTGTTCTCATTGTTTTTTTTATTCTATTTATCTAGTATCACTAGTACTACTAGTACAACTAGTTCTATATTAATATTCCAATACTCACCAAAAGCCCATAAACAAACATGTTCCTGGCTGTCTCTCCTAAGACATCATTAAGGGCTCTGCCATGGTCGATGCGAACCATATGATGATAGGTCATCACATGCAAGGCAAGATAGCCGAAAGGCAAGATGAATGCCCATAGATGACCGTTTAGCAGATAGACAACGCCCAACAGACAAGCCATGATGCCCAACAGCAGATACATCATCCTGCTGCATTCCTTTCCCAACTTCACGGCCAACGTCTTCTTCCCTGCCCGCTCATCATTCTCGATATCACGGTAGTTGTTGATCATCAGCAGAGTATCGATCACAAGTCCACAGGCCAATGAAGCCACAACCACCTCAACATTCATGGAATGGGTTAAGATATAATATGGTATGCATACCGGAACGATGCCGAAGAATACGAGTACCAGCACATCACCCATACCCACATAACTGAGATGTGTGGTGTAGAGGAAACAGAACAACACGCAAAGCGCGCCTATCAACACCATCTTCAATCCACCATAAAGCACAAGGGGAAGTCCGACAACGCAGGCCAAAACCGTAACAATGATGATGGCACGACGCATCACTTTCGCATCTACCCACCCCATGGCACAAGCACGTTTCGGACCGAGCCGGGTTTCATCATCATTACCTTTGAGGAAATCAAAATAGTCGTTCACGAAGTTCGCATCAATCTGCATGATGAAAGCAAAAAGCAGACAGAGGATAGCAGGAAGCCACTGATACTCATCCACATGGGTCCAAGCCAACGACAAGCCGATCATCACAGGTACCGCAGCACCAGTCAATGTCTTCGGTCGTGCCGCCAACAGCAATGCTTTCCATGAATTCTTGATAATTTTCTCTTCCTGCATCGTGAAAAATGTGAAATTGTTTGCAAAAGTAAACAATTTCATGTATATTTGCAAATAAAATAAGGGCAAAGACAATGGAAAATCATGTGAGTCTGGATCTGATGGAGTTCATCGAACGCAATATCCTGCCCCGATACACCGAATTTGACAAAGCGCATTCGATGCAGCATGTCACGGGCGTGATCAGACGATCGTTGGAGATTGCCCGTAAGACCGGAGCCGACTTAAACATGGCTTATACCGTTGCCGCATATCACGATCTGGGATTGTCAGGACCACGCGCCATTCATCATCTTACCAGCGGTAAGATCTTAGCTGCGGATGTTCGTCTAAAGCGTTGGTTCTCAGCGGAACAGATTAAGATCATGAAAGAGGCTGTTGAAGACCATCGTGCTTCCGCCAGTCATACGCCCAGAAGTTTATATGGGAAAATAGTTGCCGAGGCCGACCGTGACCTAGAGCCCATGACCGTTTTTCGCAGAACGGTGCAATACGGGTTGGCCAACTACCCCGAGAAGAGTCGTGAGGAACAATGGGAACGTTTCATGGAACACATGAGTAACAAGTACTCAGAGCACGGCTACATCCGACTATGGATGCCCCACTCTCCCAATGAGTCGAAGCTCAAAGAGATCCGTCGTTTAATCAATGCACCTACTCAGTTGCGTGAGATTTTCGACAAGCTATACGAGGAAGAATCTAATTAACATATTAAAAGTATGAAAAAGAAATCCATTTTAGCATGCGCAGCCGCTCTTCTGTTATCAAGTTGCGGTTTCACAGGCGGTACAGCCACCAATGGTGGTGCTAGTACCACAGACATCCTGGGTGGCATTCTGGGTGCCATCACCAACACGAACACCCTCGGCGATATCCTCTATGAGGTAATCGGTGCTTCTAAGCTCTCTGAGAGAGATATTATCGGAACATGGCAATACTACCAGCCGGGTTGTGCCTTCACTTCTGAGAATGCATTGGCAGCTGCCGGTGGAAAGGTGGTAGCAGCACAAGCCAAGGAGAAACTGTTGCCTACCTACAATAAGCTTGGTATCAAGGGAAAGAATACGTATTTCACCTTCAACCAGGACGGTACCTTCACTGCTAAAGTGATGGGTAAGTCAATTAGCGGTACCTATACGTTCGACAGCAACAACAGTTCCGTACAACTGCAGACATTGTTGCTCTCCACCACAGGCTACCTTACCCGTAACGCACAGGGTATCAGTCTGCTCTTCGAGTCAAAGAAACTGCTTACAGCCCTTCAGGTGGTTGGCGCCGCCAGTGGTAACAGCACCTTAGGCACGGTTAGTGAGATCAGTAAGAACTACGACGGTATTCGTCTGGGATTCGATCTGACGAAATAACGTATGTCCTTTCAGGTCATGTCCTGAAATACACATACCAGATATAAGCGAGCGCAGCCACGATGACGAGCATCACAATGCTCTTAATCAGGCAGCTCGCTATTTTTTTGATGATCAGGAATACCACAACCATCACTACGATCGCGAAAAGATAGAAATAGAAATTCTGATTGAATAATTCGTTCTGCATCTCGGGATTACTTGAATACTTTTAAGAAACTATCAGGAATCGGGGTAACAAACTCCAACCGTTCACGGGTAACGGGGTGTTCGAAGCAAAGCATATAGGCATGTAAGGCCAGTCGGTTACAAGGATCATCCCCATTACCATATTTTGTATCACCGCATACAGGATGTCCCATATCGGCTGAATGCACACGGATCTGATTCTTCCTACCTGTCTCCAGTTTGAACTCCACCAACGAATAACCGTTCTTCCGCTGTAACGTATGGAAATGAGTCACAGCATACTTACCGCCATTGTCAACAGGAGATGAATAAGTGATATATGCCTTGTTATCTTTCAGCCAGTTGGCAATCGTACCACCCTCATCATTGATCTCGCCACTCAAAACGGCCACATAACGTCGGTCATAGACAATGTCATGCCATTCCTTCTCCAACACCTGTTCGGTCTTCATGTCCTTGGCATAGATCATCAAACCGCTGGTATCCCTGTCAAGACGGTGAACCACATGGGCATGACAGCGTTGACGATTCTTATGGAAATAATCGTCAAGCACGCCTTTCACATTCAAGGAGGAATGACCGGCCGCCATGGATAAGATACCCACCTTCTTCTCCAGCACCACCAGGTATTCATCCTCAAAGACGATCTTGATATATCGGCTCTTCAGGATCTCCTGGTTACGCTTGGTCTTGCTCACCATCACCACCATTCCAGGCTCCAAGGGGAAGTCGAACTGCGTCACGGTCTTACGATCCACCCTGATACCACCGCCTTTCAGTGTCGCCTTGATCTTGCTACGACTCCCTTTGACATTCTCCAAAAGGAATGTCAACAACGGTTGTGCAAGCGTCACCGGGTAACGATCGTACTCACCTTGCTTTTCGTTATATATGAACTTCTTCATCATCTTTCATTTCAAAATGAGCCCCTGATTCACATCAAGGGCCCATAAC
This sequence comes from Prevotella sp., assembly GCA_045114185.1. GTDB lineage: Bacteria > Bacteroidota > Bacteroidia > Bacteroidales > Bacteroidaceae > Prevotella. The sequence continues at coordinate 31,315 of JBGUJY010000067.1, read as the reverse complement.
AACACAAACACAAAATACATGCCTGTCATAGACAGACGATGCTTTATCTTATTGAATACCGTCCTCGCGCAGTTTCAACTGCCATTTCCAGGCAGAGCGGAGCACGTCTTCGATATTAGCTTCTGCTTTCCAGCCAAGTACCTTATTGGCTTTCTCCACATTTCCCCAGACCTTCTCGATATCACCCTCACGACGAGGAGCGTAGGTCCAGTTCAGTTTCACACCCGTAGCCTTCTCAAAGCCTTCCACCACCTCCAAGGTGCTCAAGCCCGTACCCGTGCCCACATTGAACACTTCCACAGGATCGGTATCAGGATTGTCAAGCACACGCTCCATGGCCTTTACATGAGCCTTTGCCAGATCAACCACATAGATATAGTCGCGGATACAGGTACCGTCGGGCGTATCATAATCATTGCCGAACACCTTCAACTGCTCACGGATACCGATAGCCGTCTGAGTAACGAAAGGAATCAGGTTCATAGGTACACCATTGGGCAGTTCACCGATCAGCGCAGAAGGATGAGCACCAATGGGATTGAAATACCGCAGGATGACTGCCTTGATATCAGCCCCGCTGTGGATATAGTCCTGAATAATCTCCTCATTGATCTGCTTCGTGTTTCCGTAAGGTGATAACGCCTTCTGAATGGGAGCCTTCTCTGTAACAGGAAGATTCTCCTTGGACGGCTGACCATATACCGTACAGCTGGATGAGAAGATGATACCCTTCACGCCATATTCCGGCATCAACTCCAGCAAGTTCAGCAACGAGGTGATATTATTACGGTAATAGAGCAAGGGCTTTTCCACACTCTCCCCTACTGCCTTGCTGGCGGCGAAATGAATGATGCCCTGGATATTGGAATACTTTCTGAATACATTCTTCAGTGCAGAAAGATCACAGCAATCCACCTGTTCAAAAGCCGGTCGTATACCCGTAATCTTCTCGATACCGTCAATCACCTCCGCCTTTGAATTGGAAAGGTTATCGACTATCACCACACGATAGCCGGCCTGCTGTAGTTCCACTGTGGTATGACTTCCAATGAAGCCCGTACCACCGGTAACAAGGATCGTCTGTTTCATCTTTCTGTTCTGTAAATACTATTACTGTTTGCAAATAAACTTTGCAAAGGTACGATTTAGTGAGCGAATAACCAAAGGAAAACTCAGTTTTCTTTGTTTTTAGTCGAGACCGAACAACGTACGCAGTCCGCCATCCACACCCGAGAAGCCCATGAAGGCCAAACTCAGCAAGCCGGCAGTAACCAGTACGATGGCTGTACCCCGCATCCCCTTGGGGATATTCAACAGACTCATCTGCTCACGAATACCTGCAAACACCACCAAGGCCACGCCGAAGCCGATGGCTGTAGAGAATGCATAGACGATACTCTGCAACAGCGAGAACTCCTTCTGGATAACGAGGATGGCCACACCCAGCACGGCACAGTTCGTGGTGATCAGCGGGAGGAAGATGCCCAATGCCTGATAGAGAGCAGGAGAAACCTTCTTCAACACGATCTCCACCATCTGCACAAGAGCGGCGATCACCAAGATGAACACGATGGTCTGCAAGTACTGCAGTTCGAACACATCCAACACAAAGTGCTGGATCAGGTATGTCACGATGGTGGCAAGCGTCATCACAAATGCCACGGCAGCCGACATACCCAATGATGTGTTCACTTTCTGCGACACGCCCAGGAAAGGACAGATGCCCAGGAACTGCGACAGGATGATATTGTTAACGAATATCGCCGAGATGAATATCAAGATATACTCCATAACTTCAATTCTTTAATCTATTAACAACAGCAACTAAGAAACCAAGCGTGATGAAGGCACCCGGAGGCAACACGAACATCAGCATGTTATAGGTCTCGGGCAACAGTGTGAAGCCGAAGATGCTACCTGCACCCAGCAGTTCACGACAGATACCCAAGAGGGTCAGACCAAGCGTGAAGCCGAGTCCGATACCGATACCGTCCATCAGACTGGCTACGGTACTGTTCTTGGCTGCAAAAGCCTCAGCGCGTCCTAAGATCACACAGTTCACCACGATCAATGGGATGAACAGTCCCAGTTCCGCATACACATCCGGCACATAAGCCTGCATCACCATCTGCAGGATGGTTACGAACGAGGCGATGACCACGATGAACACCGGGATACGCACCATGTCGGGTGTGAGTTTCTTGATGAGTGAGATCACCACATTCGAGCAGATCAGCACAAACATCGTGGCCAGCCCCATGGCTAGTCCGTTACGGGCACTGGTGGTGGTAGCCAATGTAGGACACATACCAAGCATCAGGACGAACGTCGGGTTCTCCTTGATGATTCCGTTTTTGATGATACTTATATAGTTCATAATTCAACGTTCATGGTTCATACTTATTTTTTCTCTTGCTTCGAGGCTCCTGTCGCACCATCGATGGGTGTGTTCTTATAAGCCTTATAGGCATTGTTCACTGCTAACAGGAACGCCCTACTGGTGATAGTCGATGCGGTGATGGCATCCACCTGTCCTCCATCCTTGTTGACAACCAGTTCCTCCTTGGGGTTCTTCCCGATGATGTTCCCTTTCCCGTCAGCCTGGAACCACTTGTCGGCCTTGGCACCCAGTCCAGGTGTCTCCGCATGTTCCAGCAATGTATATCCCAGAATCTTTCCTTCGGGATCGAATCCCACCAAGATCTTCAGGTTACCCCCGAATCCCATGGTTGCACTCTCCACGGCAGCACCAAGGTCTTTCCCTTGCTTATCCTGTGTCTGATAGATGGTATATGACAGCTCCTTACCCTTGGCATCGTTCTGTTTGACCACATCCGTCTTGGTAACCACCAGTTCGTCGCACACCATCACAGCCTTGATACCATCGGCCAGCGCCTTCTCTTTCTGCAAGGCTATCGGTTCCTTTGTCACCTGATTCACTGCTGCAAGGATAGCACCTGTGATTACAGCAACGCCTGTAAGCACCAGTGCCATGTTTGTTATAGATGATTTCAACTTCTCCATAATTCCTTCTTTTGCAATTCTTCAATCATTTCCTTGTATCATTACTTAGAAGCAGGCACTTCACCGAAGCGCTTGGGTTTCACATACATATTGATCAGCGGTGTGAATGCATTCATGATCAGGATGGCGAATGACATTCCCTCAGGATAGCTACCCCAGTTACGGATAACCACGGTGAGCAAACCGATGGCCACACCATAGATCAGCTGTCCTTTACCCGTCATGGGCGAAGTCACATAATCGGTAGCCATAAAGATGGCACCCAGCATCAGACCGCCTGTGAGGATCTCAGCGAAAGGATCTGCATACACTGGATTCGCCAGATGAAGCAGTCCGCTGAACACAAACACCGTGACAATAATACTTACTGGAATATGCCAGGTGATGATCTTCTTCCAGAGCATATAGACCAGTCCTAACAGCAAGGCCAGGGCACACACCTCACCAATGGTTCCTAAACCACCGGTAGGATTAGATCCTAACAGCAGATGCGTGGCCGATGGAAGCTGGTCGAGCAACGAGGCATCCCCCGTCTTGATGGCCGTCTTCATGATGGCCAGCGGTGTAGCACCCGTCTCAGCATCCAGATAACTGGTCAGCTGACCAGCCACTGGCCAGGAGGTCATCTGTGCCGGGAAACTGATCAACAGGAAGGCACGTCCTAACAGCGCAGGGTTAAAGATATTCTGCCCCAGTCCGCCGAAGGTCATCTTACCCACACCAATTGCGAAAAGCGCACCGATGATGATAATCCATATCGGCAGGTTCGAAGGCAGGTTGAATCCCAACAGCAGACCCGTCAGTATGGCGGAGCCGTCACCTATCGTCGTCTTCTCCCTTTTCAAGATATATTTGGTGATCGCCCATTCGAAGAACACGCAGGCGATAACACTCGTAGCAAGAACGATGGCAGAACCCAATCCGAAATAGAACAAAGACACCAGCAGGGCCGGAATCAGGGCGATGATCACGCCATACATGTTCTTCCCAACGGTATCGCTGCCATGTGCATGCGGTGAAAGTGAAACGATTAATTTACTCATGTCGACAAATGAAATTAGGTTTACTTTTTAGCAGTTCTACTGCGGATGATTCCCATAACAGTTGACTTACCCAGTCGGATATGGTCGAGCAGAGGACGGTGTGCCGGACAGGTGAACTGACAGGAACCGCACTCGATACAAGAAGTGATATCCTCGGCCTCCAACTGTTCCCAGTTCTTCATACTCGAGAGCGTAGAAAGCAGATAAGGCTCAAGTCCCATCGGACAAGCGCTGACGCACTTGGCACATCGGATACAGGGCATGGGCTCCTTGCGACGCGCATCATCATCACTGAGCACCGTCACACTGTTCGTTCCCTTACAGATGGGAACCTCAGTTGAGGTAAGCGCCTTACCCATCATCGGACCACCTGCCAATAGCTTGTTCTCCCCTTCTGGCATACCACCGCAGAGGTCGATCAAGTCCTGCATCAGTGTTCCCATTCTTACCAGGAAGTTACCCGGGTTCTGCAACTTCTTACCCGTCACGGTGGTGTAACGTTCGAACAAAGGCTTGCGTTTCATAACTGCCTCATACACAGCGAAGGCAGTACCCACATTCTGAACAATCGCTCCAACGTTTACAGGGATGGCTGGAGGAGCAGGAACCTGACGACGGATGACTGCATCCACCAGCTGTTTCTCACCACCTTGCGGATAGCGTTGCTTCAGAGGAACCACCTCAACCAGATAGTTCGTAGCACCGAATTTCTCCTCACATTTCTTGGTGAGCAGATCAATGGCGGCAGGCTTGTTGGTCTCAATACCGATATAACCCGTAGTCACCTTCGCGGCCACCATCAGCAGTTCCAGTCCTACAAGAATCTCATCCGCCTTCTCCATCATCAACCGGTAGTCGGCTGTGATATAAGGCTCGCACTCCACCGCATTGATGATCACACACTCAGCCTTGGCAGTAGGTGGCGGAGAGAGTTTGATAAAGGTGGGGAATCCAGCGCCACCCATACCAGTCACGCCAGCCTCCTTCACACGATTGATAATCTCTTCGGGATTCAGTTCCGGATGATCGGCCAACAACTCCAGTTTCTCAGAGCGGTCGATACTCTCTTCCCACTCATCACCTTCCACATTGATGATGATTACCGGCTTGCGGTAACCCGTGGCATCAATAGCCGAATCCACCTTGAACACCGTTCCTGACACAGAGGAATAGATAGGGGCAGAAACAAAGCCGCCAGCCTCGGCAATCAACGTACCCACCTTCACCTTGTCGCCCTTGGCCACAACGGGATTGGCAGGAGCACCGATATGCTGCGACAACGGGAAGATAGCCTGCTTGGGCAGGGGTGCCACCTTGGTCATCACTTCGTGGGTGAGCTTGTTCTCCTCAGGATGAACGCCACCTATACGGAATGTTCTGATTTTCATACTGATTCCTCCTTTCTTTCTTCGTTATCAGTGGTAGCAGGTTCCGGCTTCGGTTTCGGTACCGGGAAGTTCACGGCATGGATAGCCTTGGTTGGACAAGCCTCTACGCACTTCTTGCACAAACGACATTTGTTGAAGTCGATGTAGCTCACGTTGTTCACAATGGTGATCGCCTCGAACTTACACTCCTTCACACACTTGCCGCAACCGATACAAGCCGCCTTACATGCCTTCATGGCAGCAGGACCCTTGTCTTTGTTTACACAACTCACATAGACGCGGCGGTTCTTAGGACCCTTCTTCCGCAACTCGATAATGTTTCTCGGACAAGCCTTCACACAGGCACCGCAAGAGGTACAGAGATCATCATCCACCTCAGGCAGACCCGTTTCAGGATTCATACGAATAGCATCAAACTGACAGGCTGCCACACAATCGCCGCAACCCAGACAGCCATAACCGCAAGCCGTTTCACCGGCTCCCGTGGCATTCATTGCTGAGCAGGTGGACAAACCGTCATATACGGCGATACGCGGACGGAGTGTGCAGGTACCGTTACAACGAACCACAGCCACCATCGGATCCGAGGCAGCCACGGCCATTCCCAACAGATCAGCCGCTTTACCCATCACGTCTGCACCGCCCACAGGACAGTTCAGTCCTTCTAACGATCCTCCGTCGGCAGCCTTTACCAAGGCAGTTGCCAATCCAGAGCAACCCGCAAAGCCACACCCGCCGCAGTTGGCGCCGGGAAGCACGGCTGTTACTTGCGCGATACGAGGATCTTCCTGAACAGCAAACTTCTTGGAACAGAAATACAGTATCAGCGCTGCTATCAGGGCGATACCTCCAAGAACGATTACTGCAGTCAATAAAAAGCTCATCATTTGTATTTGTTTTAGTTATTCATCAAGTTTCTGTACATAGAACGTGAATTTCTCTTTCAAACGGTCACGTAGCAGATAGAGTATATAATAATAAGGTAAGAGGAACAATAGTCCTGTAATGGCCATCGCTGGCTCACTGTCAGTAAACCTACTACAAACGAACACAGCAGCAACCAGGATCAGGAAAGGAATAACAAATGCCATCATCACGGCACGCATGCCTGTTTGTTCCGCAAAGGTCAGCATAACCGTTTCACCGACATGATACTTACTGATATCCATTACATGGTTCACGTCAACCATCTTTTCCTTCTGCTCCGAGATATGGCAATGGGCAGATACCTTGCATTCGGAACAAGCAGCACGTTGCGTGATCCGCACCCGCATACTATCTCCGTAAATCTCTGCTACGGTACCTTGATGGATGATCTGTTGACCCATGAATTTCAATACGTTTTTATCTCCCGTTTGCTATGTCGAGTTTACATTGCAAAGATACAAAATATTTCTTATATGTCAATAAAAAACACGTAAAATATTTTGTAGTTCAACCAAAATAGCGTAACTTTGTATCGTAAATAAGAAACGTATGCAAGTAACTGAACAAACCACTCAGCAGATTGAGCGCGCCATCAAGAAGATCGCGCAAAAGCTGCCCGCCAATGAGGAAACCTCTTTACTCACCGATATCCATCTGCTCGTATCGCAGGATAGCGGTGAGCTGATTGCCTTTGATGATAACGATCAGGAGATTACCCGTTGTGTGGTGGAACAGTGGATTGACAACAAGGACGAGAGTTTCTATGATGAGGTTACTGCCCTGCTCCGCAAGCAGTTACAGCAGATGCATGAAGTTGTTGATAACCTGGGCATCATGAAGCCCTACAGCTTTGTGTTGGAGAATGATGACAGGGAATCCGTTGGAGAACTGTATGTAGCGGATGACGACACCATCATCATAGGGGGCGACCTGATGGAAGGTCTCGATCAAGATCTTGATAGTTTCTTCGATTCATTGATGAAGGGATAGGCAATCGCCTATCCCTTCATTAATGTAAGTATCTCCTCATCAGTGGCCAGGTTGTAGTCACCGGCAATGGAGTACTTCAGTGTGGCGGCCGCCAACGCGTAATCAAGTATTTTCTGCGAATCATCCCCAAAGGCGTTGATCGCATGCAACTGTCCTGCTGTGAACGCATCCCCCACTCCCATCGAATCCACGATACCTTGTATGTCGTAGATCTTGGTGGAATACAGTTTCCCGTTATCCCACAGAAGGGCGGTGAGCGTGTTCCTGCTGGAACTGATCATGTTGCGCATACCCATGAGCCATTTCTGGCATCGCGGCCAACGGGCGTGGATCTCATCGAACCACTCCTCATAGACCTCCATGGGCATCTCGTAGTCGGACGACATGGCAGGGAATGGTACCTTCCTGTCAGTCATGTACTCATACTCGATCACATCGGCAAACACCACATCAGCATAACTGAGCATCTTGCTCAGCGTTGCCTTCGGCTCTGCTCCGTATTTCCACAGGTTCTTACGGTAATTGATATCGAACGAGAGGGTGAGTCCCATCTCATCTGCGATATCCAGTGCCTCGAATGTGGCATCAGCCGACTCCTTTGAAACCGCTCCAGCGATACCGGAAGCATGGAAGACGGCCGCATCGGCGAAGATCTTCCGCCAGTCGATCATCCCCGGCTCCAGGTAATAGAAGGAAGAATAGGCACGGTCGTATATCACCTTCGAACTGCGCATACCCGCAGACCCTTCATAGTAATACGATCCCATGCGATCCCCTCCATAGAGCACATGCTGCGTATCCACATTGAACTCACGGAGTTTCATGCAGGAGGCCCTTCCGATGGGATTGTCGGGCACACGGGTCACATATTCCACTTCATCACCCAGTGTGGCCAATGACACTGCCACGTTCGCCTCACTGCCTCCGTAATCACCGAAGAATGCCCTGCCTTGCTGCAGACGGTTATGCTGGTCCTTGGAAAAGCGGAGCAATAATTCACCAAAGGTAACAATCTTCTTTTTCATCGATGTATCTCCCTCGGCATCAATCAAGGTTCAGGCACTTCTTGATGGCCGCAACCTTCACATCCGTAGCCTTCATGCTCTGCTCATAGTCGGCAGCACCCTTGAAGGCAGGATCCTTCACCTCTGTATAGAACTTGATCTTCGGCTCCGTACCAGAAGGACGCACACTCACCTTGGTGCCATCCTCGCAGAACCACTGAAGCACATTACTGCTGTCGGGCATGTTCAGTTTCTCCACACTGCCGTCAGCCTTCTTGGCCTCCAGTGTCTTGTAGTCCTTGCACAGAACCACCTTCGAGCCACCCAGATCCTTCGGCGGGTTGTTACGGAAGTCGGTCATCATCTGCTTGATCTCGTCGGCACCCGTCTTACCCGGACGTACCACGTTGATGGTCACCTCTCTAGAGAAGCCGTACTCAGCATAGATATCCATGAGCAGGTCATAGAGCGTCTTACCATTGTCGCGAGCCCATGCGGCGATCTCGCAGATCAGACAGATAGAAGCTGGTGAATCCTTGTCGCGCACCTTGTCGAACGGCAGGAAGCCGAAGCTCTCCTCACCACCACCGATATACTTCTTCACGCCCTCAGAGACGCGGATCTCGTTGGCAATCCACTTGAAGCCAGTGTAGCAGTCGCGCAGTTCCACCCCGTTCTTCTCGGCAATCTTGGCGATCACCTCGGTTGTAACGATGGTCTTTACCAGGAACTCATTGCCCTTGAGCTGACCCAGTTTCTTCTTGTTGGCGATGATATACCAAGAGAACATCATACAGGTCTGGTTACCATTCAGGATCTCCCACTCGCCCTTCGAGTTACGGCACACGATAGCCAGTCGGTCGGCATCGGGATCAGAAGCAATCACCAGGTCGGCATTCAACTTCGTACCGAGCTTCATACCCAGTGTCATGGCCTCGGCATTCTCGGGATTCGGAGAAACCACCGTGGGGAAGTTTCCGTCGATCACCATCTGCTCGGGCACCACATGGATATTCTGGAAGCCCCATGAACGCAATGCCATCGGGATGATTACACGACCTGTTCCGTGCATAGGAGAATAAACGATGTTCAGGTCCTTCTGACGCAGAATCACATCCTGATCCACCATGGCTTCCTTCACTGCCTGGATATAATCCCAGTCCATCTCACCACCGATGGGGATGATCAGTTCCTTGTTACCTTCGAACTTCACATCGTCGATCTTCACCTTGTTCACCTCATCGATGATACCCTTGTCGTGCGGTGCCAATACCTGTGCGCCATCATCCCAGTAAGCCTTGTAGCCATTGTACTCCTTGGGGTTGTGCGAAGCGGTGACGTTCACACCAGCCTGACAGCCCAGGTGACGGATGGCGAAAGAGATCTCTGGTGTAGGACGCAGACTCTCGAAGAGATAAACCTTGATGCCGTTGGCCGAGAAGATGTCAGCCACCGTCTCAGCAAACAACCGTCCGTTGTTACGGCAGTCATGACCTACCACCACGCTGCAGGCCTTACCCGGGAATGCCTTGTTGATGTAGTTGGCAAAACCCTGTGTGGCCATTCCCACGATATACTTGTTCATACGGTTGGTACCTGCGCCCATGATACCGCGCAGACCGCCAGTTCCGAACTCGAGGTTCTGGTAGAATGCATCGATAAGAGCTGTCTTGTCCTCATTGTCGAGCATGGCCTGAACTTCTTTCCTTGTCTCCTCATCGAACGAAGGCGACAACCATTCCTTTGCTAATTGCTCACACTGCTTGATGAGCTCTGCGTTATTTGCCATAGCGTATTTTGTTTTTAGTTAGTAAATGAATTCTTGGGTCAAAGATAGTAAAAAACCTCCAAACCGCAAAATTATTAACGTACTTTTTGTTGTTGGCAAGATCACGACAAAGCTTGGAAATACGTATTGTATAGCCTTATCAATGAAAAAGTGAATTTTCTTACAAAATAAACGACAAAAATCCTTCTTTTTGAAAGATTATTTGTATTTTTGCATCCGATTTGACATTTTTGTAACATTAATTATATCAAACATGAAGAAAAAAGTAATCAAGACAGCCACACTGGCTGTCATCATGGCTGCCTTCAGCAGTACCGCGGCCATGGGACAACAAAAGGAACAGTCAACCGACTGGACTAAGGATTTCACAAGCCGTATCACCCTCAACGGCTACGCACAAGGAGGCTGGTCGTACCAGGATCCCAATGGGGTGAAAAGCAACAGTTACAACCTTAAACGTACGTTACTTTGGGGAAAAGCACGTATCACTGACAGGTGGTCGTTCATGTTCATGCACGATTTTTCCAGCGTGGTACAGGAATTCTATACCGATTACAGAGTTTCCAACAACAACGCACTGACCTTCCGCTTAGGCCAGTTCAAGCATTCGTACACCATGGAGAACCCGCTCTCTCCCACCATGCTCGAACTGATTGATGTCTATTCACAGGCTGTGCTTTATCTTGCGGGCGAAGGTCCTGACCCGCTGAACGGTGTGAACTATGGTCGTGACATGGGTTTCATGGCCTTTGGTGACTTGGCCAAGGGGGCGCTGCACTACGAACTCGCCCTGATGAGCGGACAAGGTATCAACCGTAAGGACCGTAATAATCAGAAAGACTTCATCGCCAAACTGGAAGTTCGTCCTGTGAACAACTTCCGCGTGGTGGCTTCCGGCTACCTGGGAACAGGTAATGCCGTGGGTACCGCTGCTTGGAATCCGGATATCGAGGTTGGCGACAACTATAAACGCAACCGCTACAGTGTGGGTGCGGAATATAAGACCGCTGCTTATACAGGCAGTAAATACAAAGAGGCTCGTCCCGCCAGCGTGCGCGCTGAGTGGTTGGGCGGTCAAGATGGCGAGGTGGGTAGCCGTGGTGGCTATGTCACCACCTGCATCCCCGTGGTTGACGCCCTTGATGTGGTGGCCAGCGGTGAGACATACGACAGGAACACCAAGGTGGATGGTTGGGATCAGACCAACCTGACCGTCGGTCTGCAGTACTGGTTCTACAAGAAATGTCGTCTGCAACTGCAATACACCCGTTGCCTCTGTGGCGAGAACATCAGTTCAAAGGATTACAACTGGCTCCAGGCACAGGTTCAGGTGGCGTTCTAGTTGAGAGTTGATAGATAATAGATAATAGATAATAGTTAATAGTTAAAATAGAACAATGTTTATCAAAGTAATATTAACCGTCATCTTCCTGGCCGTGATGATTGGCGTGGGCCTCTACACCCGTAAACAGGCCAGCAGTGTGGATGGTTTCGTGTTAGGTGGACGTGCTGTGGGTCCGTGGCTGACAGCCTTCGCCTTTGGTACAAGTTATTTCTCGGCTGTGGTCTTTGTGGGCTATGCCGGACAGTTTGGATGGAAATACGGACTTTCGTCTGCGTGGATCGGTATCGGTAATGCGGTCATCGGTTCACTCCTTGCGTGGATCTTGTTAGGACGACGTACGAAGCTGATGACACAGCATATCGAGTCGCGCACCATGCCCGACTTCTTCGGAACCCGCTATGGTGACCAAGGACTGCGTGTGGCTGCTTCCATCATCGCCTTTGTGTTCCTCATCCCCTATACCGCAGGTGTATATAGTGGTATCTCCCGCCTCTTCGAGATGGGCTTCGGTATTCCTTATGAGTACTGTGTCATCATCATGTCTATCCTCACCGCCGTGTATGTGATTCTGGGTGGTTACAAGGCTACGGCCATGAACGACTTCATCCAGGGTATCATCATGCTCTTCGGTATCGTGGCCGTGATCATCGCTGTGTTGAACGCGCAGGGTGGATTGACAACCGCTGTACAGAAACTCGCTGAGCTTCCCTCAGATGCCGATCCGTCGGTGAACGGTGGCTTTGCTACCTTGTTCGGACCCGACCCCTGGGGATTGCTGGGTGTGATCGTGCTTACCTCTCTTGGTACGATGGGACTCCCCCAGATGGTGGGTAAGTTCTACTCCATTACCGATGAGTCAGCCATCAAGCGCGGAACGGTCATCTCTACCCTCTTCGCCTTCGTGGTGGCTGGTGGTTGCTACTTCCTCGGAGGTTTCGGTCGTCTGTACGAGCCCGTTATTGCCCCCAACGGAAAGATCGCCTTCGACTCCATCGTGCCCGCCATGTTAGTCACCCTGCCCGACATCCTTATTGCCCTCGTGGTATTGCTCGTGCTGAGTGCCTCCATGTCAACCCTGGCATCGCTGGTGCTCACCTCATCCAGTACCATGACGCTCGACCTGATCTATCGCGACAAGAAGTCATTGCCCGGTGAGGTGGAAGACGGATCCATTGATGATATCGTGGCAGAGAAGGTAGAACGCCGTAAGGTGGTTGTGATGCGCGTGCTGATCATGTTCTTCATCGCCATCTCCCTGCTCATCGCCTTGAATCCCCCCACCTTCATTGCCCAGCTCATGGGTATCTCTTGGGGTGCTTTGGCAGGCGCCTTCCTTGCTCCGTTCATGCTCGGACTCTATTCCAAGTGCATCACCAGAGTATCTGTTTGGGCCTGCTTCATCTGGGGTGTTGGTCTCACGGTAGTGAACATGCTCCTGGGCAACCCCATCAACCCCATCAACTGCGGTGCTATCGCCATGGTAGGTGGATTCTTCGTGGTATGGCTGATCAGTCTGATCACGCCCAAGATGCCGAAGGAAACTATTGACAGCATCTTCGAGTGCTATAAGAAATAAAAACTATCAAGAGGGTGCGTATTTGCGCACCCTCTTATCTTTTCCTAATCGTTGGTTAGTCCTTTCGCTAATCCTCAGTCATCTCGGAGTAATCAACAGTTTCCTTGCTTACCTCCTCTAATTTACCGTCCTTCCACTGATACGTGACGATTTCAACCTCATCATCCAGTCGGAAGGCGCTGACGATCTGTTTCTGGGATTCATCCACGTAGGGATCAAACAATGGCGGCTGATCATCCAGATGCAAAAAGCGGGATACATGATCATCCCAGATAAAGACATCGTAGGTGTAGTTGCCGAAAACATTCATCGGCCCCGTACCAATCTGAAGGTCAGGAATCCCGTCGAAGTTAAAGTCCTGCTCCATGATCTCGCCAAACACTTGCCTACTCCAATCGGCCGTATCAAGCGGCAAGGCCTCGCTCTGCAGCGTATCCGTATGGTTGCGGGCATCCGTCAGGTAGGTGATCACCTTGTCGTATACAACAGACCCGTCATCATCCTTCGTCGTCACTTCCGTCCTTATCTTATAGTCACTACGCTGAGGCACATAGTCATCACCTACCCTTGCCCCCAGCATTCCCCATGCCGAGCAGACAAGAACCATAGAAACCAATACTTTCTTCATATTATCTTCATTTATTTTGCGTGGTATCTTTCCTTTCTTTTCTGCAAATATACAAATAATCTCGAAATAAACAAACTCTTTTGGCTGAAAATATGCGCTTGCTACTCCAAAAGTTATAAGGCTGATTACGGGGTGAAAGTAGGCTGGTTGGGGCACGTTAGAAGGCTGATAATGGGGTGTTAGAAGGCTGGTTGGAGATAGAAAGTAGGCTTGTAGGGATGAGAGGTGTAGGGTGTAGGGTATGTAGGATGTTTTTAAAACTTTCACGCGCGTGCGTACATAATATAATGGATTTTAGAAATAACGTGTTTTTATATAAATGTTATGAAAAGTGCCTACATACCCTACACCCCTACACCCATTCGCTAGAACGGCATATCGTTGACGGCAACGGGTGTTTGTCTTTCAACTGTCTCAATGTCAATCGTTTTGAGGGGAATAACGTTGTAAGTCATACCCTTCTTCGTTCGCATCGCCTTGGCCCCTAATTTCTTCATTATCATCCCGATTTTAACATTCGATAACAGTTTCTTGATACCGGCATTGATCTTCTCAAGGTGAGCCACACGCCCTCGTCGGACGAGCTGGGAAAGTCGTAGTAGCGGAAACCGCTGATGCCTATGGCGGCCTGTGCATAGAGCTTCTCGTAATCGATGTTGTAGGTACGGACCTGCCAAATTAGCGTGTACCGATATAGAGGAACAGGAGGCCGAGGAGGACGAGGGAAAGGTCGATGACTTTGCTCTTGAGGTTCTTCTCGTGGAAGAACAGGGCGCCAAAGAGGAAGGAGACGACAACACTGCCGCGACGGATCATCGACACGATGCTGATCATGGCGCCTGGCTCGCTGAGCGCATAGAAATAGAGGAAGTCGGCCGTGCTCAGGAAGATGCTGATGAACGGGATGCTCCAGTGCCAATGGAACAACGACTGCCGGCGACGGGGCCACCAGAGGAGCATCAGCATGCAGAGCATCATGAAGCACTGGTAGATGTTATACCAGCTCTGCACCATCATCCGGTCGAGTCCTACCCCGCCCTCTTCCACTGGCGCCATCAGGTACTTGTCGTACAGTCCGCTAACAGCTCCCAGCAAGGCTGCCAGCACGATGAAGTATATCCAGTGGTTATGCTTGAAATCTATCCCTTCTTTCTTCCCGCTGCGACTGAGCATATAGAACGAGACAATGGTGAGCAATACACCGATCCACTGATAGACGTTGAGTCGTTCGCCAAAGAACAGGAACGCACCCACCAAGACCATCACGGGTCGTGTAGCATTGATCGGTCCGACAATGGTAAGGGGCAGGTGCTTCATAGCGAAATAGCCGAACACCCAGCTGGACAAGACGATGAGCGATTTCAACAGGATGTATTTATGTCCTTCCCATCCGCTGGAGGCCACATGGAAGATGCTGTCATCCAATACCGTGCTATGCGCCGAGAGGATGATAAAGGGCAGAAAGATCAGGGATGAGAACAGGGTGTTGAGAAACAATACGGGTACCACCGCATTGGCACTAAGCGCCTGTTTCTTGAAGGAGTCGTAACAGCCCAGCAGGGCAGCGGAAAGGAATGCTAAAATCAGCCACACCATAACGATGTCAGCGCTTTGCGCTTAATCTAAATTGATAATTGAGAATTGAAAATTGAAAATTAACTTTAACTACGTTCTTCGGGATACGCAACTTCTTCAAGGAAAAGGGCGTGGGCGGGCATGCTCTCTCCCGCATCGGTACGCTTCTTCCCTTCAATGATTCGGCAGAAGTCGTCTATGGACAGACGACCGCGCCCTACATCGATGAGCGTCCCCACCACAGCACGTACCATGTTGCGAAGGAAACGGTTGGCGGTGATCTCGAAATACCAGCTATAGGGCGACTGCTGTACCCAACGGGCGCAGGTTACCTGGCACAAGGTGGTCTTGACATCCGCATGACTCTTGCAGAACGCACCAAAGTCGGAATAGCTGAGCAACTTCTCCGCTGCCTCGTTCATCCGATCGAAGTCAAGGGCATAGTGCAACTCGCAGGAGCGGTCGCGAAGGAACGGATCCTTTTGCGTATGGACATAGTAATGATAGGTTCGGGCCACTGCACTGAAGCGCGCATGAAGGTCGTTCGGCACCACTTTCACGGCAGTAACAGCAATATCCTGCGGAAGGATACGGTTCAGCTTATACGCCAGCTGGGGTGCGTCGATGTCTAAGTCGGTATCGAAATGCGCCACCATCTGTCGGGCATGCACACCCGCATCGGTCCTACCAGCACCCGTTACGCTGATCTCTTCGCGTAAGAGCGTACTCAGACAGCGTTGCAACTCTGCTTGCACCGAGTTGCCGTTGGGTTGTATCTGCCATCCGTGGTAGGCAGTACCATCATAACTGAAATACACAAAATATCTTTTCACGGGACAAAGGTACACATTTTATTGCGTTTATACAAACTTATGCGGTAAATCATGGCATATAGGGCGAAGATGATGACATACACCATCAGCACTTGCAAGGGATGGAGATGGATATCCTCGATGGCTGATCCTGGCAGGGAGGCAATCTGCTGCAGGAAGGTGTTCTGCAAGCGCGTCAAGGCCGTCAACGGTACAACAATCCATGATTGCACGACAGGGAGCCACATCAACAGGAAAAAGAGCAGGGAGAGATAGATGATCAGGGTGGTGATTACCACCACTACGAAATTCGTCAACAGGAAACTGCAGGACACCTGATGGAAGTAATAGGCGGTTAAGGGAGCAACACCGAGCTGGGCGGAAAGGCTCACTGAGGTGAGGCGCCAGAGCCATCGAAGAACGGGATTCGTGAGGGGTGGTAACAAGGAATAGATGTGCCGTTCGAAAAGTAGGACAAAGGCTACTGCCACGAACGACAGCTGGAATCCGATGTCAAAAATATTCATCGGACGAATCACTAACATGATGAGGGCTGCGAAGGCCAAGGTGTTCAATGATGCCTTGTTCCTGTTCTGTAACGACAAGAGGGAATAGACGGTGATCATGATGGCTGCGCGGACCACAGAGGGAGATAGTCCGACGAGGAATACATACGCCCAGATGGTCAATAGGATGGCCCCCTCGATGACGGGTCGTAAGCCATGATGATACCGTCTGCGCCACCGCTCTGTCATCAACGAAAAGACGAAATAGATGACACTCAGATGGAGTCCGCTGAGCGCCAACACATGGGATGCACCAGTTCTTGAATAGTCTTGTCTTAGTGTCTTGTTAATATGCGACTTATCCCCAAGTGCCATAGCAGACACTACAGCCATTTCCTGATCGGTCAATCCCGACTCGCGGAAACGGTCGACCAACTGCTCGCGAAACGACAAGGCCGTCTGCCGAGCCTTGTAAAAAGTGGATGTTTCCTCGGGGGTAAGAGGTTGGTTCTGACAGCTACGACTCATCAGACTACCGCCCAACAAAAAGATGACGAGCATGACCAGCACCGACTGGATGGTATCATGCCTGACAAGGATGGATAGCAACAGCGCAACGGCTGTTCCTGTCAACCACGAAATGTAAGAAATATTCCCAATAAAATGAGAAGCTGTGAGTATCCCGATGATCAGTATGGCGGTCATACGAACCAGAGGATACAACTGTATCGCTCCATTTGTTTTCATAGTAAATCAAGTAATCGGTTAACAAATTATGGTTTCATGTTTATCTCTTCATACCTCTTGCTTTATAGATCAAATCTTTCGCGGCATTGATCTCCTGGAATTTCTTCTCAGCCGCCCGTTTGACATCCTCTCCCAGGGTAGCAACACGGTCGGGATGGTGTTTCAGCGCCAGCTTCTTGTAGGCCTTTCTCACCTCATCATCCGTGGCATTGGGCGAAATCTCCAGAACCTTGTAGGCAGCCTCCAGGTTGGTACTACCATCAGAAAGGTTCAACATCGAATCCACCTCCCTATCGCTGAGTCCTAAGGCCCGTGCCACCTCGCGCAACGCATTCACCTCGCGCGGATCAACAATTCCGTCGGCCCTAGCCACCTGAGCGAGGAACGACAGCATCTGCAGACGCTGTGAATAGGAAAGGTTCATGGATATCTGCTGACAGCTCTGTATCACCGCATTCCTGAAGGACGCATCGCCCATCTGTTTCTGCTGGTCGAACAGCTTACGAAGAATCTGCTCGCCTTGCGTAACGGCCCCTTCACCGAAGTTCTGGCGCAGGAACTGACGGATCATCTCCATCTCGCTGTGCATCACTTTCTGGTCGGCACGTGCAATATAAGAAATAAGAACGAGGATACTGAACAGGAAGCTGTTTCGGTCGCCCATGTTCACCTGTTGTGCGTTTCCGTATGTCTGACGGTAAGAACTATCGTTTCTGCTACCCCAGCTACTATCATCACCTATATACTCCCCTCCTGAGCTGAAGGAACCGACTAAACCATCGAACAGCGCACCCAATACGACTCCTGCCAATGCCCCTAGGGGTCCGGCAATCATAAAGCCCAGATAGCCACCGATCCATTTACCAAAAGCCATGATGAGAGTTTATAGTTTAGAGATAATAGATAATAGTTAACGTAAAAGAGGGTTTTCCATCAGAGAAGAGTCGGGGTGACAGGATTCGAACCTGCGACACCCTGGTCCCAAACCAGGTGCGCTACCGGACTGCGCTACACCCCGTGCATGGTTAAATGCGGCTGCAAAGGTACAGACTTTTTCTGAGTCGTGCAAATTTTTACATCATTATTTGATGATACCCTGCTCAACAAAAATCTTCTTCAGAGCCTGCACACCACGCTCTACTTGCTCTTCAGTGTGTGTGGCCATCAAAGCGAAACGCACCAGTGTGTCCTGCGGGGCACATGCGGGCGGAATAACGGGATTGATGAACACACCTGCATTGAATGCCAATGCTGTTACCAGGAACGTCTTCTCGACATCGCGGACATAAAGCGGAATGATAGGACTCTCGGTCTCACCAATCTCAAAGCCCTCCTCGCGGAAACGACGCAGTGCATAGCGGGTTACTCTCCACAATGCCTCGATGCGTTCGGGTTCCTGCTGGATGATGTGCAGTGCTTCCAAGGCGGCTGCAGTGGCTGCAGGGGTATTGGAAGCAGAGAAGATGTAGGTTCTACAGGTGTGGCGCAGATAGTTGATGGTATCTGCATCAGAAGCGATGAAACCACCGATGCTGGCCATTGACTTAGAGAACGTACCCATGATCAGGTCAACCTCGTCGGTCAAGCCGAAATGATCGCATACGCCCCTACCCTGGTTACCGAAGACGCCAATGCCATGAGCCTCATCAACCATGATGGCCACATTGGGATACTTCTTCTTGAGATTCACGATCTCGGGCAGGTTGGCCAGGTCGCCCTCCATAGAGAAGACACCGTCAACCACAATCAGCTTGATGCCTTCTTCGGGCAGACTCTGAAGCACGCGCTCCAGGTCGGCCATATCGTTGTGCTTGTAATGAAGCGGACGGGCGAAGGAAAGTCTTCTACCGTCAACGATACTGGCATGGTCACGATCATCACAGATGATATAATCGCCTTTGCTCACCACCATGGCAATGACACCCTGGTTTACCGAGAAACCGGTAGAGAAACAAAGACAATCATCCTTATGAATATACTCGGCAATTTCCTTTTCCAGCTGAACATGCAGGTCTAAGGTTCCGTTGAGGAAACGACTGCCGGCACAACCAGAGCCGTATTTCTCAAGGGCTTCCTTGGCTTTATCAATAATACGCTGATCGCCTGTCAGACCCGTATAGGCATTTGAGCCGAACATCAGAACCTTGTGTCCACCCATTTCCACCTCTGTTCCCTGCTTACCGGTAATGGCGCGGAAATAAGGATAGACACCGCGTTCAATGAACTTCTGCGGCTCACGATACTGCTTGTATCTTTCTTGTAAAACTCCCATATATAAGATAGGTGTTACTTACTTTTTATTATTACAGGCTGCAAAGGTACAAAAAAAACTGCAATCCCACATCTTTTTTTTTAGAAAAATGTATTTTATCATCATTCTTCATACAAAATTTTCTAATCTCAAGAATTCTTTTTATCTTTGCAGAAGAAAAACGGCGTGTTGTTTATGAAAATATGACTTCATAACACACGTTTGTGGTAGCTATGTAACGATGGACACGAAGAAAACCATTACATTCATCATCAACCCGATTTCGGGAAGCGGTAAGAAGGATGACATCCCGAATCTCATTGAAGAGACGATTGACAAGCGCCTTTTCGACTACACCATTCAGGAGACAACCCATGCTGGTCATGCGGCAGAGATTGCCCATGAGGCTCAGGAAAAGGGTGTGGATATCGTGGTGGCTGTAGGGGGTGACGGCACCGTGAACGAGGTGGCCCGTTCCATCGTACATTCCAATACAGCACTGGGCATCATTCCCTGCGGTTCAGGTAATGGTCTTGCCCGTCATCTGATGCTCCCCATGGATCCAAAGAAAAGCATTGAGATCATCAACCGATGTGTGATCCATGACCTCGACTACGGCATCATCAACGACTACCCCTTCTTCTGTACTTGCGGTATGGGATTCGACGCCTTTATCAGCATGAAGTTTGCCGAGGCAGGGAAACGCGGTCCTGTTACCTATATCGAGAATGTGTTGCGTGAGGGATTGAACTACAAGCCCGAGACGTATCATATTGAGGACGAGAACGGTACCATCATCCGAAAGGCGTTCCTGATCTCTTGCGCCAACGCCTCGCAATACGGCAACAATGCCTATATCGCCCCGCAAGCCTCCATGAGCGACGGTCTGCTGGATGTGATCATCATGGAGCCGTTCGATGTGCTCGAAGCACCGCAGGTGGCCATCGAGATGATGAACAAGACGCTCGACAAGAACCAGAAGATCAAGACTTTCCGCACTAAGCATATCCGGATACATCGCGCGAAAGAAGGATATATCCACTATGATGGCGACCCCGTGATGACCACCGCAGATGTGGATATCCAACTTGTTCACGAGGGTATCAAGATGATTGTGAATCCTGACGGGGATAAGAGTAAGCGTCAGCCGAACCTGGTGCAGACGGCTTTCAGTCAGTTCTTCAATGACATCAATGTGGTGAGGGAGGACCTTACCAAGATCAGCAGAAATACGCAGGCGCTGAACAAGAAGCTGATCCGTAAGCTCAACAACCGATAACGCACATCCTGTTAGTAAGAAAGATAAAAATCTTTCATCATCTCCACATACGCTTCCGAACCAATGGTCAGCTCATCTCTTACATAACTGGGAGAGGGTGTTTTCCTGTAACTTAACAGATACCTGCGAGGTGGTTTGTGCGGGGCTGTCTTGATGGCGCATTCCGCTACAGGGCATAGACCGCTGAGAATGGCTTCGGCATCAAAGGAATCCCTGCATTCATTGGGGATAACAGCAGAAAACTCACCATCATCACGCAACAGGCGCACCACCCCTTGAAAGAGATCCGCGTAGGTAAGACTCTCCGCATGACGAGCGGTAGTACGCTGATCGTCAGGACAGGAAAGGGAATGTACAAAGAACGGGGGATTGCAGACAATGGAATCGAATAGGTCATCCGTATAGTTCTGTAAAGAAAGATGATGAACCCGCACCTGGTCGTGAAAAGGTGATGCGGTCACGTTCTCTAATGCTTGTTGACAGGCAGGACCGTCAATGTCGATACCCACCACCTGCGCATGAGGGAACCGCTGTGCCATCATCAAGGCAATCAACCCGGTACCCGTACCGATATCCAGGATCCTCTCCCCTCCTCTGGCCCATGCCCCGAGCAAGGTTCCGTCGGTACCCACTTTCATGGCACAGTGTTCCTGGTGGATGGTGAATTGCTTGAAACGGAAATACGAATTAGACATATCAAGTGCAAAATTAAGAAAAATTTCCGAGAGATTACACCTAATTATATTAAATAATTGTGTGAGAAATGGCGATTACGAGGATTTTTTTGTAACTTTGCACCCCAAATTTGAAGTAGAAATATGAGAAATAGTCAAAATAACAGCGCATTCTCCATGATTGCCGACTACGAAGGAGACATTACACGACTCCTTTGTGGGGGTGCAGATGGTGAGGTGCCTATTCTTGCAACCCGCAACCTGATCCTCTTCCCTGGTGTTGTTTCCCCGATCCTCATCGGTCGGTCGGCCAGCATCAGTCTGGTGGAGCATCTGAAGGACAAAGAAGACGCTATCTTCGCCGTGTTCTCACAGAAGAACGCCAATATAGAAAACCCCACGAAGGATGATTTGTACGAATACGGTGTGTTCGCCAAGATCATCCGTGTGCTGGAGCTTCCCAACTCGAACAATAACATGACCGTGATTGTTCAGGGCTTGGGCAGATGTAATCTGATTTCACTGAAACGTACCCGTCCTTACCTGAGAGGTGAGGTGCATCTGGCACCCGAGGTGATTCCCGATGACGGAGATACGGAGTTTATGACCGCCGTGACCGATCTGCGCAACGCAGGTATCGACTACATCAAGCAGAACGAGGATATTCCCGACGAGGCGCAGTTTGCCATCCAGAACATCAACAACCATCTGGTAATGCTGAACTTCATCTGTGCCAGCATGCCGTTTGCCATCGAGGAGAAGATGAAACTGCTCGAGGAGTCGAACCTCAAGGAGCGTGTGATCAAGGTGTTGCGTATCATGCACCGTGAGCTCCAGCTGGAGGAGATCAAGCAGGACATCAGGAGTCGTACCCGTGAGGACCTTGATGAACAGCAACGTGAGTACTTCCTGCAGCAACAGATCAGGAACATCAAAGAGGAGCTGGGTAACGGCGAAGGCTCGCCAGAACGCAAGGAACTGGTGGAGAAGGCCGAGAAGAAGAAATGGAACGAAGATATCAGGGCTACCTTCTTCAAGGAGCTCGATAAGTTGGATATGCTCAACCCGCAGGGTCCGGAGTACAGTGTACAGCTGAACTACCTGCAGACACTGGTGAACCTGCCATGGGGTGAGTTCACGAGTGATGACCTGAACCTGAAACGTGCCCAGCGCATCCTCGACAAGGATCACTACGGCATGGAGAAGGTCAAGGAGCGCATCTTAGAATACATGGCCGTGCTCAGTCTGCGCGGTGACCTGAAATCACCCATCATCTGCCTCTACGGTCCTCCGGGCGTGGGTAAGACGTCTTTGGGCAAGAGCATAGCCGAGGCCATGAAACGTAAATATGTTCGTATCTCGTTAGGCGGTATGCACGATGAGTCGGAAATCCGCGGTCACCGTCGTACCTATGTCGGCGCCATGCCGGGCCGAATCATCAAGGCCATCCAGAAAGCAGGTTCGTCCAATCCTGTCTTCATCCTCGACGAGATCGACAAGGTGACACAGAACACCATCAACGGTGATCCATCATCGGCCTTGCTGGAGGTGCTCGATCCTGAGCAGAACTCGGCTTTCCACGATAACTACCTGGATGTGGACTACGATCTGAGCAAGGTGCTCTTCATCGCCACAGCCAACGATCTGAATACCATTCCGCGTCCGTTGCTCGACCGTATGGAGGTAATCGAAGTGAGCGGATATATCACGGAAGAGAAGATTGAGATTGCCAAGCGCCACCTCATCCCGAAGGAGAAGGAGAATACCGGTCTGAATACCGAGCGTGCGCTGCAGTTCAACAAGGCTGCCACCGAGAAGATCATCGAGCAATATACCCGTGAGAGTGGTGTGCGTCAGCTGGAGAAGCAGATCAACAAGGCACTGAGAAAGCTGGCCTTCACAAAGGCCAAGGAGCAGTCGTTGCCTTACCAGAAGATTACGCCGAACGAGATCGAGGGTCTGCTCGGCAAACCGCCATTCTACCGCGACATCTACCAGGGTAACACCTATGCCGGTGTGGTAACAGGTCTGGCCTGGACAAGCGTGGGTGGTGAGATTCTGTTCATCGAGACCAGTCTGAGCAAAGGCAAGGGCTCGAAACTCACGCTGACGGGTAACCTGGGTGATGTGATGAAGGAGTCGGCCGTGCTGGCACTCGAATATGTGAAGGCCCATGCCGATACACTGAAGATCGACTACCGTATCTTCGACAACTGGAACATCCATATCCACGTACCCGAGGGCGCAACACCCAAGGACGGTCCTTCGGCTGGTATCACCATAGCTACCTCTATAGCCTCGGCTCTCACCCAGCGCAAGGTTCGCAAGAACACGGCCATGACTGGTGAGATAACCTTGCGTGGTAAAGTACTGCCCGTGGGTGGCATCAAGGAGAAGATCCTCGCCGCCCGTCGTGCGGGCATCACGGATATCATCATGTGCCGTGACAACAAGAAGGATATCGACGAGATTCCCGAAGTATATCTGAAGGGAGTGACTTTCCACTATGTGGAGAATATCCAGGACGTGTGGGATTTCGCCCTCACGGACGAACTGGTGAAGAACCCTGTAACTTTTACTGTTGAGGAAGAGAAGAAATGACATTTGAACTGCAGCATACTGACACGGCCAGTGATGCCCGGACAGGTCTGATCACAACGGCACACGGCCAGATCAAGACTCCCATCTTCATGCCTGTGGGTACAGCGGGTGCAGTGAAAGGTGTTCATTTCCAGGAACTCCGCGAACAGGTGAAGGCCCAGATCATTCTGGGTAACACCTATCATCTGTATCTACGACCAGGACTGGAGATCTTGCGGGAGGCAGGTGGCTTGCACAAGTTCAACACATGGGACCGTCCCATCCTTACAGACAGCGGTGGTTTTCAGGTATTTTCCCTGACGGGTATCAGGAAGCTGCGGGAAGAGGGTTGCGAATTCCGTTCGCATATCGATGGCTCCAAGCATTTCTTCACCCCCGAGAACGTGATGGATACAGAACGTATCATCGGGGCCGACATCATGATGGCATTCGACGAATGTCCTCCAGGACAGAGTGATTACCAATATGCCAAGAAGAGTCTGGAGCTGACACAGCATTGGCTCGACCGCTGTATCAAGCGTTTCAACGAGACAGAACCGCTGTACGGATACGAGCAGAGTCTGTTCCCCATCGTTCAGGGTTGTACCTATAAGGATCTGCGTCAGGAGGCAGCGAAATATATTGCCGACCTTGGTGCTGACGGGAATGCCATCGGTGGTCTGGCCGTTGGTGAGCCTACAGAGATCATGTACGAGATGATCGAGGTGGTGAACGCCATCCTGCCCAAGGACAAGCCCCGCTACTTGATGGGTGTGGGAACACCGCAGAACATCTTAGAGGCCATCGAGCGTGGTGTGGATATGTTCGACTGTGTGATGCCCACACGAAACGGACGTAACGCCTTGCTCTTCACCTATGAGGGAACGATGAACATGCGGAACAAGAAATGGGAGAATGATTTCTCGCCCATCGACCCGGATGGCTGTGATATCGACCGTCTGCATTCGAAGGCTTACCTGCATCACCTGTTCAAGGCGCAGGAGCTTCTTGCCATGCAGATTGCGAGTATCCATAACCTGGCGTTCTACCTCCGACTCGTCGGCGATGCGCGTCAGCATATCGAGCAGGGTGACTTCGTGGCATGGAAACGGAGTGTGATTGACAACTTAGGAAGAAGGATCTAAAGAGACAGAAACAATAAGCATGCAATACGCAAAGATCAGGAAACATAGAAAGCGACTGAAGGTGGCTAGATGGTTTGACAACCATCTTAAATGGTTCGTTGCAGCCTGGCAATGGATCAAGAGGAAATGGCAACCCATCGGCAGTCGTCTGAGCTGGATCAAGAAGCTGAATCCGTTCCGCTATATCAAAATCCTCGACCGGTATATCATCCGGAAGTTCATCGGCACCTATCTCTTTGCCATTGCCCTGATCATCAGTATCTCTATTGTCTTCGACATCAATGAGAACCTAGCGAAGTTCACACAGTATCATGCGCCGTTGCGTGCTATCGTGTTCGACTACTACGCGAACTTCGTTCCTTACTTCGCCAACCTGTTCAGTCCGCTGTTCGTCTTCATTGCAGTGATCTTCTTCACGTCCAAGCTGGCGGGTAACTCAGAGATTATCTCCATGCTGGCAGCGGGTGTGAGTTTCAAACGACTGATGCGGCCTTATATGATTTCGGCGGCACTGATCTCCCTGATGACGTTCTACTTGGGTTCCTATGTCATTCCCAAGGGAACGGTTATCCGTCAGAACTTCGAGACACTCTACAAGAACAAGCGAAAGAACACCTCGGCAGAGAACGTGCAGTTGCAGGTGGGAAAAGGCGTGATTGCCTATATCCAGCATTACGACAACACCATGAAGCGGGGTTACGGTTTCTGCTTGGATAAGTTCGAGAACAAGAAACTGGTGAGTCATATGACTGCCCAGGAGATCCAATACGATACCATCAGCGACTCGAAATATCACTGGAAGGCTACCACATGGCGAATCCGTGAGCTCAGAGGACTTCGAGAGAAGATCACGAACGGGGCGAAACTGGATACGCTCATCATGATGGAGCCTACCGACCTGGTGTTCTCGAAAGGACAGCAGGAGACGTTTACGAGTCCGCAGCTGCGGGAGTATATCAATAAGCAGATCGACCGCGGTTCGGGGAATGTGGTTCAGTATGAGGTGGAATACCATAAGCGTATCGCCTCCTCATTCGCCTCGTTTATCCTGACCACCATCGGCGTGTCGCTCTCGTCCAGGAAGCGGAAAGGAGGTATGGGACTGTACCTAGGTATCGGTCTGGCACTCAGCTTCGGCTATATCATGCTCCAAACCGTATCCTCCACCTTTGCCATCAATGCGAACACACCACCCATGCTGGCGGCATGGCTACCCAATATCATATTTGCCTTCATCGCATACTTCTGCTACAGGAAGGCACCGAATTAATGCACGATCCATGAAGGAATCATGCTCAAGTAAACAGAAAAGAATTGCATAACATATGGATTTTTATGATTTAGACCTCAACGACCACGCGCTCGATGCACTGGATGCTATGAATTTTACCACATGCACTCCAGTGCAAGAGAAATGCATCCCTGAGATATTGAAAGGAAGAGATGTGCTGGGTGTGGCTCAGACGGGAACGGGAAAAACGGCAGCATACCTGTTGCCTGTGCTCAGTATGCTCGATGATGGCAGTGCCTTCTTCGGTGATACAGAGAAGGTGTTCCCCGAGGATGCCATCAACTGCGTGATCATGAGTCCTACGCGCGAGCTGGCGCAACAGATCGACCAAGCCATGCAGGGCTTTGCCTACTATATGCCATCGGTGAGCAGTCTGGCCGTTTATGGCGGTAATGACGGTAACCGTTATGACCAGGAGTATAAGAGCATGCGCATGGGCGCTGACATGATTATTGCCACACCAGGACGACTGCGTAGTCATATCAATATGGGGAATGTGGATCTCAGTAAGGTGTCTTTCTTCATCCTCGACGAGGCTGACCGTATGCTTGACATGGGTTTCAGTGATGATATCCTTTCCATTGCCAAGCTGTTGCCTCCGACTTGTCAAACCATCATGTTCTCTGCCACGATGCCGCATAAGATTGAGGAACTGGCGCGTACATTGCTGAAGAATCCTGCAGTGATCAAGCTGGCTGTGAGTAAGCCGGCGGAGAAGATCCATCAGATGGCCTACGTTTGTCATGAGACGCAGAAGCTGCGCATACTGAATCACTTGTTCAAGAACGACGAGCTCAAGCGCGTGATCATCTTCTCTTCGAGCAAGCTCAAGGTGAAAGACATCAACCGCAGTCTGAAGGCCATGCATGTGAACTGCGACGAGATGCACTCTGATCTCTCTCAGGCGGAACGCGACGAGGTGATGTACCGTTTCAAGAGCGGACAGGTGGATGTGCTGGTAGCCACGGATATCGTGGCTCGTGGTATCGACATTGATGATATCGCCACGGTGATCAACTTCGATGTGCCGCATGACTGCGAGGATTATGTTCACCGAATTGGGCGAACAGCAAGGGCGGAGCGTGACGGTAAGGCCATCACCTTGGTGCGTGGATGGGAGATTCGCGACTTCATCAAGATTGAGCAGTTCCTCGAGAAGACGGTCGAGAAGGTTCCTCTTCCCAATGGGATGGAAGGACCGGAATACCGGCCTATGCATAAGAAGACGCATCGTGCTGTCTTCCACCGTCATGGTCATGGCAACAAGTCACAGGGCACTAAGGGCCGTGGTGACAAGCCGAGGAAACCGCGGAAGAAAGCTAAGCAATAACTGCGTAGGTCAGTACAAAAGAACTGTTGATTTCATAAGACACCTCTACGGCGGTGCTGCGCCGTAGATTCTCTGTAAGCACGATGCCCTGCTTCTGTAAGGTAAAGGGAAGCAACCGCATCTCCTCAAATCCCAACCGGTCGTCAGAGTACAGCTTATACATGGTTTCCTTGGCACTCCAATGGATCAGCTTCTCTTCGATGGTGTCGGCCTTTTCATCTTCCCGGATGAACTTATGGGCGATCCTTTCCACACGATTACTCGTATATTCGATATCTACCGCCACGGTCTGGTCGGGAGAGATGATGACGGTGCAGAAACCTTTCGTATGACTGATACTGATATGCCAGCCATTGCGGAGGATGGGCTTGCCGTTCTGTTCGTGAGAGATAGCCCACGACGGATCATTGTCGGTCATCTGCCTCAGCAAAGCACGTACACAGACATATTCCCGTTGACGCCCTTCTGCCCGGTATCTCCGACAAGCCTCCTCGTACCATTCCGGGAACTCAGACGGATGCTCTGTCATCTCCCAAAGGCCGAGGATGACAAACGGTTGAATATGCGTCACTCTCAGTAAAGGCATAACGGGGATTTTATTTCTCTGACTGCTCGTCGTTCTTCTCGCGGATCACAACCTTCACGCGTGAGATACGACGCTCCTCCAGTTCCATGATCTCGAAGAGGTAGTTCTGGTATTCCAGCTTCTCGTGAATAACAGGGAAATCACCTTTGATTTCCAACAAGAGACCAGCCAGCGTATCGGCATCACCTTCCACCTCGGCGAACTCCTCATCGCTCACTTCGAGGATACGACAGAAATCGCTCAAGAGTGTCTTACCCTCAAAGATATAGGTGTTTTTGTTCAGACGGGTGTAGGTCTTCTCCTCATCATCGTACTCATCGTTGATCTCGCCGACAATCTCTTCCAGGATATCCTCCAAGGTAATGATACCACTGGTACCGCCGAACTCATCCACCACGATGGCAATATGCACCTTGTTCTCCTGGAACTCGCGGAGCAGATCATCAATCTTCTTCGTCTCAGGAACGAAATAAGGTGAACGGATCAGACTCTGCCAGCGGAACGTTGCGGGCTTACCGAGATGTGGCAACAAGTCTTTGATGTAGAGCACACCGCGGATATTATCCGAGTTGTTCTGATAGACGGGGATTCTACTGTAGTTATTCTCCACGATGCATTGCAACACATCACGGAAAGAACTCTTGATGTTCAGGTCAACCACATCCTGCCTACTGGTCATCACCTCCTTCACAGTCTCGTCGCTGAACCGGATGATGCCCTGGAGCATGCGCTGATCGTCCTTGATCTCCTCTTTGTCGGTCAGCTCCAAAGCCTGTTCCAGATCATCCACGCTGAGTACATGACTATCTGGTTGAAGTACCTTCTCTGCCAGGAAGCCACTGCGAAGCAGTACATTCTCCAAGGGCCAGAAAAGTTTTCTGAAGAACATGATGGAGTTGGCTACCCGACGGCAGAACGACAAGGAGTTCTGACGGGCAAACACTTTTGGGATAATCTCTCCGAAGAGAAGCAGGATGAACGTCAACAGCACCGTAATACACAGGAACTCCACCCATGTCTGCTTGAACACCACCAGGTGTGAGAAGACATAGTTGAAGAGCATGATAATAGTTACGTTGACGAAATTGTTGGCTATCAGGATGGTGGCCAATGTACGTTCAGAATCTTCGCGCAGGCACTGGATCACCTCGTCGGTTTTGCGCTTCTCCGGGTCCAATTCGGACACATCCGTTGGAGAAAGACTGAAGATGGCGATCTCAGAGCCACTGGCTAATCCTGATACTATAAGCAACAGGGCTGCCAAGACGGCAGCCACCACTACACCAGTTGTAAGAGGCAGGATTTCTGCCGTTCTGGCTATTTCTGTAAAAAACGATGGATCCATAGATTAAAATGGCAGAGGATCTTTCTCGTTATCGGATTGAACGGGATTCTCTGAAACCATGGTAGGCTGATCGGCCGGCGTGTTCTGCTTCGGAGTGAGCATCTCCATGTTCTCAGCAATGATTTCCGTTACATACTGTCTGATACCTTTCTGATCGTCATAACTGCGATAGCGGATTCTACCTTCAACATACAGTTTATCGCCTTTATGTACGTATCTCTCCACCACCTTGGCCAGTCCTCTGTAAAAAACGATATTATGCCAGTCGGTTCTGTCAGGTACCTGCGTTCCGTTCTGCAGGGTATAACCTTTCTCCGTGGTGGCTAATCTGATCTGTGCCACGGCCTGATCCTGATCATAATAACGTACATCAGGATCCTTGCCGACATTTCCAATGAGCATTACTTTATTCATAGCATTCGAATGGATTGTTCTTTGTAATTGTTTATTTCCACATTCCCAGGTACTTGAACTTGAAGTTCTTACCCTTGGCAGAGGGGAACTGACTGCGACTGTCAACACGCTCCCTCAGGTGCTCCACCACCCTGTTGTAGGCATCCTGTCCGCTCAACGCCTTGACATTGGCCACAAACTGGGTGTCGCGGTATTCATGTTTGCCTGTAGAAGGAACCAGCACCACACGTTTGAAAAGCAGGGAAGCCTCATACCATCCCTCACGTTTCTCGCTCAGACGTGCCACTGCCGGAGCAACCACTTCACGACGTTCTCCATCAGCAGTATTCGAGCGAAGTGCCTTCTTCTGCTTGAAGTCCATCATGGTAGCGGCTTCCGTCTTGATGATGATGAAATATACTCTGGGGCGGACCTTATATCTTTTGGGATAAAATACGTCGCTTCCAATATAATCACGAACGTCAGCCTCGAGCTCTGGAGTCATTCCGATTTCAGGAATAGACTTCAAGAAGTCGATAGCTTCCTCGACATTATACACCAATGTCTCATTATCAAAATACCTTAAATACAGATTCATTTAGAGGCTTGTTTTTCTTTGTTATCACTACCTTCCTACGATAGGAAGATCTACACTCAAAAGAGCGGAAAACGGGACTCGGACCCGCGACCCCAACCTTGGCAAGGTTGTGCTCTACCAACTGAGCTATTTCCGCCTGTTTTTCAAACAATCGTCTGATTCAATATAATTGGTGAAGAGGAGGAGACTCGAACTCCCACGTCGCACTTGACACTACCCCCTCAAAGTAGCGCGTCTACCAATTCCGCCACCTCTCCAACAAAAAGCATTCTGAATGACTTGGTGCCCAGAACAGGACTCGAACCTGCACACCTCGCGGCACACGCACCTGAAACGTGCGCGTCTACCAATTCCGCCACCTGGGCAAACACGCGAACAAACGATGTTTATTCTTCGTTGTCATTCAGAATGTGGAGCGGAAAACGGGACTCGGACCCGCGACCCCAACCTTGGCAAGGTTGTGCTCTACCAACTGAGCTATTTCCGCAT
>JBGUJY010000066.1:0-7184 GCA_045114185.1 Prevotella sp. | reverse complement strand
ACGCCAGGGCTTTGATGCCCTGAGCGTACCTTAATGAACGTTTTCGTTAAGCCAAACAACCAGAGCCAAACTCGTTTGAGCTATGGTGTGGCGAGAAAAGGTGGGATGAAATCCAACGAGCGACGAGGAGGAGCGGTTGAGCCTCTCCATATAGGGAGAGGATGGGAGAGGGTGGATGTTTCTTTTGCCTCTTTTCTTTGCGCCAAAGAAAAAGAGGGAATAAGAGGAAATGAAATAAATAAAGTATTATATGAAGAAATTAGTTTATGTATTTGTGACACTGCTTTCGCTGATCTGGGTATCATCGTGCAAGGAGCAGAAGAAGCCAGAGATGGAAGTGGAGAACGATTCGACCATCGAGGAGATCGACTCCGTGGAGGACGTGAGCATCTATGGACGTTGCGGTGACGGTACAGCCATGCATACGCTGGAACTCATCACCGACCAAGGTGATACGCTCTATATCGGCGTTAACGAAGACTCCATCTCCAACGTCAAAGGTGGTATGGGCGTAGGCGACAGAATGGTAGTGACACTGGAATCGGAGGCAACAGACGAAGAACCAGCCAAGGCAAGTGTGGTGATCAACCTGACAACACTCCTGGGCAAATGGGTAAGTCTGGATAAGTCGTTCGAGATCCAGGAAGGCGGTATCGTGGTGTCCAACATCACGGAGCCTAAACCGATGGTTGACTGGAAGATCTGCAATGGACGACTGGTTCTCTCTTCTGACACGTTCAGTATCTATGAGCTGGGCGCAGATAGTCTGTTCCTTGAGAACGAACGGGGTATCTATGCCTATAAACGACTCAAATAATGCAGCCGTTTAGAGTATATATCCTTGGTTGTGGGAGTGCCTTGCCAACACCCAAGCATATGGCTACATCGCAGGTGGTGGAACTGCGCGACAAGCAGTTCATGATTGACTGCGGTGAAGGGACGCAGATACAGCTGCGGCGCTCACACATCAATTTCAATCGCTTACATGCCGTGTTCATCTCGCATCTGCATGGTGATCATTGCTTCGGACTGATCGGTATGATCAGTACCTTTGGCATGCTGGGACGGACGGCTCCCTTACATGTCTATGCACCTGCGGATCTTGAGCCGATGCTGAACGCTCAGATGGAGATGTTCTGTCACGGACTGGAGTACGAGGTGGTTTTCCATGCCGTGGATACCACGCTTCAGCAGGTGATCTACGAGGATAAGAGTGTGACCGTAGAGACCATTCCGCTCGAACATCGTGTGCCTTGCTGTGGCTTTCTGTTCCGCGAGAAACCCACACTGCCGCATATCCGTCGTGACATGATCGACTACCTGCAGATTCCTATCAGTCAGATCAACAACATCAAGGCGGGTGCCGGATGGGTGAAAGAGGATGGGGAAGAGGTGCCTCACGAACGACTGGTTACACCGGCTGATCCTCCTCGTGCCTATGCCTTCTGTAGCGATACACGCTATATGCCTGAATTATATAAAGTAGTTGAGGGCGTTGACCTGCTCTATCACGAGAGCACTTACTGCGAGGATAGGGCCGATCGTGCCGAACTCTACCACCATAGCACAGCGGCTCAGGCAGCCACCGTGGCCCTGCAAGCAAATGTAAAAAAACTGATCTTAGGGCACTATTCTGCTCGTTACAATGATGAGGAACAAATTGTGAAAGAGGCGCGTTCCATCTTCCCGGAATCGTATCTTACAGCGGAAAATGACGTTTTTGAGCTTTGACGACTGTTAAATTCTACTTTTTCAAAAAGAAAATGGTAAAATTTGTTGGAGGATTCACAAAAACTATGTATATTTGCACCAAATATAAGCGCTTATGAATAAAAGATTACTCATGATCACTCTTGCTGCGGCTCTGGTATTTGGTGTACCAGTGAGCATCATGGCGAACACGTCCGTTGAGATCATCGAGCAGGAAATTGTCCAGCCTACCGTTGTGCTACAGGGAAATACCCTGCATGTAAACAACGCCAGCGGACAGATGCTCTATATCTACAATGTGGCTGGTGTACGCGTGATGAGCGTGAAAGTAGAAGGTGCCGAGCGCAGTTTTGAGTTGAGCCTGCCGAAAGGATGCTACATCGTGAAGGTGGGTAAGGTGGTTCGTAAAATCTCCGTCAAATAGTATTGATCTACACTGATCGTGTATAGAAAACTCATACTATTCCTTGTCCTGGCATGTGTCGTTACAGCATGTCAGGAAAAACAAGAGAATCCCAATAAGGCTTTAACTTTAGAAGCTTTCTCTGAGATGAGAAAGTCGGCCTTTTATGTGGATGCACAATCAGTGAAGAAACAACTACGACAACTGGCCAAGGCCGACAGTGGCACAATGGTGGCCGACCGCCAAACGCGGAGTCATTACTTGAACGACCGTCCTTTGCTCTGGATTGACAGACTGGGAATCGACCAGCGGGCTGATTCCCTGATGGCGTACTTGGAAAAGGTGGAAGAGGGGGGAATCTCTTCTGAGGTTTTCCGTCGCAAACAACTCTCCATCGACCTGAACAGAGCACATAACATGGAGATGGGCGACAGTGTGGCTGACATCAATCGAGTGTTTGCCCGACTGGAGTATAATCTCACCAAGGCGTTCCTGCGCTATTGCAGCGGTCAGCATTTCGGCTTCCTGAATGCGGAATATGTGATGAACCACTGCGATGTGAAGGATAGCGACTCACTGCATGTGACGTACTACCGTCTGTTTGACATCAAGGTGAAACATCCTGACGAGAACTTCTTCAAGGAGGCCGTGAGGAAAATCCGACACGACAGTGTAGCACGCTTCCTCAAGGAGATTCAGCCGAAGAACAAACTCTATCCGCAGTTGTGTAAACGACTGAAAGAGGAGGGACTTTCTGAGGCGCAGCGCCTGACGACGATATGCAATATCGAAAGGAGTCGTTGGAATCTCGTGGATGCGCCCGAGCAGCATAAGAAATACGTGGTAGTGAACGTGCCTTCCTACCGACTGTATGCCGTTTGTCCTGACTCGTCGTTCTCCATGAGGGTGGGCTGCGGTACCAAGAAGAGTAAGACACCACTGCTGACCAGCAGGATTCAGCGGATGGACATCAACCCGCAATGGTTCGTGCCACAGAGCATCGCCAAAGGTATTGTGTATAGTCATGGCTACCTGAAAAGGAATAACATGTACATATACGACAAGAAAGAAGGGAAACTGGATTACACCCGAGGCTCGTATAGCAGAATCATGGAAGGGAAACAGTATATCGTGCAACGGGGAGGACCCGGAAACTCTTTAGGGAGGATCATCTTCCGATTCCCGAACAACCACGCCGTATATCTGCACGACACATCAACGCCCTGGTTCTTCCAGCGGTCGTTCAGAGCCGTTAGTCATGGTTGCATCCGTGTACAGGAGCCCTACAGACTGGCTCAATTCCTGCTGAAGGATCCTTCGGATGAACTGCTGGAGAAGATCAGATACTCCATGAGTGCCGATCTCTCAGCTGATCAAGACGGGGAAGGGGAGGAAAGTCTGATGGTTGACAAAACCATGTTGATCCATCAGGTCAAGGTGGAGCCGGAAATACCGCTCTTCATCACGTACTATACGGTCTACCCAAACCAGGATGGGGTGCTGACAGAGTATCAGGACGTATATGGCTACGACCAGGCTCTGAAGAAACACCTGAAATCCTATATCAATTAGCAATGCATGGCAAAGCAACAATATGATGAGAATCTGATCATGAAGATGCTCGGCGAGCCGGAAAACCAGCGCCGCGCCTTCGGAATCATCGTACAGCAGTACACAGAGACGCTGTACTGGAAGATTCGTCGTATCGTGCTCGACCATGATGATGCGAACGATGTGCTTCAGAATACGTTCTTGAAAGCGTGGAACAGCATCGGAGATTTCCAGAGCAAATCGAAGGTCTCCACATGGCTTTACCGCATCGCGATCAATGAAAGTTTGGACCATTTGAGAAAACAGCAACATAAAATTAGTACCGATATGGATTTATCGGTGGCTAACAGATTGATGGCTGATGATTATTTCGATGGGGATGAAGCACAGGCACTGCTACAGGAGGCAATCGCAGAACTGCCTGATGTTCAGCGTACTGTGTTCACACTGCGCTATTATGACGAAATGAAATACAGTGAACTTTCCAAGCTTACAGGAACAAGTGAGGGAGCACTGAAGGCATCTTATCATATTGCAGTAAAAAAAATATCTGAATATGTATTAAACCATTCGACGAATACAACGTCTAATAAAAAAACTATATAAAAATGACAGAGGA
Organism: Prevotella sp.; assembly: GCA_045114185.1. GTDB lineage: Bacteria > Bacteroidota > Bacteroidia > Bacteroidales > Bacteroidaceae > Prevotella. Next base: position 2,901 of record JBGUJY010000066.1, on the reverse strand, counting down.
TATACTCAAACAGAAATTTGGTCAGCAGAACCATTTCCAAGTGCCTGAAGGGTATTTCGACAAGTTCATGACGGATATCATGCAGCAGTTGCCGGAGCAGGAAACGACGGCAATTGAGGTGAAATTGTCTGATACCAAGAAGAGGGCTTGGATACGGCCGATGCGGCGACTGGCCATTGCTGCAAGTTTCGCAGCGCTGTTATTCGGTGCCGCTACGTTCTATAAGAGTGGAAGCCAGAGCCATCAGGCATCTTCTGAAATGCAGACAGCCAAGATGGAGAAGGTTGCCGACTCTCAATCCGCTGAAAATGACGAATACTATATCGACGAAATGGCAAACTATGCCATGCTCGATAATTCGGACATCTATGCTTATCTGATCGAGAATTGATAAACGAAGTACTGAATGAGAAAGGTATTGATCTTATGGGTAACGATGATGCTGAGTTGTGCTGCCTATGCCCAGCAATGGGGACAGCCACAAGGACAGCAAGGTCGCTTTGACCCACAGCGTTTCCAGAAAGAGCTGGAGCAATTCATCACCAAGGAAGCTGGACTGACCCCGAAAGAGGCAGCCGACTTCTTCCCTGTTTATAGGGAGATGATGAACAAGCAGCGTGCCGTATATGCGCAGGCTGCCCGCTACCGCTATATGAAACCGAAAGACAATGCGGAATGCAAGAAGGTCATCCTTCGCCGGGATGAACTGGATTTGCAGGTGAAGGAGATTCAGAAGACTTACCACGAGAAGTTCCTGAAGATCATCCCCGCCACCAAAGTCTTCGATGTGATCAATGCGGAAGATAACTTCCATAGACAGTCTCTCCGCTGGGTAGGAGGAAGAAATGTCCCCATGCCAGGAAGGAATGTTCCAGGAAGAAATAATCAATCAAGCGGAAGAAAATAATCGTTCAATTGAATGAGGATAAATAAAAATAACACAAATTCTTGTGTTATTTTTTTTGTTATATGCGGTTTTTTTCGTACCTTTGTATCTGATGTTACGAATCTCTTTACATAGTGGAAAATGGTTGTTGTGCCTGTTCCTGATAACAGGTTCAGTTCATGCTTTTGCCCAGCAGGCAAAATGGAACCAGCGGTACCAGACCTATATCGACCAGTATCGCGACATGGCCATTGAGCAGATGCTGCGCAACAAGATCCCAGCCAGTATCACATTGGCTCAAGGATTGCTGGAGAGTGGTGCAGGCAATAGCGAACTGGTGAAGAAGGGAAACAACCATTTCGGCATCAAGTGTCATGGTTGGACGGGTAGGACAATCCATAAGGATGATGATGCCAAGCAGGAGTGCTTCCGTGCGTATAACAACGCCCAGGAGAGTTTCGAAGATCATAGCAAGTTTCTGAGCAAGAACCAGCGGTATAGTCAGCTGTTCTCCCTCTCTATCACGGATTACAAAGGATGGGCTCACGGATTGAAAGCGTGTGGTTATGCCACAAACCCGAACTATGCGCCGATGTTGATCAACATTATAGAGCTGTACAAGCTCTATGAGTATGACCGTGCCAAAAGCTACGACAAGTTCATGGCTCAGAACTCCGGTCATCGTCAAGATGGTTTCCTGCATCCTATACATATTTATAATAAGAACTATTTCCTTCAGGCAAGGAAAGGGGATACCTTTAAGTCAATCGGTAAGGAGATCGGTATCAGCGGTAAAAAGATTGCCAAGTATAACGAACGTGACTATAACTCAACGCTTGTAGAGAACGAAATGATCTGGCTTAAGAAGAAACAGAAAAAGGCTGAGGCAACCTATAAGAAGCGTCCGCATCGTGTCAAGGCAGGTGAGAGCATGTATTCTATCGCGCAGTATTATGGTATCCGACTGAAGAGTCTGTATAAGATGAACAAACTGAGTCCTGACTACGAGTTGAAGATCGGGGATGAACTTAGGGTGCGATAGTGTTGATTTTCATGTTTTTTCTTGTTTTGCTCTCAACTTTTCGTCACTTTGGCTTCGCCGAAGTTACTTTCACTCGGAAATGAAAAGAAAAACAAGTTTTCTTTTTGCATTTCGCTCGTTTATTCGTAACTTTGCGCTCTTCTAGCGCGAAGTTACTCCGTCTTGGCAAAAAAAGAATTGATTTTCTTTGTTTTGCGCTCGACTTTTCGTAACTTTGCAACCGTTTTTACAGAATATCAATAATCATTGCAATGAATATTTCATATAAATGGCTGAAAGAGTACGTTGACTTTGACCTGACTCCGCAGGAAGTGTGCGATGCGCTGACTTCTGAAGGTCTTGAGGTTGACGCACTGGAAGAGGTACAAAGCATTAAAGGAGGACTCAAAGGATTGTATGTAGGTAAGGTGCTTACCTGTGAGATGCACCCCAATTCTGATCATCTTCATGTAACCACTGTTGACTTAGGTAAAGGCGAGCCTTCGCAGATCGTTTGTGGCGCACCCAATGTGGCCGCAGGACAGAAGGTGATCGTGGCTGACCTGGGTTGTGTGCTCTATGACGGCGACAAAGAGTTCGTGATCAAGAAGAGTAAGCTGCGTGGCGTGGAGAGCAACGGTATGATCTGTGCCGAGGATGAAATCGGCGTAGGTACTAGTCATGAGGGTATCATCGTATTACCTGAGGATGCTGTTGTGGGTACTCCCGCTGCTGAATACTATAACCTGGAGAGCGATTGGCTCATCGAGGTGGATATCACGGCCAACCGCGCTGATGCCCTTTCACATTGGGGTGTGGCACGCGACCTCTATGCTTGGCTGAAGCAGAACGGTTATCAGACATCCCTGCATCGTCCTGACTGCAGTAAGTTTGCTGTTGACAACGACTCACTTCCTGTTGAGGTGGTGATCGAGAATGAGGAGGCCTGCAAGCGCTATGCTTGTGTGAGCATTACCGACTGTGAAGTAAAGGA
>JBGUJY010000065.1:0-62305 GCA_045114185.1 Prevotella sp. | reverse complement strand
CTGCGGAGAGAACAGGATTCGAACCTGCGAGCCAGTTTTGCCGGCTACACGCTTTCCAGGCGTGCCTCTTCAACCACTCGAGCACCTCTCCCAAAAACCGCTTGCAAAGGTACGATAAATTATTAAGAATTGAAAATTCAGCATTAAGAATTATGTTATGCGAAGAGTGTTTTATTAAAGATTAACAGTTATTACGTTCATTCCTTCTCGTTTATATTTGTACCCTTAACTGCGTTGAAAGTACTCTCGTTCGGAAAAACTCAAAATACTTTTGGTTTTTCGCTCACTTATTCGTACCTTTGCGCAAACTTTTAATTACAGAGGAAATGAGAAAACTCATCATCATGCTGTTCTGCTTACTGTCGCTATCGACAGGTACACTGGAAGCAAAGGTATTGCAGAATGTATATGCAAGGAAAACAACATCGTTGAACGGAGAGTGGCAGACCATCATCGATCCCTTTGATGCAGGGTATTACGATTATAGAATGAATGCGTCGCCCAACGGCTTCTTCAAGGATCAGAAACCGCAGTCGAAAGGCGATCATGTGGAATATGACTTCTCTGAGAAGGAAACCCTGAAGGTGCCAGGCGACTGGAATACACAACGTCCTGAGCTGTTGTTCTACGAGGGCAGTGTATGGTATAAGAAGACCTTTAAGTATAATCTGAAGAAGGATCGTCTGCTTTATCTCTATTTCGGTGCTTCCAACTATCAGACGGATGTCTATCTCAATGGTGAGAGAATAGGAACACATATCGGTGGCTTCACCCCTTTCAATTTCGATATTACGGATAAGGTGAAGAAAGGCGATAACTTCATCGTGGTAAGGGTGAACAATGACCGTCATGCAGAGGGCGTGCCCACGCTAAACAGCGACTGGTGGAACTACGGCGGTATTACTCGTGACGTAATGTTGGTGGAGACTCCGATGGCTCATGTGGATGACTACGAGATCCGTTTGCAGGAAGGCTCCTACGAGAAGATATTGGTTAAGGCAAGACTGAACTTAGCGGTGGCAGGTGTGAAGATCGAGGTGAATATCCCCGAGCTGAGCATCTTCGAACGGATAACGACCAATCAGAGCGGTGTGGCTCAGGTAGTGCTGAACGCAGATCCCGACCTGTGGACGCCTGATCGTCCTAAATTATATAATGTGGAACTGGTATGCGAGGGTGAACATCTGAAGGATCAGATCGGATTCCGCCATATCGACACCTCTGGAAAGAAGATCCTGCTGAACGGGAAGCAGGTGTTCTTGCGTGGTATCTCCATTCATGAGGAGGCTCCTTTCCGTTCAGGACGCTGTACAACGGAACAAGATGACAGCGTTTTGATCGAATGGGCGAAGTTCTTAGGATGTAACTTCATCCGTCTGGCCCACTATCCGCATAACGAGCAGATGATTCGCATGGCCGAGAAGGAAGGCTTGATGGTATGGAGCGAGATTCCTGTGTACTGGACCATCCAGTGGGATAACCAGGATACTTATAACAATGCCTACCGACAGTTGACGGATAATATCCAGCGTGATCATAACCGTTGTGCTGTTGTTGTTTGGAGTGTGGCTAACGAAACACCGCGTGGAACGGCTCGTGATCATTTCCTGACAGGACTTATTCAAAGGGCTCGCGAGTTGGATAACGACCGTTTGGTTAGCATGGCCATGGAAATAGAGACGCATGATAACATCTCTACGGTGGAGGATAACCTGATTGATCTGGTGGATATCATCAGTTTCAATAACTATCTGGGATGGTATGGTGGCAGACCGTCAGACTGCGAGCGTCGCAAATGGTTCTTTGATCAGGACAAGCCCGTGGTGGTAAGCGAGTTTGGCGCAGGAGCCGTGGCAGGTCGATTTGGTGATAAAGATGAGAAGTGGACAGAGGAATATCAGGCTGAGGTGTATCGTCAGAGTCTGAAGATGTACGATAAGATCTCGAACTTTGCTGGATGTACTCCGTGGATCCTCATGGATTTCCGATCACCGCGCCGCCAGTTGCATGGCACACAGGATTTCTTTAACCGCAAAGGAATCGTGTCTGACAAGGGTAGAACCAAGCAGGCTTTCTATGTCTTGCAGGACTTCTACAAGAAAAAAGGTGCATTCAAGCACATGAAGAAATAAAGCAATAGGTGTGTCAAAATAAGATTTAAGGAATGTTCCCAACGTGGGAACAAAATATTCCCAAGGTGGGAACAAAGTATTCCCAAGGTGGGAACAAAGTGTTTCTAAGCTAAATACTCTCTGAACCTTATTTTGACACATCTTCTTTTTTTTGTTTTTTTTTCGTTTTTCCGTGCAAGATTTCGTAATTTTGTCGTTTAGAAGGTAGAACGTTATTCAACGAAAAAGAAACGAAAATGAAAAAGGTGTATATTATACTAATGGGTTTGATGACATCTATGTGTCTGATAACCACATCATGCTCAAGCGCCGATGAGGATGATAATTTTAATAATCCCTCGATATTCACGATGGCCAACGTGTTAAGACAAGGACGTTACTCTGGTCATTGGAAAGTGAATGGTTATCCAGCCGACAGTTGTGAGATGGCATTCGACGGTATATCAATTGCCTTTTCCAATATGCCTGTAACTACCATTTTGCGTGAGGCGCGTCTAGGTCTTGTACCGGATTTCAAACTCGAAGTAGGTTCGGACGTTGTCTATGACAAGGAAATTGTTGTAAATGCTGGGGGATTTGTAATAGAACCAGTCCTGAAAGGCTTTTCTGAGAGTAATACATATTTCTCAAGTTCTTTCAAGGGAAATAGTTACAAATACCAAGGTTTTACGGAAAATATGGATCTTACGGATGTGAGTTACTTATTCTCTGCCACAGACGGTGAGGATACATGGTATTACGGTATTGTGTTCGATGAAGAAAACTACGGCGTACTCAGCAAAGAGCAATCATCACGTGTCATCAAGTTCACCATTAAGGAAATCATTGAATATGATCCTCCACAATACGAAAGAATGGTTTGGCACACATGGTCGATACCTCTAATATTCATCTCTAACGACTTGTAGTGGAGACAGAGAAACAGTTATTGTTCGAGATAAAGAACGGGGAGCGCGGAGCGCAGCGGAGGCTGTATGAGCGCTTTGCGGGCTATCTGATGGCAGTGTGTCTGCGGTATCTTGCCGATAGGGAGGCTGCTGAGGATGTGCTGCAGGACTGTTTCGTCAAAATACTGACCTCCGTAGATCACTTCGAGTATCGTGGCGAGGGATCACTAAAGGCATGGGTGACAAGACTGGCCGTCAATGAATCGATCAACTGTCTGAGGAGAAACGAACGACAGCTGTTTACCGACCAGATTCCTGACGAGGCGGAAGAGGAGGCGCCTGATGTGGGCAAGGTTCCGCTGGAGTTGCTGCAACGAATGATTGAGGAACTGCCAGTGGGTTATAGAGCGGTGTTTAACCTCTATGTGTTCGAGCAACTGAGTCATAAGGAAATCGCCAACGAACTGGGCATCAAGGAAAACTCCTCGGCCTCGCAATACCTCAGGGCAAAGAAATTATTAGCAAGAAGAATTAGGGAATACATCAAACAAGATATCAAATGAACGAGAAAGAGTGGACATCAAAGCTTCGCGAACGGATGGCAGACTATGAAGAGGCTGCCCCGGAAGGACTGTGGGAGCGTATTGATACTGCTCTTCTCGAAGAGCAGAAAAAGAAAGCACGGGTGGTGCCCCTAAGGAAATGGTGGACTGCCGCGGCTGTGACCTTGGCTTTAGTGGCAGGAGGTGGCTATCTGTATAAGAACGCTCATGATGGAATGCAGGAGATGGAGAAGGTGACAGCGGATGTGGAAACGCCTGCTATCAGTACTCCTTCTGACAACGAAGGGGATATAACACCAGCGGAACAGTCTGCCGTGGCTGTTTCTGCGAAGGTGAAGAATGACCAGATGCTTTTTGCCAAGAATGAAACCAAGCAACAAATTGTACCGCAGTCAGTCACTACAGCTGGATTTGATGAAGTGTCTACCATGGAATCTTATGAAGAGGAAGCGGATTCAAAAGAGGTACAATCCGTGGTGACTCCTGAGGAACAAAGGACTGATGAGGAGATGCTGATGGAACCTGATGCTCAACAAGCTCGTGTTTCAATGGTTCCGCAACGTTCTTCCACAAATCGCAAGGCCATGGCATCCATGGGCTCGTCGCGCCAGTCTTCTTTCTCTACCCAGTCATCCCGCTCTGCTCATCTCTCTGCCAAGCTCTATGCACAGAACATGATGGGTGGGGATAATCTTCATCGTGACCCTGTATTGATGAATCCTGTTACTGCTGCCAACTATGCAAGTGTCTATGAAATGAGTAATAAAGTCACTACTCGTTCACCTATCTATTTGTATAATTACGAGGAGATCACCAAACATCATCAGCCGGTGACATTCGGTTTGTCGTTGTCATATCCAGTCACCTCTCGTTTGTCGGTTCTTTCTGGCATCACCTATACAAAGCTCTCTTCGGATTTCATCCAGAAGATGAATACCACTCAGTTGGTGAATGAGCAGCAGTTGCATTATGTAGGACTGCCGTTGAGGGTGAGTTATCAAGTCTTCTCATGGAAAGGTTTCTCCTTGTATGGTATTGCAGGCGGGGCTGCCGACATGAACGTGAAGGCTACTTATACCACTGAGGGTGTGAAAGGAAAAGGCAAGAAAGACCGTGTGCAGTTCTCTGCCGATGCAGCAGCTGGTGTGCAATATCAGGTACTGCCCCAGATGGGCTTGTATGTTGAGCCTGGCGTAAAATACTATTTCGACAACAAGGGTGCCGTGAATACCTTCTTCAAGGATCATCCCACCAATTTCAATCTGCAGGTGGGTGTTCGTTATGAACTGTCGCATTGACGGTTTTGAAAATAAATCGGAAATTGTTTCATAATACTATTGCTCGTATCGATTTTTTTTGTATATTTGCATTCAAACAATAACGGAATGTCATCTAACTAAAAATCACTAATAAACGAACAATAGTAATCACATGAAGATCGGTTTATTTATCCCTTGTTATGTGGACGCCGTGTATCCTGAGGTAGGCGTTGCCACATACAAACTCTTGACAAGTCTTGGACTGGACGTGGAGTATCCGCTCAACCAGACCTGCTGTGGACAGCCGATGGCGAATGCTGGTTTTGAGAAACAGGCTATTCCCTTAGCAGAGAAGTTTGAAGACAAGTTCAAGGGTTTTGATTATGTCGTTGCTCCGTCTGTGAGCTGTACGGCATTTGTGAAGATCAACTATCCGCGTTTACTCCAAGGAAAGCATGAGTGCACTACATCCGACAAGATTATGGATGTGGTGGAGTTCCTTCATGATGTGGTGAAGGTGGATAAACTGCCTGGGCAGTTCCCGCATAAGGTGAGTCTGCATAACTCCTGTCATGGTGTTCGAGAACTGGGACTTAGTTCTCCTAGCGAACAGAATGAGCCGAAGTTCAACAAGATCAAAGACCTGCTTGAACTGAAGGAGGGTATTGAGGTGGTGGAGCCGGAGCGCCCCGATGAGTGCTGTGGCTTCGGTGGAATGTTCTCTGTGGAGGAGACCGCTATTTGCGAGCAGATGGGAAAGGACAAGGTAAAGCGTCATATGGACACAGGAGCGGAATATGTTACTGGTCCCGACTGCTCTTGTCTGATGCACATGGCTGGTGTGGCTAAGAAACAAGACCTGCCTATCCAGTTCATCCATGTTGTCCAGATATTAGCCTCTGGTCTTTAATTGTTCACTTTTCACTATTACCTTTAACTTATAAGTTATGAGTACAGCACATAGTAACGCGGCGAAAGCGTTTTTGAAGAACCAGAAATATGCGAGCTGGCACGATGCCACATTCTGGTCGGTTCGCACCAAGAGAGATAATATGGCTTACGGACTCGAGGAGTGGGAGCAGTTACGTGAGAAAGCTTCGCAGATCAAACGCCACACCATTTCTCATCTGGATGAATACCTGGATCAGTTTGCTACCAGTGCCGAGAAGAACGGTTGCATTGTTCATTGGGCTAAGGATGCTGAGGAGTTCAACGAGATTGTCTATGGCATCCTCAAGGAGAATGAGGTTAAGAAACTGGTGAAGAGTAAGTCGATGCTGACTGAGGAATGCGAGATGAATCCTTATCTGGAGGCTCATGGCATTGAGGTGGTGGAGACTGACCTTGGTGAGCGCATCATCCAGTTGAAAGGACAAAAACCGAGTCATATCGTGATGCCGGCTATTCACCTGAACCATGATGATGTGGGTGAACTGTTTGAAGAAAAACTGGGAACGGAAAAAGGTAATCATGATCCTACCTATCTGACATACCAGGCACGACTGAGTTTGCGTGACGAGTTCCTTACAGCTGATGCAGGAATGACGGGTGCTAACTTCGGTATTGCGGAAACAGGCGACATCGTGGTATGTACCAATGAGGGAAATGCGGATATGTCAACCTCTTGTCCGAAACTGCATATTGTTGCCATCGGATTGGAGAAGGTGATTCCTAATTATGACTGTCTGGCTGTCTTCCAGCGGATGCTCTGCAGAGCTGGTACAGGTCAGCCTACAACCACGTTTACCTCGCATTTCCGCAAGGCTCGTCCTACCGCAAAGAAGATGCATATCGTGTTGGTTGACAATGGTCGCAGCGATTGGATTGCTAATCCTGATCATTGGGAATTGCTGAAGTGCATCCGTTGTGGCAGTTGTATGAACACCTGTCCTGTGTATCGTCGTTCTGGCGGCTATTCTTATTCATACTTCATTCCAGGTCCTATTGGCATCAATCTCGGTATGCTCCGTAACAAGGTGGAACACAGCGGAAACGTGAGTGCTTGTACCTTGTGCCTGAGTTGTCAGACCGTTTGTCCTGTCAAGGTGAACTTGGGCGACCAGATCTATCAGTGGCGCCAGCAATTAGATGAATTCGGTACAGCCAATCCGCAGAAGAAGATGATGTGCAAGGGTATGAAGTTTATGTTTGGCAGCAGTGCTGTCTATAACACTGCCATGAAGTTCGCCCCATTAGCCAATTGGGTTCCCGGTGCACTGATGCAGAGTGGTATCAACCCATGGGCTCAGAGTGGTCATAAGATGATGATTTTCCCCAAGAACTCGTTCCAGGAGCTTTGGCGGAAAGGTAAGGTGAAATAGGTCATAGTAAAAAGTAAAAAGATATGAGTACAAAAGAAGAGATCCTGTCAAAGTACAGGAAAAACATACATCAACAGTTTGATATGCCCGACCTGTCGGATATCAACGGCATCGTCTATCCTGATCCTTTAGCTCAGTTCATCTCTATGACACAGTCGGTAGGCGGCAAGGTCGTGGAATTGGAGGCAGGAAAGGATATTAACGAACTGATCAAGGAATTGTATCCTGATGCCAAGGAGATTGCCAGTAACTTACCTGAAATCACTATTGCAACACGTAATCCGGATACTATCGGTTCTGCTCAGGCTTTGAACGGAACAGATGTGGGCGTGATCAGAGGAATGTTCGGCGTGGCTGAGAATGCTTGTGTATGGATTCCACAACAGATGGTGGAGAAGGCGGTATGCTTTATTTCCGAGAATCTGGTGATCTTACTGAAGAAGAGTGAGATTGTGAACAACATGCACGAGGCCTATAAGCGAATCGAGTTCAACGATTATGGCTACGGTACGTTTATTAGCGGACCGTCAAAGACGGCGGATATCGCTCAGGTCTTGGTGATGGGTGCTCAGGCTGCCCGTAGTGCCACAGTGGTTCTCGTCTAAAGCATCAACGGAAACGATTGAGGAGGCTGACTATCTGGTCGGCCTCTTCTTTTTTGAGGGTTGGATGACAGGGCAGACTCAGTTCCTGACAATGGATTCGCTCGGTAATCGGGAAGGAAAGATCATTCCATTCCTTATAACATGCTTGCTTGTGCGGTGGGATAGGATAGTGAATCATGGTCTCCACACCGTTCTCCTTCAGGTATTGTTGTAGTTCATCACGTCTTTCACAAAGGATGGGGAAGATATGATAAACACTGTCTGAAGGTGTGGGGAGAACGATTTCAGAATGCTTAACGTTGTTGATATAATAATCGGCAACGGCTTGTCTGCGTTGGTTATCTGCATCCAGGTGTCTAAGTTTCACATTTAATATGGCTGCCTGTATCTCATCCATGCGGGAGTTACGACCTTGGTAGTCGAAGACATATTTCTTTGAAGAGCCGTAATTACCTAATTCCTCAATGACCTGTGCCAGTTCCTTGTCGTTGGTGGTAACGGCACCTGCATCTCCAAAAGCACCTAAGTTCTTCCCGGGATAGAAACTATGGGCAGCAGCATCACCTAAAGAACCAGTTTTCTTACCCTTGAACACACAACCGTGAGCCTGGGCATTGTCTTCTATTAGCTTTAGGTTGTATTTCTTGCAGATTGTCCCAATCTTCTCTGAATAGGCACAGCGACCATAAAGATGCACGATCATGATAGCTCGCGTGTGCTCAGTAATCGCCTGTTCGATGAGTGCATCGTCAATCTGGAGGGTATCAAATGAAGGTTCTACTAACACGGGGTTGAGACGATTCTCCGTAATGGCAAGAATCGAGGCGATGTAGGTGTTGGCAGGTACGATGACCTCATCGCCAGGTTGCATAACACCTTGTTCTATAAAGGCTCGTAGAATCAGTGTCAATGCATCAAGACCATTACCGCAGCCAATACAGTAGTGGGTGCCTATATACTCCGCATAATGCGACTCAAAACTCCGGGTGGCCTCTCCTTTGAGATACCATCCGCTCTGCAGCACCTCATCTGCAGCATGCTCGTAGGGCTTGTTGATTGTCTTTAGGTCCAGATACTTTATCATAATGTCCACTCGTAAGTATCATAACACACGGCACGTCCGCCAAAGCCCTCCTTCTGGAAGATCAGCGAATCGTTAAGATCATTGTTTTCAGGAAGGTTCGAGGTGCCGAAATCGAAGTATTTCATACCATTCTCGCGGCATTTATCCATCAGCCGAGCAAACAGTAAATCCAAAGCCCCCACTCGTTTGCCCTCTTCGTTGGCCGAGATATACTGGGTTTTCGCCGTCTGAGAGTCCAAATATAATAATGTACCTCCTAAGTATACTTCTCCCTGACAGGCCACAAACAATCGGATATGCTCAGGAAAGCGCGATTTCAGTAACGCAATTTCCTCCAATGAATGAACTGGACGTGCACCAAACTTCTCCTTCAGATTATTCTCTAGAAGACTCCAGAACGTGCTGCAATCCTGCACTTCTTTGACGGTAACACCTGCCTTCTCCGCTTTTTTTACGCACCGTTTACGCAACTCGGAGAACGCCGGACGGTGATCGAGCATCACTACACTGGCCACATCGCGCGAAAGCAACGAGGCACGACATACATTCGAGAGTGCAAACAAATCCTCTTCAGCAGGGAGCTTTGCATAAACCCATGGAATATGCTTGTACACCACACGAATGAAGCCCTGCCCTCGCAGGTAGTCACTCAGCGTAACGAAGATATCCCTGACCTGAGCCACCTTACAACGCTGGCTCATCACTATGCCGCCATACGTCAAGCCCTGATGCGAATAAAAAACGCCATTGGTCTCGTTGGCTGGCAACAGGGCATAGAGGCGCCCGTCAAGATAAATCATCAGCGAATGGTCACAGAAGCGGTCGGCATGATAGTCCATATAGTCGCGGAAGAATAGGAAGGTCCCATTCTTCGACTGCGCCACAAAGGTATCCCATGCTGCCTTGTCAGCCTTTGTATATCGTCTGATGTCAATCATTTGGTTTTTACATATTCTTCGAATTCGTCGTATTCGTAAATATATTCGTCTTCGTCGAACAACTCCGATGCCAACACAAGGCACACGGCACCACTGGAAAAATCCTCCAATGTTCGCCAAACTCCAGTACCGATATACAAGCCCTGATAAGGATGGTTTAGGTGGAAGATTTCCTTGCTCCCACGCCCATTGTCGACCGTCACATCGAACGAGCCGCTGACGGCAATGACAATCTCCTCACAGGTGCGATGAGCATGCCCCCCACGGCGCTCACCGCTGGGTACGTCATAAGTCCAATAGACACGGGAGATGTCGAACGGAATGTTCTTCATTTGCTCAGCCACCGTCAAATTGCCACGAGGGTCGACTATCTTCGGCAGGTCTATAATACGAGTTTTTTCTTGATTCATATATGTAATAAACGTAAGAGTCTGGAAAATATTACATGAACACCCCAGCTAATCATGAGAGTGACAAAGATGCAAGTCATCAGCATCATAATAGTAGGCATTTCGGGCAGCCGATGTAGCAGGATGCCAATGCACATCTGATGAATGAGGAACAAAGGCATCGTAAGAGAAGCGAGAAACAACATGGGTTTAGACTTTAACCAATGAGACACGCAACCTTTCTGTTGGACGAAGACCAAAACCAACGGCACCAACACCAACCAATATAGAGGTGCGTTGCGAAACTTGGCATCAGTATATGGATAGATAGCCAACGTGAATAACAGGATGATGATGACCAACGGTTCCATCCATCTGTAGTATGGCAATGTCTTGCTGTGTTCATAGAATCGGCAAAGAAGCATTCCAATATAAAAATCCACGAATCGTACCATAGGAAACACATACAGCACAGCATTGACACGATTATAGGGCGTGAACCAATAAACTGCAATATATGTTATCAGAATTGCCAACGATAGAGACTTTGACAGATTGCGATAGACCCAAGGGAATACCAAATAGCAGAACATCATGCTTGACAAGAACCACGAGACGCTATTACATGAGAAATACCAGTCAGCATCGGGCACCCAACTCTGAAGCAGCAATAGATTAAGTAACACCTTCAAGTCAAAAGGTGAATGACTCACAACAAGGTAAAAAAACAAACACAACAAGTGCAGAGGGTATAGTTTACAAAAGCGGCGTCCCATGAATTTGCCATAGCTAAAAGTGCCCTCTTGCACTTGGTGTCCATATTTCAGCGAACACACGAAACCGCTGAGCAGGAAGAAGAAAGTTACACCACAGTCACCGCCTGCATCGAACGCACGGATGTCACGATATGCAAAGTGCGACATGAAAATCATCATCATAAAGATGAATCGCAATGATTGTAGTGTCTCAATCATCTCTTAATGCTCGAACTTCGTATAAGGATCGGTGCCGAGGACCGTCTTGGCCAGGCGCTTGGCTTTGTCACGCAAAGCATTGACGTCGTCGTCCACCTCGCCGTAGCATAGCACGACACCCATGCGTCGTCCCTTATGGGCTTCGGGCTTACCGAAGATGCGGATACGAGTGCGGTCTTCTTTCAGTGCTTCCTCGAGGTTATAATTAAACAAAGAACGGTCCACTGGCGTCTTTGCTTCTTTGGGTGAGAGAATCACGGCGCTGGCTCCTGCATGCTCCAGATGGATGGCAGGAATGGGCAGCCCCATCACGGCACGGAAATGCAGTTCAAATTCTGAGAGGTTGATGGTATGACCAAGGGTTACCATCCCAGTATCATGTGGACGTGGTGAGAGTTCAGAGAAGATTACCTCACCTTGTTTAGTCAGGAAGAACTCCACGCCCCAGATGCCGGCACCCGTCAATGCTTTCGTTACTTGGTCGGCCATATGTTGTGCCTGCTTCAAGGCATCGTCAGAAATCTTGTACGGCTGCCAGCTCTCACGGTAGTCACCACCTTTCTGAACATGACCGATGGGGGGACAGAAGATGGTAGGACCGTTCTTCTGAGTTACGGTGAGCAGGGTGAATTCCGATTCAAAGTCGATAAACTCCTCAATGATAACCTCCTTGACGTCGCCGCGACTGCCTTCCATGGCGTCTTTGAATGCCTGTTCCAACTCATCGTCATTATGGACATAGCTCTGGCCATGACCGCTGGATGACATCAACGGCTTTACAACACAGGGGAAACCAATCTCGTCTGCAGCAGTCTTGAATTCCTCAAAAGTCTTTGCATAGAAGTATTTCGCTGTGCGCAAACCCAGTTCGCGGGCAGCAAGATCACGAATGGCGCGGCGGTTCATCGTGTAGTTCACGGCACGAGCTGACGGTACCACCTGAATGCCTTGCTCCTCGAACTTAAAGAGGCGCTCGGTGCGGATGGCTTCAATCTCGGGTACGATGATGTCAGGCTTGTGTTTGTTCACTACTGCCTCCAGCGCATCACCGTCGAGCATGGAGAATACCTCACGTTCGTCAGCCACCTGCATGGCTGGAGCATTGTCATAGCGGTCGCAAGCAATGACATACTGGCCGGCTCGCATGGCGGCAATCACGAACTCCTTGCCCAGTTCACCTGAGCCTAAAAGCAAAATCTTTTTCATCTGTTGGCGTACATGTTATCGTAATATTTCTGATAGTCACCTGATGTGACATTATCGAGCCACTCTTGGTTGTCGAGATACCAACGGACGGTCTTCTCGATGCCTTCCTCGAATTGCAGACTTGGTTCCCAACCCAGTTCACGCTGCAGCTTTGATGAGTCGATAGCGTAGCGGAGATCATGTCCGGCACGGTCGGTAACGAATGTGATAAGATCCATGTCTTCGCCTTCGGTACGTCCCAACAGACGGTCAACGGTCTTGATGACGACCTTGATGATATCGATGTTCTTCCACTCGTTGAAACCTCCGATGTTGTAAGTTTCGGCAATCTTTCCCTCATGGAAAATCAGGTCAATGGCACGTGCATGGTCTTCTACGAACAGCCAGTCGCGCACATTCTCACCCTTTCCATAGACAGGCAAGGGCTTTCGGTGACGGATATTATTAATAAAAAGAGGTATCAGTTTCTCGGGGAACTGATAAGGACCGTAGTTGTTCGAACAGTTCGTTACGACGACAGGCATTCCGTAGGTGTCATGGTAGGCACGAACAAAGTGGTCACTTGATGCCTTGGCGGCAGAATAGGGTGAGTGAGGATTATACTTTGTTGTCTCCACAAAGAACTTGTCACCGTAAGCGAGATGATGCTCAGCACTGCTGGCTGTCGTTGTGAATGGAGGTTCAATACCCTCGGGATGCGACAGCTCCAATGCACCATATACCTCATCGGTAGAGATATGATAGAAACGTTTGCCCTCATACTTCTCGGGCAATGATTCCCAATAGAGCTTGGCAGCCTGCAGGAGTGACAAGGTACCCATCACGTTGGTCTTGGCAAAGGTGAATGGGTCTTTGATAGAGCGGTCCACATGACTCTCTGCAGCCAGATGTATGATGCCATCCACCTTTTTGTCCTGCATGAGTTGATAGAACGCGTCGAAATCGCAGATATCCATCTTGACGAACTCATAATTGGGCTTATCCTCGATATCCTTCAGGTTGGCAAGGTTTCCCGCATACGTCAACTTATCGAGATTGATGATGTGATACTCGGGGTACTTGTTCACAAACAGGCGCACCACATGACTTCCAATAAAGCCGGCGCCACCAGTAATAACAATTGTACGTTTCATATTCTTTTTTTTTATTTGTTTCCTAATGTAATAACTTCTAAATCCTTGAATTGTTGTCCGTCAACAGTAAGACGGATGAGTGTTCGCTCCTTGTGCCATCCCTGTAGTCCTGCGGCCCCTGGATTGATATGTAGCAATCCGAGCGTCTTGTCGTACTTCACCTTTAGGATATGTGAGTGCCCGCTGATAAACAGTTGGGGCGGGTTGGCGAATATTTGTCGACGGATAGACGGATCGTAGTTGCCGGGGTAACCTCCGATATGCTTGATAAGAACATCAACGTCCTCGCACTTAAACCGGTTCAGTTCGCGGAACATCAATCGTAAGTCACCACCGTCGCAGTTTCCACAAACGGCGCGTAGCGGACGGAATTCCTGCAGTCGGTCGGCCACTTCAACACTCCCGATATCGCCTGCATGCCAGATTTCGTCACAGGGTTCGAAATAATGAAGATATTTCTCGTCCCAAAAGCTATGCGTATCGCTTAAGATACCTATTCTTTTCATGAATCAAACCGTTTGCGGATGAATTCAGCAATCTGTTTTGCTGTTTCCTCATATCCGAGAATGCTGGAGTTGATACAGAGATCATAGCTCTCAGCACATCCCCATTTCTTACCTGTATAGTAATTATAATAGGATGAACGGGCGCTTTCCTTGCTCTTCAGAATCTTCATTGCGGCATCTTCGTCACACTGATCCCGCTCCATGACCGCCTTTAATCTGTCCTTTATGTTGGCCGTGATGAAGATGTTCACAACATTGTCGCGATCACGTAATACATAGTCGGCGCAGCGTCCGATGAACACACACGAGCCTTCGTCAGCAGCCTTGATGATGGCATCGCTTTGGAACTGGAACAGACTCTCTTGTGAGAAACGACTGTTATAGAAGTTATTGTCTCCAACGTGTGGGGCATGAAGATGGAACAGTGATTTCAAGAAACCTTTCTGCTCATCATTCTGCTCGAAGAAACGCTCAGAGAATCCGCTCTCTTTGGCTGCCAGATTCAGAAGTTCCTTGTCGTAGAGCTTGCAGTTGAAGTCATCTGCCAGTAACTTGGCAATGACATGTCCACCAGACCCTAATTGTCGGCCCACATTGATGATGATATTCTTATGCTGCATAGGTCTGCTTTTGATGTTGTAGTTTGAATTTACGCATATATCTGATCATGATAATCCATGTCACGATGAAAGCCACGGTATCGCTGGCTGGTAAGGCCGTCCATACACCGTCAACCCCCAGGATCGGTGGGAGTATGACTAACAAGGGCAAGAGGAAAATCATCTGACGTGACAAAGAGAGGAAGATGCTGATCTTTGCTTTGCCGATTGATTGGAAGAAATTGGTGATGACCGCTTGTGAACCAATCAGTGGGAAGGCAAGCATGTTGAGACGGATACCTTTCACGGCCTGTTCTATCAGTTCTGAATCGGTTGTAAACAGACGGGCACAGGGATAAGGCATCAGCTCTCCTACCAACCAGCCAACCACCATGATGGCAGTGGCAGATATCATCGACAGTTTCAACACTTTCAACATACGGTCGAAATGCATGGCACCGTAGTTATACCCAGCAATCGGTTGCATACCCTGATTGATTCCCATCACAATCATAAAGAATAGGAATCCGATACGGTTGGCGATGCCAAAGGCACCTACGGCTAGGTCACCACCATGTTTTACGAGTGCCGTATTGATAAAGATCACAATAATGCAAGAACAGGTGTTCATGGCTAATGGGGAAACACCAATGGCCAAAATATTCTTGATGATACTCCAATCAAGTTTATAGATACCTCGTTGGAAATGCAATAGCTCATTGGGATTGGAAAACTGCTTGATTTGCCAACATAGCGCTGTGGTTTGCGACAGGATGGTCGCCAAGGCTGCGCCACGAATGCCCATATCTAAGGTGTAGATAAAGATGGGGTCGAGTGCCGTGTTTAATACGACGGTGAAGATCGTAGCATACATGGCTTGCTTGGGCTTCGATGCTGCACGCAGAAGTGCATTCATTCCAAAATAGAGATGGGTGCATACGTTTCCCAATAAGATGACAACCATGTATTCATGAGCGTAAGGCAGGGTATTGTCGGAAGCTCCAAAGAACCGAAGGATGGGATCTAGGAACAACAAACAGAGTGCTCCGAAGATGATACCCGTGATGATCTTCAAGACGACAGAGTTCCCCAGGATACGCAGTGCCATGGAGTAGTCTTTTTGTCCTAGTTTCACCGAAAGATATGTAGAGGCACCCACACCGATGCATGCACCGATGGCACCGCTCAGATTCATAAAAGGAAAAGTAATGGCCAGACCCGAGATGGCCATCGGTCCTACACCTTGACCGATGAAGATCGAGTCCACCATGTTATAGAGAGACGAAGCCACCATAGCCACGATGGCAGGAATGGCATACTGCATAAGCAGACTTCCCACAGGCTTCGTTCCTAATTCCAGTGTCGCAGATTTATTATCCATAGTGCAAAGGTACGATTAAGTGAGCGAAAAACCAAAAGTTTTTGAGTTTTTCCGAACCGATGGAGCAGTGAAAGCCATCAAACAAGTTTGGATGGCTGAGTCGCGATAGAGGAAAACGTAGTTAACGTGAGTACCTTCGGTGTAGCCAAAGGTACGATTTTTTGTGAAAAGTAAAGAATGATAGAGGAAGATTTTCAGATTTTTCGTACCTTTGCATAATCTAAGTCATTTAGGGGTTGTAAATACCTAAAGAGTTGATACAGATGAGGCGTTGGTTAAGCATGATCCTACTCCTGTTATCCGCAACGATGCTGATGGCACGAGGTACCGACCGGGTTAAATATCCGGGCGGCAAGTGCTATTTGTTCCGTGTGACATTGACGGATAAGCAAGGAACGCCATTCATGACAGATCGTCCTGAGGAATTCCTCTCGACGAGAGCGATAGAGCGGCGGCGCAGACAGCATCTGCCCATTGACAGTACTGACCTTCCTTTGAATCCTCGTTATGTAACATCCATAGCAGCCGAAGGAGTAGAAGTAGTTAGCAAGAGCAAATGGAACAACACCTTGCTGGTCTTTACCAAGAAACAGGATGTAATGAAGGAGGTGAGTAAGTTCCCCTTTGTCAAGGATGTGCGTAGGGTATGGGTATCGCCTGATTCCATTGAACGTAAACGCCCAAGGACGACTTATCATACGGAATTCAATAAATGGGACAATATCGATAACAACCCCGATGGCGTGACGTACGAACAGTTGGAGATGTTGGGTGGTAACCATCTTCACCGTCATGGTTACCGTGGAAAGGGAATGGTGATTGCTGTTCTCGACGGTGGTTTCATGAATGCCGATGTGATACCTGCCATAACTAAGGTAAGACAACTTGGCTTTGCCGACTTCACCCTGCCTATAAACCAGGAGAGCATCTTCCATGGCATAGATCACGGAACGATGGTACTCTCCACCATGGCAGTCAACGAACCAGGAATGTTTATGGGTACAGCACCTGATGCGGCCTATTGGCTTCTGCGGTGCGAGGATACCCAGACAGAGACGATGGCGGAAGAGGATTATTGGGCAGCAGCGGTAGAGTTTGCCGATAGCGCAGGCGTTGATATTATCAACAGTTCGTTGGGCTACCATCATTTCGATGATCCTTCACAGAACTACGACTATTGTCAGTTAGACGGTCTTTCTGCGATGATTTCCCGAACGGCCTCGATGTTGGCCCGAAAAGGTATTATTTTGGTGAATAGTGCAGGAAACGACGGTATGGGACCTTGGAAGAAGATTAATGTACCTGCAGATGCCATGGACATCATCACTGTCGGTGCGGTAAGTGCCAATGGAATCAATGCCGCCTTTAGTTCTATCGGTCCTACAGCCGATGGTAGAGTGAAGCCTGACGTGATGGCTATGGGCAGTCCTACATCAGTCATCACTGGTCGTGGCATTATCAGTAAGGATATCGGCACCTCCTTCTCAGCTCCTTTGGTGGCGGGTATGATTGCCTGTCTGTGGCAGGCCTTCCCGGATAAGACGGCTTTGGAGATTATGGAGATGGTGAGGAACGGTGGAAGTCGTGCCAGCTGTCCGGATAATATCTATGGTTATGGGATACCTGACTTCTGGTCGATCTATAATAAAGAACTACGGAAAGGGGATTAAGAATTTGCCGATGGAAAAAGCGTTAACACTCTATGAACTGAACTCACTCGTACGAGAAACGATAGAGGAGGAACTTCATCAGGAATACTGGGTGGAGGCAGAACTGTCGGAGGTGCGTGAAGTGCGTGGTCATTGCTACATGCAGTTGGTGCAGTATAATCGCAATGAAGGAGCGAAAGGAAGAAGGAACGAGAATACGCCTATCGCCCAGGCTTCCGCCAAGTGTTGGCAGTCATCATGGCAACTGCTTCGTCCGTATTTCGAAAAGGAAACAGGTCAACAACTCCATGCTGGCATGAAAGTGTTGCTTCAGGTGTATGCGCAGTTTCATGAGACCTATGGTTTTTCATGGATAGTTACCGATATTGATCCCACTTATACAATGGGCGACATGGCCCGGAAACGACAAGAGATCATCCGTCAGTTGAAAGAAGAGGGCGTCTTTGATCTGCAGAAAGAACTTGTTCTTCCTTTGTTTGCTCAGCGAATAGCAGTGATCAGTAGTGCGAATGCGGCAGGCTATGGTGATTTTGTCAACCAATTGGAGAATAATGAATACGGATTCCAGTTCCAAACCCAACTCTTTCCTGCCGTGATGCAGGGTGAGGGAGTGGAAGCAAGTGTCATTGCAGCCTTGGAACAAATCTATTCTCTCATTTCTCACCCTTCACCTCAAACTCCTTCTTTCGACTGTGTCGTCATCATCCGTGGTGGCGGTGCTACGGCTGATCTGTCGGGGTTTGATACGCTGGCATTGGCAGAGAATGTAGCGAACTTCCCCTTACCTATTATTACAGGTATCGGACATGAACGCGACGAGAGTATTCTTGACATGGTTTCACATACAAGAGTGAAAACACCTACTGCCGCAGCGGCCTTTCTTATCGACCATTTGAATGAAGTACTGGATGTTTTGAACAACGCCCAAGAACGCATAACCCGTTATGCGCAGCAGAAACTCTCAACCCTCAATGCGCAGCTATCTATGGTTTCTGATGCTATTCCACGATTATTCTCAGTGGTTAAAACCCGTCATGAAGCACGGATCGATAGTCTTCAGGAACGGTTTGCGATGCTCCTTGAACGTCGGTTGGAAATAGAGCGACATCGAGTCCAACTGCTTTCTGAGCGGGTGAAGAACCTTGATCCGACACTTCTCCTTCGTCGTGGTTACAGCATCACGCTGCATGATGGTAAGGTGGTGAAGGATGTTGCTACCCTGCATCCTGGAGATGAGATTGAAACACGTGTCGCCAATGGGAGTGTTCGCTCCAAGGTATTACCTAGCTAGTAACACTAGTTGTACTAGTTCAACTAGAACAAATAGTTATCGATAACCCAAACCTCCAACGATATGAAAGAGAATATAAAATACGAAGAAGCCTTTGCTGAACTTCAGGACATCGTCCGAAAGATGGAGAACGATGAGTACAGCATAGATGAAATCGCTGTGCAGCTCAAGACGGCACAGCGATTAATCAAGTTCTGCAAGGATAAACTGACCATGACAGAACAGGAGATCCAAAAGATTCAGGATGAGCGCGAGTAGGACTTAGAAGTAGAGACCTGCTGCGAATGACTTGAACTCTACACCACGCTCCTTTTTCAGAACGCTCATGGGAGAGTACTTGCAGTAAAGACCAATCTTTCCGAAATGCAGAATGCCCAGTACATCTACTGTGATAGGACGCTGGCCGATTTTCTTCGTGTACACATCATAATCTTCGTCGTACCACCCAAAACTGGTATGAATGCGTGCATAGTAGTTCCAGTTCAGTTGAGCACCTACTGATACAGCAAACTTCTTACCGAAACGCTGCTTAACCAACAGTGGCATGTTGAGGGCTACAGTGTGGATGTTTGATGAGAAATCGTTATAATCCTTTTCATATTGTCCTGTTATGACATAATCATTAAGCTTGACGAAACAGTCCTTATGACCTCTCAAGGTATATTGACGCCAGTCTAAGCCAATACCTGCAGAAAACGTAGTTCTTGTATTCTTCGGGGTGTACCCGTACTGCACAATAGTCCAGTTGAGCTCCCAAGAACGGAAAGGTGCAAAACTGTGACCCTCAACCTCGTCAGTTGGGATGTTAACACCAAATGCGAAGTGCATATCCCAACGTTCGTCTTCATCATCATCAGAGATCTTGATTCCTCCCTCTTCGCTGAACACTTCATCATCATCGATAAACATCTCATTTGTGTTCCCGGCATTTGCGCTCATAGCAACTGCCAGAAGAGTCATTAATAATAGCTTTTTCATCTTCTTTTGTGTTTATTTATGTTAATTAGTTGTTGCAAAGATAGTCATATATTTATTATTTAACAAGAAAAGATAAGAAAAAAACGACTTTTTGTTCGAAGTTGTTGCTCAAACGCAAGATTTTGGTTACTTTTGCATTCAAAATTGTGAATACTCATTTAATTAGTAAAGATATGAAGAATATTGATTGGTCGAGTCTGTCGTTTGGCTATATGCCGACTGACTACAACGTACGTTGCTACTATCGTGACGGTAAGTGGGGCGAGATAGAGGTTTGCTCCGATGAGTATCTGAAACTGCACATGGCTGCTACCTGCCTGCATTATGGACAGGAGGCATTCGAAGGACTGAAGGCTTACCGTTGTCCAGACGGTAAGGTACGTCTTTTCCGAGTCGAAGAGAACGCTGCCCGTCTGCAGAGTACTTGTCGTGGAATCATGATGCCAGAGGTTCCTACTGAACTGTTTGTGGAGATGGCCAAGAAGGTGGTACGCCTGAACCAGGAGTGGATTCCCACCTATGAGAGTGGGGCTACACTGTATCTCCGTCCGTTGCTCATCGGTACGAGTGCTCAGGTAGGTGTTCATCCTTCCAAGGAATACCTCTTCCTGATCTTCGTTACTCCGGTAGGTCCGTACTTTAAGGGCGGATTCTCCAGCAACCCCTATGTAATCGTTCGTGACTTCGACCGCTCTGCTCCTCTAGGAACAGGTAAATATAAGGTGGGTGGTAACTATGCCGCCAGCCTCTTCGCTAATAATCTGGCTCATGAGAAAGGTTACGCCTGTGAGTTCTATCTTGATGCCAAGGAGAAGAAATACATGGATGAGTGCGGTGCTGCCAACTTCTTCGGAATCAAAGGCAATACCTATGTTACTCCGAAGTCAACCTCTATCCTGCCTTCCATCACGAACAAGAGTCTGATGCAGGTAGCTGAAGATCTGGGTATGAAGGTGGAACGTCGTCCTATTCCTGAGGAAGAACTGGAGACCTTCGAGGAGGCAGGTGCCTGCGGAACCGCTGCAGTCATCAGTCCGATATCCTATATCGACGACCTTGATACAGGCAAGCGTTATGATTTCGGTCCGGAACCGGGTCCGAAGTCCAAGAAACTCTTCGATACGTTACGTGGTATTCAGTATGGCACGATCGAAGACAAGCACGGATGGACAACGGTTGTGATCGATTAAGCAATAAGGAGAGGGCGCTGAAAAGTGCCCTCTTTTAGTATTGTGTAATCTTTTTCTTCTCTTGTGTAATTAAATGTAATGATTTCTTTGGAGCGTATTCAGGTTTTCCCTACTTTTGCCGACGGAAACAGCGAGATCCGGACTCGTAACGTTACCTCCTGCGGAAATACCGTGGGGAATTTCTAACTAAAAACAATAGGAAAATGAAAAGGATTTTTTTGATGGCTATTGCAGCCTGTATGATGACACTCGGTGCTCAGGCACAAGTGCAGAAAGGGAACACAGCACCACAGGATGTTTTTGATGTGGTGGAAGAGATGCCGCAGTACCCTGGTGGTATGCAGGCAATGCTTTCTTTCTTGCAAGAAAACATTACTTATCCGAAGGATGCCCAAGAGAAAAAGATTTCTGGTAGAGTGCTCGTTACCTTCGTTGTGGAGAAGGACGGTTCCATCAGTAATGTGGAGACGGTGAAGTCGGTATTCCCTTCTTTGGATGAAGAGGCTGTTCGTATTGTGAAAGCGATGCCAAACTGGAAACCGGGTAAGCAGAATGGTAAGGTGGTACGTGTGAAATACACCCTCCCGATCTCGTTCAGTCTCAAATAAGTGGAATGAAATACTATACTATCATTACTCTTTTCACCATTTGTGTGTTGTCGGGTTGCTCACATGGGCAACCTGACAACCACACTGTTTTATTACAAGCGGAACGGATCATAGATCAGGATCCCAACAAGGCCATGCAACTCATCTATAACATGGAGGTTGCTCAGGAAAATCAATTAGGTCGCTTTGTTGGAAATATGGAAAAGACGAGTCTGGAGTCGGAGGATGATATTGCTCTTTTCGGACTTCTCTATACCACTGCCATTCATAAGATTGGATTGGAGATCTGCAATGACTCCCTGATAGCTAACAGTGTAGTTTTTTACCAAAAGAAAAAGGACAAAACGCATCTGGCCAAGTCGCTGCTTCACCTTGGCATCACCCACCAAAGCAATAATCGTTGGACGGATGCGGTGGCTTGTCTGAAACAGGCAGAGGAGATGTCATCCCACATCAACGACGAAGTGTTCCATTATGATGTGTATGATGCTATCGGTAACCTGAACGAGGCAGCGAACTGTCATGAGCTGATGCTTGTCAGTCATCAGCGAGCCCTGGCATGTGCCACAAAGATGAACAGTCATCCAAGAATGGCTGCAAGTTTGAACAAACTGATTCGGGCACATATCCAGCATGGACAGTTGGATAGTGCGAAAGTGTATATTGCACAGGCCAAGCCCATCCTGTTTGATACCGAAGGACAAGTGAAGTCCGACCTGCTGGTCAGCTTCGGTTGTGAAGCCTTGGAGGAGAGAGATACCATCAAAGGAAAGAAATTCTTGAAGCGCGCTTTGGAGGAGTTCCCCAATGACTATGCCGCCAAGCGGATGGGCGATCTCATGGAAGCGGAAGGGAATATGAAGGAGGCTACCGATTATTGGTTCGAGTCTTTGAATACCACGAATGCTCATGTAAGAATCGAGGCTTATGAGAAACTAGTGAATTATTACAAGTCGCATGAGGAATGGCGGGCACTCGACTTAAGTGAGCACCTGAACAAATTGTACCAGAGTATTCGTGTGAACGACAAGGCAGAAACCATCGCCGCCTTGCAGAAAGAATACGATCACCGTGTGGTACAGCATCGTCTTTATCGGAACCTCTCCTTACTGATCGGTATCATTGTCGTCATGGTTATTATCATCGGCACTTTCTACCATTATCACCGCAGGAAGATGAAAGACTACCGTGAGGTGCTGTCTCGGATCAAGGATCTGCAGAACGAACTGAATGAAGAGCAGAAAGAACCGGAAACACCAGCTGATATCTCGTTGATGGATACCTTACTGAACGATGAGACCGTTCATTATTTCCATCGTCTGGCCGACCGTGGTAAGACACCTGATGATGAGTCGTGGAAGGATCTCTATGAACTGATGAACCGCATCCTGCCAGAGTTTCTGCCTACCGTCAACAGGAACGGATTGCTTACCGAAAGAGATATCCGCATCTGCATGCTGATCAAGCTGCGTTTCATTCCCACAGAGATTGCCACCTTGATTGGAGAATCTCCGCAGACCATCACGAACCGACGTGCTCGATTGCTGGGAAAGGTCTTTGGTGAGAAAGGAGGCGCCAAGGATTTCGATGCGCGAATCCAAGAGGTTACATAAAGGTACTCTCGCTAGGAAAAAACTCAAACTAATTTGGTTTTTCGCTCACTTAATCGTACCTTTGGCTTCGCCGAAGGTACTCTCGCTCGAAAAAGAAAAGAAAAGCAAGTTTTCCTTTTGCTTTTTACTCGCTTATGCGTACCTTTGCAGAAATTTAGTTATATATAAGAAGGTATGGGAAAAGGAAAGCTGGCCAAGTTCGCTGATATGGAGCGTTATGAGAACGTGTTTCAATACCCGTTCTCTGTAGTTGATGATGTGCCCTTTGAGATGAAAGGACACTGGCGGGAGCAGTATTTCCATAATGATCATCCTATTGTGCTCGAGCTGGGATGCGGTAAGGGAGAATATACCGTAGGACTCGCCAAACTCTTCCCTGACATCAACTTCATCGGAGTAGATATCAAAGGTGCACGAATGTGGACAGGGGCCACGCAGGCCTTGAACGAAGGATTGAAGAACGTGGCTTTCTTGCGTACTAATATAGAGATCATCGACCGCTTCTTTGCCACGGACGAGGTACAAGAGATCTGGCTCACCTTCAGTGATCCTCAGATGAAGAATCCTAGGAAACGACTTACCTCTACTTATTTCCTGGAACGATACCGCCGTTTTCTGGTGAATGGGGGAATCATCCACTTGAAGACCGACTCAAACTTCCTCTTTACCTATACTTCTTTTGTGGTAGAGAAGAACAGTCTTCCCCTCATGGCTCATACCAATGATCTATATGGCGGGGCGGAAGAAGAGGTGTTCCTCCTTCCTCGTAGCATCCAGACCTACTATGAATCCATGTGGATAGATCGGGGACTTAACATCAAATATATGAAATTCCAGCTCCCCCGTGAAGGGAAGCTGGAAGAACCGAATATCGAGATTCCTTTGGATGAGTACCGCAGCTATAAGCGCGATAAGCGGAGTCCGAAGGAAACTGCTGTATAGTTAAATGTTAAGCGGTGTGTATTCCTTTCCGAATACCTTGGCCACAGCCTCGTAGGTAATCTTTCCATCTACGATGTTCACACCTTTGCGTAGTGCTTCATCATCCTGACAGGCCTTCTTCCAACCTTTGTCAGCCAGTGCCACTGCATAGCGCAGGGTGGCATTGGTAAGTGCCATGGTAGATGTGTTGGGCACAGCACCAGGGATGTTAGCCACGGCATAGTGTACGATACCATCAATGGTATAGACGGGATCACTATGCTTAGTAGGATGGGATGTCTCGAAGCAGCCACCTTGGTCGATAGCCACATCAACCAATACGGTACCGGGTTCCATCAACTTCAGCATATCCTTGGTAATCAGATGCGGTGTGGCATCACCGGGAATAAGTACAGAGCCGATGACAATGTCAACAGTGGGCAGTTCCATACGGATATTATGCTCTGAAGAATAAAGGGTATGCACCTGGGGCATATCGGCCGCCAGTCGTTTCAACCGTGGCAACGAGATATCCGTAATGGTTACATCTGCTCCCATTCCGATGGCGATACGGGCTGCTGCCTCACCAACAGTACCACCGCCCAACACCAAAACTTTGGCTGGCTTCACACCAGGCACACCAGCCATCAGCTTACCTTTTCCTCCTTGTGTCTTCTGCAGGTAGTAGGCACCGTTCTGGGTGGCCATTCGTCCTGCCACCTCACTCATCGGAATCAGCAGCGGTAATGAACGGTCTTTCATCTCCACCGTCTCATAAGCAATACAGATAGCACCACTCTTCAGCATAGCCTCTGTCAGTTCTTTCTCGCAAGCAAAGTGGAAATACGTGAACAGCACCTGTCCCTTCCGTACCAACGGATACTCGGGGGCGATGGGTTCCTTCACCTTCACAATCATGTCGGCGGTGGCATACACGTCCTCAATAGTTGGAAGGATGGTGGCACCAACAGTCTGATATTGTTCATCACGGAATCCGCTGCCTTCACCAGCGGTGTGCTGCACAAATACCTCATGACCGTGTTTCACCAGTTCTGCTACTCCAGCAGGTGTCATACCCACGCGGTTCTCATTGTCTTTGATTTCTTTTGGAATACCTACTTTCATATTTGTATCTTTTTTGGTTGTATTTTTACGCGACAAATATACTAAAAATTATGATACGTTGTTCCAACAAGTTACACTTTTTTATTGGAAAGAAAAAAGTGGAGAGTCTAAGCTCTCCACTTTCTATTAAAAGGTAATGGGCAAGATGAGTTTCACCCCGATATTCCGTCCCATGTTATACACGCCCATACGACCTGTAACCTCATTGGTATCAGCATATTTCAGTCTGCTCAGATGATTCTGATAAGCGCGGTCGAACAGGTTGTTGACAAAGAAGAATACCGATGCGGCCTTACGTCCTCGATGGAGGATGTCGGTACCCGAATAGATATTAAATAAGGTATAGGAAGGTGTTGCCGTCTCGGTATCGTAGGCAAGATGAACATGATCCTGCTTCAGATTGCAGTCCATCTCGATACTGGCGTAGGTGTTGTTCAGCACTTTCCCGTCGCGAATGAAGTCGTACCGCAGGGTAGAGAGCCATCGTGGAGCCGGTGTGAAGGGCAGGTACTTGCTTTCTTCCGACTGATGAAGCTGGACACTACGTACATACGAGAACGTATTCTCGAAATGCAGTGGTTCAACGGGGTGGATATGAAGGATGGCCTCACCACCGAAAATGCGGGCATCGCCAGAGAGATATTGGAACGCAGGGGTGTCATCGATGACCACACCTTCCTTTCGCTCCAGGAAGATATAGTTGTCGATATGGTTGGCAAACAAAGCCAACTGTGCGGAAACGATGGCCGAAGAGTAGTCGAGACCTGCATCAAACTGCCAGCTGTATTCCGGATCAAGTTGATGATTACCGATCTCATACCGCAATGTTCCCTCATGTTCGCCATTGCTGCCCAGCTCACTCATATTCGGTGCACGGAATCCCCGTGAGAGATTCACACGGAAATCCAACTGGTCAGTGATGTTACAGATCGCTCCCAGACTCCCCGTCATTCCGTTAAAGGTTCGCGAGAAGGTCGTAAAACGCTGTCCTTCTTCCTCAGTCCAAAGGGAATGACTATGCAGGTGCCGTGTATCGTAACGCAATCCGCCACTCACATGCCAGTTGCCGAAGGAACGACAGGTAGTGGCAAACACACCGATGTCGAAGAGGTTATACGACGGGATCAGGAACTCTTCACCCAGATTCTCTGACTTCTGATACATTCCGTTTATACCAACCACGTTCTTCCACCCGTTCCATTCTGGCGACTGATAGTGGATATCGTAGTTAAGGGTATGCAGTTTGAAATCGAGACCGCACTCATCGTATTCCTCAAACTCCTGACGACGGTTCTGCTGATAGCCCACCAGCAGTTTCAGGGAACCGTCACCCATCAACAATGAGTTATCCCATACGGCTTTATAGTGATGGATCTGCTGGAAGGGTGACAACTTACCGTATGACTTGATGTCACCGCTTCTTTCCAACTCGCCTGTTTCCTCATCGCGCTCTCCTTCCACAATACCGGGGGTGAGGTGATAGTATGAGAGTTTCAGATGCGAGTAACCCCAATTGCGGTTCACGCCAAGAAGACCAGAGAGTGCCCGCTCCTGAAAGCGTGAGTTGGTGACATATCCGTCGTAAGGGTTCTTGTAGTCGTGTGCCATCTTCTGACTCCATCGCCAGTTCCAGATCAGTCCGCCCTGATTACCCGCGAAGTCTGCGGAATAGTCAAAGAGTCCGTTGTTGGTCTGATACTCCGATTCCACTTCTCCAGCCATTGTTCCTTTGGCCATCACGGGCTCATCATGGAAGATCAATACGCCTGCCATGGCATCAGAACCGTAAACAAGACTCGCAGGACCTTTCAGTATCTCGACAGAGTGTACCTGCTGGGCATCAATCTCAATACCGTGCTCGTCACCCCATTGCTGACCTTCCTGTCTGATGCCATCGTTCACCACGAGAATGCGATTGAAGCCCAATCCGCGAATCACGGGCTTGGAGATGCCGCTACCCGTAGTAATCTGTGCCACTCCCGGCTGTTTGGCCACAGCATCGATGATATTGGTCGAGGCACTCATCTGCAGTTCACGGGGTGAAACGATACTTACTGGTGATGGGGAGTTTCGGAGTAACTCCGTACCCGTCAGACCAGTTACTACCACCTCATGAATCATGGCGTTTGCCTCTTTCATCACGAAATCCATTCGATGCGTGGTGCGCAGATCAACATCACGGACGATGGTCTGATGTCCCACATAACTCACTTGTATGGTGGTATGTACAGCAGGCAGGTCAGTGATGCTGTAGTCGCCGTTCTCATTGGTAACTGTTCCCTCTTTCAGTTCCGGGAAATAAATACTTACGCCAACCATGGGCGATTTGTCTATATCGTCGGTTACTTTACCCGACAAAGATGCTTTACCTGCTACTGTGTCTGCAAATACCGATAGACAGATACAATGCAGTAAAGCGATGATAAAAAGTTTTCTCATTGCTTGTTTCTGTTAATGATCAATGTTTCAACCTGTTGCCGAATGACAACAGGTGCTCAGTTCTTAACGATGAATCAGAAACAGATAGGAGGACCACGAAGGGAGATGCATGATGACTGACCGCTCTCTACTGCGACGGTTGACAGGTTGCAAACCATTCTGTCAACAGGAAGTAATGCGACAAGCATCACTACGGCAGCAGGCAGGTAGGGCAGGGCATGGAACTGACAAAGCAGACAGTCGTCAACGGAGAATGATTGTGCTGTTAGATGACCGCTATGGGGTACATGATGCACACATTCCACACAGGCATTTGCTTTCCCTGTCTCGTCATTATGCCAATGGAAGGCCGCCAATAACAGCATGGGCACGAACACTCCAAGTAGTATCCGTGAAAAACATCTTCTTCGCTGTTCAATGGTCGTCTTCTTCATTTCGGTTTGCAAAAGTAAAGAGATTAAATGGATTTGCCAAATGGTTTATAGATTATTTGCCAAAAGTTAGATACTTTTCACCCATCATGTAATATGTGCAGATCTGATAACCTGAATAACCATACATGTGATCCAGACCAGAATATGTGTAGCTGAGCGTGGCAGTATCCAAACCAGCATCTTTCAGACTTCTGGTGCCGATCATTACCATGTTTACACCGATATGTCGACCTCTTTGGGAGGGCTTCACGGTGGTACAGCCTACACAACCCTGACCTTTTCCTTCTGTTTCGAAACCAACAATGAGTGTTCCTACGATTTCATGATTGACAATGGCCACCAGTACGCGTTCGTGGTCGTTAGAGACATAAAGATCTGGATTACGATAGTATTCTACGAAATCCTCTTCTGCTTCCTGCACACATTTGATGATTCCTTCCACATCACTTTTGTTTGCCCATCTGTAGTGGCATCCGTTGATGGTATCGCCTACGTTGGGACTTTCGTTCGGGAAGTCTTTCAACGACATGCGCATATCGAAACAATTCGAGTCGTGCCAGCTGTGCTTGTAACCTCGTCGCTCAAAGAAATCACTCGCTTCTGTATTCAGGAAGTGGTACAGGTTCTCGTGCTCTGCTGGGAAATAGCGCTTACTAGTCGGTACCCCAGGCATCAGGTAATCATCACCGACACCCAACACCACCTTGTCGTATCCCTGTTCCCGTATAATATCTTCAGATTCGCGCAGCAGATGACTTCCGATACCTTGTCGTCGATAGTCTTCCCTCACCACCAACAACAGGATAGTGTTTTTACGGATGAGGCTGACGGCAATCAGTTCATGACCGTCATTCCTTTTCTCAATCCTGATATTGCTATCATGACTGATGATCTCCCTCAGCGTTTCTACCTCTCTGCAGATATAGGGAAACACTTCTCTGTAAAGTTTGTAAACCTCTTCCATTGTTGTTGGGAATCGCTTCCTTATTCGTTAGCAAAGATAATACTTTTTCTTGTTTCTCTTGTTGACATCGACAAAAAACGTTACCTTTGCGCTCAAATTGAATGAAGGAGAACATGAAAAGGATACTCTTTATCTGTTTGGGAAACATCTGTCGTTCGCCGGCTGCAGACGGGATCATGCAACATCTCGTGGCGGAGCGGGGATTGGAGGATGAGTTCTATATCGACTCTGCTGGAATTGGCTCATGGCATGTGGGTCAGTTGCCTGATCATCGTATGCGCCAATGTGGGCAGCGACATGGGTACACCTTTGACCATCGTGCCCGTCAGTTCTCTTCGAAGGACTTTGCCCGTTTCGACCTGATAGCCGTGATGGATCAGGAGAACTATCATGATGTTGCTCGACAAGCTCATACGCAAGCAGATCTCCAAAAGATCATCCGCATGAGCGATTATCTACGCCACCATCCCGGGCAGAAGACTGTTCCTGATCCTTATTATGGCTCTACACGCGACTTTGAGTTCGCGCTTGAACTGCTCGAGGATGCCTGTCAGGGTCTGCTTGATGAATTAACGAAATAGTATCTATTTACTCCACTAACTTCAGTACAACCTCATGTTCCCACGTTGGGAACATTTTATTCCCATGCTGGGAACGTTTTATTCCCACGTTGGGAACGAATCAACGAGTTTTTAGATCCGATGTTAGCTCTTGATACTTTTGTTTGGTAAAACGAAAGATTCTTCGTACCTTCGCACCCTGTATGATGATAGTAGGAACCATAATCGTGTACTTTGCCATACTGATGCTGCTGAGCCGATGGACGGCACGGCGGTCGGACAACGATACGTTCTACCGCGGTAACCGACAGAGCAAGTGGTATCTGGTGGCCTTCGGTATGGTCGGTGCCAGCATATCTGGAGTTACTTTCATCAGTGTGCCGGGCATGGTGCTGAAGATGGATATGACCTATATCCAGACATGCTTGGGATTCATCTTGGGATATGCGGCGGTGGCATTTATATTGCTCCCTGTGTATTACCGCTGGAACATGACCACCATCT
Source organism: Prevotella sp. (assembly GCA_045114185.1). Taxonomy (GTDB): domain Bacteria; phylum Bacteroidota; class Bacteroidia; order Bacteroidales; family Bacteroidaceae; genus Prevotella. The sequence continues at coordinate 32,031 of JBGUJY010000065.1, read as the reverse complement.
ATTCTTATCTGCAACGAAGATTGGGAAACAAGGCACACAAAACGGGTGCGAGCTTCTTCCTGCTGTCGAAGATGACGGGTGCGGCAGTACGCTTTTATGTGGTATGTATCCTGTTGCACCGCTTCGTAGTAACTCCTTTGTGGCCGGGCTTTACCTCTTTTGTCGTTACCGTTCTTGTGATGACCGCCCTGATATGGCTCTATACGCGTCGTGGAGGAATCAAGACACTGGTGTGGACCGACACGTTTCAGACCACTTGTATGTTCACAGCCCTGCTGCTGATTATCTGGCAGGTAATGGGGGCTTTGGAGATGAATGTGGGGGAGGCGGTTCAAGCCATTGCGGGAGATAGCCATAGTAGGATGTTTGTGATGGATGACTGGCTCTCAAGACAGAACTTCTGGAAGCAGTTCCTTAGCGGTGTGTTCATCGTGATTGTGATGACAGGTCTTGATCAGGACATGATGCAAAAGAACCTAACTTGTAAGTCGCTTCGTGAAGCACAGAAGGATATGTGTTCCTACGGCTTTGCCTTCGTGCCGGCCAACCTGTTGTTTATGGCCTTGGGTGTGCTTCTGGTACTGTTGGCTCAGAAAGAAGGGGTGAGTCTGCCGACAAATGCTGACGACCTCCTGCCGATGTTTGCTGCCACAGGACGATTGGGCGAGGTGGTGGTGATACTATTTACTATAGGTATTGTGGCCTCTTCGTTCTCCAGTGCCGATAGTGCTTTGACCGCCATGACCACCACTTATTGCGTGGATATCAAGGAAAGGGCAGGGGATGAACGACTGCGGAAGCGGGTGCATGTAGGCATGGCAGTAGTATTCATGCTCATCATCCTGATGGTGGATGCGGTGAACAGTACGAGTGTGATCGACTTTATCTATATCCTGTGCTCCTATACCTACGGTCCGTTGTTGGGCTTATTTGCCTTCGGACTGCTTACTAAACGAAAAATAAGGAACGACAGAGCCGTTCCTTATATTGCTGTGGCTTCGCCCCTGATCTGTTACGTACTCAATGTGGTGGTGGCGAAGACTACGGGTTATCAGTTTGGATATGAGCTGTTGATGCTCAACGGACTGCTCACGTTCTGCGGACTATGGCTTACCAGCGGTCGTAATAATAGCCGGTACGCCAAGAGTTGATGCGGTAGAAACGGAACGTAGCTAATGTACGACCGTTATGGTAGTCGCGGAACTCCCCTCTGAACTCATTCGAATATAGCGTATAATGGGTGATGGCCACATCGGTGCCGTCATCATAACTGATGTAGATGGTGCCATTCTCCACCGTATAACGGAAGTTCACCGCGTCGGTATAATAACCGTAGCCGTCAAAGTCAATCTCCCTACCGCTACCGCTCGCATACTCATACGGGTTCTGGTAGAACTCGATGCGGGCACTGTTATAGGTGGTGCCATGCCCATAGCGGTCGAAATAGGATCCTCTGATCTCACCTTCCCAAACTCCCTCGAGGTTGTAGGCAATATCGTCATCGTCCAGTTCGCAGGAAACAAAGGTAAACGACAGCATGGCTATCATGACCATCGTTAGCATGGAAGTAATGCGTTTCATGATTCTATAGGTATTGTTTTGGTGCAAAGGTAATACTTTTTAGTTAAAGTTCTCTATTATGGAGGTTAAAAATGAAAAAATATGTACTTCGTGTGGGGATATCCGAGAAATATGATTATCTTTGCAAGGAATACTAAAATCAACGAACCATAAAAATGAAGACAGTTTATGATTTCTCTGTCAAGGACAGAAAAGGTAAGGATGTTTCACTGAAGGAGTATGCCAACGAAGTGCTGCTCATTGTCAACACAGCCACAAAATGCGGATTCACCCCACAGTATGAGGAACTGGAGAAACTTTATGAGAAGTACCATAGTCAGGGATTCGAGATTCTCGACTTCCCCTGTAACCAGTTTGGACAGCAGGCTCCTGGTACTGACGAGAGCATTCATGAGTTCTGTAAGCTGAACTTCGGTACGGAGTTCCCCCGCTTCAAGAAGATTAAGGTGAACGGCGATGACGCTGATCCCCTGTACGTCTTCCTGAAGAAGCAGAAGGGCTTTGCCGGTTGGGACATGGAGCACCCCATTGCGCATATCCTCGACGATATGCTTACCAAGGCTGATCCCGACTACAAGACGAAGTCAGACATTAAGTGGAACTTCACCAAGTTCCTGATCAACAAGAAAGGACAGGTGGTGGCCCGCTTTGAGCCGACAGAGAAAGTAGAACATATTGAACAGCAGATCAGCGAATTGCTGTAAGGATAAAAGACCCATCATGGAAAAGACGAAGTGTTTGATCATCGGCAGCGGACCTGCTGGTTATACCGCTGCCATCTATGCCAGTCGCGCTAACCTGCAGCCTGTGCTTTATTGCGGACTGCAGATGGGCGGTCAGCTTACGCAGACTACAGAAGTGGAGAACTTCCCCGGCTATCCGCAGGGGGTTGATGGAAACCAGATGATGATGGATATGCGTGAGCAGGCGGAACGCTTTGGGGCCGACCTGCGTGACGGTATCGTGACACAAGTCGATTTCAGTAAGGCACCTTATGTGCTCACCATTGATGACGGAACACAGATCGAGGCCGACACAGTGATCATTGCTACAGGAGCTTCTGCCAAGTACTTAGGACTGGCTGACGAGGAGAAATATCGTGGTCAGGGTGTTTCTGCCTGTGCCACTTGCGACGGCTTCTTCTATCGTAAGAAGGTGACAGCCGTGGTAGGCGGTGGTGATACTGCCTGTGAGGATGCGCTTTATCTTGCCAGTTTGTGTAAGAAGGTGTATCTGATTGTCCGCAAACCATTCCTCCGTGCCTCAAAGGTGATGCAGGAAAGGGTGATGAATGCGGAGAATATCGAGATCCTCTTCGAGCATAATGCCATCGGTCTCTATGGTGAGAACGGGGTAGAGGGTGTTCATCTGGTGAAGCGCAAGGGCGAACCCGACGAGAGTCATTACGATATTCCCGTGGATGGTTTCTTCCTCGCTATCGGTCATAAGCCCAACAGCGATGTGTTCAAGCCATGGCTCGATACCGATGAGGTTGGGTATATTAAGACCATCGGTAACACACAGTCAACAAAGATTCCAGGAGTGTTCGCCGCAGGTGATGTCTGCGATCCTGTCTATCGACAGGCGATTGTGGCAGCAGGCACCGGTTGCAAGGCCGCTCTGGAGGCAGAACGGTATCTGCAAACGATTCAATAATACCAATAAAAGATGAAGGGTTAAGAACATGCATTCTTAACCCTTCATTCTTATTGTGTCCTAATTCTGTTTCATGAACTCTGTCAGTACATCGCACTTACTGATGTAACTGCTCACCTTTGAGAGGTTCTGACTACGGAAGTCGCACAGTTCTTTCAGAGCCTGGTACTGGCGTGAGTCTTTCCTCGTGACAAACTCGCCTGCCTCCCAGCTATACACCTGCCATTCATCCAAGGGGATGTAGGCGAGGGCATACAGACTCTTCTGCTTCAATTCGAAGTTATTCGCAGTCTTGGCTTCATTCAAATAGGTGACGGCAGCCTGCAAAAAATCCTTCTCCTGAGGATTCTGCTCATCGCCACAACTCCATCCGTAATGGGTGAGGAACCAGCAATCGCCCTTGAACGAGGCTTGGAAGAAGCGTACGGCAATGTCGTAAGCCAGCTGTTTCTTTTGGGCTATGTCACCAGCCAGCAGGTGTCTTGACTGCAACTGCTGCATCTCCTTACAGAAGGTCAGCTTCTTGTTCGATGTGATCTTGGCCTTGTTGGGCCCGTCCTCACCGCTATCGAAGCCGGTATTCTCCCGCTCATTGAGCCAAGGCTCCTTGGTGTAGTCGCGGTTGGCCATATACCAACTGATATTCTGGTTCTCGATGAACTTCAACGATACCTTCTCCAAGTACTTTGTTGCCTCAGCGAAATTGCCCTGTGCAATGAACTTCGTTCCGATAAGGTCGTTGAAATAGTTATCATCGTGGTTCACCTTACCAATAATATACTGCTCCAGCGCATCCTTGGGATTGCTATTCAGATACTGGTAATAGGACACCAATTGTTCGGGTGTGGCCTTGTCAATAGCGTTGTAGTAGTATTCACCATTATAGTTATCGTTCCAAGAGGAAGGATCGCTATCATACTTGCTCGGCATTTCGATACCTAAGAGGGCTGTTGACAGGTTCTTGTTACCTGCTTTCTCGTAGCAAGGCGAGAGTCCTAAGTGCACGATGCGGTCCCAAGCATAGCTATAATAGGAATCCTTCGAGAGGTTCCCTTCCAGCCACTGCAGTTCCTGAAGCACATAGTTGTTGTACTTCTTGTCGAGTTTCGGATTACCAGTTGAGGCAAGAAGACGGATACAGCGCACATTGTCTTTCATACGCTGAGTACCATTGAGCTTCTGTGCCTGATCAAGGTCGCTGATGGCCTGATCGTATTCTCCCAGCAGATAGTGGAGGAGTCCGTTGGCCCCTTTCCACATACAAGGGTTCTTTGACTTCTTGTTCTTCACCACTTCGTCGGCGAAGGTGATGAACTGACGTACCTCATCGATATAGATAGGATTGGCACCTACCATATTGATCTCATCCTCAATCCAACTCTTGTCCATGAACTCGTTCCCTTCGGCCTCATGTTGATGGTCGAGCGTCTCCTGTGCACTGTTCACAAAGTCCTGTACCAAGTAGTTGATGACTGGTGAGTCGGGGTGATCAGCGAAGAGTGTTTTAATGCCAGCCAGGTTACGGTACTTGAAGGCACTCCATCGCAGACTGATATAGTCGCCCTGCTCAGCATAGATATTCCATGCGGCATCACGCTGTCCCAATCGAAGCAATGCTCCCGCATAGATATTCTTCATAATCTCACGATAAGCACTGTCGCTCAGTTTAGAGGCGGTATTCTCCCAGTAAGCCTTGTTGTCGGCATGCTTCTCTAACTGCATGTTGGCACGCATCACCAACAGCGAGTACTGTTGTTGCATCTTGGTTCCTGTATAGGCCTTGGCCTCCTGCAGGATCTTCTTCATGGTGTCTCCTTGCTTGTTCAGCTCCTCTTCGGTGGGATAGTCCCAACCCTTGCTGATCTCGCCGGAGTTGTCCAGATAGAGGTTGAGCAACTCGAGATAGGAGAGCATGTCTTTGTCGTTCTTCTGCTTGGCCACCTCGAGGATCTCGTCGCGATTCCAATTGTAGTAGGCATTGACTTTTCCGTTAGTGTATGTCTCCCAGAACTGGTTCAGTCGAGGATCATCCCAGACCGACTGCTTGTAGGGGAACATGCTGAACATGTAATAATTGTGTGTAGAACCGTAGTCACCACAGCACCATGCCTTGGTGCTCACGAGGAGCATCAGCAAACTAAAAGTCAAGAATCTCTTCATAGTCCGTATGTTTAAAACGTGTGATATTGGTTTGATTCAAATCAAAGAGGATCACCTCATCATTGGCGTGTGCGTTCTGTTGACTCACGGCCTTCTTGGCTTCGAGGATCTCCTGTAGCTCCGGCTGACGGATTACGATGCTATCGCCAGGTAGGATGGGCAGTTCATCGTCAGTGTGGAGGATGCCCACGTAACGACCGTTGCGGAAGACGATGCGCCAGCGGTACAGCGGATAGGCTGTGGATAACGGCAGTTTGTAGCGCCGCAGTGCTGGGAGGAACGGACGGACATCCCGCATATCGAGGATCGGATGCTCACAACTGAGCTGGGTGAAGTCGCCCGTGTTATACATCATCAGTACGCCTCTGTCGGCAGGTGGCGGTATCTGTGACAACTGATGCAGGCGGATGGTTGACGAGAGTCGGATACCTTTTTCCTTTGCTAATGCCCGCAACTGCTCCATGAAGGAGAAGAAGGTCTTACGGGTACTGCCAGTCCAGTCGCAATCGATTTGTATCTCATGGACTTTCCCAACATGATGCGTCTCATTCATCTGTAGGATACGGCGTAGCATCTTCTCTGCCAGTCCGCTCACATCCTGCTTCATGCAGTCGTTTACAATGAACACCGTGGGGATGATTTCCAGTCCTTGAGGGATGCTGTCCCTGAACCTGATCGTGGCATTCGGCATCGGTTCACCGTTATCATCGACCACCACATCGAAATAACGCAAATAGAGTCGATTTATTTGGTGTTCCTTCAAAAAAGATTTCTTGGTGGAGTCCAATTGGAAAGTGGTGCTCCAATAATACATGCCACGGGAGTGTTGCTGTTCCTTACATGCAGTAAACAACAGCAGCAACAATGCCACCAAAGCAATAATTATCTTATTTTTCATCTCACCTCTCACTTCTTATCTTAATCCCCATACACTGGCTGCATAACTTTGTTCTACCTTCTGCTCGGTCTGGTCGGGCAGGTTACAGAAGAAGTCGATACCCGTACGCTTCTCCAATTCGTCAATGCTGATGGTATAGTTGGAAAGACTGTCGTAGGTACGGTCAACATTCTCGTTTTGACACCAAAAAGCAATGGCGCGGTAGCCTTGAGCGTTCTTCAAAAGGATGGCCATGAAGAAATATTTCGGTACAAGCAGCTTACCTGTCTTGGCCAGTGTGTGTGAAGAGGTGATATATCCAAGGATATTCTCTTCCTGATCAATGGTACCTCCCTTGCAGACATACAGTGCTTCCACTCCTTTTCCCGTCGCCCAAGTGCGCACCTGCTTCTCCATCATCGCCCAAAGACCAGCATTGAACGTATTGAATTGCGGTTGCATGTTGGTGAGGTAGAAGGTCTGATAGTTTGCTTCTCTAGAGTAGAGGCGGTCGGCAGAAGGACAGATATGTCCGTGATCAAAGCCGCTGTTCCAGAAATAATCCCCTACGAGATAGTCTTCTGACGGTCGGTCAAGGTAATCCTTCAAAGGAAGATCCGGGTCTAGTGGGTATTGCGGGTTACCATTGTAGCGTGAGGTGTTGGCAATCATGTAACGACTGCTCATCTCATAGCATGACCATCGCTGCGACTTCTTGTCACAATCCCATTCCACGGCGTAGTTTACCACCGTATTGTTGTCGGTCTTATGAACGAGGACTACGCTGTTGCCACCCTTCAGATGCGGGAACTCCAATCGATCGGCATCCTGACAAACCACGGTATTGTTCCGATTACTATTCGTTTCGATAATCGGTTCATCTTCGTCATCACCTCCACAGGCAGTGAAAGTAATCAGGATGAGGGTTAAGTAAAGGATTTTTCTTAGGATAGTCATAAGCGTAGCGATGGGGAAAAAAGAAAGTGTGTCAGCGTGCATATGCAACTACACCCTGACACACTTTGCCTTAAACTCTACTATATATAATAAGGTATATATATTACTTCTTAGTAGTGCTCTTAGCATAACGGCTCATGAAGCGGTCAACGCGACCAGCTGTATCGACGAGCTTGCTCTTACCAGTATAGAACGGGTGAGAGGTGCTAGAGATTTCTACTTTTACCACAGGGTAAGTTTCGCCTTCAAATTCTACTGTATCATTAGTCTTGCATGTAGAACGTGACAGGAACATATCGCCGTTGGACATATCTTTGAATACGACGGGGCGATAGTTTTCGGGATGAATACCTTTTTTCATTTCTTTGTTTATAAATTATTAATACTAAATGTCAATCCACAATCGGGCTGCAAAATTACGAAGAATTTTCGGATTGTGCAAATCTTCCCATTACTTTTTGTGTTTTTTGTGGATTATTTGTTGTTTTGGAATAGTACAAAAGGTTTGTACACATAGTACAAAGGCCTTGTACTGGAAGTACAAAGCCTTTGTATAGATAAGAACTGTCCTTAGGACTATTTGATATTGACACTCTCAATTTCCCAAGTGGCAGCTGTTGAGGTGGTACTAGTATAACGGAAAGCAACTCGAACAGTTCCTGCAGGTAACGTTGCCTTACTATCAATGAAAGTCCAATTATTACCTTCCGGCCACGTATCAACGCTGGCTTCCTTCCATTCACTAGCCTTGATGTCGCCTGTTCCATTTGTTGTTGTGTACATTACTTTTACAAACTCACTAGTAGCATAGTTCAGAGCTTGCTTAAACGTCATAGTAGCACCATTGGGCAAGTTGAGTGTAGGTGATACAAGCCAGTTATCTGTTTCATATCTTGTTCCATTGACATAAGCTGATGCCTTCATTCCATATTTGCTATCATAGTTCCAAACATAGTTGAGTCCATCAGGCAGGGCTTTAACATTTGCAAGAGTCCAGTCGCCTTGACCATTGGCCTTGAAATTAACATCGAGAGATGTTTGGCCTGTTGAAGAACCGCCACCAGGTTCAGTCTTGCCGTTAAGAGAGTACAAGTAGTTGCCTTTTGCAATTTCTGGAGTTACCTTGTCGTCCTTCACATATTTCTGCAACTTTCCATATACAATTACTTCATCGCCTTGCTTCAATGCATCGATACCGCTGAATTTCTCACCCTTCAGTCCGTCACCTGAATAAACAGTAATGGTGTTTGCATCTTCACCGTTCTCAGAAATCAGGTAGTTCAGATTGCCATACTTCTCAAAGTTAGCCTGATTGGTTGTTACCTTTACCACTTTACCTTTTACATAGACTTCTGTAGCACTATATCCACCGTCTTCTAATGCATTGATAGCGGCAAGGGCTTCAGGAACATTGTACGGATCACTTACAGAACCTTTTCCGCTTGGCGTTTCACCACCACCACCTTTGGTCAGCTTCACGATGTAGTTGCCCTGAGCTACCTCTGGTGTTACCTTTCCATTCTTATCCACATACTTGGTGAGTTTACCAAGAACGATAACCTCATCACCAACATTAATCTGTCCAGGTGCAGTGAAGTCGGTGTTGTTGAGGTTCCTACCATGGTATATCGTCAGTTCGTTGGTTCCGTCAGAAATGATATAGTCGATGTTCTTGTACTCAGCGATTTTATCATCCTTGGTTTTGATCGTGGTGATCTTTCCCTTGATATAGGCTTCCTGTTCCGTTGTACCACCCTCTGACAAGGCATTGATCAGTTCGAGTGCCTTGGCTACAGTAATCGGTTCGTCAAGCGTACCGATAGTCTGTTCCACAGGTTTCACTTCTGCAGTCTTACCGTTAATTGAATATATATAGCCTGCGCCTTGTTTCGTTTCAGGAGTGTTTCCCTTATAGTTTACCCATTCTGAACAGAAAACAACTACTTCATCACCGACTGCTAACATATTCACATCTGTGATATCGTTACCTCCGTGACCTTTACAACGGTAAATCTCAAAACTATTTGATCCTTCAGCATTATCTGAAATGAAGAAAGTAGCATTATTATACTTTGAAGAAATACCATTATCTCCATCGGGTATATCGGTCACAATGCCTTTTACATACAAGTCTTTAGATAAAGTTTCTTCAGCCGATAGAGCCTTTACAATTTCAAGTATGGCTGCAACATTATATGGATCTTCTAATGTTCCAGATCCCGAAGGGGTGATGACAGCTTCCTCATTTTCTGGAGGCGTGGGCCAGGTGTATGGCTCAGGTATGTCCTCACAGCTCACGAATGTCATGGCCGCCATGGCCAGCATCAACATTGAATTAATAATCTTTTTCATGTCTGTATGTATTTTTGTTATTATCCTTTTTCTATTAGTTTACTTCCTGAACGTCATCGAGTGAGCGGAGAATAATCTCCCAGTTGTTGTCGTAGCGTTTCATGATACCCGTTAGGTTCACCTTGCCTTGTGGAAGGGTTCTGGCTGCAAAGTCGCAATAAGGACTATTGTACAGCATCACCGTAGTGGGTTGCTCCCTGAAATACCATGAGGTGTTGAAACCAGAGGCATAGACAGCCTTGTCGTTATACTTTACGGTGAACGACTGTCCTTTTGATCCATCGTAGTAAGATCCGTTCTTGAAGGTAACGTTTTTCAGTGTTCCCAGCTTGCCCGCATCTTTGTCCAGATCCCAGGTGGTGTTGTTCGAACCATCAGCAAACACCTCAGGCTCAATTATACGCTTGCCACCAGTGATCTTGAAGTGACTCATCCACTCCATGCGGTTCATTCTGCTGACATAGGTTACTTCCTTACCAGCATTGTTGCCACTGGTGAGAACGGTAGTATAGGGCGTACCGATAACGGGCTGCTTACGATAGTTACCTACCGAAAGGCCCTTCAGTTCCACAAGAATCTCAGCGCCAACAGGCAGATAGCCGCAGATGCCACCTTGACTGATAGAGAAGCTGATGGCTCCTGTCTCGTCCTGGATCCACAACTCATTGTAGATATTACCTGTAAGGTCGTTACCTGTGACATATCCCTTGATCTGCAAGTTCTTCGTTACCTTGGCGAAGCTATTGCCGTCGCGGTAGTCGGTAGCCAACTGCGTCTTATACATATTCTTCAGTTGTGCGATTGTCACTAGGTTGCTCTCCACAATGGTGTTATCTCCATAGGGAGGCTGTGCCGGTTCTATCTCGTCGTAGTCACCGTCCATACACCCTGTCATCAGTATGCAGGCCAGCGCCATCATGATATATTTGAACTGTTTCATAATGCTTGTCGTTTAACTGTTGTCGTGGATTAGAACTTATAGGCAAGATTCAGCATACCATTGGTTCCGAATGCGTAGTACACCTTCGGGTTCTTGGAGAACTTATACACACGCTCCTTGCCACTGCTGGAGTAGTCGGAACGTCCCTGCTCGTAACCTGAAGTAGTAATACTCTGGTTGTTCAGCAAGTTGGTAATCGAGAGGTTAATGCTCAGCGAGCCTTTCTTCAAGCGGATGTTACGACCGATGGAGCCATCCACCATCAGACCGCCATGACCTTTGGCCTGTTCGAGAACATCTGGCTTAATATTATCTCGCAACCAAAGATGATCCTCGTCAAGAGTCTCATCTATAAGGATGCCGCCGAGATACTTATGTCGGTTTTGTAATGAGTTCAGGTAATAGAAGCAAGGTGCGCTGGAGAGATAGATCCTGTCGTACCAGTTCGCATTCAGGTCGAGATACCATCCGCCAGAATGGTAGCTCAGTCCAATGCTACCTACGGTGAGCGGTGTTCCACTGTCGCGGTGGTTCTTGTTATAGCAAACATCATCCACATAGTAACCGCTGACGGAGTTCATATAACGAACCTTGGCATCTTTCATATTCTTGGCTTCACTGACTGTTCCAACCAGCGTAACATCGAAGGCGGAAGTTACCTTGATACGTGCACCAGCCTCAAGACCATAGTAGGCTTTCTGCTGATCAGTCAGAGATACATAAGAGAACGAGTTGATATCATCATAGTAGAAATTCTGCCATTCGGTGGCATTGTCGATCAAACTGAAGTAGCTGTTCAGGTTCAACTTGATCCAAGAAGTCTGGTAACTGTAAGCCAGCTCCGTACTCAGGATGCGCTCGTTCTTGAGATTCGTTACAAAGTCATTGTTGATCTCAGGAGCAGCAAAGGCCGTAGCAGCGGTTGGTGCCTTCCATTCGTAGCCTGCTCCAAGGTTGATGATATGACCTCTTCCCACTGTCCAAGTTGCACCAGCCTTGGCGCCACCGTCAAGGAATTTGGCAGTACCGCTCTTGCCGTATGAATTGTCGGCAGCCATACCGTTGCGCATCTTACCGTCGCGTTGCATTCCTGTACCGCTTACCTTGGCGGCAGCCATCAGGAACCAGTTACCGGTCTTGGTAGAGATGCTGCTCCAAGCTGTAGCTTTGTTCACCTTAATATAATAGTCGTATCCGAACACATCACCTTCCTTGATAGCCGCGTTGCGGTTGTTCAAGTCGTACTGTACCTTATCATCAGTATCAGAGTAGTTACCTAAAGCATAGGTGTTGATGTTGTGATAGACGGATGCGCCCAGCAGGTCCTCCATCGTCTGGTAGTGGCGGGCGTTGTTCGTGCCGAACAGCATACCAATGTTGAAACTGGTGTTGGTGTTCAGCTTGGTGTTCAGGGTTGATGACACGGAGAGATTCAGCACATCGTTGTGCTTAGCCTGGATGAAATACATCGCGTCGCTACCCTGTGCACTAGCCTGACGGTTAGAGTAGATCAGTCGGTCGAAGTCGATCTGACGATCGGCCTTCCTTCCTGTAAGATAACTGTACGCTGTTGTCCAGTTAGCCAGATCCTGCTCCGTTCTATTATAAGTATCGTTCTCGTCGAACACATTATAATAACTGCTTGGCATCAGTTTCCAGTAGTCGGGCTGCGGATTGTCGCTGTTGTTGTAGTTCAGCTTTGTGCTCTTGTACATTGAGTACTTACCCAATACCGTGGTAGTGAGCCTGGTTTCGTGGTCGACATCCCAATCCCAGGTCATCAACGCAGTAGGTGCGAAATCGTTCACCACGCGGGAATTACGTTTCTTCCCATTCTGGTAGCCCCAGTATGGATTGTAGTACCTGTCGTTAGCCAGCCAGTACATCTCATCCGTTGAGGCTCCCTGTGAAGCTCGTTCGGTGGGATTACCCCAGGTGACTAATGAGAGGGAGTGGTTGTCGTTGAGGACTTTCTGCACGCCGAGGAAGTAACTTAGGGAGTTGTAGAAAGTCCCTTCTACATATCCTTGATCTGCCCAGCGGTAGGTGATGTTGGCTGAGTAGGCCCATCCCTTGTCGTTCAGTCCGCTGTTGAAGGTGTACATCCCTCTTAACGTGTAGTTACGGTTCGCACCGCTCAGCGTGATTCTATGACCAACAGGCATCTGAGCAGGACGGAAGTTGTAGTTGTTAGAACCCGCCATTCCCGACATCGAGAAGTTATTGCTCTCGAAGGGGAGTGAGAACTCCAGGTTCTTTGTCTGTTGGTTCAAGCCGCCCACCGAGGAGTAGCGGAACTGTCCGCTTTCCATGTCGTTCATCGCCGCGCCGTTGATATAGACATCATTGTACTTCTGGTTGAATGCGCGGTACCTGAATCGGGATGGCGAGAACAGGAACCCTACCTCGCTGGCATAGATGTTGTTGTTCGATGAGATGATGGTCACGTTCTGCGACATATCATCATCTTCGCCCAACTGTGCCTCGGTGAAAGTGAATGCCGACTCATTCGTTTCGTTGGCATTCTGTCCTTCTGTTTGTCCTGTTTGCGCGAACGCAAACGGAACATAGCAAAGGGCAATCACGAATAGTTTCAGTTTTTTATTCATAAGAAGCATTCTTGTTTGATATTTGCCACAAAGATAAACAATATTTTTGTATGTGCAAAATCTTTTCCACATTTTTCTTGTCATTCAAAAAACTTATTGTTTGAGGAAATAATTTTGTTTAATTCCTTCTCACTTAATCAGATTTTTTGTATCTTTGCGAATGAAATAGCGAAGATACTTCATCTCGGCATAAAAAACTAATGCATTTGTTTTGTTCTGCTCTCGATTTTTAGTATCTTTGCAGAAAATAACATAATTATGAATAGACTGAGAATCCTTTTTGCCGTTATCTTCTGTAGTGTCGTAACTGTTGTTTCGGCACAGAAGAAATACTCCGTTTATGGAATAGGTTTCTATAATCAGGAGAATTTGTTTGATACTTGTCATGATGAGGGCAAGAACGACTATGAGTATCTTCCCACAGGTAGTAACCGTTGGAATGCGCGGAAATATACGCATAAGCTCCAGAACATGGCAAGAGCCCTGGCCGATATGGGAACGGATATGCTTCCGAATGTAGGATGTGCTGTGATCGGTCTCTCTGAGGTGGAGAATGCTCGCGCTCTGGATGATCTTATTGCCCAGGAACCATTGCGTGCCCGTGGTATTAAATATGTACATATTGAAGGTCCTGACACACGAGGTGTTGATTGCGCCATGCTCTATAATCCCTCGTTGTTCACGGTGGAAGATGTGCAGTTACCGCCCTATGTTCCTGAACTGGAGCAGGATAGCACCTTCAAGACCCGTGGCTTCCTCACGGTAAAGGGCATCATGGCCAACGAACCCGTTGCTATCATTGTCTGCCACTGGCCCAGTAGGTACAGTACCTCTTTCTATCGTGAGAGTGCAGCCCGTCAGGTGCGTGTCATCAAGGACAACCTCCTGCTTGAGGATCCTACGAGGAAAATCTTCGTGATGGGTGACCTCAATGACGATCCGACCAACAAGAGTTTGACCGAAGGACTGAGTTGTAAGCCGGAGATCAACAAAGTGGGGCCTGGTGATATGTATAACCCGTGGTACAATGTGCTTGTCAAACAAGGTATTGGAACCCTTGCTTATGATGGTGCTTGGAACCTGTTCGACCAGATATTGATGACTCCCAATGCACTGGATAAGAAAGGGAATAAGGATTACAGTGGACTGACCTACCTGAAATGTCAGGTATTCCGTCGTGATTACCTGATGCAGCAGGAAGGAAAGTACAAGGGTAATCCCAAGCGTACCCATGCCGGAGGCGTTTGGCTCGATGGCTATAGCGATCACCTGCCCGTTGTGGTGTATCTGGTGAAAGAGCAGAAGGATTGATTCTCAGACTTAATAAGAATATGACAATTATTGGAATTGCTGGCGGGACGGGATCTGGAAAGACCACCGTCGTGAAGAAAATCGTGGAGGCACTGCCACCTCATAGTGTTGCCGTGGTGCCCCTCGACTCCTATTATAATGACACTACTGATCTTACCGATGAGGAACGCCGGCAGATCAACTTCGACCATCCCGATGCTTTCGACTGGAAACTGCTGCACAAGCAGATCTCGATGCTGAAAAAGGGGGAAGCCATTGAGCAGCCTACCTACAGCTATGTGCTCAGTAACCGTTTGCCGGAAACGGTGCATGTGGAACCCAAGCCCGTGATTATCATTGAGGGTATCATGACCTTGGTTGACCGCAAGCTCCGTAACATGATGGATCTGAAGATTTTTGTGGATACGGATTCAGATGAACGATTGATCCGCAATATCCTTCGTGACGTGATGGAACGCGGTCGTACTGTTGACATGGTGCTGAACCGCTATCTGGAAGTACTCAAGCCCATGCACGAACAGTTTATCGAGCCTACCAAGAAGTATGCCGACATCATCATCCCGCAAGGCGGAGAGAATATGAAGGGTATTGGAATTATCTGCAAATACATTGAAGGACTGACCATCTAGGCCAGTCCTTCTTTATTGAGTTCCTCGTGATTTAATGCTATACTTCTGGCTCGATGACCACCGCATCTTCCACTGCGGGCTCCTCGATAACAGCCTCTTCAATCAATTCTGTTTCTGCAGGGATGCTCTTGGCAGCCTCCTCTAGCTTGCGTTGTGTCTCTTCGTACTGCTTCTTGGCCTTGTAGATCTTGATACTGTTGATACATTCCACTACACCATAGAAGATCAAGCACCATCCGAGAATGCGGAAGGGCAGGGCCGACATCTCCATGGGCTTCACCAGCATGAAGATTCCTACGCCGAGGATGATGGTGGGGAAGAGCCAGAAGATGAAAGGTACTGTACTGATCTTGCGGATGGAGGCTAGGTTGAAATACTGGTTGATGGCGCCCAGAATCAGGATGGCCGCCAACACATACATCATTCCACTGACGAACGTGGTAGGCATCAAGGCTAAGATAACACCCAGGATCATACTACCTAAACCCACGATGGGGAAGGAAGGCATCATAGCACGCTGAATGTCTTCCGGGTTTTCAGGCGCATCATTACCATCGCGCATCTCTGCCATGGCAGCCAAACGTTCGGCCGTCTTCTCTGCTCTGCGCTTCTCGGCATAGTAGGCAATGACGGAGATAAGTCCTGAGATGAAGAACAAGGCACCCGTGGCGATGGTCAGCCACTGAACCATTTCTGTGCGGTAGATCACCAGCAGATAACCTACTGCAATGGCGCAAATAGCGCGAACGATGGAACTTTGGAGTATTCGCATAGCTTTGTAGTTTTCCGCAAAATTACGAAAAACGAATGAAAGAAGCAATTTTTTTATTACTTTTGTAGAAAATTTCTGATAAATGACGCGATTATTACTGGTAAGACATGGCGAGACGGTTGACAATGTCAACCAGATTATGCAGGGACAGACACAAGGGGAACTGACTCAGAACGGTGTTCTGCAGGCCGAAGAATTGGCACGACAGATGACTGATGAGCAGATTGATGTCTTTGTGTCAAGTGACCTGAAGCGCAGTGTCGATACCTGTAAGATCATCGCACAGTCACATCATCTTCCTGTGGTGCAGACACCTTTGTTGAGGGAGCGCGACTGGGGAGGGTTTACCGGTCGTTTTATTCCTGATCTGAAAGATGAGCCGTGGCCGGATGATATAGAGACGATTACTGATCTGCGGGCAAGAGCACAGGCTTTTCTCGACTTTATCAAGGAGCAATATCCGGAAAAGACCGTACTGGCTGTGGGACATGGTATCATCAACAAAGCGATACAAGCAGTGCACCTCGGCAAGGAGATGCGGGAGATTCCGCGAATGACCAATGCCGAGGTGCGCGAGGTAAAATTATTATAGAAGAGAGACAAATCTTTTCTTTATCTGTGTCCACCGAAGTGTCCGCCACCGCCACGTGAACCGCCACCGCCATGAGAGCCACCACTACTATGGGAACCACCACCACGAGAACCGCTGCTGAAGGAACCACCGCTGTGTGAGCTGCTGCGAGTAGAGGGAGCAGATACGCTACGGCTGGATGAACTGCTACTGCGAGAGGGAGCTGATACGCTACGGCTAGAAGAGCTACTGCTGCCAGATGAGAACGAGCGACTGGGTGCTGAGAAGCTACCGCGAGATACGCTGCGTGACTCATTGTTGCTGCGTGTGCTGCTCTGACGAGATCCGAAATCACTACCACGGCTCACAGAAGAGTTCCTGTTAGAGCGCTCTACGTTTGAACTGCTGCTGGGGCGTTCCACGTTTGTGCTTCTGTTAGGACGCTCTACGCTTGAACTGCTGGAGCTACGGTTTACCTGACTGCCACGGTTACCTCCGAAGGTTCCGCTGGTACGACTGCCAGTTGAAGAGCCGTTGTTAGGCGTGCCAACACTGCGTGAAGCCACGTTGTCGTTTCTGCGCTCTACACTGCGGTTGTTGTCATGACGCTGAGCGTCGCGTCCTACATTACGGTCGTTTGGTCTGCTGCCACGACTGCCGCTGAATGAGCCGTTTCCATGGTTTGCGCTACCACTTCTGCGTTCCAGTTGCTTACCGCCCTGAGCACGCTCGAAGTGTCCGCTGTGGTTACGGTAGTCACCACGATCATAACCGTTGCGCATACCGAAGCCATGCTTATTGTGACCACCATGGTGAGCAGTACCGTAGGTGCGTCCGTGATAATAGCTATGACCACCGTTCATCCGCCAGCTGTGTCCACCATGATAGGTCAGGTAGAAACTCGGGCGTCCGAAGTAGAAGAAGGTACGGTACGGATAGCGGGCATAGATGCCGAAGTGCCAGTAACCTGCCTCCCAGTAGAGTGGACGATAGAAATAGGATGCTGCACAGTATGCACTGTACTGCCAGTCGAGGAGGATATAGCTCAGGTCGAGGTTACGACGAGTCCAATATAATCCATACAGATCATCAACTGTGTCGATGCTCATCAGGTAGTCGAGGTTGATCTCGAAAGCAGCCTCGTACTGATCCTCGGTGAGGTTCAGTTCATAAGCCATCTTATCGGTGAGGAACAAAGCTTGATCGCGAGCCTGTTCGTAACTCATGGCATTGACTGAAACAGTCATCGTCAACAATGCTACAAGGACAAAAATCAACTTCTTCATAATCGTATTTTTTAATGGGTTACTATTTATTATTCTTATTTTCACGTTGCAAAGAAACGAAGAAAAAAACAGCTACGCAAAGGAAAATCCCTACTTCGTGCGGGAATTTCCCTAAAGATACTTTCCGTTGGATACACTAAACAATTCCTTTTCTCGTTGTATATATATAATAAGGTATGGTATGAGGAGATTTTTACTCACGTTCATCATTCTTACTACAGTACTGACTGCAAACGCTCAGGAAAACCTGCTGAAAGATCTCGACTACAAAGTAGAGTTCCAGTCGAGTGCTTCCGACGGACATACGCCTTTGTGGCTGAACGCGAACAAGCACGGACTGAGCTCGTTGGATGCCGTAAATGGTTATCTGCGGGGAATGGTGGAAAGACCATTGGCCACTGACAGTGCCCGCAATTGGGGTGTTGGCTATGCCATGGATCTCGTTGCTCCTCTTCATTACACCAGTGATTTCATCATCCAACAGGCTTTCATCGAGGCGCGATGGAAGAAGGGCGTGGTGACTGTCGGCAGTAAGGAGTGGCAGATGGAACTGAAGAACAACGAGCTGTCGAGTGGTTCCCAGACTTTGGGTATCAATGCCCGTCCTATTCCGCAAGTACGACTGGCTTTGCCTGATTACTGGAATATCCCTGGTACGAAGAACTGGCTGGCAGTGAAAGGTCATATCGCTTATGGGAAAACCACGGATGATCATTGGCAAAAGGACTTTGTAGCTCCTCATCAACGCTATACCGAAGGAACGCTTTGTCATAGTAAGGCCGGTTATCTGAAGATCGGACCTAAGAACCTGACCGTAGAGTTGGGCTTGGAGATGGCTTGTCAGTTTGGAGGTAAGACCATCAAGGAGGAGAACGGTCAGCAGGTGGTCATTACCAATGCCTCTGATATGAAGTCGTTTGTGAATGCCTTCCTCCCAGGAGGAGCAGGCTCTGATGAAGTAACTAGCGATTTCAAGAATGCTGAAGGTAATCAGTTGGGCAGCTGGGTGATGCGTGTGAATTATGATGCGCAGGACTGGTCGTTGGGTGTTTATGCAGATCATTTCTTCGAGGATCATTCCGCGATGTTCCAATTGAGTGCTGATGATTATAAGACCGGTGCGGATTGGCAGGAAAAGAACAGCGAACGCTTCTTCTTATACGACTTAAAAGATATGATGATTGGAACGGAGCTGAACCTGAAGCGAAACAACTGGCTGCGTACCATCGTGTTGGAATATATCTATACGAAATACCAGAGCGGTCCGCTATATCATGACCACACCCAATACATTGGTTCCCATATCTGTGGTATGGACAACTATTACAACCATCATCTATATACAGGTTGGCAGCATTGGGGACAAGTAATGGGTAATCCGCTGTATCGTTCACCTATATATAATAAGGATGGTGACATCAGTGTGAAGAACAACCGCTTTGTGGCGTGGCATCTAGGACTCAGTGGTAATCCCCTGTTACCCTTGTCGTACAGACTGTTAGCCACTTATCAGACAGGTTATGGATCCTACAACGAGCCGATGATTCCCAAGCAGTATCTGTGCAGCGTATTGGCTGAGTGTTCCTATCGTCTGAAGAACAGTTGGAAAGTTTCTTGCGGGTTAGGGTTCGACTCAGGAAAGCTGTTGGGAGAGAATTACGGTATTCAGTTGACAATCACTAAAACGGGTATCTTATGAAAAGAATCGTCTTCCTTCTGAGTGCTGTCTGCTTGTTGTTGATGACAGCCTGCGACATAGAAACATCCTCGAATGGTGATCTGGATGGCTATTGGCATCTGCAACAAATCGATTCCTTGTCAAACAACAAGGTATGCGATTATGGCAACCAGCGCATCTTCTGGAGCATTCAAGCAGATCTGTTACAACTGTGGAATCTCGAAGACCAGCCGATTATTTGTCAGTTTACCCACGAGAACGGAGTACTGACGATCAAGACCCCCTGTTTGTTTGACAGGTCGGCAGGAGATACCATGATTACGGATGTAGAGGTGTTGAAGTCATACGGCGTGAATACCATCCCAGCGGTTTTCCAGGTGGTGAGTCTGAATAGTGAAAGCATGGTATTGGAGTCGTCAGGCATACGACTCTATTTCAATAAGCATTAGAATTTCTTTCCGGTGATGATGTTGACAAAGGTCTGAACAAGGATCTTGGCATCTAATGCTAACGACTGATGTTTCAGGTAATACAAATCCATTTCCAGTCGTACGAGCATCTTTTCCAAAGTATCTGTATAACCATTGTAGAGGGTAGCATAACTGGTTACTCCCGGGCGAAGCTTATACAGTTCTTCGTAACGCGGATCACGTTCCATAATCTTGTCGATGTAGTATTTCCTTTCAGGACGAGGACCCACAAAGGCCATATCCCCCACGAATACGTTCCACAGCTGTGGCAACTCGTCTAAGTGATGGTCGCGAAGGAATTTCCCAACCCGTGTCAGGTTATCATTCTGTTCCAATCCGAAGAGCTCATTCTCATCCCTGTTGGCATCAACCGTCATACTTCTGAACTTCAGGATATTGAAGGGCTTTCCTTTTCTTCCTATTCGTTCCTGTTTGAAGATGACAGGATTGCCATCCTCAGCCTTGATCATCAGATAGATGATGAGGAAGAGTGGAGAGAAAATGATGAGACATCCCAGGGCGATGATACAGTCGAGCGTTCTTTTCATCCTTTAGAAATAGTGTTTTTTGAATGCATACACACAGAAGCAGAAGGTGTTGAAGGCCGCCTGTATCTTGTTGATCTTTTCGTCTTGCGTCTGTATCTCATAGACCTGACGGATACTATTGAACTTGTTTGATGACAAGGAATGGTCGCTGATGCGATAAGAGGTGAGACACTCGTTGAGGCCATAGGCATAGTCAGTATGTCTGAGCAACATCAGCCAAGTGGCATAATCCTGTCCACCTCTGCGCAATGGCATGGTGAAATCGGGGAAGAACCTGCGGTTGATCAGCACCGTTGATGTGGCAATGACCGTCTGACGAAGCAGATGACGATAGTCAATCCGTTCAGGAATGGGTACATTGGATTTCACAACCAGTCCTTCAGCATCAATAAAGTTAATGCGAGTGAAAGAGAAGGCACATTCCTTCTCGGTCATGAATGACAGCTGTCGTGAGAGTTTCTCGGGATTCCAGAGATCATCACTGTCGAGAAAAGCCAGGTATTCACCTCGGGCATAGCCAATGGCCGTGTTTCTAGCAACAGCAGCCCCGCTGTTTTTATCCAAACGGTAATAGCGGATGCGTGCATCCTGCGCTGCAAAACGGTTGATAATCTCACTGGAATGGTCGTTGGAACAGTCATCAACCAGTATCATCTCCCAGTCCTGATAGGTCTGAGCCTGTACGGATAGAATGGTCTGCTCGATAAATCTCTCTGCATGGTAAACAGGTGTGATAATCGAAACCAGACCTTGTTGAAACTGTTCTTTTCCCATATATTAATAAATAGGTGTAAGCCAATCGGCGTATTGCTTCAGCTGACCTGTTACAATCTTGTGGTAGCATTCAGACAGCTGATGGGTAATGACACCTGCTTCTCCGTTTCCTATTTTGTATCCGTCAATATCTGTGACGTGTGTTACCTCCATGGCTGATCCGCACAAGAAGGCCTCGTCGCAGATATAGAGCTCTGTACGGTCGATATCACGCTCGATAGTCTCTATGCCCAGCTCCTCTTTGGCCACACGGATAATGGTATCACGGGTGATACTCTCCAGTACAGAAGCTGTTACCGGTGGTGTATAAAGCTTGTTGTCGCGTACCATGTAGAAGCAAGAACCAGGTCCTTCCGACACTTTCCCTTGGTAGTTCATCAGGATGGCAGTGTCGTAACCATTCTGGCGAGCTTCGAGATAAGCCATACGACTGTTGATATAGTTGGCACCTACCTTTGCTCGAGGTGACATATTGCGGTCGCTGATTCTCTCCCAAGTGCTGATCATACATCTCAGTCCTTTCTTCTTCTCAATGGGCACGAAAGCCTTGGCAATGGGAGCGATGAACATGTTGATGGGTTCGCATGAGTTCCATGTGCCCCCCAAACCATCGATGAACACCGTTTGTCTTACGGCAATGTCCTCACGATAGTTGTTGGCCTGGATCACGTCCTTGAGTCCTTTCAGGAAATCCTCAGTAGAATACGGACTCTTCATTCGCAGGAGCTTGATCGAAGCATGCAGACGCTTGTAGTGGTCGGCAAGGCGGAACGCATACAACTGCTGGTCTTTTTCCGACCAATAGCAGCGGATGCCCTCAAAAACGTTGGCACCAAATTGAGAGGTAGGCGAAAGCACATTCACTTTTGCTTCGGTTACTGGCATCAGTTCACCTCCCAGCCATATTATTCGGTTGTTGTCCATATCTAATCAGGTTGATGTGCCAGCTCAACGACTCTGTTCTGCGCCAGTTCAGCTGACAAGTTGTTACTAATATTCTCGTCGATTTTCTTTTCGTAGATGTCTGTAGCGCGAAAGACGTTGAGCACCGTTCTGAGGATGATATATACATCCAACGCCACTCCCCATTTCTTGTACAGATCGATATATTGGTTGTCAAAATTCACTTTTACGTCCCAGTCGAGTTCGTTCCTACCTTGTATCTGGGCGTAGCCCGTCAGACCGGCGATTACCTCAAAGCGCTTCTTGTACCGCTTGTTCAGTGTGGCGTAGTCGCCTAGTTCATAGACCACACAAGGACGAGGGCCTACTATCGACATATCGCCTCTTAGGATATTGATCAGTTGCGGTAGCTCGTCAAGACTATGATCCCTAAGGAATCGTCCGCTTCGAGTTACTCGCGGATCATCTTCGTAGTTGAACAAACCCGTTCCCTGCTTCTCTGCATCCTGCACCATCGAGCGGAACTTCATCATCTTGAACACCTTGCCGTTCTTGGTAAGACGGTCCTGACGAAAGATGACAGGGCCTTTCGAATCCAACTTCACCCAGATGGCGCAGACCAACATCACTGGCGAGAGCACCAGTAACGCCAGAAGCGAAAGAAGGATATCGCCAATGCGCTTGAGTATGTTGTTGAAAGATGTCCACATATCCTTAGAAATTGAATTCATAGGTATGAAACAGATCGTCGAATGTTTCCTTTCTCTTTACGACATACTTTTTTCCATCCTTGAGTTCGATGACGGGGAAGTTGGGCAGGATGAAGGGCGGTTTGAGGACGATGGAGTAGGAGCCAACATTGTCGAACACCACGAGATCATTCAGTCCCAGTGCGCCACTGTAGCCCTTGTACAGATAATCGCATTCAATACAGGTATATCCTGCGAAGTCCAGATCCGTATAGTTCTCCCTTTTCTCCTTCGGATCACCGTAAACAGTAACGGGTGGATTCTTCTTGTTCAGCGTTGGATTGATATTGTACATACTACCCAGCAGGGTGGCAATCGCCTTTCCTCTGATGTCCTTGATGCTCACCACAGGAGCCACGAACTTCATACAATCACCTGCCAAGGCACTTCCCGGTTCGATGAATAGATCAGGCTTCTGGGCTGAATCGGCGAAATAGCGGGCAATGAAGCTGGCCACCTCATGTGCATATTCTTCGTAACTCGGTATCGGCGTGTCGAACTGTTTCTTCAACGAGTCCTTCATCTTTCCGTAGAGTCCTCCGCCCAGATCGATATGTCCTATGGGATTACCAGGCACCTCGTCGTAGAGACGACACATACCTTCGGCTCTTGGCAACCAGGTATCCAAGGCTCTACAAGCAAAATGACATTGAATGCCGGCGATTTGTATGTTCTTGATAGATGTTAGTTCCTTCAGTAATTCCTGAAAAGCAGGCTTGGTTACATCGAAGCCAAAGCGTGATGTCACACAGTCGTTGATCTTGAAATTGCAACGCAGACCGATACGGATGGTTTTCTCAGGATGTTCTTCTGCCAATTGAAGGATTGTGGGCACCTCTACATAGTCGTCCAGGTTTACGAATCCTCCACCAAGAATGATCTCCTTGACCACCTCAGGTTCCTGACAAGGACCGTTCAGGTGGACTCTATCGGTAGGGATATTCAAGCGTTTGGTAATCTCATACTCCATGCCAGACACCACTTCCGCACACCCTCCCAGTTCGTTCACGATCTGGCAGAGTCTGGGAATATAGTTCGTCTTATAGGAGTAAGCGATGTAGGTATTAGGATAGTAATGGCGAAAAGCTTCGAGGAGTTCCCTAAAGTTCTGCGAAAATTGTTCAGTATCAAGAAGGTAAAAGGCACCTCCTTGTTCCTGTTCAATTTCTCTCAGTAGGGTATAACTCAGATCCATTACTTCTTGCTAATAATGTCGATAATTTCATTGGTCTTCCTGATGACTTCTTGATGATTGAGCTCGAAATATTCTTCGTTTTGTTTAGTAAGGGACTCTTCGAAATCTCTGATGTCTATAATGCCTTGGTGGAAGATGTTCTCAATCTCATCCTCGTCTTTGATCTTGGATGTGTCGCAGAAACTGCGCGAAAGGATGGCCATGCTTGAATGCAGACGGTAGTGCTCTGCCAAGATGTTCCTTCCAGAGATCATTCCCTTGTCAAGACTGGCAATGCCACCAAAGCCACAGGGCAGACCCTTTGCCACCATCTTGTTCATCAGTTCGTCAATCTTTCCGTTGGCCAACAACTCGAACAAGAACTTCAACTTGTACTGCAGATGCAGGTCATTCAGTCCGATAAGGATCTCATCGATACCATCCAACTCCAGCACCTCGTCGAGTGATTTCTCTGCAGGAATCGTTTCCAACAGCAACATTACTTTGGCTCTTCCGTCAATGTAATCGCGAAATCTCTTGGCATCGTCCACGCTTTCCCACATGGGGAGCATCACGATATCGGCACCCCGACTGACGATCTCATTGATTTCCTTCTGGCTTCCCTCATACATAGCATTAGAACGCACCAACAACTCTGCTGTTGTCAGCGTGTCCTTAATCTTGTTGATGTCGTCTAAGCAATGGTGAGACTTTACGGAGTCAATATTCTTTTGCCTCTTGGCTTTATTGCGGACTTCCAAATCCACAAAAATACGATCTACACCATTCTTTTCTGCAATATGAGCGATATTTGGCTCATTTGCTATATACATTAACTTGATAGCCATTTCTTGTTTTCTTTAACTTAAAACGTATATAATACGTTTTTATTGTATAGGTCGAAAAATATTTCTCGAACCATAAGCACAAAGTGCCTGCAAAGGTACAACAATTAATTGAAATACGTGTATTTTTAGGTAGAAACTTTACGTTTATTTCGGTAATTTCATGACACATAACGCACGTTGACGGGTGTGTACAGAGTCGAAAGTGACAAAAGTGCCCTTCGGACTCACCCTCGGATGGAGGTCACAAGCCCAGTTTTTGTAACAGTTAGGCGACTGGAATTCCTTGTAGGATTTCAGGTCGGCTATCAGTTCCACTGTATCATTTTCGAGACTTACACGATACATTTTGGCATATCTGCGCCCATCTGGATAGGTGTCGGTGATGAACTGGTTGGTATTGGGGATAAACGACTGATGTCCGTCTGAGTTCAAAACGGGTGCGATATGTCGCCATTGTTTCATCGAAGCATCACTGAAGAGGTAATGACCGTCGATGTTGTTGACGCGACAGTAAGCCAAGATGCCCCATTTCTGGTCCCACACATAGTGCGACACCATGTCGGTGGTGGGAGAGATAGAGAGCTCACTGCCATCGAGTTTGCAAGTGATGAGTCGTGAGAAACGCTTCTCGGGATCATCAAAAATCCATCTGTGCATGAAGACAACATACTGGTTGTCTTTCGAGAATTCGGTGTGTGTCACGAAGTGTCTGGCACCCTTCATGTTAGGTGTCGGATTCATGGCTGCCAGTTCCTTGAGCGAGAAGAGTAGTTTTCTTGTATTTTTCTCGATATCAATGAGATACAGGCCTGTATTCTCTGGCTCGTTCTCATCCAGATAGCTCTCATCTTCATAGTCGTAACCATACCCAGGCATCAGTTCATTCAGTCGTCTGTAACTGAATGATGTAGCATACTTTCCATCCCAACTGACGGTATCAATGGGGTGGTCGAGGAAGACTTTTCCCTGCTGGTTGATACTACAGATCTCCGCACAAAGACGGTTGTCGTGGAACGTGTTGAAGATAAACTGTTCGTTGGAATTGCCCATCCATTGCAGGCGACATCCCTTATGGTAACCCCATGCGTAGGATTCATCAACAGGATGGAACTCTTGGAAGTCCATATCCCAATAACCAATGGTGAGTGGTTCCCCTGGTTCGGGCATCCTCAGCGGGATGTTCAACTTACATCCCAGCATATGTTGCTCGTCGTTTGAAATGGGTGACACATCATGGAATCCCCAGAAAAAGCCTTCTAACACTTTGACATCTGCAATGGTGAAATTCGGTTTGTCGGGAATCAAATCCATGACATTCTGATAGGTGTCTCGGACAAATAGTTTGATTTGCGGATGCTTCTTCAGTGCATCATATATGATTTTCTCAAGCTTATTCATAGAATTGGTTGATGATATAGGTGAGTGCTTCGTAATTGTATTTGCAGTATTTGGCCAGCTTCATCTTACCCGTTGAAGCATGTTCCTTGTCATGTATCTTAATGGAAGGACAATAAGTGGTCTTACAACCGATGCTTTCAACCTTTTCCGCTAGGAAGATCTCTTCGCAGAAAAGGAAGACAGGGTAGTCCATCTTAGGACATTTCTTGAAGAATTCGCTGGTAAAGATCATGAACGAGCCATGCCCCGCATAGATGTCCTGTTGAGGCTTCTGCGTAGCGGTGATAACCTTCTTCCTGTACACCGTCTTGGTATAAAGATGATAGAGCAGTGGGAAGCGGAAAAGCAAGCGCAGTTGCTGTAGTCGTTTCTTACTGTAACGCTCTTGTATCTTGGGATTTACATCCCGTTTCTCGCTCTCGGAATAGATGGCAGGAGCAATCCAGGCAGTCTGCTGATCAATGCTGAGATCCTTGAAGCTGACGAAGAACGATTCATCTACCAGCACATCCACATTGGAGATGATGATATAGTCGTACGAGGATAGATCAGCCGAATAGATGGTATTCAACGCAGCCTGGAGATAACCGGGATTTTCATAATGTCTCGACAAGATGCTAACCCTCTCATCCTGAGCGATTTCCTTGGGCTCAGACGAGTTGTCAGCCACGTGGATGTCAGCACAAAAGGAACCGTCGTCAGTCATCTGTAATGCATGACTGACGGCTTGGATATAGGCATTCAGTGCGTCGTAAGAGTTATAATTTACGGGTACAAATAGAAACCTCATAGGCAATGATTATTAGGTGATTGATAGGGGACATTTACCGAGTATCTCCTTCATGCTGTGTCGGATACCGATGAGCATATAGCGGAGCTTCTTCCATCGGTTCTTCTCAAAGCACAGAACGATAAACATACGCTTGGCGACCTCGACAGCCCAGTACCATCGCTGGTGGTGCTTTTTGCCGATATACAGGTAGTTTCTGGCAATGTAGTAGAGACGAGTGGGAGAGTGATGGAGTACCGACATCTGGTGATGGAAGGGTAGAGGAATCTTCTTCCCATGACCAACCTCTTGCAAAAGTTGGATACGGTTTACACGCAGAATCTTATACCCCGCCTTCTCGATCTTCAGACAGAAATCGAAGTCAACCCCATCAATAAACAGTTCCTCGCTGAACCCACCAGCCTTCTTCCACGCCTCCAACCGAACAAGATTACCTGCCGTGATACATTGATGGATCACATCCGTTTCCTGATGGGAAGGATTGTATTCCGCCCCCATGTTTCGATCTACGACACTGGGACAGATAATACCTATGTCATCATCTTGGGTATATTGCTCGTATTCATCCATGGAGCGCTTGGGCATCACCGAATCCTGATCCAGTGTCACGAACCACTCATAACCCTGTTTCTCCGCACATTCAGCAATCTGATTCAGTGCATGGGCAATGCCTTTGTTGTCATCATTCTCGATAAGTACAGTACGAGGATAATCAGCAACAAGTTGTTGGATATCAGAGAGATTCGAGGAGTGATTGTCAACAATGAACACATGACCAGCCTCTTGGTTGGTGAGTGCCGACAAGATGTTCTCCTGAAGACGTTGCTTGTCGGGTTGGTAGGTCACAATTCCTATGGCGTAGCTCATGTTACTCTCTTGATGATGTTAACAACAGGTTGCAGAATACCCGTCTTATAAACCTTGAATTCCAACAGTGTGGCATAGCCAATAAACAGTACCATCGACAGAATAATCCGCATGATGGGATCCTCTGTGACGTAATAGATGCCCCATCCCAACAACAGATAGGGAATGGCATAGAGGCACGACAGCAGGAACAGCTTCACTGGGAAGTGGATGTTCAGAGAGCGTTGCGTCTCTCGATTGGCAATCAGCAGAACGGTCAGCTCTGCAATTACCCAAACAATACTCGTACCTATATTATGATAGGTGGGCACCAGCAAAGCAGTAAAGATACACCAGTTGAAGACACCGATTAAGCCTGCCATGACGATAGTCCTATCCTTTCTTAGCGGGATGAGCAACTGGAGTACGATAATCTTCTCAGCCCCGATAATGATGAGCTGGGGCATGATGATGCGCATGGGCAGGATGGCCCCTTCAAACCCTTTTCCTGCAAACAAACGGATGATATCGGGTGCGAAGATCTCCATGAAGCAGATGATGGGGAAAGAGAAAATGAACAGGAGTTTGAATGACATCAGTGAGTACTCGCGCACCTTGTCGAACCTGTTCTCTTTCATCAACACGCTCATACGGGGAATCATTACAGCCGTAAGTGTTCCCACAAGGGCAATGATCACCTGATACACCCTGGTGGCTGTCGCGTAGTTACCTGCCTCCTGATCGTCGGTCAGGAAGCTCAGTACAGGCAATGACAGCTTGGTATAGACGGCAGACAGCATGGCAAACAACCCCAGAACAAAGAATGGGGTGATGTAATGCTTGATGTTCGCCTTACGGATATCCCAATGTAGGAACGTTCGTTTGTAGGTCCAGTTACAGATGGCATTACCTATCGTAATACCCGCAAACAGCAGGTAATACACGGTGGTGTCGTGCTGGTCGTTGACAAAGATGAACACGGCAATGATAAAGGCCGTACGGAGTATCACCGAACGTAGCGTGATATACTTGAACTCCTCCAAACCCGTATAAAGCCACTCTATCCAGAAGAGGTTCGCAATGAGCTTGGCGGCACCAATGGGAATTAATACTCCGTAGTTGCTCAGTTTGGGAGATGTCCAAACAACGATCCCGAACACGATGGCAATGAAGAGGGTGGAGTAGAGGTTGAGCACAAAGAGATCCGTGAACGTCTGTCCTAACGCCTGCGGATTGTCCTTGTTCTTGGCAATCTCTCGAATGCCCACAGTGGTCAATCCCATCATGGAGAAAAGGATACAGTAGTCGATGATATTGTCAACGGTATCAATCTGACCTATTCCTTCCACGCCCAGAACCCTACTGATATAAGGGAATACGATGAGTGGAACAAGATAGGTGCTGAGGGTGAGGATGGCACTATAGGCAAGGTTCTGCTTGATATTAGCCAATCGTCACCTCCTTTCCTTTTACCTCTGGTGAGAACGACCACTTCGAAGCCCACATATAGAATAAGGTAATCAGCGGGATCTCGATGGTGTCCAAATGGAAGAAATAGAACTCGAACCACCCCATGGCCAGCAGACCGCAGTAGTAGAACAGGATGACGTAGAGGTAGATGCTCTGTTTCAGCATGGCCATCACCTTCCATGCATAGATGAATGTGCTCAGAATCAGCGTGTAGGTGATGAACTGCAGGAAATCACTGTAGATGTAAAGCGTACCAAAGAAGGTGCGCACATTGGTGAAGGTGGTCATCGTATCGCCCACGTTCCAGTAGAAGTGGTTAACGGGCAGGATCACTTCCTGACCGGCCAAAGTACTGTAGATGTTGACAAACGGGGCTATGATATATGAGAACCCGTTTTTGTCGGGCACTCCCTGATCCAAGTCAAAGCTCCAGCCAAACGTGCCACTGGTGAAGTAATGCACGAAGTGCTTGGTCACAAACTCCACCAAGTCCATATCCACTCCGCCACCATTACCCATGATGGGAATCACCATGTAGATCAGGAAGAACACCGCCAATCCGCCAATCAGTACTGAGAGGATCAGCGTGAGGTTCAGATGCATCCTTCCAGCATAGAGTCTGAATAGGATGGCCGCCATGATAGGAATGATGATGGTACCCTTGACCATGTTGACAAACTGGATGACCAACATGAGCAGGATGAGTAACCACAGCCAGTACTGTTTCTTCTTGACCTGAAACATGGCAATGATCAGGATGGGGATGAGCAGCGTTCTAAGGTGCGCCCAGAAGCCATGACCGCTGAACTGGTCGGCAAAGTCATCCGTTCCAAAGAGAAGCGTCTTGACCGACAGCGTACTGTACAGTCGGTAAAGCAACAGCAGGGATACAGCCACGGCAATGACAATCAATACCGTTGGCAAAGGCTTGTCGTCTTCCTTGTACGGAATCTTCGTAGGCAGTCCGTAGTGTCGCATCACCGCCGCAAAGGCATAGCTAGGCAAGGCGAATAGCGGTAAGCCCAGAATCCATATCCAGATACTGTTGTAATTAAAGGTGGTAAACCCGAAATTCCCAGCAATGGCAATTGTGATCAGCAGAACGACCACATACGGAAGCATCAGTGCACAAAGAGGAGTATATATAGTATGCCATGACTTATACTCTATATACGTCAATGCTGTTACTTCCAGAAGAAGTATCAACACTATGGACAACTGACTGATACTATCCACTTATTTCTTCTTGATGGATGCACGAAAGATGATGAGGAATGCCGGGATGAAAAGACCCAGGATGAATGAACAGAACAGCACGCTAATCTTGTTGGGCGAACTCTGCTTCTTCACGCCGAGTGGCGGGGTGAGCAGACGGATATCTGTCTTCAGGGCTTTCGACATCTGTGCCTCCTCACGCTTCTGCAGCAGGAACACATACACCTCGTTCAGCACCTTCCAGTCGCGCTCATCGGTAAGACCGCCAATGGCTTTCTTAGGAGCGGAGGCAATCAGTTGCTTACCCTCGTTCTCCTTCGCCTTCACGCTCTTCAACTGAATCTGTAACTGCTTGATGGCATTGTTGGCAGAGGTCAGCACAGCGTCATGCATGGCCGATAGTTGCTTGTCGATATCCTTTACCAGCGGACTCTCCTTGCTTGAGCTGGCGATGATCTTGTTGCGCTGCAGCTGCAAGGCGTTGTATTCGCTCACCTGATCAGCCAGTCCTTGGTTGTCAGCCACGAGGAGCACCGGCAGCAGTTCGTCCTTCTTCGACTCGTCGCGCAGATAATCCCTGATGGATTGTGCCACATAGAGCTGGTTACTTAACTCCAGATGCGCTTCCGAGATGTCCTTGGCGCTCTCGGCATATACCTTGGCCATCACCTCGAGGTCGGGCATCATGGTCTTGCTCTTATAGTCAGCCACGCGCTGGTCGAGTGTTCTCAACTCGTTCTCTAGCGAGGCCAACCGCTCCATGACATAACGCTCAGATACAGCAATCTGCGCATCTTTGTCCTCTATACTCTCCTTGCGGTATTCGGCAATTACGGCATTGATAATATCCACGGCACGTTCCTTGGAAACATCCTTGCAGTTGATGTCGATAATCGAAGCCTCACGATTGCTCACGGCTATGCTCAGCATCTTCTTTCTGAGTGCTTCCACGATAGCCATGGGTTCCGTACGGCATACCTCGATGGTCACCTCGTCTTTCTTCATCTTGCCGAGGGCATCCGTAGAAGTAATCTCGATATCGCCAATGGCCGTCTTCAGGGTCTGGTTCACATGTCCTGGAATATCGCCTTTGAACTTATCCTTGTTCTTCTTCAGCTTATACACCTTCAGTTCACCGTTCTTCTTCAGGTCGATCTTCATACTGACATCATCCTCGTCAGTCAGGTTCTTGATCGATACATTGATGGGAAGGTCCTCGCCATAGAGTTCCTTGTTGCGGATACCCTTGATGGTGTAGCTCATATCCAGGTCGAGCTGGTCCACTACCGTCAGCAGCAACCAAGGCGACTGCATGGCATACATCTCGTTATACACATTCGATGATGCCCCTAAGCCCATGATTCCTCCCAGCTCAGCCAATCCTCCAATCTGCCCCATCAGGGCACCCATACCACTTTCTTCCTTAACGAGTACTTGTGCTTTCTTGGTATATTTTGGAGGGGTGAC
>JBGUJY010000064.1:0-9987 GCA_045114185.1 Prevotella sp. | reverse complement strand
GAAAATGCGTATCTTTGTAACATGGAAAATACATTCAAGATACGTACATACGGGCGCATGGAGCTGGCACAGCTCTACTGTCCCGACGTCCAGCCGAAGACGGCCTGGAGGAAACTGAAGGAATGGATCGACTATTATCCGCACCTGAACGAGAAACTGTCGTTGCTGGGCAGGACCACCTGCACCCGCACCTATTCACCGCCGCAGGTGAGGGCGATCGTGGAGGCGCTGGGAGAACCGTAGGAGCCCACCCCGGCCCTCCCAAAGGGAGGGAGCAGTTGATAGATTATAGATAATAGATAATAGTGTACAGATAATAGATAGAAGGCTGGTTGGAGGGGGAAACTAGGCTGATAACGGGGTGTTATAAGGCTGGTTGGAGATAGAAAGTAGGCTTGTTGGGATGAGTATGTGAAGGATGTGAAGGATGTGAAAGATGTTTTAATAACTTTCACGCGCGTGCGTACATAATATAATGGATTTTAGAAAAAACGTGTTTTTATATATATGTTCCAAAAACTACCTTCACATCCTTCACATCCTTCACACTCATTAGAATGGTTTATCGGTCTCTTCAACTGGCATTTGCTTCTCAACCGTCTCTATATCAACCATTTTAAGGGGAACTACATGGTAAGACATGCCTACTCTTGTCTTGATCGTCTCGAACCCCATTTTCTTCATCACCCTGCCGATTTTAACATTCGATAACGGTTTCTTGATGCCGGCATTGATCTTCTCGAGGATGGCTGTGGAGGTGAGCCAGACGCCCTCGTCGGACGAGCTGGGGAAGTCGTAGTAGCGCATGATGAGCTGTTCCTCTGCGCAGGGTGCCTCGAAAGCCCTGTTGCGCTGGTTGAGGGCGGCAATCTCCTCCTGCGTGAACCAGTAGCGGAAACCGCTGATGCTTATGGCGGCCTGTGCATAGAGCTTCATGTAGTCGATATGGTAGGTGCGCGGGTCATCGATATGGTCGATGAGGAAGGGCAGCCACCTGCGTGATCCCGTGGGGTCGTTGAGGAACTTGTCGTTGTTGCCAGTCCCGCACAGACTGGCCACATGGGGCAGATTCACGAAGTTGCGGCCGTAGGCGGGGCGGTCCTGTATCACGGGCATGGTGACTATCGCCTTCAGTTGGTTCTGCTCCTTGTTCGACAGGGTGTCGAGCTCCTCCAGACAGATGAACATGTTGCGCGAGAGCTGGATGCGGTCGTCCTTGCTCAACACGGTGTTGTCGGTCTTTACGTAGAAGTAGCGTCTAAGCTCCTGCGGCAGCAGGTACGAGAAAAAGGTGCTCTTGTAGGTACCCTGGTCGCCGATGAGTACGAGGATGACGTTGTTCACCACGCTGTCGGTAAGCACCGATGCCACGGCTCCCACGAACCACCGCCGGAAGTACTCCAGGAACTCCTGCTGCGCCTCCTGGTCTGACTGGTCGTCGGTGGGCTTGACATGCACATGCCTTGCCAGATCGGCGATGTAGTCACTGTCGGAGTCGTAGTGGACGAGTGCCTCGAGGATGAACGAGCGCAGGGGGTTCCACTGCGGGGTGATATGTGAGCGCAGCAGGGTTCCCACCTCGTGGCTCTTCCAGCTTTGCTCCCTGCTCACCATCGCCCATAAGGTGTTTTCCTCGCGGTCAGTCATGTCGTGCCACATGGTTGAGAACTCCCCAACGCCGCTCGGGTCAACGGGAAGGTCCTCGCCCGGGATGTCATACCACCGGCATTCGTTCTTCTGGGTGATGGTGTTGTACCTTGTGGCCACACGGTTGCTGATCAGGGTGGCCAGTTCCTCGATCGATCTCTTCTCTTTCTGGGCATCTTGATACCCACGAGTCTTTTTGATTCTCTTGTTTTCCATAAAGATTTATAAATAATAGGATAATAAGTGTCGCTCTCCGACAATGTTTTTCATAACAGAAGATACGAAACATGCAGGAACTGGGTTAGCCCTGCATCATCTGCATTATCTGCATGACGGTTTTGCCTTGCATTTCTCAGCCTCTTCGCTGATGATCTGCCTTTGTTTTTCTATATCGATATCATAGATGTATAAGGCGAGATCCTTGCCGAGTTCCCCGAATTGTTGACGTAATTCCTCAGGATCATAGTCACGACTTTCTTTCAGGGTTATGGCACATGATAATGCCATTCTGACAAGGTCTTTGGTGTATTCCATCTTGTCGATTTTATCCCAGCGCATTCTACTCTCCACCTTGGCCTGGTTGAGACATTTCAGACCATGCAGAAAGCTGTTTGATATGTTACATAATGCGTTGAAGATTTCCTCCATCGAGATGTATCTTTGTTTTACGGCACAAAGATACATATATTCAAAAATATGAATCCGACGCCCTATAGAGCGTCGGTTTTTTCATTTTTTACCCTAAAAGTTTATGGAATTTTAACGAATAGAAGGTGACCCCTTGTCACTTTAAACAAAAAAGCTCAAGATTTCTCTTGAACTTCCAGTGGACCAGGTAGGGCTTGAACCTACGACCTCCAGATTATGAGTCTGTTGCTCTAACCAACTGAGCTACAAGTCCGAAACATACAGAACGGTATGTTTTGGCTGCAAAGGTACTCTAAAAATATGAGACCACCAAATTTTTTGGGTTTTCGTTTTGTTTTTCACTCGTTTATTCGTACCTTTGTCCTTGCAATCATTATTATGAAAACACCGTGACTATGAAAAACGGTGCCATTTATTTAATTTATTACAATGAAAAAGAAACAATTAATGTTGTGCTTGACAGCCATGGCTGCATGCATGAGTTGTGAACAGGCATTGTTGCCTGAGAGTGAAGAACAGGAAAAAGCCGTGCTCAAGGTACGCGTGGAAAGTCTGGAACAGGTGGGCTTTGCCGAATCGAGAGCGGGTGGAGGCTTGGGTGACTATTGTACGAAGATGTCGTTCGTGCTCTTTGACGACAAGGGCGAGAAGGCAGTTGCCGTGAATCAGGAGATGACGGATGCGTCCTTTGGTAGTGCATCGATGAATGTGCCGTTTGGCAACTACCATCTGCTGGTCATTGGTCACAGTGGAGAGAAGAACTGCACGGTGAAATCGACCGGAGGCATTACCTTCGACCGTGCCAGTGATGTAACAGATACCTTCTGGTATTATGGCGAGGTGGCGTTCACGGAATCTACGAAGGATATCGTGCTCTCCTTGAAACGTGTGGTGGCGAAGATGGAACTTACTTGTCTGGACAATCTCCCCTCGAACGTCAAGAAGGTGGCTCTGAAATACGGACAAGCCACGGGAACACTCGATATGCAGACGGGGTATGGTATGACCAAAACGCAGATAACGAAAGAGATAGAGATTACTGACGATATGTACGGGCAATCCCAGACATTTTCATTTTATATCTTCCCACAAGAGGATGAAATCACCATCAATGTCACACTGAAGGCGTATGACGAGAACGGAACAGAGATCGGGGGCAAGGAACTGAAGGAGGTGCCCATGCGACAGAATGCCATCACCCGCTACCGGGGAGAGTTTTTCGGGAAATCGGTGGGGGTGAAAGCAAATGTGCAGACCGAATGGATGACCATTGATTACAATCCCTCGGCAAATAATTCGTGATTTGCAGATGTTTTATGGTGGAATGAGCGGATTTTTCAGTAATTTTGCACCCAAATAAACTGATCGATGGAAATCAAGAATATCGTCTTCGACTTCGGGTGTGTACTCGTAGATC
Organism: Prevotella sp.; assembly: GCA_045114185.1. Taxonomy (GTDB): domain Bacteria; phylum Bacteroidota; class Bacteroidia; order Bacteroidales; family Bacteroidaceae; genus Prevotella. The sequence goes on along the minus strand of JBGUJY010000064.1, from coordinate 6,275 downwards.
TGGATAAATACCGTTGCGTGGATGCTTTCAACAGCATTGGCGCTCAGGCCATTTCCACCTATGTGGATGAGTGCAGACAGGAGGATTTGTTTCATGACTTTGAGACGGGGCGCATAGATATCGATGTGTTCTGTGATGAGGTGAGAAGGAAATCGCCTGACTGCACTGCTACCAATGAGAAGATATGCTGGGCATGGAACCAGTTGCTGACAGGGATCCCTGAACAAAGGGTGGTCAAACTCAAGGAACTGAAAGGGAAATATCGTCTGTTCTTGCTGAGCAATACGAATCCCGTACACTGGCTTCCCTGTAAGGAGTTGTTGGATGACTGCTTCGAAAAGGTTTTCCTGTCGTACGAGATGCATATGGTAAAACCCGACAGCGAGATCTTTGAGAAGATGCTGGAGGAATCGAGTATCAACCCAGAGGAGACATTGTTCATTGATGACTCCCGGGCTAACTGTCGTGCAGCTGAGGCCTTGGGTATCCATACGCTTCATGTTTCGCATGGCGATGAATGGTTGGAACAAGTAGGATAGAATGGAATTACGTTATTTGGACAAGGGGATGAAAGCGGGGCAGTCATGTGCTGCCACCATCGGCTTTTTCGACGGAGTGCATCAAGGTCATCAGTACCTGCTGAGACGCTTGGTGGATGAGGCTCGACAAGCCGGTCTACTGTCGTGTGTCATCACCTTTGACCGTCATCCGAGACAAGTGTTGCAAACGGATTATTGTCCCCGCCTGTTGACGACCTTCGAGGAGCGTAAGGAACTGCTTGCACAAACGGGTATCGACCTCTGTGTCATCCTGCCGTTCTCGTCAGAGATGGCCGCGCTTTCCGCCAAGGATTTCATGAAGGATATCCTTCTGGAGAGAATCGGCGTAAAACGACTGTATATCGGATATGACCACCGCTTCGGTCATAACCGCAGCGAGGGCTTTGAGGATTATGTGCGCTATGGCGAGGAGATGGGTATGGAAGTGTTGCAGAACGACGCGTTTGTCCTTTCACCATCTACCGATGAAGTGGTGGAGCAGCAATCAGTAAGTTCCTCTTCCATCAGAAAAGCGTTGCTGCAAGGTAACGTGGATCAGGCATGGATGCTGTTAGGTTATCCGTATTTCCTCTCAGGAAAGGTGGTTGATGGCGAACACGAAGGCAGGAAGATGGGTTTCCCCACGGCAAATATCGATGTGACATGTAAGGAGAAACTGCTTCCTGCCCCTGGTGCCTATGTAGTAGAGGTAAGCATTGAGGGGGAAGAAAAGGCATTGCCGGGAATGATGAATATCGGCACCCGTCCTACATTCGGTGAGAATAATCTATCGCTCGAAGTGCATGTGCTCGACTACTCTGGTAACCTCTACGGCAAGATCCTCTCGGTGTCGTTCCTGCAACGGTTGCGTGAGGAGCATAGATTTGTGAGTACCGAGGAACTGCGCGAACAGTTGATGAGTGATGCGCAACAGGTAAGAACGTATTTTCAACAAAAATAAAGGGTTATGGTCAAGAAGGTTGTTTGGTATGTGTTACTATTCATCGTTATCCAATATGTAGCATTAGCGCTGGTATATGTGGGAAACATCCTGATTAATGGAAAGGATGCAACATTGGGAACACCGCAGATGTTGCTCGTGCAAGGAATCTTTGCCGTGATCTGTGTCGCCTTGTTCCTGGGATTCCGATGGACTCCTGTTTCTGTGCACTATTGGAATACCCGTCCGTTTTCCGTTATCTTCTGGTGCATCATCGCTGCCGTAGGTACCATTGCACCGTCGTTGTGGTTGCAGTCGGTATTGGATTTCCTGCCCGACTTTGCCGGTGAGGAACTGCTCGACTTCATCCAGCACCGTTGGGGATATCTGGTGGTTTGCATCCTGGCACCCTTGGCAGAAGAGGTGATCTTCCGCGGGGCAGTACTTCGCACAATGTTGGAGCATTGGGAGGGGAGTAAACGGTGGACTGCCATCATCATCTCTGCATTGCTGTTCGGACTCGCTCACATGAATCCCGCACAGATTCCTCATGCTTTTCTGATGGGTGTGCTGTTGGGATGGATATACGAACGCTCTCGCAGTCTGATACCCTGTGTAGTCCTGCATTGTGCCAACAACACCATTGCTTACCTGATGACCGCTGCCTATCCAGCTCCCGACATTACCCTGCGAGACATTCTTGGGGGTAGTCAGCGGGCAGAATGGATGGCCGTCGGCTTCTCCATCATGATCCTGATTCCTGCCCTGTATCAGTTGAGTCTTCGACTGAAACGATAATTTCACAACACCCCTATACCATAAAGAAGCGCGATCAATCAATGACCGCGCTCTTCTTCTTACGTTAGTATGTTATGAAAAATTTGAGAGAATTGAAACTTCACAGTTTCATTAAATCTTTAAAAATGTGTTTTACTAAACATGTTTTATAGAGAAAGCATAGAAATATATACTACTTAATGATGGCAGGAACAGGTAACTCCGCCTTTTTCAGCGTGTCAACCTTCAGGGAATCGCTCACCGCAGCAACGGAAGGACCTTCGCTGGGCTGCTGAACCTCTGCCATGTTCATGTCGTATGGATCTTCCTGGTTGAAGGCCACCTGTGCGGCATTGCCCAGGGTAAGGATGATGGCCACAACGGCCGCTGCCTTGAAGAGCGGCATGAGACGCTGGGTGAGACGAATGGTGCGGGCCTTGACAGGTGTCGGCTCGTTGATCATCTCCATCATCTTGGTATCAAACTCCTCGCCCAAGACCTCTTCTTCCCTTTGAGTCTGCTCGTAGGTGAACAAAGCCTTGTACTGAAGCAAGGATGCGGGAACGTCTTTCTGACGGAAGAATGTACGGAGAATGTTCTCCTCTTCAAGAGAAGTGGTGCATTCCCAGTAGCGCTCCAGCAGTTGTTCGATGTACTTATAATCCATATTTTTCAACTTCTTGAAATTTCTGTTTAATGGTTTGGCGGGCTCGGAAGATGTTTACTTTCACCTGTTCCTCACTGATGCCTAGAATTTGTACGATTTCCTTGTAACTCTTTCCTTCAAAATCCCGCAGTTGCATACAGCTACGTTGTTTTTCCGGAAGACTGTCAACAAGTTTTCTTACCAGTGCGACACGATCTTGTTGCAGAACGTGTTCGAAAGGACTTGAAGAGCGGTCGGTGAGAAAGGCAGTGTGGTCGTCGAGCGTAGTTTCGTTATTGCTTGCTTTCTTGACTTTGTCCAGTGCCACATTTCTGCAGATCGTCAGGGCAAATGCTTCAATGTCGTCAATCTCTTGCCAGCTGTCTCTCTTATTCCATACCTTTATCAGCGTATCTTGTACGACATCCTCGGCATCTTCATGTCTGAGGGTGATACGTAAAGCGAGACGATATAGCACGTTTTTCAACGGCAATATATCGTTTCGAAAGCTGATATTCTTCATCTATTCTATATTAAATGACGATTGTGACTGCTGGAAGTTACAACCTTTTTCTTGTTTTAACGTTGTTTAAGGAAACGCGGTAAAGAGATGCTTCCTTCTTATTAGGCTATAATCATGGTGCCCTGCTGTCCGTCGATGGCAGTGGCCAGGGTGATGATCACTTTCTCAACGCCACCATTGATGGCATTGAAGGCATTTTCAAGTTTGGGAATCATTCCTCCTGAGATGACGCCCTTTTCCACATATTCTTTGAAATCGTTCTTGGTGATGACAGGAATTACGCTGTTATCATCATCGGGATTGCTCAGCACACCTTTCTTTTCAAAAGAGAAGATGAGGATTACCTCAAAATATGGTGACAAAGCCTTGGCAATCTCACCGGCAATGGTGTCGGCATTGGTGTTGAGAATCTGTCCCTGACCATCGTGGGTGAGGGGAGCCATGACGGGGGTGATACCTTCATCGATGAACGTTGCCAGCATCTTACCGTCGGCACAGTCAACATCACCCACAAAGCCGAAGTCAACCGTAGTCACTTCCCCTGTTTCTTTCTTGACGCTGACGGGCGGACGCTTGTGCGAACGGATCACATTCATGTCAGCACCCGTCAATCCCAATGCGTTCACACCATGGGCCTGAAGGCGGGCAACAAGGTTCTTGTTGACCAGACCGCCATACACCATCGTCACCACTTGCAGCATGTTCTTATCTGTGATGCGGCGACCGTTAACCATCTGGTTCTCCAGACCGAGCTGGGAGGCTACTTGTGTGGCACGGCGGCCACCGCCATGTACCAGCACTTTCTTACCGGGAATCGCTGAGAAATCTTTCAGCAACTGGCTCAGCTGCGCCTCGTCTTCAACAACAGCGCCGCCTACTTTTACGATGGTTAGTTTCTCTTTCATGATGCTTATTCAAGATAGGTATATCCATAGAGACCACTGCGGTAGTTCGAGAGGAACTCCTTGCCCTCTTCCAAAGAGATCTTGCCTTGCTTGACACTCTTGGCCACCCAGATCTCCAACTGGCGAACCAACTTCTTAGGTGCATACTGCACATATTCCAATACCTCTGCTACGGTCTCACCATCGATGATCTGATCGATATGGTAACTGCCGTCTTTCACGGAGATATGTACTGCCGTAGTGTCGCCGAAGAGGTTATGCATGTCACCAAGAATCTCTTGATAAGCACCCACAAGGAAGACACCCAGATAATACGGTTCGTTCTTCTTCAGGGCATGAACGGGCAGGGAGTGGGAATTGTTGCGGTTGGTCACGAAGTTCGCAATCTTTCCATCTGAGTCGCAGGTGATATCCTGCAAGGTGGCATTACGCGTTGGACGCTCATTGAGTCGCTGAAGCGGTACGATGGGGAAGAGCTGGTCGATAGCCCAGGAGTCGCTAAGACTCTGGAACAACGAGAAGTTGCAGAAATACTTATCTGCCAACAGCTTGTCGATATTCATCAACTCTTCGGGGATATGCTTCAGGTTCTTGGCCAAGGCATTGATCTCATGACAAACACTCCAGTACATGGCCTCAATCTCGGCACGTGTCTTCAAATCTACGATACCGTGAGCGAACAAGTCGAGCACCTCTTCCCTGATCTGCTCAGCATCGTGCCAGTCCTCCAACACATTGCGGGGTGACAAATTATCCCAGATATCATAGAGATCCTTCACCAACTGGTGAGAGTTCTCATCGGGCTCGAATTCCTCAGGCATCTCGGGCAGAGAGGCGGTCTCCAGAACATCGATGACCAGCACGGAGTGGTGGGCAGCAAGGGATCGACCGCTTTCTGTGATGATATTGGGATGAGGAAGTTCGTTCTTGTTGGCTGCTTCCACAAAGGTGTAGATACAGTCGTTGACGTATTCCTGGATAGAATAGTTCACTGAACTCTCGCTTGAAGGAGAACGTGTACCATCGTAGTCAACACCGAGTCCACCACCGCAATCCACGAAATCCACATTATATCCCATCTTATGCAGTTGGATATAGAACTGTGAAGCTTCGCGAAGGGCAGTCTGGATACGACGGATCTTGGTAATCTGCGAACCGATATGGAAATGGATGAGACGCAGACAGTCGCGCATATTCTTCTTGTCGAGCAGTTCCAGTGCTTCCAGCAGCTGGGCACTTGTCAGACCGAACTTCGAAGCATCGCCACCGCTTTCCTCCCATTTCCCGCTACCACTGCTGGCCAGCTTGATACGGATACCGATATTGGGACGAACATCAAGTTTCTTGGCTACCTTGGCAATGAGCTCCAGTTCGTTCATCTTCTCCACAACGATGAAGATCTGCTTTCCCATCTTCTGTGCCAGCAGGGCCAGCTCGATGTAGCTCTGGTCCTTGTAACCGTTACAGATGATGATGGAGTCGCTCTGGCACTGCATGGCAATCACTGCATGCAGCTCAGGCTTGGAACCGGCTTCCAGTCCGAGGTTGAACTTCCGTCCGTGAGAGATGATCTCCTCTACCACAGGCTGCATCTGGTTCACCTTGATGGGATAGACCACATAGTTCTCGCCCTTGTAGTCGTATTCCTTCGAGGCCTTCTTGAAGCAGCTCCACGTTTTCTCGATGCGGTTGTCGAGGATGTCGGGGAATCGCAGCAAGACAGGCGACTGTACGTCGCGCAGCGACAGTTCGTCCATCACTTCCCGGAGGTCGATTTGCACCTCGTTCTTGCAGGGGGTCACAAACACGTTTCCTTCTTCATTGATTCCGAAATAGGAAGTACCCCAGCCGTTGATGTTGTACAGTTCCTTGGAATCCTCAATCGTCCATTTTTTCATTGTAGTTGCTATAGGTTTTTATGGTTGCTATAGAGACAGCAATAGAT
>JBGUJY010000063.1:0-6236 GCA_045114185.1 Prevotella sp. | reverse complement strand
GTACTGCAATGCAATGCGGGAGAGTAGGTAGCCGCCTTCTTTCACTGGAGAGGTTTCCCGGAAACGGGAAGTCTCTCCTTTTTTTATGTCCTCATATAGACATACTTTTCATCCTATTGTTGTGTCTTTACTGATAAAAACATGATGCCTCCCGAAGCATTGCACTTGGGAGGCATCGTGTTTATGTAGTTTTGTTGATCAATCAGATCATTGGCATGGAATCTTATCGATTCTTCTCTGGTGTCTTCCTCCTTCGAATTCAGTCGCGAAGAACTCATCCATGATACGCTCAGCCATATCAGAGTCGATGAATCGTCCTGGCATAACGAGCACATTCGCATTGTTATGCTGTCGGATAAGGTGAGCGATTTCTGGAATCCAGCACAGACCAGCACGGATACCTTGATGTTTATTCAAGGTCATGTTGATACCTTCTCCTGATCCGCAGATAGCGATACCCGGATATACTTCTCCGTTCTCGATACCTTCAGCAAGTGCATGACCAAAGTCGCTATAGTCGCAACTCTCTTCGGTATAGGTCCCGTAGTCCTTGTACTCGTAACCATTCCTTTCGAGGTATGACTTAACGAACTGTTTTAGTGCAAAACCTGCATGATCAGAGGCTATGCCTATCGTTTTTATTTCCATATTCTTCGAAGTCAAAGACATCGTTATTATCCCAGCAAGGCCTTTACCTGCTTGTACACATTCTCACCTGTGTAGCCCAGTTTCTCGTCGAGCACCTTGTAAGGAGCAGAGAAGCCGAAGCTCTCAAGACCCCAAACCTTACCGTTTGCACCAACGAGACCCTCGAGGGTAACAGGCAGACCAGCGGTCAAACCGAACTTCTTGGCAGCAGCGGGGAGCACGCTCTCCTGATATTCCTTGCTCTGAGCGCGGAACAGACCTTCAGAAGGAACGCTTACAACGCGGAGTTTTACACCGTCCTCACGAAGCAGTTTAGCACCAGCCTCCAAGGTAGATACCTCAGAACCAGAAGCGAGGAGGATTACATCGAAGTCCTCATCAGATCCAGCTACAACGTAAGCACCCTTCTCAGCCTGGCTATAGTCGTTGCCCTCGGGCAGCATATCGATATTCTGGCGAGAGAAGATCAGGGCTGTCGGAGTATCTGTATTCTCCATAGCCATCTTCCAGCATACTGTTGTCTCTTCTGCGTCTGCAGGACGAACAACCAGTACAGAGTTCTTACCACTGTGGTTCTTCAGTTTCTCCATCAGTCGGATCTGAGCCTCCTGCTCAACAGGCTCGTGGGTAGGACCATCCTCACCAACACGGAAGGCATCATGTGTCCAGATGAACTTCACAGGCAGCTCCATCAGGGCAGCCATACGAACAGCAGGTTTCATGTAGTCGCTGAATACGAAGAAGGTACCGCAAGCGGGAATCACACCACCGTGCAGTGCCATACCGATACAGCAGCAAGCCATGGTCAGCTCAGCCACACCAGCCTCGAAGAAGGCGCCGCTGAAGTCACCGCGAACGATATCATGTGTTTTCTTCAAGAATCCGTCGGTCTTGTCAGAGTTAGAGAGGTCGGCAGAAGCACAGATCATGTTAGGAACCTGCTCTGCGAGTACGCTCAGCACGGTAGCACTTGCGCCACGAGTAGCAGAACCAGCCTTCTGTTCAACCTTGCTCCAGTCGATCTTCGGAGCCTTGCCGCTGAACCACTCCTCAAGCTGTTTTGCCTGCTCGGGATGACCCTTAGCCCATTCAGCCTTGGCAGCGTAGCGCTCAGCCACGATCTTCTTCAGTTCCTCTGCACGCTTAGCATACAGCTCTTGTACCTCGGGGAAGATTACAAATGGGTTCTCAGGATCAGCACCCAGGTTCTTCATAGTCTGCACGAAGTTGTCGCCGCCCAGAGGAGCACCGTGTGTAGCGCAGTTGCTCTCATAGCTAGAGCCGTCGGCCTTGCGGGCACCCTTACCCATGATACAGTGACCGATGATCAGTGAAGGACGCTCCTTCTCAGCCTGAGCCTTCTTGATAGCCTCACGGATCTGCTCTACATCATTACCGTCGATCTTCTGAACATACCATCCCCAAGCCTCATACTTCTTGGCGGTATCTTCGCAAGTAACCACTTCTGTCTTGGTAGAGAGCTGGATATCGTTGGCATCATAGAACATGATCAAGTTATCCAGTCCGAGGTTACCAGCGATACGTCCGGCACCCTGAGAGATCTCTTCCTGCACACCACCATCAGAGATGTAAGCATAGATGGTTTGGTTCATCACGTTACCCAGGCGAGCCTTTAGGAACTTAGCAGCGATGGCAGCACCAACTGCGAAGGTATGACCCTGTCCGAGCGGACCAGATGTATTCTCAATACCACGAGCCAGTTCGCGCTCGGGGTGACCAGGAGTAACAGATCCCCACTGGCGCAGGTTCTTCAGATCCTCCAGTGTATATTTACCGATCAGGGCAAGCTGACTATAGAGCATGGGAGCCATATGACCAGGATCGAGGAAGAAACGGTCGCGACCTTCCCAGTTAGGGTTCTCGGGATCATAAACCAAGAACTCGCTATACAGCGTGTTAATGAAGTCGGCACCACCCATAGCGCCTCCAGGGTGTCCAGACTTAGCCTTTTCTACCATAGCAGCGGCTAAGATACGGATATTGTCCGCTGCTTTGTTCATCAATTTTTTGTCGTTCATAATGTTGAGTTATTTGAATATTTATATATGATCATTTACTTATTTGATATTCATCACCACGATACTCTTGGCAGGCACCTTCACAGTGAGTTTGTTCTTCTTCAGCTTGGCATCCTTGAAATCAGCGGGAGCCACAACGTTCGGATGGTTGAAGTCGTTAAAGTCAGCCACGTTCTTGGAAGTCAGGATCTTTCCGCTCACCGACTTGGCATTATAGCCGTCGATGTCGAAGTCGATAGTCTGCGCCTTGTCGAGACTCACGTTGGTCACAGCGAGGATGATTCCTCCGTCGGTTGTCTTAGCAGCAGAAGCCGAGAGGAGAGGGCAGGGGCGATAGCCAGCATCCTTAGCACCTTCCTTTTCCTTGAAATACTCCTTGCTCACCTGGATAATCTCGCTCTTGAGATCCACGGGCAGGTAAGTAGCCTCCTGGAACGGAGTGTACATCTGGAATACATGGTATGTCGGAGTGAGTACCATATGACCTGTTCCTTCCTGATCTGTGAGGATCATCGACTGCAGTACGTTCACCACCTGTGCGATGTTCGCCATCTTAACACGGTCGGTATGACGATGGAACACGTTCAGTGAGAGTGCTGCCACGAAAGCGTCGCGCAGTGCATTCTGCTGATAGAGGTGACCGGCAATGGTTCCGGGCTCCTCATCCCACCATGTTCCCCACTCATCCACCAGCAGGTCAACCTCGTGCTTGGGATCAGCTGCATCCATGATGGCCTTGTGCCTCTTGATCACGTCCTCGATCTCCAGACACTTACCCAGTGCCCAGTAGTACTGGTCGGTATCGAACTTCGTGGCAGAGCCTTTCGAGCCTGTCCAACCAGAGCAAGTATAATAATGTAAGGAAACACCCTGCATGCGGTTACCGATCTTGTCCATCAGAACGGTAGTCCAGTTGTAGTCATAGTCAGACGCACCGCTACCAATGCGGTAGAGTTTGTTACCGGTATAATCGCGCAGATAAGTATTGAACTTACGGAACTCGTCAGAGTAGTATTCCGGTGTCATGTTACCGCCGCAGCCCCAAGCCTCGTTACCGATGCCGAAGTACTTCACCTTCCAGGCCTTGTCGCGACCGTTTGCTCTACGAAGACGAGCCATAGGTGTATCACCATCACTGGTCATATATTCCACCCACTGAGCCATTTCCTTCACAGTACCAGAACCCACGTTACCGCTGATATACGGCTCACAGTCGAGCATCTCGCAGAGATTCAGGAACTCGTGTGTACCGAAGGAGTTATCCTCGATTGTTCCGCCCCAGTTGTTGTTGCGCAGTGAGGGACGCTGGTCTTTCGGACCGATACCGTCCATCCAGTGATAGTCGTCGGCAAAGCAGCCGCCCGGCCATCTGAGCACAGGCACCTTCAGCGCCTTCAATGCTTCAAACACATCTTTTCTGTACCCGTTGATGTTGGGAATCTGTGAGTTCTCACCCACCCAGAGGCCTCCGTAGATACATGATCCCAGATGTTCTGAGAACTGTCCGTAGATCTCTCTGTTGATTTTGGCTCCCGGTTGGTCGGCATGGATCGTAGCCTTCACGTTGTCTGCAGCCGTTGCTGTGACTGCGCAAACCAGTGCGATAGTCGCGGTAACAAATTTCTTTCTCATTTCGTCTTTTCTTGGTTAATACAATTTGTTTGCAAAGTTACGAAAAATCGAGCGCAGAACAAAAGAAGTTTACTTCTTTTTTTTGCCGAGATGGAGTAAGTTCGCGGATTTATCCGCAAAATACTAAATAAACGAGCAAAAAGCAAAAGGAAAACTTGTTTTTCTTTTCATTTCTGAGTGATGTAATAAAAAGCCATCACTCATTGGAAGTGATGGCTTGTATATTTGATGCTTGATGCATAGGTCTTAGAAATTCTTTCGAACGCCTTGCCATTCCGGGAATTTCATTTTCAGGTAATCATCATCGAGGAAGAGGGCTGACTGTCCCACTTTGCCTTTCAACTGCCAGTCGAGCCACTTCACCACAGCCTTGGCATAGTTGCCGCCATGCTTCTCGTAGTAGGTTCCGCTATGACCGTCCTTGGAGTTCAGCATCACCACAGGAATGTTGTCGGCAATGCGCTCGTAATCCTTCTGAGCATTGTTGTATGCGATGTCGCCAGGACCGCCAATCATGTAGAACATCGGCTGGTGGAGGTTCTTGAGAAGCTCTTTCGTTGTGCCCATCATCTCCATGTCGCCAATACCCGAGTTCAGCATCACGCAGGTCTTGATACGGGGATCGTAGGCAATGCCCAGCACTTGTGCGCCACCGCACGACTGTCCCATGGCAGCCACATGATCGAGATTCAGGCAGTGGTAGTATTCGGAACCTGAGGTGGCATTTTGTTCTGTCAGCCAGTCGAGTACCTCCAGCAACATTTTCGGATAGGTTCTGAAAGGTTGTTCTGCCTGCTGTTGTTTCTTACCCTTCTTGGCTTTCTTGGCCTCTTTCAAAGCCTGCTCACGTTGCTTGGCCTGCTGCTCCTGACGAGCCTTGATCTCTTCGGGAGTCAGGGGCAGAATCTTCTCACCATTGGCCATGATCACTTCACCTTTGGTTTCGGGATAAGACGATTTCAGCACACCTCTCCATTGTGCCATCACATCCTCTTCGTCGTACGGACCGATAGCTGCTGCTACATAGCCATAGGATGCCACCTCGCTCAACAACAATCGCATTTCCACATTGTTGTTAAAGCAAGCACCGTTGGCATAAACGATAACGGGTAATGTACCGTTCTTTGCCACCACTTCCTTCAGGTTCTGCGGGCGATACACTGTGAAACCAGGACAAGAAGCATCTCCCACCACTTCCGACTTAAACGGTCCTGTACCACCTTCTTCCACCACTTGCCGATGCGCTGTCTGAGCATTCATCAGTCCTACACTTGCAGCGACCATCATCACTGTCATCAATACTCTCTTCATAATCATTATCTTTTTGTTTTCAATTTGTTTGCTTTACCTTATTATTACTTATCCCAGTTTTCAGTTATTGCTTACAAAGATACAACCTTTTTCTTAAACCACCAATGATCTGCTCCAATAAATATATGAGTTCCAGAACACGTTTCAATTTGCGTAAAGGCGACAGATCACGATAAAAGAATTATAGCAATTATCGAAAGACCTAACATTGAAAATACTTAAATGCTTTATTTTGAGTGATTTAGGAGCAAATAAGGGGCTTAAACACCTAACAAACACCTAACGTCAGACCTAACAAACACCTAACATAAGACCTACCATTTTGTCCAGCCGAATTTGCTATTTGGCTGGATAGAGTATGAGGATTTGAAATCCGATGCCACTTTCCATTTCAAATTCGTTCACTTACTATGCATTCCCACGTTGGGAACAAATTATTCCCAGCATGGGAACATTTCATTCCCAATACGGGAACACTTAGCAGGTTCCCGTATGTTTATTGAAAAGGTAACTATATATTTGTTGGCAGTAAACTCCAATAGTGTATAATCATACAATAATGAGCAGTCTACTTGGGCTGCTCATTATTCGTTAATAAAGAATAAA
>JBGUJY010000062.1:0-57783 GCA_045114185.1 Prevotella sp. | reverse complement strand
ACATAAGACCTAACATTTTAGAGGCAAAAGTCAACGAAGTTAAGCAAGAGGCATGTGATTCGCCAGTGGTTAGGTTACATGTTAGGTCTTATGTTACCTCTTTGTTAGGTGTTATGTTAGGTCTTTAGGGTGTCAAAAACGCGTGAAACATCTATATACAGGCACTTTCTTCCGTGAAACTGTTAGGTCTTGGGCAAAAACACAAAATTCTTTTATTTTTCATCTGAATTTCGAAATCCGACTGCATGGAATATAAGAGTTTCCTAGCATAATAAAATATTCCCAACGTGGGAATAAAGTGTTCCCAACGTGGGAATAAGTTGTTCCCAACATGGGAAACATCCCATTATCGGATTGTTACCTGCGTTGCCCCATAGCCGTACTCCTGGAAGGAGGCGTCTTGGTAGGTGTAGGACTTGTATTTGTAGTTGAGCTCGTGGATGATGGCACGGCGGAGCACACCCTCGCCCTTTCCATGGATGAACACGATCTTCTTGCCTTTATGGTCCTTGTGCTCAGCCAATGTGCGGTGAACGATGTCGAGCTGGTAGCTGAGAATGTCGGAGGCACTCATGCCTGAGGTGGTTTCAAGAATCTCGTGGGCATGCAGATCAACAACAATTGGCTCATCGCCTTTGACGTGCTTGGGCTGGAAGGGATTCTGGGATTTGCCATTGTCATAACGACGAACATACGAGTTGTCCACGCGTGTCTTGTCTGCAGGTTCCTTGTGGTACATCTCCTTCTTAAGTTCCTCGGCATTGATCATCAACGGACGGTTCACCTTGTCGTTCTCTACGACGGTATAGAGTAAGGCTTTTTGCTCAAAGAAATCATTCTCTTGGAAAGTGTGAAGTTTATAGAACTTCACGCCATCAATGCGGAACTTAGTGATGATGGGATCTTTTAACAAGAATGATTTATCACGCTTATAAGCAATGAGTTGTACGGCAACTTGCGACAATTCATTTAAGTCCTCTTTCCCGAACTCCTCAATGAACTCCTTGGTATTGGGCTCCACCTCACCCATGGCACGAAGTGTCCATGAATTTCCTTCAGCCACAAGGTACGAATAGTAGATGTAGTAGTTACTATCGTTCACGATATACGACTCGAACCGCGTACTGGTAATGGCATGGATATCGATGGGTACGAAGCCCAGATAGACCGACAGCTTATCACCACCTTTGCGTTCCTCGATGACTGGTCGGAGTACGGGTTTCTCCACCTTCTGCGAAGGTCGTTCCTGAGGTGCAGCCGTTGGTTGGGCGGTTGAAGGAGCACTGTCCCCTACTCTTTTCTGTGCTACCTTCTCTAAATTGTAGTCGTCGGTATCAATCACCACCACGTCGTTGATGCGTGTAGGAATCTGGAAGCCATCCTCATCCTCCACCAACACGATATCTTTACCTTGGAAGCCGGCTACAATGCCGCCTCCGCTATCACTGAGAAATCTTACTTTATCGCCAATCTTCATCACATTAAACATGTAAAATTAAACATGAAACATTTTTAAGGTATCAGCAGACTGCTATCCCCGTAACTGAGGAAGCGGAAATTGTGTGAAAGGGCATAATCATAGATGGTGCGCCAATCGCCTTTGACAAACGCGCTGACCAACAACAGAAGAGTGCTCTGCGGTTGGTGGAAATTAGTGACCAGCATCTTCACGATCTTGTACTCATAGCCCGGGGCGATGATGATCTGCGTACTGCTATGCAGACTGCCCTTCTGCTGACGGTCTAACCACTGGAGAATGTTCTGCAGGGCACGCAGGGGCTCGATCACCTGTTGATCCTGCTGATAAGGTTCCCACTGCTGTACATGCAGCTCCTCCTCGTTGGCATCAGGGTTCTGCTCGAGCTTCAGGCCCACATAGTACAGACTCTCCAAGGTGCGCACGCTGGTGGTTCCCACGGCAATGGCCCTTGCCTGATGGTTGATGAGCTTCTCGATGGTCTGCCGCTTCACGCAGTAATATTCGGTATGCATGGCATGTCCCTCTATCTCCTCGCTCTTCACGGGCTTGAAGGTACCCGCTCCCACATGTAGCGTAAGCTCTTCGCGTTCGATACCCCGCGCATCAATGGCCTTCAGCACATCATCCGTAAAATGAAGTCCTGCGGTAGGTGCCGCCACACTTCCCTTGATCTTGCTATAGACCGTCTGGTAGGTGGTCTTGTCACTCTCCTGCGTCTCACGGTTCAGATAGGGAGGTATAGGCAACTCACCAGCAGCATCGATGATCTCGGCAAACGAAGGTGCAACACCAGCATGCGGTGAGGTATAACGCCAGGTAAAGCGGATGCGATGACCCGTTCCTTGTTCACCCAGACGGATGGCAGCGATCTCAACTTCCTGATCATGTATCATCACCTTTTGAACCAACTCACCATCCTTCCATTTCTTCAGGTTACCAATCAGACAAATCCACTCACACTCGGTGGAAGTTTGAAACATCTGCTCGTAGTCGGCAGGCAGGCACGGTTCGAGCAGGAACACCTCGATGAGGGCGCCTGTGGTCTTACGGAAATGCATACGTGCCTGAATCACCTTGGTGTTGTTGAACACCATCAGTGCCCCTTCGGGCAGATAGGTGGGCAGTTGGTAGAAGATATCCTCCTCCACCCTTCCCTGTCGATAGACCAGCAGTTTACTGTGATCGCGCTGTGTCATCGGGAACTTAGCGATTCGCTCATCCGGCAATGGATAGTTGTAATCGCTGATGCGTATATGTTTCGTATCAATCATGGGAGTTATATCAATAAAGCTCGTATGATGGCATACAGAACGGTGAGCACCATCACACAAACAACAACGTCAATATCATCCAGTGCATAACCCGTGCTGGAATAATGTGACGACACATAATGGAACTGCGGCGAGATCTTCAGATAGATCTTCAGGTAGATCACATAGGCCATGAAGCCCATGAGAGAGCCGAAGAGGAGTCCGCAGAGGATATCCGAGGGATAGTGAACGCCTAAATAAAGACGGGTGTAGCAGTTCAGGAGCGACCAGATGATCATGGTCACGATGAACAGTTTGTTACGGATGAGCAAAGCTAAGAACATCACCAACGCACTGGTGTTGGCAGCATGGGCAGAGAAGAAACTGTAGTTGCCCGCAGAGACACCGCTCACCACATCCACGGCGTATTTGATGAGGGGATCGTCGCAAGGACGCGGACGAGCCACCAAGGGCTTGATCACCAGATTGGTGATGCCAGCCGTGACGAGCACACAGGCAGCCGCACAACCAATGGTGAGCAACACCTGCGCCATGGTTTCGTTATTCTTGAGCACAAGATAGAACAAAGCAATATACAGCGGTATCCACGTCGTACCTGCCGTCAGTGTGGTCATCACACCATCGGTAAACAACGAGTCACTGCCGTTCAACCAGAACAGGAGTTGCTGATCTATCGTTGTGAATATACTCATTCTATTAGATTTTCTCGATCTGACTTGTAGGAATCCATCCTTCACGGCCATCGGCCAGATGGATTTCTTTCCAGTCGCGCATGGTATCATCGATAATATCCACGCGTGTTCCCTCATGGATCACACCCTGATCAGTGCTGTTGGCCTCGGGCGTCTTCTTGATGGTGACAGAAGGTGCAATGACAATGGCACCGTTGCGTTTCATCAGCATCTGCTTCTGCTGGAAGGCGAAGAGGTTGCTCAGCAGGAAGATGACCAGGAAGAGAACGCCACCGTAGAAGCCGATCTTACGAAGGGTGAGATGACTGGCGAAGAGATAGACCAGCGCAAGGATGAGGGTAAGAATCATACTGGCAATGGCCAGTCGTGCCCAGTTGTCGATGGTCATCAGGTTCACCAACGAACGATACCAGGTGAAGAAGAACATCTCGCTCTCGGGCGTGATCTTATCGATGGTCTTGGAGCGTGCCATCTGCAGGTTGAAGCGAATATCCTCATCGGCAGGGTTCAACAACAACGCCCGCTCATAGTTCAATACGGAACGTGTGATATTCTCGGTGCGGTAATACGCATTTCCGAGGTTGTAATATATCTCGGCACTCTCGCCTGCCTTGAGCAGTTCTTCATAGTCCTTGATGGCTTGCTGGTAGTTACCTTTGCTATATTCCGCGTCAGCATCCTGCTTGGTGATGGCATGGATGGTCATTGGAAACATCATCAAGGTGAGCATCAGCAGCATGGCCATGCTATGGGCCTTGGTATTTTTTTTCTTCATGACATCTTCAATCTTTTCGATGGCCGTCATAGCCGACTCGTAGGTCTTGTTCATGTTTCCTGCTGCATCACCGGGGGCATAACGCTCGAACTCACACTCGTCGAGTGCCTCGATGAATGTGTTCACCGTCTGCTCGTCTACATGGTGCTCTGCGAGTTTATCCGCGATATTGTCGTGTGACAGTTCAGAAACGGGGATATTCAGCTTATCACCCATGTAGCCCCACAGGGCACGTAGCACCTCATCGTAGAACTCACCCTGCTTACCTGCTACCATGAGCTTGTGCGCAGCACGGAGGCGTTTGTTGGCCACCTTGTTGGCTTTCTTTCCACGCATCTTCACGATATCAGCATTCTCGATGGCACGACGACGGAAGATGATCATCAGGGCAATGAATGTTGCCAGCAACAAGGCTAACAGGATCCAGTAGGCTGCACTGCCGAAGAACAGTGAGGCTGCATCTTTACGTACGACCTTACCTGTCTTGATAGCGTGGATATCCTGATTCTTCTCGTCGGTGAAGTCCATGGAGTTACCGCCAGTGCCATCGCCCTTGTCCACATTCAACTCGAACGACTGTGTCTTGATGGTCTTGTAGGCATTGGCGCCAACATCATAATAGGTGAACTCCACAGGAGGAATGGTGTACTTTCCCTGGTTGCGTGGAACAGCAAGGAAGTCGTAGATCATATTTCCCTCCACACCATTAGCCGTCAGCTTGGTCTTGTCGGTCACCTTAGGATCATATTTGTCGAAGTCCTTGGGGAAGTTCACCACGGGCTGCTTGATGAGCTTCAGGTTACCAACACCGCCTACCACTACACGGATAGTGATAGGATCATTGGCCTTGACCTCGGTCTTGTTGAGCTGGGCAGAGATGTTGAACTTACCCACACCGCCCGAGAAGTTATCAGGACGCTTGGGCAGCGGATCCACATGGATCTTCAAGCCCGGGGCTTTGATGCTTCGCTTTACCTCCACATAACCGCTACCGCCATTGAGGAAGGCCTCGAAGGGATCGACGTTACGGTTCTGCTGGATGACTGTTCCGTTGAAGGTAATGCTGGGGATCTCCAGATCGCCTGTCATCTGCGGGTACATCACATACTGACTCCAAGTAACGCAGCGGTAGTTACGACCGTTCACATTCTCGATGTGGAAAGTTTTCTGCTGTGGCATCTTCACCTCCTGAGAATGGAAGCCGGTCAGGTCGGGCATCTTTCCTTCCAACTGCGTCAGGTCAACCAACGTATATACCTTATAAGTAAGCAGAATAGGCTCCTGCTCGTGCACACGCTGCTTGTTGGCACTCACCTTGATGAAGAGGTCGCTACCGGAGATAGGAGAACCTGCCGAGCGCATCTGAGGCCGGTCGTCGTTGTCATCATGCATCTTCGGTGCTGCACCTGTATTGGCAGCATGACCAGACACGGTTACCTTCAACGGGTTCGACGAGATAGTCTTACCATTGGCATGCACATGTGCGGCGGGAATGGTATAGGAACCGTTCTTGTTGGCACAAAGGATGAAGGTATAGGTGATGGATGATGAGCTGCTGGTATGACCGTTCACCATCTGGAAATTCGACTGCTGTGAGGTGTAGGGACCCGTAATGATCTCCAGTGCCTCAGGGATGTCGCCGATGCGGAAATCACTGGCATTGGAAGTGTTCACCGTGTAGGTAAGACGGAAGTTCTCACCGTTCTGCACCTGCGACGGCGCATTGGCAGTCAGCGTCTGCGCGTTGACCATCCATGTGATGAACAATAGAGGTAAAACAAGTAGATATCTCTTCATAAGCGGATCTCCTTACCAATTCTTTTGTAACTGTTTCTTACGAGGCTGCTGCATGGCCTTCTGCAGTCGTTGCTGCGTAGCCTTCTCGTTCTGGACGGCAGCATCGAGCAGTCGTTCGGCATTCTCCTTGCTCATCTGCTCCTGAGGCTTTTCCTCTTTCTGCTTGTCCTTCTTGTCTTTTTTCTGTTGTTGGCCCTTATCGTCTTGCTGGTCCTCATTCTTCTTATCCTGCTGGTTCTGATTCTGCTGCGGATTGTTCTTGTTCATCTGCTTGCAGAGCGCCAGGTTATAACGTGTCTCATCGTCGGTGGGATTACAGCGGAGCGCCTGCTCATAAGCCTTGATAGCCTCGCCGTACATCTGATGACTCTGACACATCACGCCCACATTGTGCCACGACTTCGACTGGCGCAGTTTGTTTTTCTCAAGCTTGGCGGCATTCTGATACTGTATTACAGCGGCAGAGTCCTTCTGCTGCATCATCAACGCACAACCGAGGTTGTATTGCGCCTGTGGGTTCTCAGCATTCTTGGCAATAGCCTTCCGATAGAGCACCTCGGCCTGCGCATACTGCTTCTGGCGATAGAGGCGGTTGCCCTCGCGGATCAGCTGTCTGTCGTTCTGTGCAGAGACGGCGGTACAGACAGTCATGAGGATGACCAATATATACTGTCTCATTTCTTTTTGAATATACTAATTTTCTTCGTGAGCGGGTTCTTACTCTCAAAGATGCATACCTCGATAATCAGCAGCAGCAAGGCCAGGATACCGAAAGCCTGGAACTGCTCGTCGTACTCGCTGTAGATGGTGCTGGAGATCTGACCCGTTTGAAGCTTGATGAGTTCGTTGTTCAACTTGTTCTGTGCCACATTGGTGTTATCAACATGGATATAGGCACCACCACCGGCCTCGGCCACCTGCTGGCACATCTGCTCGTTCAGCGCCGACATCACCTCATCGCCAGTCTGGTCCTTCATGTATCCACCCTCACCATCAGGAATCGGAGATCCCTTGGTGGAGCCCACACCCAAGACGAACACGCGCATGCCCTTCTTCTTGGCCGCCTTGGCCATCTCGATGGCACCGCCTTCATGATCTTCACCGTCGGTAATCACGATGATGGCACGTCCGATCTTCTCCTGCTGGGTGAACGCGTTCATGGCCAATCGGATGGCCTCTGCGATATTGGTACCCTGCGTGGCTATCAGATGCGGATCAATGCTCTGCAGGAATATCTTGGCAGAGACATAGTCGCTGGTGATAGGCAACTGGATAAAGGCATCACCGGCAAAGACGATCAGTCCTACCTTGTCATTCGTGAAGTTCTCCACCATGTTCTCAATGAGCATCTTACTCTTGTCGAGACGTGATGGCACCACATCCTCTGCCTTCATCGAGTTACTGATATCTAGGGCGATCATCGTCTCAATGCCGTTGCGTTTCTCATGACTGATCTTAGTTCCCATCTGGGGACGTGCCAGCATAATGATGAGCAACGCTAAGGCAGCCATGAGCAACCAGAATTTCACGCCCCGACGGTATTTCGAGACATCCGGCATGAGCTGCTTCAGCAGGTTGATGTCGCCGAAGCGTTTCAGCTTACTCTTCCGCTGGCGCATCAAAACGAGTCTGACGAGTGCCAATATCGGTATCAGCACCAGCAGGTAGAGGTATATGGGGTTTTCAAATCTGAACATAACGTACTTTCCTTTTTAAGGTATGCGACGGAACCAGGTAATGCGGAGGATGATCTCGAGCAGCAGACAGAGGATTGCTGCAATAGCAAAGGGCTGATAGGCCTCATAGTGCTTGGAGAATTTCTTGACCTCCATCTTGGTCTTCTCAAGCTTGTCGATGTCCTGGTAGATCTGCTTCAGCTCCGCCGTGTTGGTGGCACGGTAGAAATGACCTTCGGCCGTGGCGGCAATCTCGCTCAACGTCTTCGTATCCACATCCACGCGTACATTTACATACTGTATGGTGCCTCCCACTTGCATGGGATAAGGAGCCACCTTCTTGGATCCCACGGCGATGGTATAGACACGGATGCCCATGCTCTTGGCAATCTGTGCGGCCGTGAGCGGTGAGATATCACCCATATTGTTACTACCATCGGTGAGCAGGATCACCACCTTACTCTTGGTCTTGCTGTCTTTCAAACGACTCACCGCGTTGGCCAATCCCATACCAATAGCAGTACCATCTTCAATCAGTCCTCTCTCCGCAATGTCCGTACGCACATCCTTCAAGAGTGTGAGCAGAGAGGTATGGTCTGTGGTCATAGGACATTGGGTGAAGGCCTCACCGGCAAAGATGGTCAGACCGATATTGTCATCTGGACGACCAGAGATGAACTCTGCCGCTACGGTCTTAGCTGCCTCGATACGGTTCGGCTTCAGGTCCTGTGCCAACATACTGGTTGACACGTCCATGGCCAACATGATATCGATACCTTCGGCAGTACGTTTGCCCCAGCTATTGTGCGTCTGCGGACGGGCCAACACGAGCACGATCAGCACGAAGGTGATCATACGCAATAGTGCAGGTAGCCATACCAGTCGCTGACGCAAACTCTTCGGCGCATAGCGATAAGCGAACGTGTCGCTCATCTGTATCGTCGGCTCGCTCTTCTTGCGGTATAGCAGATACCAGATGATATACGGTATCAGCAACAGCAGCAGCAACAGGTATTCTTGATTGGCAAACTTCATAATCGATTCTAAAACAGCAGATAGATCCTATATAGAACATATATGAGCAGGATGACCATGACAACGAACAACGCGGCGATGGCAACCTTGAGTACGATGCGCGACCGCATAGAACGCTTGTCTTTCTCCGTGAGCTCGGGCTCGATACGCTCGGTGGTGGGCTGGTTTTCCTGCTTGGTGGTATTGATGAACGCGATGGCATTCACCAAATTGGCGTCGTTCTCGTTGATGAGCGACTTATACTTTGCAAACTTCACGAGGTCGGCGGTTGTGAAGAGCTCGCGCAGCTCGTCAATCATCTTCTTGTCCTCTGCTTCCTGTAGACGGGCGATGATCTCACTGGACGTCATCTCCATGGCACTGAAGCCAAAGCGTTCCTCGATATACTTACGCAGAGTTTCTGTAAGACGGGTGTAGTATTCTTTCTGATTCTCGGATGCCACCATCTTATCAGCCTTGATCTTCTCAATCTCATCCATGGCTCGCTGATGCGGCAGCACCTTCTTGACGATACGTACGCGGGCAATGACGGGCTTGTTGCCTTTCAGACAAACACAGAGGTAGAAGGTGAGGCATACCAGGAACACCAACAATACACTGAGCCAGAATACATCACTCCACTCACTCCACAGGAAGGGATTGTTCTGCACATCCTTCGGAGGATAGAAATTCTCTGGATGGAGCGTATCAACAGGAATGGTTAACACCTTCAGTGCCAAATTCTTACTACTGTATTCCTTACCATCTACTTTAATGGTCATAGGTGGCAGATAATACAGCTGCTCATCGAAGGAAGTAAGGGTATAAACCTTGCTGACACGGATCATGTCATTGTCCAACTGTGCTGTGTCGGCATCCGACATTTCCAGCACTTCTACGCCTGGTGTGATATACTCAGAGGGTTTGAACTGAGGCAGGAGCAACGACTGACCTTTCTTGTATGAGACTTGCAAGGTGAGGTGTGCCTGTTCGCCGATGAGGATCTGGATGGAGTCGATAGATGATTCCACCTGTACCTGAGCAAAGGCAGACACGGCAGTCATGACAGCTCCGCAAAACATGAGGAGCCATCTACGCCATACGTTGTCACTATTTCTTGTTCTCAGTTTCATTGTTTCATCCATGTACATGGCATATTCATGATCCCTACCCTCTCATCTTGAACAGGAGGAGCAGCTGCTTCACGAAATCCTCGTTGGTGGCCATGCTCACATGATCTACATTACTCTTGTTAAACGTGTTGATTAGCGATTGCTGACGACTCATCCAGTACTGGGTATGAGCGCGTCGTAACTTCTTACTACTGGTGTCGATGATCATCTCATGACCGGTCTCTGCATCTCGCACCTTCATCAAGCCCACATCCGGCAAGGTCTTTGCACGTTGGTCATACACCTGAATAGCCACCACATCGTGCTTGCGATTACAAATCGTCAGCGCCTGCTCAAAGTCATCACGGGTGTAGAAGTCGCTGAGCAGAAAGGCGGTACAACGGCGCTTCATCACGCCAGTCAGGAACTCCACGCCTTGCTTTACATCTGTCTTACGACTCTCAGGCTGGAAATCGAGCATCTCGCGAATAATGTAGAGAATGTGCTTACGACCCTTCTTGGGCGGGATGTATTTCTCAATCTTGTCTGAGAAGAACACAACACCGATCTTGTCGTTGTTCTGGATGGCGCTGAACGCCAAGGTTGCGGCAATTTCCGTAACCATCTCCTTCTTCATCTGATGCTGGGTACCGAACTCCAGAGAGCCACTGACATCAATCAGCAGCATCACGGTCAGCTCACGCTCTTCCTCGAACACCTTGACATACGGACGATGGAAACGTGCAGTCACATTCCAGTCGATATCGCGCACATCATCACCATACTGATATTCACGCACTTCACTGAAGGCCATACCCCTACCCTTAAAGGCAGAATGGTACTCACCGGCAAAGATGTTGTTACTCAGTCGGCGGGTCTTGATCTCAATCTTGCGAACCTTCTTCAGTATCTCGGTCGTTTCCATCAGTTACAATCCTTATCTCGTTCTATTCGATGATCAGGGTACTTCAACCTTGTTGATGATCTTGCTCACGATTTCCTCGCTCGTCACATTGGTGGCTTCGGCCTCGTATGACAAGCCGATACGGTGACGAAGAACATCATGGGCCACAGCACGTACATCCTCAGGCACCACATAACCGCGACGCTTGATAAATGCATAGGCGCGGGCTGCCTTGGCCAGGTTAATGGAAGCACGGGGTGAACCACCAAAGGTAATGAGCTCTTTCAACTCACCCAATTGATAGCGTTCGGGATAACGGGTAGCAAAGACTATATCGGCTATATACTGCTCAATCTTCTCGTCAATATATACCTGCTGCACCACCTGACGGGCATTCATGATCTCCTGGGCTGTGGTAACGGGTTTCACTTCCGGCAGACCGCCCTGGATATTCTCACGGATGATCATCTTCTCTTCTTCGATGGTGGGATAATCAATCACTACCTTGAGCATGAAACGGTCAACCTGTGCTTCAGGCAGCGGGTAAGTACCTTCCTGCTCGATGGGGTTCTGGGTGGCCATCACCAAGAACGGGTTGGGCAACGGGAATGTGTCGCTACCAATCGTCACCTGATGCTCCTGCATAGCCTCCAACAAGGCACTCTGTACCTTTGCCGGAGCACGGTTGATTTCATCAGCCAATACGAAGTTGGCGAATACAGGGCCCTTCTTTACCTGGAACTTCTCATCTTTCTGGGAGTAGATCATCGTACCAATCACGTCAGCCGGCAAGAGGTCGGGAGTGAACTGTATACGACTGTAACCTGCGTCTATCAGCTGTGCCAGTGTCTTGATGGCCAATGTCTTGGCAAGACCAGGAACACCTTCAAGCAGAATGTGTCCATCGCTGAGCAGACCGATGAGGAGGGAGTCAACGAGGTGTTTCTGACCTACGATAACCTGATCCATACCGTGGATCAGATTCGTTACAAATGCACTTTGTTGTTCTATCCGGATATTCAATTCACGGATATCAATTGCTTCTGCCATATTCCTTTATCTATTAATTCTTGTCTCTCTTTGCTAAATCCAGCGCAAAAGTAATACATTCAAGAATGATAGTCGAAAATTAGTGACTAAATAATATTAAAAAAGTTTCTTAAAACTTACATTTAAGAAACTTTATTATTATCTAATTCTTTTTCTTCAGTTGAAGCTTGGGGATTTTGAGTTTCATCCCTTCTGTAACCTCACTAATGCCGTTGTAGGCCTGGATGTAGCACTCCATGCCATCGCCCAGGTAAAACTTGGAAATCTTCTTCATTGTCTGACCGGGTTTTACGGTAATGGTTTCCTGGGTTCCAACGATGTTGTAGGCACCTTTGCTCACCATCGTCTTGGCGTTGTTCACAGTCTGTGAGTTGTCACCCGCAGGTAAGGCAACGGCAGGTGCAGCCTTGTCGGATGACTGCTGTGCAGCTTGCTTAGCAGCGATGGCAGCATCCAGTTTAGCTGTGCTTTCGTTGGCTTTCTTCAGTTTGGCAACACGGATCGACTCATTACGTGCTTCGTGGGCACGGGTAATGGAATCCACTCTGGCCTTGATCTTCGCATCACGTGCTTTCTCCAGAGAATCCTCAGCAAAGACGGAATCAATCATGGCACTGTCAACAAACTCTCCTTGAATCATTTCCGTCTTCTCCATAGGAATGAATTTCATCGGTGCGAACTTCTTACCGACATAGTAACCTCCCGCAAAACCGACAGCGGTACAAATGACCAATGCTGCCAGCCATTTCCATACGTTTGATTTTTCTTCTTCCATAGTTGTATCTTCAGTTGTTTCGTTAATATCTGTATCTAATAATCCGTTTATTTCTCCTTCTGTTGGTTGTTCTTCATCAACGAGCTCTTCCGCGATGGGTTCTTCATTGATAGGTTCCTCTATTGTAGGCTCCTCTGCGACCGGTTCTTCAATCACAGGCTCCTCAACAGTTGTCTCCTCGATGATAGGTTCTTCGATAATGGGTTCTTCCACAACGGGCTGCTCGATAACGGGTTCCACAACGACAGGTTCTTCGGTAGTAACCTCTTCAGTAGCTGGTTCTTCGGGGATATCGCTAAAGTCAACTCCGTCGTTGAGTACAACGGTCTCGAACTGAGAGAACGGTCTATTAACCAGTTCTTTCATGGCAGCATCCGGCGTGAAGGTAATCTTATTTCTACCTTCAATCACGAAGCGGTCGCCCGTCTGCACATTCACACTTTCACGGTCCTTGGTGTCAATGATCTTGAAGGTTCCCAAGCCACTGATCTTTACCAGCTTCTCAGTCTGTAGCGCCTCATTGACGATATCTACCAGTTCGTTGACAAACTGGACGTTCTTCTTGCGGGATAAACCATTCTTCTGCGTGAGAAGGTTTATCAAGTCTTGTTTCGTCTTAACCATTCTCTTCCCCTCCGTTCTTTAGTTTCTCCTTAATGGAAGGAATAGGTTTGAAGCCAAGTACTAGTTTGGGCGGTACGAGCATTCGTTTGTGAGTTGACGGATTCACGATAATGCGCTCCATCCGCTTCTTCACCTCGAAGGTACCAAACCCAGGAATCGTGAACGGCTCACCTGACTGAAACTCTTCGTTCATGACATCAATCAGGGATTTCACCATTCGTTGTGCTTCACCACTGGTGCATTCCAGGCGTTGTGACAGTTCTTTGATGAAATTCTTGTTCGTCATCTCTTATTGTTTTTTACCGATGCATAGAGATCAAACTCTTCTGCACCCGTGATCGTTGTATCGTAAAATGTTCCTACGCGAAGTGTGCGTTCGGCAGCAGGGATGAGTACTTCGGGATCCACCTCTGGCGAAGAGAACTCCGTGCGACCGATGTAATAATCGCCTTCCTTTCTGTCGATGATAACACGCATGGTAGTTCCCACCTTGGCGGTCTGAATTTCAGCGCTGATCTCCTGCTGAAGCGCCATCAGTTGGTCAAGACGTTCCTGTTTCACTTCTTCAGGTACATCATCCGTATAGTGCTCAGCACTATAGGTTCCTTCTTCCTCTGAATAGGCAAAAGCACCCATACACTCGAAGCGAACGGTTCGGACGAAGTCCATCAGTTCTTCAAAATCTTCATCAGTCTCACCGGGGAAGCCCACCATCAGCGTAGTTCTCAGATGAATGCCTGGTACACGTTCGCGGATCTGTTGAATCAGACGAAGCGTTTCTTCCTTATTTGTCTGACGTCTCATCGCATTCAGCATATGGTCAGATATATGTTGCAAGGCGATGTCAAGGTACTTGCACACATTGTCTTTCTCCCTGATCACATCGAGCAGTTCCATGGGGAAACGTGCGGGATAGGCGTAGTGAAGACGGATCCATTGCACACCAGGGATATCTGCCATCGCGGCAATCAATTCTGCGATATGCTGTTTGCCATCTATATCTAATCCATAGAAGGTGAGCTCCTGGGCAATCACCTGAAACTCCTTCACACCTTGAGCTACCAGATCACGCACTTCCTGCAAGATCTCCTCCTGGGGTCTGCTCACATGTTTACCCGTAATAATAGGTATCGCGCAGTACGCGCAATGACGGTCACATCCCTCACTGATTTTCAGATAAGCATAATGATGAGGTGTGGTGAGATGACGCTGGCAAGCATTCTCTGCCACCTTCTCATGACAGAGGTCGTTGATCAGTTCCCTATAATTGAATTTCCCGTAGATCTTATCCACTTCGGGCAGTTCATCCTCCAGTTCTTTGGGATAACGTTGTGACAGGCAACCCATCACGAACAGCTTCTTCAGTTTACCTTCCTTTTTCCGTTCAATAAACTCCAGAATGGTGTTGATGCTCTCTTCCTTGGCGTCGCCGATGAATCCGCAGGTGTTGACAACGGCAATCTCTCCTTGCGGATTCTTGCTGTCGTGCACACAACGGTAACCGTTCTCTTCGAACAGTTTCATCAGGATCTCGCTATCCACCAGGTTCTTCGAGCATCCCATCGTAATGATATCCACCTGATTCTTAATCATTGAACAAGGAATTCACGAACTGTTTCTTGTTAAACAACTGCAGATCCTCCATACCTTCACCAAGTCCTATGTACTTGACAGGTACCTTTAACTGATCAGAGATACCAATCACCACGCCACCTTTAGCCGTTCCATCGAGCTTGGTGATGGCCAGTGAGGTGATCTGGGTAACGGCAGAGAACTGCTTGGCTTGTTCAAAGGCGTTCTGACCGGTACTGCCATCAAGAACGAGCATCACCTCATCAGGTGCCTCGGGCAGCACTTTCTTCATCACATCCTTGATCTTCTTCAGCTCGTTCATCAAGCCTACCTTATTGTGTAATCTTCCTGCTGTATCAATCAATACAACATCTGCATCGTTGGCCTTTGCCGAACTAAGGGTATCGAAGGCCACACTGGCTGGATCAGCACCCATCTGCTGCTTGACAACGGGTACACCTACACGCTCACCCCATATACATAACTGTTCTACGGCTGCGGCACGGAAGGTATCAGCAGCACCGAGGTACACTTTCTTTCCAGCTTTCTTGAACTGATAGGCCAGCTTACCAATGGTAGTGGTCTTACCCACACCATTCACACCCACAATAAGGATAACATATGGTTTATGGTCGGATGGCAAATCCCAGTTATCGTTGTCATCAGAATGGTTCTCTGATAATAGGGCAGCGATCTCATCACGTAAAATGCCATTCAGTTCGGAGGTGGAGACGTACTTGTCGCGTGCCACACGCTCTTCAATACGACGAATAATTTTCAAGGTCGTATCTACGCCCACATCACTAGTAATCAGGATCTCTTCCAGGTCATCAAGGACATCATCATCAACCTTTGATTTACCTGCCACAGCTCGAGTGAGCTTGGAGAATACGCTCTGCTTGGTTTTTTCCAGTCCTTTGTCTAGCGTTTCCTTCTTTTCTTTATTGAATAATCCAAATAATCCCATATTGCAATATTTGTCCGAATTTATTCGCAAAGTTACAAAAACTTCGCGGATTCATCGGCAAAATTAATAAAAAAAACACAAACAACCATCAGTTGCTGAGATTAATTCAAAAAAAAGAGCCGCAACATATGTTACGGCTCTTGATATCTAGATTAAAACGAATTAGTTCTTGAAGAAATCTTTCACTTCCTCGTTGGGAACCATCTGCTCATTGAAGATGTAAGCACCAGTCTTGGGGCTCTTTACCATCTTGATTACTTTTGTATAGGCGCGACCATCCTTTGAACCTTCGTGGAGGGTTGCCACTGTTTTCTTTGCCATAGTCCGATGTTATTATTTGATTTCCTTATGAACAGTCATTCTCTTCAGAATGGGGTTGTACTTCTTCATCTCCAGTCTCTCCGGAGTATTCTTACGGTTCTTGGTCGTTACATAACGACTTGTTCCTGGCAGACCACTGCTCTTCATCTCAGTGCACTCCAGAATAACCTGTACTCTATTACCTTTAGCTTTCTTTGATGCCATGGTTTACTCTCCTATCACTTTAATATCCTTCCAGTCAACATAGCCTTTGCTTACAGCCTGCTTCAAGGCTGCATCCAGACCTAATTTATTAATAATGCGCAAACCGGCAGCACTGATCTTAAGTCTGATCCAGCACTGTTCCTCTACATAGTAGAACTTCTTGCTGAACAGGTTTACGTCAAAGCTGCGCTTTGTGCGGTGCTTCGAGTGGGAAACATTGTTGCCGATCATGGCTTTCTTCCCTGTAATCTGACAAATCTTCGACATTGCTATCTACGTTTTTTACGATCGTTTTTTGATACTTATTCCAAACAGGGTGCAAAATTACGAACTTTTTACGAAATCACAAAATAATTCTATAAATAATCTTCCATATTAAGGTTTTTTTTCGTTTATTCCACCCCAAAGCGATATTTTTTTGAACATTCGTGTAGTTTTTTGTATCTTTGTATCGTCTAATGGGCAAAGAATCAAATCATTGAGAAAAGAACAGTACGACAATGACAGCATTAGAAAGACAGTTTGCACAAACCGTTACAGAACACAAGGGCACCATCTATACTGTGTGCTATATGTTCTCGCAAGATGCCGACGAGGTAAACGATCTATTCCAGGAAGTACTAGTGAATCTTTGGAAAGGTTTCGAGAGCTTTGAGCATCGCAGTGACATCAGGACGTGGATCTATCGCGTTGCACTGAACACCTGTATTTCAATCGACAGGAAGAAGAAACGCTTAGACACAGTCCATCTGACCATGGACATCAACCTGTTTGAAGACCGTGACGAGGACACGCGCCAAGTGGATATGCTCCACAAGCGTATCTCCAAACTCCAGCCATTCGACAGAGCCATCGTCCTACTCTGGCTTGAGAATCTCTCTTACGAGGAGATTGGACAGATTGTCGGTATCAGCACTAAGAATGTCAGCGTACGACTGTTTAGAATCAGAGAACAATTAAAACAAATGTCTAACGATTAAAAATTGACCATTATGAACAACGAATTTGGAAACAACATGAACGAGACTCAGTACGAGGATATGCGCCAGCAATTGAACACCTTGAAGAAGAAACTGGGTGCGCAGGAAATCATAAACGACCATCTGATACGCCGTTCCATGAGAAATCAGGTTAACAGCATCTCCCGTCGTTACTATTTCGTGATGGCCCTTTGCATCCTGATGATCCCCTATACCTACTGGTGCTTTACAAAACTCTGCAACCTTTCCATCCCCTTCTGGATTGGTACTAGCATCTTCATGCTGATCTGTGGAATAGCCACCTATATTAATAATCGTAAGATCAGCGATCCAGGAATGATGAACCACAACCTTGTGGAGGCTCGTAGGAAAGTGGCAAGCGCCAAGAAGTTTGAAGTTGACTGGCTGAAGTTCGGTATCCCTGCCGTTATCGTATGGTTAGGCTGGTTCGTCTATGAACTCTATCAGCATAATAGTAGTGAAATGACTGAAGGTTTTTTATGGGGCGGTTGTATTGGTGCTATCATTGGAACTATTCTCGGTATTAAGGTCCACATGAGAACCCAGCAAAAGTATCAGGACATCATCGATCAAATCGAAGATCTTACAGCTGATGATAAGTAACAAAACAGAAACAGGGAACCTAAACGGTTCCCTGTTTTGTTTGCGGAAGATGAGGGATTCAAACCCCCGATACCCGGAAAGGGTATACCGGATTTCGAGTCCAGCGCATTCGGTCACTCTGCCAATCTTCCTAACGAGAGGAAGAAAAAACTATGTTTAATCTTCCTTTCGACGGTGCAAAAGTAACATATTTTTCCGTCACCACCAAATAATTCCCACAAAAGATTACGGGAATCCCCTACCCGATTCACTTACAAAAGCTTTGCCAGTTTCGACCTGAGTTCATCAGCCATCGACTTACGAATAGCCAACTTGATGGAACAAGTATTGTCGAACTGCTGCTCCACCACACGCGGATTCATCTCCTTGACGATACGCATCACCTGATTCATCAGCGGATAGGAGAAATGGTATTCCACGATTTCCTCTACTTGTCGTGTGACAATCTCTGCATGATCAATGGCATCAGCGGCAGCTGCCTTATAAGCAACGATTAAGCCACTGGTTCCTAAGTTCACACCGCCATAGTAGCGCACCACGACAATCAGAATATCCGTAAGCTCGTTCGAATTGATTTGTCCTAAGATCGGCTTCCCTGCTGTACTACTTGGCTCCCCGTCATCATTCGCACGAAACTCCAACCGCTCAGCACCCAACATATAGGCATAGCATACATGGCGCGCATCATAGTATTTTTTCCTGTACTCGGCGATGATCTCCTTGATCTGATCAACATCGGTTACAGGATGCGCAAAAGCGAGGAACTTACTACGCTTTTCCGTGTAGTAGCCCTCGCTGATGGTTTTGATGGTTTTGTATTCGTCTGACATAGAGCTAGGCTAGTAATACTAGTAACACTAGTTGTACTAGTAATTCTAGTTATACTAGTTTGTGGATAACCAATCCTGAGCGCAGCTTCGGCTCGAACCAAGTGGCCTTCGGAGGCATGATCTTACCACTATCGGCAATATCCATGATCTGCTGCATGCTGACAGGATAAAGAGCTAATGCTGTTCGCATCTCTCCACTGTCAACGCGGCGCTTCAACTCACCTAAGCCACGGAGGCCGCCCACGAAATCAATACGGTTGCTGGAACGGAGATCCTTGATATCCAGGATTTCATCGAGGATGAGACGACTCGAGATATCCACGTCGAGCACACCAATAGGATCCTGATCATCGTAGGTTCCTTCCTTAGCCTTCAAAGAGTACCATTCACCATCCAGATACAGAGAGAACTCGTGCAACTGTGCGGGCTTATAGATGTCGGCACCCTTCTTCTCCACAACAAAGTTCTTCTTCAAGGCCTCGATGAATTCGGCAGAACTCATTCCGTTCAGGTCCTTGATCACGCGGTTGTAGTCAAGGATGGTCAGCTGACTAGCCTGGAAGCATACTGCCATGAAGAAGTTATACTCCTCATCTCCTTTGTGATTGGGGTTCTGCTTCTGTTTCTCAGCTCCCACGAGAGCGGCTGCTGCAGAACGATGATGACCATCAGCAATGTACATGGAAGGCATCTTAGCAAACTCAGCAGTGATGGTCTCGGTATCCTTTTCGTCATTGATCACCCAGAACTGATGACGGAAACCGTCGATGGGTGCGATGAAATCATATTCAGGTTCAGTGGCGGCATAGCGCATGATCAACGAGTTGAGCACCTCATTGTCGGGATAAGCAAAGAACACCGGCTCGATGTTAGCGTTGTTCACACGAACATGCTTCATACGGTCTTCTTCCTTGTCACGACGAGTGAGCTCATGCTTCTTGATGAGACCAGCCATATAGTCATCTGTATGGGCACAAACAACCAGTCCATACTGTGTCTTACCATTCATGGTCTGCGCGTAGATATAATAATGCTCGCGCTCATCCTGTACCAACCAACCCTTGTCCTGAAACTTCTGGAAGTTCTCGGCAGCCTTCTCGTACACACGTGGATCGTACTCGGATGTTCCTACTGGGAAATCGATCTCGGGCTTGATGATATGATACAGACTCTTCTCATTGTCGCCTGCTTCGGCACGGGCTTCTTCTGAATCAAGCACGTCGTAAGGGCGACTCTCCACCTGCTCCACCAACTCTTTCGGTGGGCGAATACCTTTGAATGGTTTTACTATTGCCATAATATAATAAAGTATTAAAAACTGGCTGCAAAAATACGCAAAAAATACGAAATCTCAAAATGTTATGAAAGACATTTCCATTTTTGTTTGGTTAGTTCGGAAAAACACACTATTTTTGCAACAGATAACTAACAATTAACAATATGAATAAGTATTTTACCTTATTATTTAGTGTATTCCTAATGTCTGGCATCCAGGTACAAGGACAAGATTTTGAGTCGGCTACCAATGCCGTCAAAAACATGGGTGTTGGCTGGAACTTAGGAAATACCCTTGATGCCAATAATGGTTCGAAACAAGGACTGGAATCCGAAACCTATTGGGGACAGCCCAATACGAAGCCTGAACTAATGAAGATGATGAAGGATGCGGGATTTGGAGCTATCCGTGTACCTGTCACCTGGTATAACCACATGGACAGTAACAATAAGGTTGATGAGGCATGGATGCGACGTGTTCGGGAAGTTGTTGACTATGTCATCAACCAAGGCCTCTATTGCATCCTCAATGTTCATCATGACACAGGAAACGGTGACACCCATTGGTTGCACGCCAGTATGTCTGTGTATAACAGTCAGAAAGACCGCTACGAATCACTCTGGAGACAGATTGCTGAGGAGTTTAAGGATTATGGCGAGAAGCTGCTGTTTGAGAGCTATAACGAGATGCTCGACAAGTATAACTCGTGGTGCTTTGCCACCTTCAACACTACGTCACGTTATATTGCCAGTGATGCTGCTGATGCCTACGAGGCCATCAACAGTTTTGCGCAGAGCTTTGTGAATGTGGTACGTGCCACAGGTGGTAACAATGCCAAACGCAACCTGATTGTCAACACCTATGGTGCCTGCAATGGTTATGGGACTTGGAACAATCATCTGAAGGACCCGCTGAAGGAGATGAAGTACCCTGAGGATACTGCCACTGGACACATTGCTTTCCAGGTGCATGCCTACCCGTCGATTGTCAATACGAACAACAGCGGTCAGATTACAGGTAACCGTTCCATGAACGAGATCAAGAATGAGATTGATGATATGGTGAGCGCCCTTAAATCTTACTTGGTTGCCAAAGGTGGCCCGGTGATCATCGGCGAATGGGGCACGAGTAATGTGGATAATGCCGAAACCGACTACGATGCACGCCGTGAACTGATGTTCCAGTTCTGTAATTATTTTGTACAGAAGTGCAAGGAGAACGATATGGCCACTTTCTACTGGATGGGACTGTCAGACGGTATAGCACGTTCCTTCCCTGCATTCACTCAACCAGATCTGGCAAAGACTATCCTCCAGACTTATCACGGAAGTAGTTTCAATCCTATACTGCCTGATGCTTCCAATTACGGTATCTCATGTACAGTCAACTTTACCCAACAGTGGGGAGAGCTTTACCTTTATAATGGTAATAGTTTCACATCATCCGATTACAAGAACATTATTCTTGAACTTGAGAATGCTCCTGCTGCTGATATGTTACAGTGGAAGGTATATAGCTCAAAATATCCCAATGGCTACACCAGTAATATTACTTCAGCCGTCAATACATTGACCTTTACTGCCAGTATGGGTACAATATCAAAGATTACCTTGCAGTGCAAGCAAAGCAGTGGTACTGTGAGAGTAAAAAGTGTGAAGCTTACGAGAAAGAGTGATGGTAAGGAGATGATTAGTAACCCAAGCGTGGCATGGAACTGTACCATCAGTGATATTAATGTATATTCCACAGGCATCAACACCGTTATAACGGATCTTGTTAAGACGGATGGTTTCATCTACGACCTGACTGGCCGACGCCTCATGCAACGACCGCAGAAAGGTATCTATATCCAGAATGGAAAGAAGTATATAGCCAAATAAAAAGAAGTATCTATCAAATAAATGAAGAGCCTGACACTTTTACATGTCAGGCTCTCTTCATTCTTTTTACCTTATTATAATATGTTACTTGTTCACTTGGAACTTCGTATCGCCATCCTTGAAGAATGCGTTGATCTGCTTGGCTGCAGCAATACCTGCATTGATGTTAGCCTCTGCAGTCTGTGCACCCATCTTCTTCGGTGTTGAGAAGTAACGACCTTCGAACTTAGCGAACTCATCGTTGGCATCCGGCATGATGTCGGTAACGAACTTCAAGTCCTCACGCTCTGCCATCAGCTTGATCAAACCTGCCTCGTCGATGACTTCCTTACGAGCTGTGTTCACCAAGATACCACCCTTCTTCATCTTACCAACCAATGCATAGTTGATGCTTTGCTTGGTCTCAGGTGTAGCGGGGATATGCAGTGAAACAACATCACAGGTCTCGAAGAGTGCATCCTGATTGGCCACAGCGTGTACGCCAGCCTTCTCAATCACCTCTGCAGGACAATAGGCATCGAAAGCATAAACATCCATGCCAAAGCCCTTGGCGATGCGAGCAACGTTACGACCTACATTACCAAATGCGAGGATACCCAGCTTCTTACCCAGCAGCTCTGAGCCGCTCTTGCCGTTGTAGAATCCACGAACGGCCATCACGAGCAGACCGAATACCAACTCTGCCACGGCATTGGCGTTCTGACCGGGAGTGTTCTCGGCTACTACGTTATGAGCAGTAGCGGCAGCGAGGTCGATGTTATCATAACCAGCACCTGCACGAACCACAATCTTCAACTGCTTGGCAGCGTCGAGTACCTCAGCGTCAACCTTATCCGAACGGATAATCATGGCATCAGCATCCTTTACTGCATCCAACAGCTGAGCCTTCTCAGTATATTTCTCCAGCAGTACCAACTCGTTGCCTGCTGCTTCTACTTCTGCTTTAATTCCATTTACGGCAGCTGCTGCAAATGGCTTTTCTGTTGCAACTAATACTTTCATAACTGTCAACTATCAATTAGTGATTAGCCTCAAACTCCTTCATGCAAGCCACGAGTGCGTTAACACCCTCGATGGTCTGGGCATTGTAGCAAGAAGCACGGAAGCCACCTACTGAACGATGACCCTTCACACCAACCATACCCTTAGATACGGCGAAGTCGAGGAAGTCCTTCTCGAGTTCCTTGTACTCAGGAGCCATCACGAAGCAGAGGTTCATCAGTGAACGATCCTCTTCCTTAGCTGTTCCTACGAAGCACTTGTTGCGGTCGATCTCACCATAAACAATCTCTGCACGCTGCTTAGCCAACTTGTCCATAGCCTCTACACCACCATTCTTCTTGATCCAACGGAGTGTCTCGAGTGCGCTGTAGATAGGAACAACAGGAGGTGTGTTGAACATAGAACCTTTCTCAACGTGTGTACGATAGTCGAGCATTGTAGGAATCTCACGAGGAGCTTTACCCAGTTTCTCATCCTTCAAGATGGCGATGGTTACACCTGCCATAGCGAGGTTCTTCTGAGCACCAGCATAGATGGCGTCATACTTAGCAACATCGATAGGACGACTGAATATATCAGATGACATATCAGCAATCAGAGGTACATTCACATCAAGGTCCTTGCGGATTTCAGTACCGTAGATTGTATTGTTTGTTGTGATATGCAGATAATCAACATCAGCAGGAACACTCCAGTCCTTCGGAATGAACGTGTAGTTGGCGTCAGCTGAAGAAGCAACCTCTACCACCTCACCAAACAACTTAGCTTCCTTCATAGCCTTCTTTGCCCAAACACCTGTGTTCAGGTAAGCAGCCTTTTTGATCAGGAAGTTATAAGGAATCATACAGAACTCAAGACTTGCACCGCCACCGAGGAAGATTACGGAGTAACCCTCGGGTACGCTAAGCAGTTCCTTTACAAGAGCCACGGCCTCGTCAACCACCGGCTGGAAATCCTTTGCACGATGGCTAATCTCCATCAGTGACAATCCACTACCATTGAAATCCAAACACTGTTTTGCTGTGTTCTCAATCACTTCCCTCGGAAGCATTGAGGGACCAGCATTAAAGTTGTACTTCTTCATTTGATTGCTTCTAATTTGATTGCTTGATTAAATGTTTTATTATTTGGCCGCGAAATTACACATTTTGAATGAAATAGCCAAATTATTTGACTTAAATTACATAAAATCTTTATTTGGGATTACAAATTGTCAACTTGACATGTCAAAACGTGATATTAGTTGCTATTTGACTTCCTCAACAACAGTTTTAACACCTTTAATCTTCTCCCCTCGCGTTAATACTAACACTTCGTTCAGTTTCTCACGAGCGATGGCCACATAACAATATCGTTCCTTGACATCAATCCGTCCTATCTCATTAACGGCCATGCCACCTTTCTTGCAAAGGAAGCCTACAATATCACCTTTTGATATCTTATCTTTCTTACCCTTTCCAATATACACAGTAGCCATTTTAGGCTTCGCTGGCTCAGGAAGTTGTTGAGGTAACGTGAAATCCTCTTGATAGCCATCCACATACGAAGGCACGGTTTCACCGGGACCTAGGATAAAGAAAGTCCTACCTTTCCTATCCCATCGAGCCGTTCGTCCTACACGATGGATATAGTTGTCAGAGGTTTCTGGAAGATGATAATGGATGATGTTCTCAATATCCGGGATATCCAAGCCACGAGAGGCCAGGTCGGTACATACAAGCACAATAGCAGATCCGTTACTGAACTTATACAAAGCATCTTCGCGCATCTTCTGGTCGAGTCCTCCATGGAACATACTGATGGAGAAGCCCTGAAGACGCAAATACTCTGCGACTCGTTCCACGCTCTCCCTGTAATTCAAGAATACAACACTGCTGTTCTCACCAATATGTCTGAGCAGTTTGCTAACCGTCTCGAGCTTATCCTTATCAGGACTCTTTACCTTATATATATTTACGCGCGAGGAAATCTGTTCGGTTTCATCGATATAATTGATACGTTTGGTCCTACCGAGATTCACGAATTGGGGTATCTCTTCCGCATCAGTTGCCGACAAAAGGATATGACTAATCTGCTGAGGAAGCTTTGACACCACTTCACTCATCTCATCACGGAATCCCATCGCCAGACACTTGTCGAATTCATCGATGACTAGCCATTGCACATCATCAACAGGAAAGTTCTCTTTTGTCAGATGATCATTCAAACGACCAGGAGTTGCAAACACGATCTGAGGTTTTACCTCACGCAGTCGTCTGTGCTCATCCATCGTAGGACGACCGCCATACAGAGCCATCGCCCGTAAGCCACTACCCATATCCTTCAACACACCAGCTGACTGCAACGCAAGTTCTCTGCCTGGAACAAGAACAATGGCTTGAACAACATCCTGTGTGGAATCGATGCACTCGACAAGCGGGAGCAGATATGCCAATGTCTTACCACTTCCTGTGGGTGAGAGAACAACGACATCCTGATCAGCATGAAGAATGGCTTCTGAAGCATCTATCTGCATCTGACTCAAAGACTCAACGCCAAGCTTTCCAAGTACTCTATCCATAATGATTACATAATGATTATCCTTCTTCCTCTACTACGGGCATGTGTTCCTGCAGGAATTCATGGAACATCTGCAAGGCTGTATGCGTTGCGCGTTCCAGATTCTTATCCCTACCATCATCCTCTTCTAACTTAGAAGTAACGATTTCATCGGCTGTTCCACAGGCAAGCCAAATGGTGCCAACGGGAATATCCTTTGTTCCACCACCAGGACCAGCATAACCTGTAGCGGATATGGCAAAGTCAACATTCAAGGCACGACAAGCTCCTTGTACCATCTGACGAGCCACATCCTCACATACTGCCGTTTGATCCTCTATCACTTGATGATCTACATTCAACAAGTTTTCCTTGATTTCATCGGCATACGATACGATGCTACCCTTGAAATAGTTGGATGCACCAGGGGTTGCAATGATTGCTTCGGCTATTCTTCCACCTGTACAACTCTCTGCCGTACCTACGCTTTTTCCTTTCTCATAGAGTAACCTGCTGATCTCTCTACTAAGGATTTTGTTTTCGAACTCCATATATATTCTTTGATTAGTTACGAGATTGATGATTATTGAAAAGTCACCTTACTGAAGGCGGGCTTGTCGATAGAACAAAAGTCCTTGTCAGCATACTTGAAGAACGCCGTAATACCAATCATAGCGGCATTATCTGTTGTATAACTGAACTTGGGAATGTATATCTTCCATCCATAACGTTTGGCATGATCATAGAAAGCGTTGCGAAGACCGTTGTTCGCAGACACGCCTCCTGCAACAGCCACATGCTTGATACCTGTTTGCTTGACAGCCAATCTTAACTTCTTCATCAGGATATCGACGATGGTAAACTCCAGACTGGCTGCCAAATCCTCACGATGGTGCTCGATGAAATCAGGATCTTCTTGTATCCATTCACGAAGATGATACAAGAAACTGGTCTTCAAACCACTGAAACTATAGTCCAATCCTGGGATATGAGGCTCAGAAAACTGGTAGGCATGCGGATTACCCTTTCTAGCCAGCTTGTCAATAATCGGTCCGCCAGGATAACCTAATCCCATCACTTTCGAGCATTTGTCAATGGCCTCGCCTGCTGCATCATCGATGGTCTGTCCCAGCACTTCCATGTCGTTATAGGCATTGACCTTCACGATCTGTGAGTTTCCTCCACTCACCAACAAGCAAAGGAAAGGCCATGGCGGAGAGGTTGTGTCATCTTCATGCTCTTTGATGAAATGAGCCAACACGTGTCCTTGCAGGTGGTTTACGTCGATCATGGGAATACCCAGACTACGAGCCAATCCTTTTGCAAAGCTTACACCCACCAACAATGAGCCCATCAGACCAGGTCCACGGGTAAAGGCAATAGCCGACAGCATTTCTTTCGTGATACCAGCTTGTTTGATGGCCTGATCTACTACAGGTACCACATTCTGCTGATGAGCGCGTGAAGCCAACTCAGGAACAACACCACCATATGCCTCATGTACTGCCTGTGATGCAGTAACATTGCTTAATAACACATCATTCCGAAGAACAGCAGCGGATGTATCATCGCAACTGCTCTCAATGGCTAATATGTATATATCCTTATTCACCTTTGTTTATCACTTAATAC
The DNA here is from genome assembly GCA_045114185.1 of Prevotella sp. Classification (GTDB taxonomy): domain Bacteria; phylum Bacteroidota; class Bacteroidia; order Bacteroidales; family Bacteroidaceae; genus Prevotella. The sequence goes on along the minus strand of JBGUJY010000062.1, from coordinate 30,787 downwards.
GTCAACACTTCTAATCCATGCTCTGTCATTAGGAACGTATGTTCCCATTGTGCACTCGGTTTCTCATCCTCACTGATCACTTCCCATCCAAACGGATCGTCAGCATCTATAAAGACACGCCATGTTCCCATATTCACCATCGGCTCTATGGTGAACACCATGCCAGGTACTAACAGCATACCTGTACCCTTCTTTCCGTAATGAACGATATCCGGCTCTTCATGGAACTTGTTACCCACACCATGACCGCAAAGATCACGAACAATACCATAATGGTATTTCTTGGCATGTTTCTCGATGGCATGACCAATATCACCTACGAAACAATAGGGTTTGGCAGCTTCAGCACCAATCTCCAAACACTCCTTGGCAACACGTACTAGTTGTTCTTTCTCTGGTGAAGTCTTACCAATGATGAACATGCGGGATGCATCAGCATAATAACCATCCAGACAAGTGGTACAATCTACGTTAATGATGTCACCTTCTTCAAGAATATCATCGGCTTTAGGTATACCATGGCAGACAACCTCGTTGATACTTGTACACACACTCTTGGGGAATCCTTCATAGTTCAACGGAGCAGGAGTAGCACCGTGACCGATGGTATAATTATATACGATTTCATCGATCTCCAATGTGCTCATCCCTGGATGTATCTTACTGGCCACTTCATCCAATACGCCAGTATTGACGACACCGGCCTTGCGAATGCCTTCTATCTGTTCCGCTGTCTTGATCAGCTCGCGGGTAGGAACCACTTTTCCTTTCCCTTCCCAATACATCACCTTCTTGTCAAGCTCTGTCAGGGGCTGACCTGGAATCATATGCCATCTCCTCTTTTTCATTCGAATCATTTTATAATTATAAGTATTTATAAATCTCATCGGTCCAATCACTCCCATTCTCAGGACAGAATGTGTGGATACCCATATCGGCAGCCATGGCTACATTCCGCGGACCGTCATCTAAAAACAAGGTTTCTTCGGGTTTGATTCCTTCCTTCTCCAATACATAGCGGAAGAAATACTCCGATGGTTTCATGGCTTTTACACGATAGCTCATATAAAGTGCATCGAAATAGTGGTGAATGGAATTCCCTTCCCCATCGAACTCACCACTTTCTGCCCAGTCCATCATGAAAGGATTCGTATTGGAAAGAAGAATAAGGCGATAGCCTTCACGTCTCAACTTCTTCAATACATCAAGATTTCTTTTGGGAAGATCGGCACGATAACCTAACCAGCAGTATTTGCACTCCTCGAAGGTCACCTCACGACCAACCATTTTGCTTAGTGTTAATCGGAATTCCTCAGCAGTAATCCTTCCACCTTCCAGGTCACCGAAGATTCCTGTCTGTGTATAAGGATCCAGCTGTTTCTCTGCATCAGCCACGCCCAATTCTTTGAAGCGCTTCACGCCACCGGGATGAGAGAGCGTCATGATCACTCCGCCTAAGTCAAATATGATATTCTTTATCATTTTTCTTCAAACAGATTCAATTTGTTCTTTCGTGCCTCTTCAATAGAGAGCAGTTCCTCCTGATCCTTCTGGTATTCTTCGCGTAGTTGTTCATACCGTTTGTTCAGTTCATCTTGCAGTAACTGTCCCTCCTTCTTGTTCATAAACCGAGCTGCAAGCAGGGCATTTTGTGAGGCATCTTTTAGCCATGCGACAGGACCGCCATAGACGGGTGCAATCTTCAGGGCAACATGTAACTGACTGGTAGTTGCACCGCCGATCATGATTGGGATGTCCAGACCAGCCTTTGTCAGTTCATTGGCTACATTCACCATCTCTTCCAGACTTGGCGTAATCAATCCGCTGAGTCCGATGAGATCGACGTTTTCTTCTTTCGCCTTCTTCACAATCTGCTCTGCCGGCACCATCACACCCATATCAATCACTTCGTAGTTGTTGCACGACATCACTACAGCAACGATATTCTTACCAATGTCATGAACATCACCTTTCACTGTTGCCAGCAACACCTTACCTGCTTTGCGGGAAGAACCACCCTTTTTTTCTGCTTCAATGGCAGGTTGAAGGACCGAAACTGCCCGTTTCATCGTTCTTGCGGTCTTTACCACTTGTGGTAGGAACATCTTTCCGGCACCGAACAATTCACCTACGGTGTTCATGCCTTTCATCAAAGGACCTTCTATAATATCTACCGGACGAGGATATTTTTGTAAAGCTTCGGCCAGGTCTTCTTCCAGATAATCAGGAATACCCTTGATCAATGCATGCGAAAGACGGTCTTCTACAGATAACAAACGCCACGACGCTATTTCAGTTTTCTGTGTCAGGTCCTTACCTTCTGATGTGGCTTTCGTTTTATTTTCTTCCGCCTCTGCCATCAAACGGTTCGCAAGATCCACCAATTCATCGGAAGCACCATGTCGTCTGTTCAATACGACATCCTCCATGATAGTGAGATAATCTTTAGGGATATCACTATAGATAACCTTCGTGGCGGGATTCACGATGGCGAAGTCCATTCCTTGCTGGATAGCATGGTACAGGAACACCGCGTGTAAGGCTTCACGAATATAATTGTTGCCTCGGAAAGAGAAGCTGAGGTTACTAACTCCACCACTGACATGAGCACCTGGCAAGTTCTTACGGATCCATCCAGTAGCCTTGATGAAGTCGGCAGCATAGCTGTCATGCTCTTCCATTCCAGTCGCAATAGCAAGCACATTGGGGTCGAAGATAATGTCAAGTGGGTTCATTCCCACCTTTTCCGTCAATATCCGATAAGCGCGTTCGGCGATCTCAACGCGTCGTTCATAGCTCGTAGCCTGTCCTTTTTCATCAAAACACATCACTACAACGGCTGCACCGTATCTCATAACATCCTTTGCATGTTGGATAAAGACCTCCTCCCCTTCTTTTAAGGAGATACTGTTCACGATGCACTTGCCTTGAACACACTTCAGACCAGCAGTGATCACATCCCATTTACTGGAATCAATCATGATGGGCACCTTCGCGATTTCCGGTTCTGCGGCAATCAGATTCAGGAAATTCACCATCTCTGTCTTCGCATCAAGCAGTCCGTCGTCCATGTTGATATCCAACACAAGGGCTCCGTCTTCCACTTGTTTACGAGCAATCGACATGGCTTCCTCATATTGCTTCTCCTTTATCAGTCGAAGGAACTTCCTACTTCCTGCAACATTACAACGCTCACCCACATTGGTGAAAGTAGAAACAGTTAGTCGTTCAAGGCCTGAGAGCCACATGTCATGCGACTTCTCAACAGGCACATGTACTTTCTTTCCTTCTGCCAAGGAAGCGTATCGTCTGATGAAAGCATCGTCAGTACCACAACAACCACCAATGATGTTTACGAGTTCTTCATCCATGAACTCCTCAATTTGTGGCGACATGGTATCGACAGTCTCATCATACAACCCCATTGAATTGGGCAGTCCTGCATTAGGATAAGCACTGATATAATACGGTGCTATACGCGCTAATTCCTTCAAATAGGGTTTCATCTGCCTTGCACCAAAGGAGCAGTTCAAGCCAACAGAGAAGATGGGATAGGATGAGATACTAGCAAGGAATGCTTCCAGCGTTTGACCACTTAACGTACGACCAGCCAGGTCGCTGACCGTCACAGAAAGCATGATGGGCAGTTGTTTATGGAGCTTCTCCATGACTTGGATAGAAGCATCTATTGCGACCTTCGCATTTAAGGAGTCGAAGATTGTCTCGATGAGAATAATATCTATGCCACCCTCGATCATGGCTTCGATCTGTTCTTGATAGGCGGCAAACAATACGTCATAGGTCAGTTCACGGGCAGCAGGGTTACTAACATCTGCGCTCATTGAACAAGTCTTGGTGGTAGGACCAATGCTGCCGCACACAAATCGCGGTTTTATCGGGGTTGAGAAAGCATCTGCAATTCCGCGTGCTATTCGTGCACCTTCATACGCCATCTTACGTGAGAAGTCCTCCATATGGTAGTCAGTCTGACTAATCCGCTGACTACTGAAGGTGTTTGTCGTAATCAAGTCCGCACCAGCCTGCAGGTACTTTCTGTGAATGTCCTCTACAATCTCCGGACGTGTCAGATTCAAGACATCATTGTTTCCTTTCATCTGGAAAGGTGCATGAGAAGATACAGACGTACGAAGATCTTCATTCCAGAAGTCATCTTCCTGAAGACCATATGTCTGAATCATGGTACCCATGGCACCATCGAGGATCAGTATCCGTTCCTTGATAATATCTTGTATCGACATCATGTTATTTCACATTCACCGTTTTCATTGCGCGGTCCATCTCACGTCTGTCCTCCTTCTCCTTCATGGTGGCGCGCTTATCGTATTGTTTCTTACCACGACAAAGGGCAATATCCATCTTTGCTCTACCATTCGCATCGATAAATACCAATGTCGGAACAATGGTGTAGCCCGGTTGCTTGGTGGCATTCTCCAAATGCCTGATCTCACGCTTCGTCAGCAACAGCTTCCTATCACGCTTACTCTCGTGGTTGTTATATGAGCCATAGAAATACGGACTGATGTTCATGCCTTTCACCCACATCTCTCCGTTGATGATATGACAATAGGTATCCACAAGGGATGCTTTTCCCATGCGGATACTCTTTATTTCTGTGCCAGTAAGGACGATGCCGGCTGTATAGGTCTCCACAAAAAAGTATTCAAACGAAGCCTTCTTGTTTTTGATACTCACCGGACTTTTCTTCCTGAGCAATTCTTCTTCCTTATTCATATCATCCTATTCAATTCTTGCAAACTGTTCGATATGGTCATCGATATAATGGGCAATCTCACTGGTCCATTGTTCCTCATTCTCCACGAATTCATCATCAAAATCATCATATTCGGGGAACTGCTCAAACAATGCCATGAACTCTTCATCCGTACAATCTTTCTCGATGGCATCGTGCGTCTTACCATAGTGCGAGCCGACATTGTAAACCAGCTTTGAAAGATCCTTCAGTCCCCACAACTTAATCATCTTAGCAAATGGGTTCCTGAAGAAGAACGGACCATATCCATTATGAATCAATTGAACGAAGCCGCCGTCCATGACCTCATCGCGCAAGATACCATAGGCAAGCAAGGTTATCTGATCTGCATTCAACTCAGCCATTGTTTCGGAAGTCAACTCCCCATCAATGGCATGATAGATGGCATCGGTAAACACCTTAATGAACGCATCCATTCCCTCCACTGCCGCACTTTGTAAATCGGCATCATGTACTACGACTTCTTTCATCTCTAAATCTTATCCAATGCTTGTTTGATGTCATCCAGAATATCCTCCACATCCTCAATACCTACAGAAAGGCGGATCAAGTCGGGTGCTACACCGGCTTCGCGCAACTGTTCGTCGCTCAACTGACGGTGTGTATGACTGGCGGGATGGAGCACACAGGTACGGGCATCAGCCACATGGGTAACGATATTAACCATCTGTAATGAATCCATCCATTTGATGGCCGTTTCACGATCACCTTTCAGTCCGAAGGCAATCACGCCACACGACCCATTGGGAAGATATTTCTGACCAAGTTCATAGAACTCATCATCTTTCAGTCCGCAATAATGAACCCAAGCCACTTTAGGATTATCATGCAGGAACTCAGCTACCTTCTGCGCGTTACGACAATGCTGTGCCATACGCAGGTGCAGAGTTTGCAATCCCATATTCAACAGGAACGAGTTCTGGGGTGCTGGGATTGATCCGAGATCGCGCATCAGTTGAGCCACCAGTTTCGTGGTAAATCCCATCTTACCAAATGCCTTCACATAGGTCAACCCGTGATAAGAATCATCAGGAGTACATAAGCCAGGGAACTTATCAGCATGAGCCATCCAATCAAAGTTTCCACTATCGATAACGGCACCACCAACTTGCGTGGCCAGGCCGTCCATATACTTGGTAGTTGAATGAGTAACAATGTCAGCCCCCCATTCAAACGGACGACAGTTGACCGGTGTTGCAAAGGTGTTGTCAACCACGAGGGGAACACCGTTGCGATGAGCAATACGCGCGAACTTCTCAATGTCAAGCACGGCACAGCCAGGGTTGGAGATGGTTTCTCCGAACAGCAGTTTCGTGTTCGGCTGGAAGGCTGCCTGTATTTCCTCTTCAGATGCATTGGGCGAAACGAAGGTACAATCGATACCCAATTTCTTCAGGGTTACACCGAAAAGGTTGAATGTACCACCATAGATTTCATTGGATGTAACGATATGGTCACCTGCCTCACAGATATTGAATACTGCATAGAAGTTAGCGGCCTGTCCACTACTGGTCAGCACACAGCCTACTCCACCTTCCAACGTAGCAATCTTTGCTGCAACAGCATCGTTTGTGGGGTTCTGCAGACGGGTATAGAAATAGCCTTCTTTCTTCAGATCGAAGAGTTGCGCCATCTCGTCGGAGTCGTCATATTTGAATGTTGTACTCTGAATGATAGGAACCTCAATCGGTTCACCATTTTTGGCCTTGTAACCGGCCTGCACACAGAGCGAGGCCATTCTCAGTCTTTTATCCATAATCCCTAATTATGTAAAATTTGTGCAAAGGTACGAATAAACGAGCACAAAGCAAAGAAAATTACTGATTTTATTTGCTTTGTCGAGTGCAAGTACCTTCGACGTAGTCAGAGGTACAAATAAGTGAGCGAAAAACCAAATTTTGAAGCGGCAAAACAAAGAAATGCTTGCATTTCATTTGTTGGGATGCTGCAAAATAAGACCGAAGGTCCAAATCTATTTGGGTTTTTCCGAACCGATGGAGCAGCGAGAGCCATTGTGCTTGCACGAATGGCCGAGTCGTGACAGAGGAGAACGGAGTTAACGTGAGTACCTTCGACAGAGTCAAAGGTATTCCCGACAAAGTCAATGGTACGAATAAGTGAGAGAAATACCAAAGTCCGCACGAATAATTTCAAAAAACGACCACGTTATCGACTATAATGTAAGAAAAAAAAATAGTCTTGGATGGCAGTCCATTGACATCCAACCAGCAAAATGAACTTCTTCAAAAAATCACTACGTGGAGCAAGAAGGAGGATCACTTTATTACGATCACTTTGCCGTTGTGAATATACACGCCCTTTCCCGGTTGCGCCACGCGGATACCTTCAAGGGTGTACCACTCCTCACTTGTCACTTGTGACTTATCACTTGCCACTTGTTCTACTCCTGTTTCAATCGGCACGATGCTGCTGAAGTCACTCCAAGGAGAAGTTGAACGGTATGCTTCTATGGCTGCTGCTGGCACATGCAGGGTGGCGTATTCGATATATGCACCATAAAAATCACCACCATCAGTCTTTGGGGGTGTCTCGGCATGGCAATAGAAGTCGGTAAGATTCTCACAATACATGAACACACAGCTAGGACCTCCATACTTGCTGCTATTTTTAAACTCGCTAATATGACTCCCTAGCGTCACTGTGGTTAAACCAGTACACGAGGAAAAGACATTCGTAGATAAGGTTTCTATGTTTGGAAGATACACAGACTTCAATTTCTTACAGTTTTTGAAAGCGCTACCGCCTATACGCAGAATATTGTCAAGATTAACCTCCTCCAATGCCTCGCAATTCTCGAAGGCTGCCCCATAAATCTTTGTTATATTCTCAGCAAGTACAACTTTACACAGATTTATGCAATCCTGAAACATATACCTCGGGAGATATTCTGTCATTGCATCAATTTTCACATTTTTCAGATCTTTGCATCCTCGAAAGGCATATTCTCCCAATTCTGTAATGGAGGAAGGAATCTCCACACTGGTAAGCCCCGACCCTTCAAATGCACGATTACCTATTGAGGTCACACTTGATGGAAGAGTGAACGATTTCAGGCCAGTACAACCAGAAAATGCGCTAACACCTATTGATGTCACACTGGTTGGAATATCGAATGATATCAGACCTGTACAATTCCAAAATGCCCAAGCACCAATAGATGTTACGCCTTGCGGTATCGGCATTTCCGTCAGGCTGAAGCAGCTTGAGAAGCAACTGTTTGGGATTGAGGTAATATGACTGGGCAGCTTGACAGAAGCCAACCCCACGCAGCCACTGAAAAGACTATGCCCAATTTCCTGTACCGTCTCAGGGATGATAATTGACTTCAGTTTGGTATAAGCAAAAGCCTCAGCACCTATCTTCGTTACGTTTGGGGATATGGTAATCGAACTTAAAGACGTTTTTTCGAAGGCGCCCTCCTCTATAATCGTAACGCTTTCTGGGATATTGACAGACTCAAGACTACAGCAGTTAAAGAACATCTTGGTAAAGATAGTGGTCATATCATTGGCGAACGTAACGGTTTTCAGATTATCACAATCGCGAAAGACGTATTCTCCCATTTTGGATATAGTTCCTTCAAAAGTGACAGTAGTAAGTCGTAAACAGTAACTGAAAGCATTTCCACCTACCTCTTTCAGACTGGCAGGCAATGACAAAGAAGTCAGGTTTTCGCACCAGCAGAACGCATACTCACCAATCTTTTCAAGGAAATCCGGAAGTTTGATTGACTGTAAGGCAGAACAATCCCGAAAAGCATCGATATCAATTTCGGTGATACTATTGGGTAATGTTATCTTGGTAATATTTTTACAGGAATTGAAAGCACCCCTCTTAATAGTTGTCACCGTGTAGGAGATACCCTCGTACTCTACTGTAGAAGGAATAGTCACTTCTGAGGATGTATTCTCTTCACCACTCGTCACAAAGGCCACCTGCCCTTTTGTAACTAGATCATAGTATATACCGTCAATCTTGGCATAGAAAGCGTTGGCTGTGGTTGAAGCCAGCAAAAACACTAATATAAATATGTACTTCTTCATAAGCTATATTGTTTTCTGTATAACTCATCTTAATGACGGGTTTATACCCATAAAAATACCGATCTGCCCGTTGATTTATGTTTCATTAACGTTTTATTAGTTAAACATAGTGTAATTTTTTAAGCACCCATGTTGCTTGAACAACTTTCCTGCTTCCGCATGCAAATATACATCATTATTCTGAAACTTCCAAGGAACTACATGAAAATCGTAAGAACCAGCTTGAAGCATTCGTTGAAATACACGTTGTGGCAGTAATTTGTAATATAATTGTAACAAACCCTGCCCAACATACACGCGAGATTCACAAACGAGTTATTGTTCCCAACATGGGAATAAAACGTTGGATTTTATCCCAACTTTTCCTCGCCATGGCAAAGCCGAAACAAGTTTCGCTTTGCTCATCTGGCTTAACGGAAATGTTCCCAACATGGGAATAAAATGTTCCCAACGTGGGAATAAGAAGAAACTAGGCTACTTTCTTCCTCAAACTAGGCCACTTTCTTATAGTAACTAGGCCACTTTCTTATAGTAACTAGGCTTCAAACTATCAGTAAAACGCTGCTTTATGCCGTTGTAAATGTGTAAAAAAGAATGCTCCGCTAATACGCCTAAATGACTTACGATCAACAGGTTGTTAGCGGAGCAATTGTTTTATATAGGGTGAGTCATCATACGCCCCAACACCCTTAAATTCCTCCGCCCAGATACTTCTGATAATCATGTAATTACACTGATTTGGCGGAGGAATAAAGGGGGATTGTTTTAATACTCAGCCCATGACTTAATGCCGATTTCATCGAGTTTCACCGTGCAGAAGGCTTGAATAAACGCACTCGCCAATCGACTGTTCGTAATAAGAGGTACGTTCAAGTCGATAGCTGCACGACGGATCTTGTAACCGTTGGTTAATTCGTGTGTGGTAAGATCCTTGGGAATATTGACAACCATATCTATCTGGTGCTCGTGGAGCAGTTCCAAAGCCTGAGGATGCTGATCGGCTTCCGACGGCCAATAAACCTTCGTATTATCAATACCGTTTTCAGCAAGATACTTCGATGTTCCACCTGTAGCATAAAGCGAATAGCCATTCTTCACTAACAGACGCGCAGCATCCAGCATCTCAGCCTTTTGTTTAGCACCACCCGTAGAAAGAAGAATGTTCTTCTTGGGAATACGATGACCTACTGCTAGCATGCTCTTCAGCAGGGCTGTACTCGTATTATCACCAAGACATCCTACTTCACCTGTTGAAGACATATCAACACCGAGTACAGGATCCGCTTTCTGGAGTCGGTTGAAAGAGAACTGACTGGCTTTGATTCCCACATAGTCGAGATCAAACAAGTTCTTACTTGGCTTCTCAACAGGTAATCCGAGCATTACTTTAGTCGCAATGTCTATCATATTGATCTTGAGAACCTTACTTACGAACGGGAATGACCTACTTGCACGCAGATTACACTCAATCACCATGATATCATTATCCCTTGCCATAAACTGGATATTGAACGGTCCGCTGATATGCAATTCCTTCGCAATCTGTCGTGAGATACGTTTGATACGACGGACTGTCTCCACATAGAGTTTCTGGGGCGGGAACTGAATAGTGGCATCACCAGAATGGACACCAGCAAACTCAATATGTTCCGATATGGCATAAACAATGATTTCACCGTCACGAGCCACAGCATCCATCTCAATCTCCTTTGCATTCTCAATGAAACGACTTACCACTACAGGATGGTCTTCACTGACATTGGCCGCCAGTTTCAGGAAGCGTTCAAGCTCCTCATCATTGGAACATACGTTCATCGCAGCTCCTGAGAGCACATACGATGGGCGAACCAACACAGGGAAGCCCACTTCCTGTATGAACTCATTGATATCCTCCATACTTGTCAGAGCCCGCCATGCCGGTTGGTTGATACCATTCCTTGAAAGCATCGATGAGAACTTGGCACGGTCTTCCGCGTGATCAATATCATTTGCTGATGTTCCCAGAATAGGCACCTTCTGCTCATCAAGCCACATAGCCAGGTTATTCGGGATCTGACCACCGGTACTAACGATTACTCCATGAGGTGTCTCCAAATCAATGATATCCATCACACGTTCAAATGTGAGTTCATCAAAATAAAGACGGTCGCACATGTCATAATCGGTAGAGACAGTCTCAGGATTATAGTTAATCATCACCGAACGATAGCCTTGCTGTCGTATCGTATTTAATGCCTGAACACCGCACCAGTCAAACTCCACAGAAGAACCGATGCGATAGGCCCCTGATCCAAGTACAATGACACTGCGATGATCGTTTTCGTATGCGATATCTTGTGGGTGAACGCTAATACATGCGGTTTCACCGGGATTTCCCTCTATGGAAAGCCCCTGATAGGTAAGATAAAGGTAGTTGGTATGTGCAGGATACTCTGCGGCCAGCGTATCAATCTGCTTCACCACCGGTTCAATGCCGAGTTGTTTTCTGCGCTGACGGATGATCAATGCCGCCTTATGCATGTTCTTTACCTCGTCTTCAAGTCCGGAGGCACGCGCAATCTGAAAATCGGTGAAACCGTATATTTTCGCCTTCAGCAAGAGCTCAGGAGTCAGCTTATTACCTATCTTCCCGTGTAATTCCTGATCGATGTCAACAATATGTTGGAGTTTCTGCAAGAACCACTTATCGATCTTGGTGAGCTCATGAATCTGGTCGATGGTATATCCTTTATGCATCGCCTTGGAGATGATAAAGATACGCTTGTCGGTAGGCTCCCGCAGCGCACTGTCGATATCCTTGATGTCCAGCTCTTTGTTAGCCACGAAGCCATGCATGCCCTGACCGATCATTCGCAGACCCTTCTGGATGGCCTCCTCAAAGGTACGACCAATGGCCATCACCTCTCCTACCGACTTCATGCTACTGCCCAACTCCTTATCCACACCATGGAACTTGGAGAGATCCCAACGCGGAATCTTACATACCACGTAGTCGAGAGCCGGTTCAAAGAAAGCAGAGGTAGTCTTAGTAACAGAATTGTTCAGCTCGAACAAACCATAGCCCATACCCAGCTTAGCGGCCACGAAGGCCAATGGATAACCAGTAGCTTTTGAAGCCAAGGCAGAAGAACGAGACAGGCGGGCATTCACCTCAATCACACGATAGTCCTCACTGGCAGGATCGAAGGCATACTGCACGTTACACTCACCCACGATACCGATGTGACGGACAATCTTGATGGCTAAAGCACGGAGTTTATGATACTCTTTATTCGTCAGTGTCTGAGAAGGTGCAATGACAATGGACTCTCCCGTATGAATACCTAACGGGTCGAAGTTCTCCATGTTACAGACCGTGATACAGTTATCAAAACGGTCGCGCACCACCTCATATTCAATCTCCTTCCATCCCTTCAGACTCTTTTCCACCAGCACTTGTGGTGAGAAGGAAAACGCTTTCTCAGCAATCTTATTCAGTTCCTCTTCATTGTCGCAGAATCCACTACCCAATCCACCAAGCGCATAGGCGGCACGGATGATTACCGGGTATCCCAATTCTGCAGCAGCTTTGCGGGCCTGTTCGATATTCTCACAAGCGGTGCTCTTGATGGTCTTCACATCAATCTCGTTGAGGCGTTCCACGAACAACTCACGATCCTCGGTATCCATGATAGCTTTCACCGGCGTTCCCAGTACACGCACACCATATTTCTTCAGCACGCCACTCTGGTCGAGAGCCACACCACAGTTCAAGGCAGTCTGACCACCAAACGCCAAGAGAATACCATCGGGACGTTCCTTCTGAATAACCCGTTCAACGAAATAGGGCTGAACAGGAAGGAAGTAGATCTGGTCGGCAACGCCCTCAGAAGTCTGCACCGTTGCAATATTCGGATTAATCAGCACGGTCTGGATACCCTCTTCCCGCAATGCCTTGAGGGCTTGTGAACCAGAATAGTCGAATTCACCGGCTTCACCGATCTTCAAAGCTCCTGATCCAAGGAGCAACACTTTCTTTATACTGATGTCTTTCATGCTTATCCTCTCAAATTATCCACGAACTTATCAAATATAAACTCTGTATCCACTGGTCCGGAACAAGCTTCCGGGTGGAACTGAGATGAGAACCAAGGGTTAGTCAGATGGCGGATTCCTTCATTACTGCCATCATTCATATTTACAAACAGCTCACTCCAATCAGCACCCAAGGTATTAGCATCCACAGCATAGCCATGGTTCTGACTAGTAACGTAACAACGCTGCGTACCTACCTGTCGTACAGGTTGGTTATGCGAGCGATGACCATACTTGAGTTTGTAGATGCTGGCACCGCTGGCTTTGGCCAAGAGTTGATTACCCATGCAGATACCGCAAATGGGCTTACGACTCTTTGACATCTGACGACGGAGGATTGTAACAGCTTCCTCGCACATGTCTGGGTCACCAGGTCCGTTCGAAAGGAACAATCCATCGAAATCCAATTCGGTATAGTCGTAATTCCAGGGAACACGAATCACTTCCACATTCCTGTCTATGAGACAACGAATGATATTGTGTTTGACACCACAGTCAACAAGTACCACTTTCTTCCCTGCCCCTTCGTGATAGCGAATCACCTCTTTACAGCTCACCTGTTCTACGAAGTTCACGCCTTCATAGTCAGCCGACGGGATATTATCAGCATCATCATCAAAGATGATCTTTCCCATCATCACGCCATGCTCTCGAAGAACCTTCGTAAGCTGTCGGGTATCAATACCCGTGATGCCAGGAACCTTTTCCCTTTTCAACCAATCAGCCAAGCTTTCGCAAGCGTTCCAATGGCTATACTCTTCACAGTAATCCGATACAATGATCGCAGACGCATAAATGCGGTCGCTCTCCATAAAGGTGGCTATGCCGTCTGATCCCATTGTAAAGGGCGGTACGCCATAGTTACCAACCAACGGATATGTCAGTGTCATCAGCTGACCGGCATATGATGGGTCGGTCAGACTCTCGGGATAACCCGTCATGGCCGTATTGAATACCACCTCGCCAGCCACACACTGCTCATAGCCGAAACTAGTACCGTGAAATACCGTTCCGTCTTCCAAAACTAATGTTACTCTTCTCATGGATCCTTATCTTAACCTTTCTACCTTATTATTCTATTCTACCGTTACGGATTTTGCCAAGTTCCTGGGCTGGTCAACGTTCTTACCTTTGCATACCGCAATATGATAAGCCAGGAGTTGTAAAGGAATGGTAGCAATCAGCGGTTCCAGGCAATCGAGCGTATCTGGTATCTCCAGTACCTCATCCGCTATCTTACTAACGGTATTGTCACCTCCGCTTACCAATGCGATTACCTTTCCTTGTCTTGCTTTGATCTCCTGAATGTTACTCAACACTTTCTCGTACATCGCATTATGTGTAGCAATCACCACAACTGGCATGTCGGAATCAATCAACGCGATTGGTCCGTGTTTCATCTCAGCGGCAGGATAACCCTCTGCATGAATATAACTGATCTCCTTTAGTTTCAATGCTCCTTCCATTGCGACGGGATAACTGAATCCACGACCTAAATAAAGGAAGTTATGTGCGTAAGTGAACATCCTGCTCAGATCAGCAATCCTGTCATTCAGCTTCAGCACCTCCTTCATCTTCTCCGGGATATTATTGAGTTCCTTGACAATACTCAGATACTCTTCATCATTCACAGTTCCCATCTCCTTCCCCAATGCCAGGGCAAGCATGGTCAGCACTGTCACCTGTCCTGTAAAGGCTTTCGTGGAAGCCACACCGATTTCTGGTCCTACATGGATATACGATCCCGTATGAGTTGCACGAGGAATACTTGAGCCGATGGCATTACAGATACCATAGATGAAAGCCCCGTTCTTTTTAGCCAACTCCACTGCCGCTAATGTATCAGCAGTCTCACCACTCTGAGAAATCGCGATTACCACATCGCCTTCTCCAACAACTGGATTCCTATAACGGAACTCCGAAGCATACTCCACCTCCACAGGAATCCGGCAGAGGTTTTCTATCATCTGTTTCCCGATGAGTCCTGCATGCCAGGAAGTACCACATGCTACAATGATGATACGCTTGGCATTCAACAGTTCTTCCTGATGGTCGATAACGGCACTGAGTGTTACGTGAGTAGCTTCCACATTGATTCTACCACGCATACAATTGGTAATGCACTCCGGCTGTTCAAAGATCTCTTTGAGCATGAAATGCGGATAACCACCTTTCTCAATCTGTCCCAGGTTGATGTCAACGGTCTTGATCTCTGGTGACAGCTTGGTATTATAGATGTTTACAACCTGCAGTTCCTCACCGCGCTTGATGACAGCGATATTTCCGTCCTCGAGATATACCATACGATCGGTATATTCGATAATCGGACTGGCATCCGAACCGATAAAGAACTCATCATCACCGATGCCTACTACCAGCGGACTCTGTTTCTTGGCGGCGATGATGGTATCGGGATGACGCTTATCAAGGATCGCAATGGCATAAGCACCGATTACCTCATGAAGAACCAGCTGGACAGCGGTGAGCAAATCAAGATTCTTCTTCACTTGCACATACTCTACGAACTGTACCAACACCTCCGTATCCGTATCACTTCTGAATGTTACGCCTTTCTCCTTCAACTTTCGTTTCAAGTCAGCATAGTTCTCAATGATACCATTGTGAATGATGGCCAGGTTCTTGGACTCTGAAAAATGAGGATGGGCATTCACGGAGGAAGGTTCTCCGTGCGTTGCCCATCTCGTATGTGCTATACCGATTGTACCAGTATAATCTTTATCATCACAAAATTCTTCAAGGTTACTAACCTTTCCTTTGGTCTTGTACACATTCAAGGCTCCTTGTGCATTGATCATTGCTACTCCCGCACTGTCATAGCCTCTGTACTCCAACCGTTTCAATCCTTTTATCAATATGGGATAAGCTTCACGCTTCCCGATATATCCTACTATTCCGCACATATTGTTTTGATATTTGTGTTTATGTTGTGTTTGTGATCTTTGTGCTTACTACTTAACTAATGAAATAACAACTGCTGCTATCGAGGAAACCATACCTAAGGCAGAAACCCATATAGAGGCATTACTGATAGCTTGTCGGTTAATCTTGGTCTTGTTCGGCTCGATATATAAGATGTCATTCTGTTGCAGGTAATAATAGGGCGAGTTCAGGATGTCGGCATTACTGATGTCCAAACGGTGAATACTCTTCTGTCCTGTATTATCCTCGCGAATCAGAAGGATGTTGTCACGACGACCGGTCATGGTCAGGTCACCACCACTTGCCAGTGCTTCAATAATATTCATCTTCTCTGTACTAACAGGAACGATACGAGAACCGGTCTCACCAATGAGCGTGATGTGGTAACTTGACAGTCGAACGGTCACGATTGGTGTTTCGTTCTTAGCCATGTAATACTTGATCCTGTCTAAGATCAAAGCTTCGCACTCACGGGTTGTCAGACCTTCTACATGAAGCATTCCGATCATCGGGAAGTTAATGTTACCATCATTATCAACAAGATAACCGTAAATCTGAGTGTTTACGTTATTCGTCATGTTATGCTGATAGTTAATATTAAAGGGCTTTGAAGCCTCCGGGTCTGTCGTACTCACATTAATCATCAACATATCTTTCGGGAAAATCCGAGCGTCATAGAGTCCCTTTGAAGGTGACAAGTCTAGTTCATCAACACCTTGAAAATAAACGATGTCTTTTGTGCTTCCACAACTTGCCAGAAGCAATGTGACGGTTAATGCAACCATCGGGGCAAGAATTCTTTTCATGTATTTCATATCTATTCGTTAAATAATCTGTGCAAAAGTACGCATCTTTTCCGAAACCTGCAAATATTTTGCAGAATATATATAGAAAATCCCGATGATTTCTCATCGGGACGTTCATATCAGAAGTTGAAATAGTTTTTTGCATTGTAGTAACTGATATCTTCCACCATGCGATAGAGGTTCTCCTTGTCATCTGGTAGCAACCCTTTCTCCACATCATTTCCTAAGAGGTTGCAGAGCAAACGACGGAAGTATTCATGACGGGGATAGCTCACGAACGAACGACTATCGGTAAGCATACCCACAAACCTACTGAGCAATCCTAATACCGACAAGGCATTCATCTGGCGCGTCATACCATCCAGCTGGTCATTGAACCACCATCCGCTACCGAACTGGATCTTTCCGGGACAAGATCCATCCTGGAAGTTACCAAGCATCGTAGCTATCATCTCATTGGCACAGGGATTCAGAGTATAGAGAATGGTCTTTGTGAGTTTCCCTTCCTTATTCAGTTCATCGAGGAAATGACTCATCGCTTTTGCTGTGTTGAATTCCCCGATGGAATCGAAACCTGTGTCAGCTCCAATCTTGTTAAACATCATTGTGTTATTATCACGGATAGCGCCGTAATGATATTGCTGTGCCCAACCAGAAGCATGATCCATCTCACCACACAATCGGAGGAAACAATGCTTATATTGGCGGATTTCAAAAGCAGACAAGGCCTGACCGCGCATCGCTTTCTCAAATATGGTCTCAATCTGACTATCTGTATATGGCTCATCATAGAACTCCTCAAGACCATGATCGCTCAGTCTGCTACCATTCTCATGGAAGAAGTCATGCCGTTTCTGCAAAGCATCGATCAAATCGTTGAAATGAGTGATGGTCACTCCTGATACTTCACTTAGTTTCTGGATATAATCAGCGTAGTCTGACTTCTCGATATTCATGGCCCTATCCGGTCGCCAAGCTGGAAGCATCTTCACCTCAAAACCACTTTCGCGGGTCTGACGATGGAACCTTAAATCATCAATAGGATCATCGGTTGTACATACGGTATCCACATGATAGTGACGCATCAGACCTCTTGCCGAGAATTCCGGTTGCTTGAGTTTCTCGTTACACTCATCAAAGATTTCACGAGCTGTTTTCGGACTCAATAGTTTGGTAATACCGAAGGCGGTCTTCAGTTCCAGATGGGTCCAATGATACAATGGATTACGGAACGTATAAGGAACGGTTTCCGCCCATTTCTCAAACTTCTCCCAATCGGAAGTGTCTTTCCCGGTAATAAAACGTTCTTCAACACCATTCGTTCGCATGGCACGCCATTTGTAATGGTCACCACCCAACCATAGCTCCGTGATACTCTTGAACTGATGGTCGTTTGCCACCATTTCAGGATTCAGATGACAATGGTAATCAATGATGGGTAACTTAGCCGCATGATTGTGATAGAGATCCTGCGCCGTTGAGGTTTCCAGCAGGAAATCATCATCCATAAACTGTTTCATCTTCTTCGATATTACTATTGATTATAAAACGTCTGCAAAGATACGAATTAGTGAGCGAAAAGCCAAATAAAATTGAGCTTTTCCGAACGTTAGTATCTTCGATGAAGTTAAAGTAACGAATTAGTGAGCGAAAAACTCAAAAGACTTTTGGTTTTTCCCATCGAGAGTATCCAATTACTGGATTCGACTCTTCTGCTTTTCGCCAGCTCCCTTACCTTTATACTTATCAGCTGCCACATTGAATTTATATACCAGTGAAAGCTCGTAATAAGGATGGTTATCGGTCTTGGTATAGAGATTACGATAGCTGTAAACGGTGATGGGCTGGGCACGTACTCCTGTAAGGTCGGTTGCCTTCATGCGGCACTCCAGCTTATTGTGGAAGAACGACTTATAAAGCGAAAGGTCAATGGTAAAACACGGACGGTGCAGATGGTAGGTTGAATAGTCACCTGTCGTCATGGCCATCATATCGCATCCTGCGCGCCAACCGTGAGGCAGGTCAACAAGGTTATTCCACATGAATTGTGCCAGCGGGTGATTCATCTTGATGATACTACCATCAGCAATCTGCGTCTCGTAATCCTGTCCTAACACCACTGCTCCCCATGTAGGATGCCAGATCTTGAAAAGGGTTGGCGAGGCAAATGCCTGTAACGTATAGCGGTTGAATGACGGCAGGTTATCTGGATGCAACAGCGTAATCATAGGATTATCGTCAGAGTAGCTGATGTTGCGTATCTGGATATCATCTTTCACACGACTAAGATTTGCCATAACATAGAGCCATTTCCACGAAGCACTCAACGTGAGATTCCGTGTATAGGTAGGCTTCAAGTAAGGATTACCACCCTGATAGCTATATGAGTTGATATAGATAATGTCGTTCATCAGGTTACCGAAAGCAGGACGGGCGATATCCATTCCGTAGTTAGCACTCAAATATACCTTTCCTACCGGCATAGCCAAACCCACTGAGGGGAAGAAGTCATTGTAGTCGCGTGACATCTTATGCTGTCCCCACTCGTAGAAATCACTGTTCACACTCTCATAGCGCAGTCCCACCTGGGCACTGAGTCTTTGGAACAGTACACGATTGTACTGGGTAAAGAGCGCAAAGATATTCTCATTGACTTTTGAGTCACCATTGGAAGTAACGGGATTGATGTTCTGCTCATTACGACGGGTGGCATCGTACTCTGTTCCGAAACTGATGCTACCACCCCATAGCGGATGTTCTAAGGTGAGTTTACCGGCATACAGACGACTGTCAGAATGGGTGAAGGTACCCACATGCTGCACGGTGGGTGACTGTCCAACCATCATCAGTGTCTCATCCGTATTGTTCCATGTCTTGGCATCGTTCCATACTCCATCGAGGTTTGCATCAATCTGCCATTGCTTGATCTTACCACTATAATACATATTGGCAAAGTGGGAATAGGAAAGGGCCGGCTTGAGTATATGACTCATAGAGCTCTGGAATGGTGTTCCATCGATAAAGAAATCAGACGGCAGGTTAATATTGAACTTCATGTAGGGCGTGCGGTTGAAACTATATCGGGCACCAACAGACTGGTTATCATCAATCTGATAGTTCACCTGCAGACGGGTACCGAAATCACGCGTCTTGTATTTTTGATTCATCTTATCTATGACTTGCTCGATACGCTGATCACCGCTGTAGAACTCGATGGTTTCATAGGCACCTGTCTCGATGTTCTGAGCAGAACCTGTCAGCATGGCCGACACATCAAGACCGCCTTGACGATAGTTCACATCGGCCTGGTTCGATACGCCAGGACCATTATTGCTGAATCCCTTCAACTCATCACGGAAGCCCCAGCCCTCCCCTTGCGGTCGTTTTGTCTTAATACGAACCACCGCCTTGGTCGATGCGGCATAACGGGCACCTGGGTTGGAAATGATCTCCACGTTCAGGATCTGGTCTGACGGTATCTGCTCCAGTTCCTTGTTGTCATAGAGCTTACGTCCGTTGACATATACCTCAGCCATGCCTCGTCCGAAAATCTCCACGCCATCATCGGCACTCTTCACGGTTGGCAGACGTTTCAGCAAATCCTTTGACGAGCCTACCTTCTCTAACTCACTACCAGTAATAATGACCTTAATGCCGTTAGCATTGGTTCTGATCTTCGGTAATGAACTCTTTACCACCACTTCATCCAAGTGTTGCATCTGATTGTACCACAGAGCGGTATCTGTTGTTATACTATCATTCGACTGTGCCTGAGCAGTCATGGCCATTAATCCTGCAGCCATCATGGCTGACCATCTTACATAACTCTTTTTCATATTTACTCTTTTATTGTATTTACAATGTTTATATCATTAATTGTTTATCTTATTAGTAGCAGAAAACGGGAAATAATTACAAAGAATCGAAGTTTTTTTTCGTAAATTTGCTTTTGCTGAACTTACTCCGTCTCTGCAAAAAAAGAAAAAGTTTCTTTGTTTTGCTCTCGACTTTTCGTAACTTTGCAATCAGAATAGATAAATAACAAGATTGAGATGAGAGCACAAATGATTCTTCCCTCGGTAAAGAGATTATTGATTCTGCTGGCATTGGCAGTTACACAACTCCAGGCACAGGATCTTGCGCACTATAAACGTGTTATCAAGGAAATCAGTTCCGCCAAGTATCAAGGGCGTGGCTATGCTAAGGGTGGCGCTAACAAGGCTGGCAAGTATCTGCAGAAGGCATACAAGAAGGCCGGTGTTGACGAGGTGATCTTGCAACCCTTCACCATCGACATCAACACTTTCTGTGGAAAGATGGAGATGTGGGCCGATGGTAAGAAGCTGCAGGCAGGTGTGGATTTCTCTATGCGTGAGTACTCCCCTGGCGTTCATGGTCAGTTTCCTGTCTATCATGTGGACACCTTGAACTTCGATGCCGACAAGATGTTTGCCGACCTCAAGAAACCTGAATATGCCAATGCCTTGGTGTGCTGTGACTTCTGGTTCTCATATAATCACCGCGAAGTTTTCTCTCCCCTGCAGAAAAATGGCGAATGCACCAATGCAGGACTTCTCCAGACATGGACATCACCTATTAAGTTCTACAAGGCCTATGGTCATCGCGTGGTGGAAAAGCCCATTATCTGGGTGACGCCGGAAGCCATTGAGGGTGTTAAGAATGTACGTGTGAATGTGGATAACCAGTTCCTGAAGGATTATGAACTGTTCAACGTGATTGCTAAGATTGAGGGAAAGCGGCACGACAGCTGCTATGTCTTTACGGCACACTACGATCACCTGGGCAACCTAGGAAAGAAGATCTTCTATGCAGGTGCCAACGATAATGCCTCCGGCACAGCAGCCCTCGTCACATTAGCCGCTTATTATGCCAAGCACCGTCCTCCATATGACATGTATTTCCTTGCTTTCTCTGGTGAGGACGCTAACCTCAGAGGCTCAGAGTTCTTTGCTGAGCATCCCATCGTACCGCTTGAGCAGATTCGTTATCTGTTCAATATTGACATGATCGGTGACGACAATCCTATACAGTATTGTGAGGTAAGTGATGAGGGCATGCGAGGCTATCAGCTCTTTGAGCAGATCAATAACGAAAAGCACTACTTCAAGTCATTAAACAAAGGCGAACTCGCTGGCAATAGCGACCACTACCCTTTTGCCAAGCGTCACGTGCCCTGCATCTTCTTAGAGAACCAGGAAGGTAGTGCCTTCCCATATTACCACACCATCTACGATAACTGGCAGCATGCTGTCTTTGACAGTTACGAGCCAGTATTCCGTCTGGTAACTGACTTTATAGATAAGTATTGATTATTCCTGTTCTATCTGATCGATAATATCCTGGGCGGCATTCACGGCTTTACGATAGTAGATATAACCGATGATTCCTCCGACAACAGCAGCAATGATGATTGGAACCAGCAGCAACCAATGGTTAGCACCTTCCGGAGCACGTCTCCATGCAAAATCGTAGCACGCCCAAACGATCCACGGAATGACCAAGATTGGCGTTAAATAATACGTCCATTGGTTATATTGCTTCTTGAAGCGAGCCATCACACGGGCCACCGTTGAGAAGTCATCTTTCATCAAGTTGAGGCTGTCCACCGGTTTGTGAATGTAATAAGTAGCTACGGTGCTAATCAACAACAACAGAACAGTACCAATGGTGAAAAGTGTACTCCATGAGTGAGTAATCAGATTCAGTGGCATCAGAAGTAAGCAGGCAACTAAACATATGTACCCCATGCGTTTCGTGCTGTTAATGTCCTTTTTCCTGATCTTCATCGTCTCACGAAGCAGATGGTCATTGACGATTTCCTGTTTATCAAGTTGTTCCTTGAGGATGGCAAACTGATTGCGCATCTCCTCAATATTCATTGTATCCATATTCCTGTTTTTTCTAAGTTCAAAGATTCTTCAACATTTCTTTAATTCTGAAAAGCTTAACACCGACATTTTGTGCAGAGATACCCATCACAGCTCCAATCTCGTCGTAGCTCATGCCCTCCAGCCACATCATCACCAAGGCTCTGTCGACCAAGCCGAGTTTTCCGATGCGTTGATGGAGTTGACGAACCTGCGCGGCATTGGCGTTGTCGTCCTCAAAGAAGTTCACATCCATCGTCAGAGGTACCTTGGGTACCTGACGTTTCTTCTTGCGCTCTTGCAGAAGACATGTGTTCAGGGCCACTCGATAGATCCACGTGCTGATCTTACTTTCTTCGCGAAAACTATCGATGCCTTTCCACATGTTGATCAGCGTCTCCTGGAAGAGATCGTTCACCTCTTCTTCGTCTTTTGAGAACATATAACACACAGTATATATGGTGCTCTTATGTTCCCTTACCAACTGGGTAAAATACTGACTATCGTCTTCTAGTTTCATCTTTTCTTCTTATTCGTTTTACCTTTAGATGTTGGACACACATCAAAAATTACAGGAAATCGAAACTTTTTTTCTTATCAGACGCAAATTTTCATCTACGCATGGTTTGTTCACCTCGCTTTGTCATTTCCTCTGCAAAGGCTTGCTCTCCATTCTCGCGGATGTATCGGATACAAGCTGCACGATCGCTACGGAATACGAAAGCGAAGAACTTTCCTATTAGATTATTATGGATTTTACACTCCTTTACGTCCATCTCGCATTCTGCACAGGAACGGAAGCCCTTCTCTTGACAACACTTTCTGATTTTGCACCATGAAGCCTTCTCGTTTTCATGACAACCCGGACATTTGCCCATGAGGTATTTCTTGCACGCTCCGCAATAGAGTCCGCAAGCTGCAATCATCTTTGTATCAACAGTTATTTCTTTCATAAGTTTATTCTTTAATGTCTGCCCCATTGTTGATGAGGCAGACAATATGTTTCTATTCTATCGGAATCTGAATAACTGAGAGCCATTTCTCTGGATCATCCTGGTTCCAGGCACCATCGATATAGCAAGTGCGGGGCTGACCAGCAATCTTGTAACCTTGCTCCTCCATGTAGCGAAATGCTTCGATAAAAGAATCGTAAAAACGTTCATAGGGTCCGACATGTTTCATACAGAGAGCTTTTGGTATGGCTGGCAGACGTTTGAATTTGATGATAGCACTATCAGTACCCATCTCTTCCACCTGTTCACAATACTCAATGTCAATGTTCGTGGGTGTATATTCCTTGTTGTGCCCTATGGTGAAGCAATAACCTGGAGGCGGACACTTGCAACCTAAGCGCTGCATCTCTGGACCGATCTTTTCGTAACACAGAGGTCCAAGTGCTTCGTAATTGGGAATGACTTCACGATGACTTGCCACAATAATCTCTGGCAATGATTGAATGCTGAATTTTTCCATTGTCTTCATTTCTTTGCGAGAGTCTCTCCATTCGAGCAGTTGGTTCCTGCGAGCTATCAGCTGTTTCAGTTGTACTTCCGTTTCCTTGATTTTCTCGGTTAGCTGTCGGATGCTGGGTGTGTGCGAATTATATTCGTACAGATCCTTGATCTCGTCCAGCGAGAAACCGAGCCGTTGCAGTTCGCGGATATCCTTCAGCTTCTGCATCTGGTCGATACTGTAATAGCGGTATCCCGTCCACTCATCCACCTCGTCAGGCAACATGAGTCCCTTCTGCTCATAGTGACGCAAGGTCTTTACGGTTACCTGCATCATCTGTGAGAACTCTCCGATTTTTAATTTCATTTTACTCATTATCGCGCGATGTTAAATTGCAAGTCTCGTGCAAACGAGAGGAGAAGGAGCTTGTTTCTTATCCCGAGTGTCGCCGAGACTCGCGGCTGATTCTTGAATCAGCTGCAAAGTTAGAGCTTGACCTAGGGGATGAGTCAAACGTTTTCTTGATTTTAACTACTATTTAACACTCACTATTGTTTCAATTGACTTTTGTCGAGACTGCTCACACTCAGCAATAGATGCAAGCATCATGGCATTCACTCAATCGCAATATTCAAAGAAATAGAAGTCGGTCCAGCCAGTATTCTCAGCATAGAGATGCTGCTGACCACGGTACTCAAAGGCTCTGATGCCTTCTTCTGTAGGGTGCTTACCTTTCTGCCAACGGGCAAAGCGCTCCATGTCTGGAGTCCTGTCCGTCACATCATCATAGAAAGCGATGATTGATTCATAATCTTCTGTTGTTGCTCTGATTAGTCTCATGTTTCATTGCTTTTTCAAGTTCTTCAGCGCTCTTAGTTTCTCGTTAAACATATCTGGCTGTTCCATGTGGATGAAGTGTCCGCAAGTGGTCAGTTCCGTATAATCAAGGTTGGGATAAAGGCGCTGCATCTTCTGCTTGTTATCAGGATCAAGACCGCTGTTCTGTGTGCAAATGACCATTACAGGCTGAGAGATTTGAGTATTGGACCACCATTTCTTTTCAATAAGGTGTTGCATCGTGCTCGATGCCACATACTGGGGTGTTTCTGGCATTACAGACATAGCGTAGTCGTTTATCTCTTGAGGCGTTTCCTTACCAGCCAATGACGACACAAACCCTTTGATAACATCGCGACATTCTGGGCCGTCAAAGGCATGACCGAACTGATTGACAGCTTCAACGTACTCTGGCGTCTCAGTGCCATCATAGAAACAATATACACCGTCAACATCAACTAGAGCACCTTTGTGACTTGTCGTCATCAGTATCTGACGACATACGGGTGTACCCAGGCTATGACCTACAAAGATAGCATCCTTCATGCTGTTGGCATTCATTACCTCATCAATGGCATGGGCAAAGAAGTCAAGTGTGTATTCTACGTGGGGTTTATCGCTTTGTCCATATCCAGGCAAGTCGATGAACACGAGTTGCATATCTTTCTCTTCACGAAAAGCCTCGAACTGCTTCTCCCAGGTGTTCATATCACAGCCAAAGCCGTGAACGAAACAGATAGTCTTTGCGTCAGAGCCAGTCGCCTTACCCCATATTTTATAATGTACACGAATACTATCGTCTATAGTAACGTACTCAGACTTCAATTCGCAGAGCGTCTGTGGCAGGCTACTACAGCTGATCAATAATAGCGCAAATAACAAATAAGAAACAGTTCTTTTCATACCTTACTCTTTAATTGCATAACTTTTACTGGACGGTCTGAGCCGACTTCTAGATTGGGACACAGTGTCTCCACGCCGGTATCCACGAAACAGCATTTCTCCATCACGCGACCAGAGGCTGGATTTGATGGGAAATAACTACCCCAAAGAGTAGTGAAACGCTTCTCGTTGAAACAATAGTCAATGACCAGCTGAAGCGCTTCTGTACAAATGCCTTTGTTCCAAAACGGACGAGCTATCCAATAACCTACCTCGCACTCGTCATCGGCAATATGCAGATTCGATGCGGATGCAGGGAGATATCCGGCACAACCTATGGCTTCGCCCGTATCCTTCCAAACTACTGCCCACATTCCCTCGGAATTGAAGACTGTTCGGATTATCTCCAGACTCTCCTCCACAGACTTATGTGGTGGCCATCCAGCTCTAGGTCCTACATCGGGATCGCTGGCATATTTATACAGCACCTCGGCATCACTATCCAACCAAGGGCGCAATAGTATTCTTTGTGATTCCATGTTTGTCTTATAGTCTTCCAATTGCCTTACGACATTTCTGCTTGTCTTTCTCTGTTAATTGCGAATGTGTAGCAGTTCCGCCTCGTTCGATAGTTGCTACAATCTTGAAGCCGGAATAACGGCAGATTTCGCGCATAGCACGAATAGCACCGCGTGACTGTTTGAA
Source organism: Prevotella sp. (assembly GCA_045114185.1). Lineage (GTDB taxonomy): Bacteria > Bacteroidota > Bacteroidia > Bacteroidales > Bacteroidaceae > Prevotella. The sequence goes on along the minus strand of JBGUJY010000062.1, from coordinate 4,347 downwards.
CCAGATGTTCCAAGGCCAAGGTGTGGTGCAGGTACTTACAAGGATACACTTCTTGCCCTTCATCAGCGGTTCTGGGAAACGAGGTGTGTCACGCATCATCCCATAGACAATTCGGTCGAACAACAGCTTCATCTGTCCAGGGATGTTGCCCCAATAGCAGGGTGCTCCCATGATGATGGCATCTGCCTCTTGTAGCATCTTCAACACTCGCTGAGAGTCATCCTCTGACATCGAACACTTCAACTTTGTGCGACATGCCATACAACCGATACAGGGTTTTATGTATAGGTCATTGGTATATACCGTCTGCACCTGATCGCCTCTATTCTCCACCTCTTCCCGCATGATGCCGAGCATCTGCGATATCAAGCCCTTCTTACGTGGACTTCCGTTTATAACGAGTATGTTCATTACACAACAAACGATTCTATTTTATTAGATTTCCATCAAAACCATTAGACTGGCAATTCTGTCCTAAGGTGTATGCTTCATTTAAGGCATCGGTTTGATTGATATCACCCTTGTCTTTGACACCTCTTACAAGTACCTTACCAGCATCTTTCATATCGAAGAATTTCAAGCAAAGGTTGTATTCCGCCAAAATGGAATCGAACAGTTCAGGCAACGAGGCCGCACCTACCAACAGCAAAACCATCTGCTTGATGTGGAAAGTATCACGGATGGGGTTATGACAGCGGTCGATCATGGCTTTCAGTTGAGCACTGATACCATAGAAATAAACCGGTGATGCGATAACGAGCATATCCGCCTGACTCATCTTTTCATAGATGACGGACATATCATCTTTCTGAGCACAGATGCCGTTGGTTTTGAAACACGCATTACATCCCATGCAAGGGTTCACCTTATAATCACGCACAGATACAATCTTCACCTGATGATGCTCCATTGCTCCTTTGGCAAAAGCATCCACCAGCAACTCTGTATTGCCACCCTTACGTGGACTTCCCGATAAAATCAGTATATTCATAACAATGTTCTTCAAGGCCAATATCTTCCTACCCTATTCTTGTAGTCAAGGTATTCCTGACCAAAGTCTTTCTCCAATCGTTTCTCTTCACTGCGTACTTGCAAGGTAAGCAGTATGACCTCGATAAAGAAGATGAGCAATGGCCATAATGACCAGAGCCAAACAAGAACTCCTATATCGTAGATGTAGATGCCTACAAGCATGGGATTACGACACAAACGGTACGGTCCGCTGGTCATCAGGTTCTTCGTTCGTGGAGCCACCTCATGACCATAAGCATCGAAGGGATTCCCCTTGCCCACAATTCGCATATATACAATACTGTAGATGCTGAGTGCCAATCCACAGATAGCAAGTAACACACTAACTACACATACAAGCATAGAGTCAGGGACGTATGACCATTCACGACCAGATACCAACCACATCAGGGCTGGAATACCGATCACGAAGATGAGGAGTCCTAAGAAGTAACCAAAAATATGTGACTTATTCATAACTATATTATTTCAGAAAACGTAACACCGCTTCGTTGAAAGCCTCTGGATTCTTATTCGCGATGAAGTGATCACCATGGATGATGCACAGTTCTGCATGGGGTATTGACTTCGCAATCAGACGGGTATGCTTGTCTTTGATCATATCGTTATCACCTGCTATTACTAAGGTCTGACTTTGAATCCGCGAGAGTTCTTCTGGCTTCACATTAGGGTCATTGACCATCAGTCCCAGCATTTCAGCGTTCTTCTTTGCCTTAGGACTCTTCTTAGCGAAGAGCTTGGCAATCCGAAAGCCGATCTCGATGGGAATCTGTATCTTCCTCTTCACACCAGATGCATCCAGATTGGCCCCATTGAGAATCAGTTTATCAACACGTTCAGGATGTGCCAACGCAAAGACCATAGCAATGTTCCCTCCGTCGGAGAATCCGAGAAGATGAGCTTTCTCTATGTTATGCTGATCCATAAAAGCCAGCAGATCTTCTGCAAACTGTCGAATGGTGAAAGGAGCCTCACCGCGGGGCGTTTGTCCATGACCTCTCGTATCCAATGCGATGACATGGAAATGCTCTGAGAAAGGATCCATCTGCCGAGCAAAATAGGCACAGTCTTCCCCGTTGCCATGAAGCAGTATCAAGGGGAAGCCTGTGCCCTGTTCGATATAGAAATGGTTGATATCCATGATCATCTCAATGTATGATGATGCAAAGATACACACATTTCTTCTATTTAGCAAGTTTTAGGGGTCAATCTTCAAACTCTTTCAGTTCTTCAAGTCCTCGTTCTATCTCCTGCAGTCCCTGGGCATGACGGCGTCGCATCCACTTGGCAAGGAAGAAGCCCAGACCGAAGGTAAGCACCGTAAGTCCTAAGGGCAATAGAAGTCTTGTACCCAGCACATAACCTGCTTCTTTGTTGAAACCGAGTTCCAAGATATAGAAGGCAGCCATAGCCAGACATACACCTGCAATCCCCCAGATGGTCTCATGGTGGCAGACCTTCTTGTATTTGAGCACCAAACGACTGAGTTCACTGCACTTCTTGTCTTCCAAGTTGAATTTTGATAAGAGGGAGATCTTCCAAATCTGGGGTATCATTCCAAGCACCATCACGGCTTCAACAATCGCGAATGAGAAGAAACGGATGGGTGTATTCATATATACGAATGGGAATACAACACAGATGATCAGGATACATACCACAAGGTTGTAGATGTTCTGCCCCACTATTCGGTCGTAGGCTGACTTCGTTTTATGCGAAACCATTTCCTTTACTATGCGCATATTCACTATTTCTGTTTCTGCCAGACGCTTATCAAGAGCGTTCCATTTGGTCTTCAAATCGTCAAGTTCCATAATTCTAAACTATTAACTATTAGACATCCTTTTTAATTTCTCTTTGATACGGTTGAGTTTAACGGCAACATTCGCTTTAGAGATGCCGAGGATATCGGCCATTTCCTGATAACTACGCTCTTCAAGCCAGAGGAGAATTAACGCGCGTTCCAGTTTCCCCAGCAGGTTGATGAGTTTGTAGAGTTCCTTGAGATGACCTGTTGTTTCTTCATCTGCCACCAGACTGCTTGCCACTTGAGCCGTCATGGGGACGGTCTGTGGACGAACATTGGAGCGACGCAAAAACGTGATACAGGTGTTCATGGCGATGCGGTATACCCATGTAGTGAGTTTGCTATCCCCCCGATAGCGCGGGAAGCTCTTCCATAGGTTCAGCACCGTTTCTTGAAACAGGTCGTTCAGATCGTCTTGATCATTGGCATACATGTAGCACACCTTGTAGATCGTACGCTTCTGAGCCTCGACCATTTCCAGGAATTCTTTCTCTAATTCTTTTGTTTCCATTGTTTAACTCTTTCCGTTTGACCCATTAGTCGCAGAAAAAGTGAAATGATTACAGTTGGATGTATCTTTTTTTTCAATTCTCTGCAAAGATATCAAAAAAAACTTATCTTTGTGCAATGTTTGAGTTTATTCTGTCGTATATATAAACAGAAGACAATAATAATGATGAAGGAAACAGACATACACCTGATTCAGGAACTGCGGAAACAAAGTTCTAAGGCACAGCAGATGACGCTCGAGCGTTACGGGAATGCGGTCTTTGCTCAAGTAGCACGACTGATACCCAGTCTCGAAAACGCAGAAGAGGTGTATCAGGATGTGTTCATCAAAGTCTTCAGGAATATCAAGATGTATGATGAGACGAAATCGTCTCTGAAAACATGGATCTCACGCATTGCCTATAACGAATCCATCAGTTTTCTCAGACACAAGAGTCTGCCGGTCATCTACTACGAGGACCATGAAGGCGAAGCTAATAAACTGTCGGATAAAGAGGTGGAAGAGACATTCGGGCATCCGAATCCTGAAACAGTACAACTGATCAGAGCCGCCCTTAGGCATTTGCCACCTGATGAACGGGCCATCATTACCATGTTCTACTATGAAGAGATGAGCCTGAAGGATATTGCTTACGTCACCGAGTCGATACCTACCACGGTTGCCTCGAAACTAAGCAGAACAAGAAAGAAACTATACAAGATCATTAAAATGTTACAATCATGACAGAGGACAAACTGAACTCATTACGACAGCAGGACACGAATCTTCGTGATGCTCTCAGACAGGACGAGATGGAACGTCCTCAGATGCCAGCTGACCTCAATGCCAGGGTGATGCAGAAGGTGGAACAGAAATCCCACGCTACTCGCACCCATAAGCTCTGGCCATGGATTGCAGCAGCATGCGCAGCCGGTGTCATCGCCATCATCCTCACGCCACCGAAGGACACAACAGAGGTGGACAAGGGAACGACAGTCGCAGTAAAAGTGGAACAGCC
>JBGUJY010000061.1:0-3124 GCA_045114185.1 Prevotella sp. | reverse complement strand
AACTACCGTCAGGAACTGAAAGGAAAGATTCTCAAGACGGCCATGATGATGTTCAAGCGTCAAGGAATCAAACGTGTGAAGATGGATGATATAGCGCAGGCTTTATCCATCTCCAAGCGTACCTTGTATGAGATTTACGAAACCAAGGAGCAGTTATTGTGCGAAGGCGTCAAGTATGAGCACCAGCTCCGTCTGGAACACCTTCGTCAGTTCTCAGAACAGGCCAGTAACGAGATGGAGATCGTAATGGAATTTATCCGACTAAACCTCCTTCATCTGAAAGAAATCAACCCCCTGTTTTTTAGCGAGTTGCAGAAATACAACCGTGTAGTAAAATTCCTTCAGGATCAGCATGATGAGCGACGTTCGCATTCCATTCAGTTTGTACTAAGTGGTGTGGAGCACGGCTATTTCCGTGGCGACCTAAACTATGACATCATCTCGAAGATGAGCGATGCGGTGATGAATCATGTCATGATGACCAAGATGTACGAGGAATACCCTGTAAGTGAGATCTACAAGCACTATGTCAACATCGTGTTCAAAGGAATCTGCACGGAAAAAGGACTGGCAGAGCTTCGTTTGATATAGTCTTATAACCTCTCCACCTGCTTAACACCTTTGACTGTCCTGAGTTTCTTGATCAGGGCATCCAATTTACTTGTATCTTCAATATTGACAACGAGATTACCACTGAACAGTCCGTCATGACTGTCAATATTGATGCTCCTCATCACAATCTTCTCTTCTTTGGCAATGATGCTGGTAATATTGTTGACAATACCAATATCATCATTACCGATAATGCGCAGGGTGGTGGAGTATTGTACCTGTCCTTTACCGCTCCATTTGGCCCTGACGATACGATAGCCGAACCGTTTGCGCAATTCGGGTGCGTTGGGACAGTCGATGCGGTGGATCTTGATTCCTCCGTTGATGGTGACGAAGCCGAAGACATTATCGCCATAGATGGGGTGGCAACACTTGGCCAATTGGAAGTCAACACCCTTCAGGTTCTTGTCGATGATGATCACGTCATCACTGCCGTAGGTCATCTCCTCATCAGGATGCTCATAGACAAACTCGTCGGCACTCTGCACGGGCAGGGTAGGAGTCGTACCATTGTCATGTTGCTGTACTTCCACATACCGCTCGATGACAGTATTCATGTCAAGCGTGCCTTCAGCCAGTTGTTTATAGAATTCGCGTGTCTCCTTGATACCCAGCTTCTTAATCAGGTGATTAATCACACTCTCTTCGATCTCAATCTTCCTGTTCTTTAGTCGTCGCTCCAGCATCTCCTTCGCCATGGCTCCCTGCTTTACCTGGATATCCTTCAGGGCCAATCGGATCTTCGATTTCGCCCTGCTGGTCTTCACCACATTGATCCAGTCCTGCTTGGGTGTCTGGTTACTGGAGGTCATCACCTCCACCTGGTCGCCCGATTGCAGTTGATGGCGGAACGTCACCACCTTATTATTAATGCGGGCTCCTGTACACTGGTTACCGACACGTGAGTGGATATAGTAGGCGAAGTCGAGTACCGTGGCTCCCTTGGGGAACTTAAAGAGATCACCCTTGGGGGTGAACACATACACCTCGTCTTCGTACAGGTCCATCTTGAACTCATCGATCATCTGCATGGAGTTCACATTGTTCTCCAATGCGGAGCGGATGCTGTTCAGCCAGTCGTCAAGACCACCTTCCTCGCTTTTCACACCTTTATAGCGCCAGTGGGCGGCCAAACCGCGTTCAGCCACCTCATCCATACGCTGTGTTCGGATCTGTACCTCCACCCATTTGTTCTCAGGACCGAGTACCGTTATATGCAGACTCTCATAGCCGTTGCTCTTGGGAACGGTAAGCCAGTCGCGCAACCGTTTCGGGTTGCCCTGATACATATTGGTGATGATGGCAAAGGCCTGCCAGCACATTGACACCTCCTGAGCACGCGAAGGATGATCCGTAACAGGCGGTTCCAGGATGATTCTGATAGCAAACAGGTCGTAGATACCCTCGAAGCCACATTTCTGCTTTTTCATCTTCTGCCAGATGCTGTGGATACTCTTCGTACGACCTTTCATATGGAACACAAGACCTGCTTCGCGAAGCTTCTCGTCAATCGGCTTGATGAACTTCTCGATATAGGCATCACGACTTTTCTTCGTGGCATTCAGCTTCTCCTTGATCAGATAATAAGCGTCATGCTCCAAGTATTTCAAGGAGAGATCCTCCAACTCGCTCTTCAGCTTATACAAACCCAGCTTGTGGGCGAGGGGAGCATAGAGATAACTGGCCTCTTCGCTGACCTGTCGTTTGGCTTCTTCGTTCTTCGTGTCACGAATCTGACGAAGCAGATTCACACGATCGGCAATCATGATCAGGATTACCCGCATATCCTCAGCAAACGATATGAGGAGGTTACGGAAATTCTCGCTCTCAATAACGGGGTTCTTCTTGTAGAGTTCCTGAACGCGTACCAGACCATGAATGATAATACCAACTGACTCACCATATCTCTCCTGAATCTGCGATATATCTTCCAAGCCGTTGATCACACTGTTGTAGAGAAGGATGGCCAAAGCACCGTCGCGCTTCAGTCCTTCTTCCTCTACCGCAATGATTGCTGTAAGCAGACTCTGTAGGATGGGGTTCAGTCCGAACACGTCGCGCTGTATACACTCACTGTTCATGAATTTCAGCAGATCGCTGTGAATCTTTTCCTCATCCCCTTCATTGAGGGATGATTGAATCAGTGAGCACAGTTTTTGCAGCAGTGCTAATGTTTCAGTTCTTTCCTCTTCGGTGAAAATCAGCTTATCCTCCATATCTGGTTATCTTATTATTCCGTTTTTACTATTCTTTTGTTGCAAAGGTACAACATTTTCCCGATTTTCATGCAGAAAACATGATTACAGGGCATAAAGAATGTTAAGACCTAACCATTGTTACCGAATTATTCATTATATTTGCAAATTGAAACAAGATTAATCATTAAAACTACTATAATTATGCTATCAAAACAAGACTTAGATCAGATAACTCTGAAGGGAATTACAGAAGAACAGATCAATACACAATTAGAAGAATTTAAGACCGGTTTCCCGTTTTTGAAACTGGAAGC
>JBGUJY010000060.1:0-7230 GCA_045114185.1 Prevotella sp. | reverse complement strand
GAAGATGCGCTCACAGAAAAGACCGTCGCGCTCAGGCTTGTAGGTACGGTAGTTGATGGTCTCGGGTTTTGTGACCTCACCGTAACTACTCTCGAGGATTTCCTCGGGAGAAGCAAGTCCGATAGTAATCTTCGTGAAATTATTCTTTATCTTTGATTCTTTCTTGAATGCCATAATTCCTTTGTTTTGAATTTAGATTGTTGAATCTTATTAGTCGAGGGTTACGCTAAGTCCCAGACCACGGAGCTCATGGAGCAGCACGTTGAGTGACTCCGGAATACCCGGAGCAGGCATCGGCTCACCCTTCACGATAGCTTCGTAAGCCTTGGAACGGCCAACCACGTCGTCGGACTTGATGGTAAGTATTTCCTGGAGCACATGAGAAGCACCGAAGGCTTCGAGTGCCCATACTTCCATCTCACCAAAACGCTGGCCACCGAACTGAGCCTTACCACCAAGCGGCTGCTGGGTGATGAGAGAGTACGGACCAATGGAACGAGCGTGCATCTTATCCTCAACCATGTGGCCGAGCTTCAAGAAGTAGGTAATACCTACGGTTGCGGGCTGGTCGAACTTCTCGCCCGTCTCACCATCGTAGAGGTGGGTCGAGCAGAGACGGGGTAGACCTGCCTTGTCGGTCCATTCCTGAAGGTCTTCAAGATGGGCACCGTCGAAGATAGGTGTAGCAAACTTAACGCCCAGACGCTTACCGGCAGCACCAAGAATAGCTTCGAAAATCTGACCGAGGTTCATACGAGAAGGCACACCCAGCGGGTTCAGTACTAAGTCAACAGGACGACCATCCTCCAGGAACGGCATATCCTCCTGACGTACCACCTTAGAGACGATACCCTTGTTACCGTGACGACCAGCGAGCTTATCACCTACACCGATCTTACGTTTCTTAGCCACATATACCTTGGCCATCTGCAGGATACCAGAAGGCAGCTCATCACCGATGGTGATAGCGAGCTTACGGCGCTTCAACTCTGCATCAAGCAGCTTGTACTTCTTGATGTAGTTCATGATCAGCTTCTGAATGAGGTCATTCTTATGCTCATCATTCGTCCAACCGTTACTCTGAATGCCGTCGTACTCAAGATTCTTCAGTGCGGCAACAGTGAACTTACTACCCTTGGTGATGATCTCAGCACCTGTATAGTCCTTCACACCCTGTGACACCTTACCCTTGGTAAGAGCCATCAGCTTGTCGATCAGGATATCTCTCAGGTCGTTGATCTTAGCTGCATATTCCTCGTCGATCTTGGCCAGGATCACCTTATCCTGCTGCTTGCTCTGACGTGTCTTGATGGCACGAGAGAACAACTTCTTGTCGATCACGACACCTGTCAGCGACGGATTAGCCTTCAATGAGCTGTCCTTCACATCACCGGCCTTGTCACCGAAGATGGCGCGGAGCAGTTTCTCCTCAGGAGAAGGATCACTCTCACCCTTCGGAGAGATCTTACCAATCAGGATGTCACCCGGTTCAACACGGGCACCGACGCGGATGATACCATTGTCGTCCAGATCCTTGGTTGCCTCCTCACTAACGTTCGGGATATCAGCAGTGAATTCCTCCATACCACGCTTGGTCTCACGAACATCAAGAGAGTACTCATCAACATGTACAGATGTAAGGATATCCTCACGAACCACACGCTCGTTGAGCACGATAGCATCCTCATAGTTATAACCCTTCCAAGGCATGTAAGCCACGAGCAGGTTACGACCGAGTGCCAACTCGCCGTTCTCTGTAGCATAACCCTCTGTCAGGATATCGCCAGCCTTTACGCGCTGACCCTTGTTACAGATAGGACGGAGGTCAACCACCATGTTCTGGTTGGTACGACGGAACTTCGGAATGCGGTATTCCTTCAAGGCGGGCTCGAAGCTTACGAACTCCTCATCCTCGGTACGGTCGTATAAGATACGGATCGTGGTAGCATCCACATACTCGATGACACCATCACCCTCAGCGGTGATCATGGTACGAGAGTCTTCGCAAACCTGCTTCTCAATACCTGTTCCTACAATAGGAGCCTCGTTATGAAGCAGAGGCACAGCCTGACGCATCATGTTCGATCCCATCAATGCACGGTGAGCATCATCATGCTCCAAGAAAGGAATCAAACCGGCTGCGATAGAGGCGATCTGCTGCGGAGCCACGTCCATCAGGTCAACCTCACCAGGAGCCACAACAGGGAAGTCAGCATCCTGACGGCACTTCACATAAGTACGGATGAATGAACCGTCATCCTTCAACGGGGCGTTACCCTGACCGATGATATGATCCTCTTCCTCCTCAGCGGTGAGATAAACCACATCCTCATTTTTCAGGTTCACAACACCGTCCTTCACTCTGCGGTAAGGAGTCTCGATGAAACCGAGCTCATTGATCTTCGCATATACACAAAGTGAAGAAATCAGACCGATGTTCGGTCCTTCAGGACTCTCAATCGGACACAGACGACCATAGTGTGTGTAGTGTACGTCACGAACCTCGAAACCTGCGCGTTCACGAGAAAGACCGCCAGGACCGAGGGCAGACAGACGACGCTTGTGAGTAACCTCAGCCAGCGGGTTCGTCTGATCCATGAACTGACTCAGCGGATTGGTTCCGAAGAACGAGTTGATCACGCTAGAGATAGTCTTGGCATTGATCAGGTCGGTCGGTGTGAACACCTCGTTGTCGCGAACGTTCATACGCTCACGGATTGTACGGCTCATACGTGCCAGACCGATAGAGAACTGATTGCTCAACTGCTCACCCACTGTGCGAACACGACGGTTGCTCAGGTGGTCGATATCATCGACGGTAGCGTTGGAGTTCACCAGTTGGATGAGATACTTGATGATCTCAATGATATCCTCCTTGGTCAGGATACGGACATCCATATCCGTGTTCAGACCCAGTTTCTTATTGATTCTGTAACGACCTACATCACCCAAGTCGTAACGCTTGTCTGAGAAGAAGAGGTTCTGGATCACCTCGCGTGCGCTGGCATCATCAGCCGGATCAGCATTACGCAGCTGGCGGTAGATATAGTTTACAGCCTCCTGCTCACTGTTACTCGGGTCTTTCTGCAGCGTGTTGAAGATGATAGAGAACTTACTTGCTGTATCAGCATCCTTATGTACGAGGATGGTAGAAGCACCGCTGTCGAGGATCTCCTCAGCATTCTCCTTGGTAATCTCCGTTTCGCGCTCCATGATCACCTCATTACGCTCGATGGAAGTCACCTCACCAGAGTCCTCATCCACGAAGTCCTCTGTCCAGCTCTTCAGTACACGGGCAGCCAGATGCTTACCGATCACCTCCTTCATATTCTTCTTGGTCACCTTCACTTCCTCTGCGAGGTCGAAGATCTGAAGAATATCCTTGTCAGCCTCGAAACCGATGGCACGGAGAAGGGTTGTTACCGGCAACTTCTTCTTTCTGTCGATGTAGGCATACATCACATTGTTGATATCGGTAGCAAACTCAATCCATGATCCCTTGAAAGGAATGATACGGGCACTGTAGAGAACAGTTCCGTTGGCATGGATACCCTGACCGAAGAATACACCCGGTGAACGGTGCAGCTGAGAAACAACAACTCGCTCTGCGCCGTTGATGATGAAGGTACCGTTGCTCGTCATGTACGGAATCGTACCCAGGAACACATCCGACACGATTGTCTCGAAGTCCTCATGGTCCGGATCAGTACAATACAGTTTCATCTTAGCCTTCAAAGGTACACTGTAGGTCAGACCTCGCTCCAAACACTCGTCAATAGTGTAACGGGGTGGGTCGATAAAGTAATCCAGGAACTCAAGAACGAAATTGTTCCTTGTGTCGGTTATAGGGAAGTTCTCTGCGAACACCTTATATAAACCGTCATTCTTGCGTTCCTCAGGCGGAGTGTCTAACTGTAGGAAGTCCCTGAAAGACTTCAATTGCACATCGAGGAAATCCGGATAGGGCATCGGATTCTTCACGCTGGCAAAGTTAATTCTGTTATCAACAATTTTGGAAACCATTTATATTTCTTTTTTGTCTATTTGTGCTATTTGTTCAACTCTCAAGCATTAGAGACACAAAAAGGTTAGGACTCCCCTACTTAGGAAATCCTAACCCGTATATGAGTAACAAACCCGATTATTTGAGCTCTACCTCAGCACCAGCGGCCTCGATAGTCTTCTTCAGGTTCTCAGCCTCGTCCTTAGACAGGCCTTCCTTCAGAGTAGAAGGAGCACCGTCTACGAGATCCTTAGCCTCTTTCAGGCCAAGACCGCAAGCTTCCTTCACAGCCTTTACAACCTGGAGCTTAGCAGCACCAGCAGACTTCAGAACTACATCGAAAGATGACTTCTCCTCAGCTGCCTCAGCTGCGCCAGCGGCGGGACCTGCAGCAACTGCAACAGCTGCAGCAGCAGGCTCAATTCCGTACTCGTCCTTCAGGACTGTTGCCAACTCGTTAACTTCTTTTACTGTAAGGTTTACCAACTCTTCAGCAATAGCTTTAATATCTGCCATTTTATTTGAAATTTTAATTGTTTTTAATGTGAATAATACTAATGTTCGCTTTATTGATTACGCTCAGCGATAGCGTCAAGCAATCCGTGAATCTTGCCACCAGCATTCAAGCCAGAAACAACATTCTTGATCGGAGACTGCAGCAATGCCACGATGTCGGCGATCACCTCGTTCTTGCTCTTGATAGATGCGAGTTCCTCCAGCTTGTCAGCACCAATATAGATGCCTTCCTCTGCGTAAGCAGCCTTCAGCGCCGGAATACCCTGCTTCTTATACTCTTTCAGCATCTTAGCCGGAACGTTTGCAGTGTTGCAGAACATCACGGCTGTACTGCCTTTCAATGTCTCATACAAAGGCTCAAAATCAACTTCTGATGCCTCGAAAGCCTTGTGAAGAAGCGTGTTCTTCACCACCACCATCTTGATCTCATTCTTGAAGCACTTGCGACGGAGGTCACTTGTATCCTTGGCATTCAGTCCAGAGACATCAACCAAGTAGAAATGTGCATACTCCTTCAGCTTCTCACCAAGTTCAACGATGATAGTATCTTTTACTTCCTTTCTCATTTTTCGTTTTTATTAAAAATTACTCAACAGTCTTGGGATCTACCTTGACACCAATACTCATCGTACTTGAGAGATAAATGCTCTTGATATAAGTACCCTTAGCAGCAGCGGGCTTCAGTTTGATTACGGTAGCGATGAACTCCTTGGCATTGCCGTAGAGCTGCTCGGGAGTCATACTGACCTTACCGATTGACGTGTGGATAATACCAGCCTTGTCAACCTTGAAGTCAATCTTACCCTGCTTCACTTCCTTAACAGCCTTTGCTACATCCATAGTAACAGTGCCGCTCTTGGGGTTCGGCATCAATCCGCGGGGACCGAGCACACGGCCCAGAGGACCGATCTTACCCATACAAGAAGGCATCGTAATAATCACATCAATGTCTGTCCAGCCACCCTTGATCTTATCGATATACTCGTCAAGACCAACATAGTCAGCACCAGCTTCCTTGGCAGCAGCCTCCTGATCGGGAGTACAGAGCGCGAGCACGCGAGTAACCTTACCAGTTCCGTTCGGCAGCGACACAACGCCACGAACCATCTGGTTAGCCTTACGCGGGTCAACGCCCAGTCGCACGTCGATATCTACTGAAGCATCGAACTTGGTTGTGGTAATTTCCTTAACCAGCTCGGTAGCCTCCTGTAAAGAGTATGCTTTCCCTGCTTCAACCTTATCGGCAACTGCTTTCTGATTCTTTGTCAGTTTACTCATTTTCTTTAAAATTGAAGTTATAAATTATTATCCAGGGAAGTCCCCCTTTACAGTAATACCCATACTACGTGCAGTTCCGGCAATCAACTTCATGGCACTCTCCACTGTGAAGCAGTTGAGATCAGCCATCTTGTCCTCTGCAATAGCTCTTACCTGATCCCAGGTAACAGAAGCAACCTTCTTACGGTTCGGTTCCGAAGAGCCTCCCTTTACTTTGGCTGCCTCAAGAAGCTGAACAGCAGCAGGAGATGTCTTGATCTCGAAGCTGTATGACTTATCGGTGTAGTAAGTGATAACGACTGGTAATACCTTACCTGCCTTATCCTGGGTTCTGGCGTTGAACTCCTTGCAGAATCCCATGATATTAATACCTTTAGAACCCAAAGCAGGTCCTACTGGTGGTGAAGGATTCGCAGCGCCACCTTTAATCTGTAATTTGATTAATCCAGCAACTTCTTTAGCCATTTTGTTTATAAATTAATGAATTCATTACTAGCCAAGTCGGCATACGCCTTCCTGGCCGAATATAAAAGAACCGGTGCCCGTAACATGCGACCTATTCTTTTTCAACTTGCATAAAACTGAGCTCCAGCGGGGTTTTCCTGCCGAAGATTTTGACCATCACCTTCAACTTGTGTTTCTCGGCGTTCACTTCTTCGATGACGCCACTGAAACCACTGAATGGACCATCCGTAACTTTTACCGTTTCGTCAACGACATAAGGTACGTTCACCTCATCGATCAGTTCTGTCTCTTCGACATTACCGAGGATACGATTGATGTCCGACTGTTTAACTGGTGTGGGGTTATCCAATCCGCCGAGGAAGCCTAACACGTTGGGCATGAAACGCAGCGTGTGCGCCACATCGCCTTTCAGCTCGGCCTCAACAAGCACATAACCCGGAAGAGAGATCTTCTCCTTCACCACACGCTTGCCATTACGCAAGGTTGCATGCTTCTCTGTAGGTATAAGTACCTGGGAAACATACTGGGTGAGCAACGCATTGTGCTTCATTTCAGCCTCGATGTATTCTTTCACCTTAGCCTCTTTTCCGCTCACTGCGCGAAGAACATACCATTTCTTTCCTGATTCAGCCATTTCTCTTTGAAATAATAACCTTTACAAAAGACCCGCTTAGATACCGAGTCTATAGATACCACTCATTACAGCCTTAAAGACACTGTCCATGGCGAACACAACCAGGGCAATGATAAGGGAAGCAGATAATACTACCATTGCCGTATGTGTCAGCTCAGCACGTGTAGGCCAAGTCGTTTTATGCGCAAGTTCGTTGAAACTATCCTTGCAATACTGTATAAATTTCTTGAACATACTTTTATTCTTTCTTAGCACGGGAAGGAGGACTCGAACCCACGACCCTCGGTTTTGGAGACCGATGCTCTACCAACTGAGCTATTCCCGTAAGTAAGCC
>JBGUJY010000059.1:0-40269 GCA_045114185.1 Prevotella sp. | reverse complement strand
CCCTCCCTATATGGAGGGGCTCAACCGCTCCTACTCGTCGCTCGTTCATTAAGGTACGCTCAGGGCATCAAAGCCCTGGCGTGATTTCTTTTCGGCTTGCGCCGTTTTTTATGTCCCGCAGATATTGCAGAAATGACGGAAATAAATAGTTTCTCAGAGATATAGTTATTTATCCCCCACAGAAACCACAAAAATCACAGTTTTTTCAGATTGTAACCACGGAGTGGTTGATTATATTCTTTGAAAGAATATATGAAGAGAGGTTGTGTGAAGTTTGTTGAAAATGTATTTTCATAAACACTTCACGCAAGCTCTATAAATCTGAAAAAAGCCACATTCCGCATGGCCTTTTCTGCGATTTCTGCTCTTTCTGCGGGAAATAATTCCTACCACATCGTCCTTCGAACGTCATTCTTCTCGTTTTTATTATTGCACAAAACCGCGAAAATGTGTAAAGAATCAAGAAATTTTGCAGGTTTTTGATAAAAATGTGGAGAAAAGTGGTGGAAAGTGGAGGAAAAGTTGTATCTTTGAAGCCGAATTCACATATTAATAAGTACGCATGCGATTTTTAGGTAATATAGAAGCAAAAACAGATGCGAAAGGACGTGTTTTCCTTCCTGCGATATTCCGCAAGGTGCTACAAGCAGCGAGCGAGGAATCGTTGGTGATGCGAAAGGACGTGTTCCAGCCATGTCTGGTGCTCTATCCGGAATCAGTATGGAACGAGCAGATGGACACGATGCGGATGAGCCTGAACCGCTGGAACCGCGAGGAGCAGGAAATCTACCGTCAGTTCGTGAGTGATGTGGAGCTGGTGACGCTGGATGGCAACGGAAGGTTCCTGATACCCAAGCGTTACCTGAAGATGGCCGACATTGAGCAGGGCATCAAATTCATCGGTATGGGCGACACCATCGAGATATGGAGCAGCGCCAAAACCGAGAAGCCGTTCATGGATCCAGATGACTTTGGAAAGGCACTGGAGAGAGTAATGGCAACGTCAACGTCAGAGACAAAAGACGTCTAATTATAGATAAATGATAGATGACAGTGTGTATCACGTACCGGTGCTCTTGAAGGAGAGTGTTGACGGATTAGCGATCCGTCCCGACGGCATCTATGTGGATGTAACGTTCGGAGGTGGCGGGCACAGTAGAGAGATACTGCGGCGACTGGACAAGGGCGGTCATCTGTACAGTTTCGACCAGGACGCAGACGCAGAGAGAAATATTCCAGGTGATGAGCGGTTCACCTTCGTAAGAAGTAATTTCCGCTACCTGCGCAACTGGATGCGCTACTACGGCGTGGAGCAGATAGACGGTCTGCTGGCCGACCTGGGGGTATCGAGCCATCATCTTGATGATGAGACACGCGGATTCTCTTTCCGCTTCGATGCCGCACTCGATATGAGAATGAACACAAAAGGGGGAACCACGGCAGCGGAGATCGTGAACAAGGCCGATGAGCAGCAGCTGGCCGACATCTTCTACCTCTACGGGGAACTGAAGAGCGCCAGAAGGATTGCATCAGCCATCGTGAAGGCCAGGGCAAACAAACCCATTGAGACCACGCACGATCTACTACATGTCACTGAGCACCTGTTCCAGCGGGAACACGAGAAGAAAGATGCCGCCAGAATGTTCCAGGCACTGCGCATCGAGGTGAACCACGAGATGGATGCACTGAAGGAGATGCTCCTGGCTGCTACCGACCTGATCAGACCAGGCGGGCGCCTATCAGTCATCACCTACCACAGTCTGGAGGACCGCATCGTGAAGAACGTCATGAAGGCGGGCAACACAGAGGGGAAAATAAAACAAGATTTCTACGGGAGGATTGACACTCCCTTCAAGGCCGTGAACGGAAAAGTGATCGTGCCCAATAATGAGGAACAGCAAGAAAATCCACGCAGCAGAAGCGCGAAACTAAGAATTGCCGAAAAAGTATTACATACAACATGAATGAAGACAAAAGTCTTTTAAATCTGAACGAGAAAGCAAAGATGGAGGATGCCCACGAGCAAGTCCCTGCGGGAGCAGGGAAGCTCGTGGAGCAGCCCGATGTTGTAAAAAGCAACGGCAATACGACAAAAGAGAAGGAGGAGCCGCTCTCGCTGCAGGAAGCCATCAAGGAACAGGCACGCGAGGACGAGCAGCCGATGTCGACCACCTTCACACTGAGGAAGATTCTGGGTGGCGACTGGCTGACCACTGATTTCCTCAGACGACAGATTGGTGTAATCCTGCTGATCGTAGGTTTCACCATCGTCTATATATCCAACAGATACAGTTGTCAGAAGGACATGCTGGAAATCGACCGACTGAACAACGAGCTGACGGATGCCAAATACAAAGCGCTCTCCAGTTCAAGCGAGCTGACGGAGAAATGCCGCGAGAGTAATGTGCTCGAGATGTTACAGAACAATAAGGACAGTGTGCTGAAGATTCCCAACCAGCCACCTTATATAATATATACGCCTTAGAATCATGGGTAGTCTCTTCGACAGAAAGAAAATCATACCGCGCTACAAGATCATCGGTTACCTGATGGTCTTGCTGGGCATCATGATCGTAGGTAAGGCTCTCTATACCGCTACGGTGAAGCGCGACTACTGGATGAAGGTGGCCGACCGCCTGAAGCGCGACAGTGTGGATGTGAAGCCTGTGCGTGGTAACATCCTCAGCTGCGACGGACGACTCATGGCGAGCAGTCTGCCGGAATACAAGCTGTACATGGATTTTAAGGCAGGTGGTGCCGAGAAAGACTCGCTGTGGAACGAAAAGGTGGACAGCATCTGCGAAGGTCTGCACGATATCTTCCCAGAGAAGTCGGCAGCAGAGTTCAAGCGCGACCTTGAAGAAGGACACAAACAGATGAGTCAGAACTGGCCCATCTGGAAGAAGCGTGTGAAATACGACATCTACACGGAAGTGAAGAAACTGCCCGTGTTCAACCTCCGACCCTACACAGGAGGCTTCCATGTCGAGTCTTTCAATGCCCGTCAGCGCCCCTTCGGCTCTTTGGCACAGCGTACCGTGGGCGATATGTTCGGTGCAAAGGATACGGCTAGGTGCGGACTGGAGTTGTCGTTCGACTCCATCCTGCGAGGAAAGTCGGGCATCGTGCAACGCAAGAAGGTGATGAACAAATACCTGAGCATCACCGAACGACCGCCCATTGATGGAGCGGATATCGTGACCACCATTGATGTGGGTATGCAGGACTTGGCTGAACGCGCCCTGATCGATGAGTTGAAACTGATCAACGGTAATGTGGGTGTGGCCATCGTCATGGAGGTGCAGACCGGTGATGTGAAGGCCATCGTGAACATGACAAAGTGTGAAGACGGTGAATACCGCGAGGTGAAGAACGATGCAGTATCCGACCTTCTGGAACCAGGTTCCGTATTCAAGACGGCCTCGATTATGGTGGCACTGGATGACGGCGTGGTTGACACGAACTACCATGTGGAAACCTTCGGTGGAATCATGGATATGCATGGAGCAAAGATGCGCGACCATAACTGGCATCGCGGTGGTTACGGACGACTGTCATTGCCACAGACACTCGAATATTCTTCGAACATCGGTGTGAGTCGTATCATCGACGAGCACTATGGTAAGCATCCCGAGAAATTCGTGGAGGGTATCCACCGTCTGGGACTGGCTGAGGACCTACGCATACCATTGGTAGGATCATCACCTGCACGCATCCGCATGCCGAAGATGGACAAGACGGGTAAGCACTGGGCCAACTGGAGTAAGACTGCCTTGGCATGGATGAGCATCGGTTACGAGACGCAGGTGCCACCCATCTCTACCCTCACCTTCTACAACGCTATCGCCAACAACGGTAAGATGATGCGTCCCCGCTTCGTGAAGCAGGTGGTGAAGAACGGAGAGGTACTGATGGAGTTCCCGCCGGAGGTGATCAGAGAGAAGATCTGCAAGGAGAAGACACTCAAGGAGATCCAGACCATCCTCTACCATGTGGTTAGTCAAGGACTGGGTAAGAAGGCTGGCTCACCCTCGTTCAAGGTGGCAGGTAAGACGGGTACGGCACAGATCTCGAAAGGTGCAGGCGGATACAAGTCAGGACAGATGAACTACCTGTTGTCGTTCGCCGGTTACTTCCCTGCCGACGCACCCAGATACAGCTGTATCGTATGTATCCAGAAATCCGGTCTTCCCGCATCAGGCGGTGGTATGAGCGGCGTGGTGTTCCACCATATTTCCGAGGGTATCATGGCACAGGACCTGAAACTGAGCGTGGCTGATGCACGCGATTCTCTGTCGGTGCTCCTGCCGGATGTGAAGAACGGTAATATCATCGCTGCCGATTATGTGCTCTCACGGTTAGGTGTGAAGACCAACGAGAATTGGAGTGGCAGTTATGCTAACGGTAACCCCATCTGGGGTACCACATCGCACCAGAACAACCAGGTGAAGCTGACGAAGGTGGAGAATGTGCAAGCAGGACTGATGCCTGATGTGACTGGCATGGGTGCTCGCGATGCCGTCTATCTGCTGGAGAGCAAGGAGGTAAAGGTGCGGATAGAAGGACGCGGCAAGGTAGTAAGTCAGAGTCTGCCAGCCGGTCATCAAATCAAAAAAGGAGAAGTGTGTTCATTAAAACTCAACTGATATGATACTGAAGGAGTTACTAAAGAATATCAAGCCTGTCTGTATTGTAGGTGATACAGACATCGACATAACGGGTGTGAACATCGACAGCAGAAAGATCCGCGAGGGTCATCTGTTCGTAGCCATGCGAGGCACACAGGTTGACGGGCATACCTTTATCCCCAAGGCATTGGAGAACGGTGCTACCGCTATCCTCTGCGAGGAGATTCCTGCAGAGACGAAAGCAAATACGACTTATATCCAGGTGGAATCCACGGAAGATGCCGTGGGTAAGGTGGCCACCCTGTTCTACGGGAATCCTACGGCACAGCTGAAGCTGGTAGGCGTGACGGGAACGAACGGCAAGACCACCATCGCCACCTTATTATATAATATGTTCCGTCAGCTGGGTTATCGCTGCGGACTGCTCTCTACGGTGTGCAACTACATCGAGGGAGAGGAGATACCAGCCAGTCATACCACCCCCGACCCCATCGAACTGAATGCCCTGCTGGCCAAGATGGTGGAGGCGGGATGCGAATATGCGTTCATGGAATGCTCCAGTCATGCCATCCACCAGAAGCGTATCGGTGGACTGAAGTTCGCAGGTGGCATCTTCACGAACCTGACACGCGACCATATGGACTACCACAAGACCGTGGAGAACTACCGCAACGCAAAGAAGATGTTTTTCGACAACCTGCCGAAGAGTGCCTTCGCCATCATCAATGCTGATGACAAGAACGGTATGGTGATGGTGCAGAACTGCAAGGCAACGGTGAAGACCTACTCGACTCGCGCCGCAGCCGACTTCAAAGCACGCATCCTGGAATGTCACTTCGAGGGGATGTACCTCGAGATCGACGGTCGTGAAGTTGGTGTGCAGTTCATTGGTAAGTTCAACGTCAGCAACCTGCTCGCTGTCTATGGTGCAGCTGTCATGTTAGGACAGGATCCTGAAAAGGTGCTGGTGGTGATGAGCACACTGAAGAGCGTAAACGGTCGTCTTGATCCCGTCCGCTCGCCGGAGGGATTCACCGCCATTGTTGACTACGCCCATACACCGGATGCCCTGGAGAATGTGCTCAAAGCCATTCATGAGGTGCTGAACGGTAAAGGACAAGTGATCACAGTGTGTGGCGCAGGTGGAAACCGCGACAAGGGTAAGCGTCCATTGATGGCACAGGAGGCCGTGAAGCAGAGCGACAAGGTGATCATCACCTCCGACAATCCTCGCTTCGAGGAACCGCAGGACATCATCAACGATATGCTTGCCGGACTCGACAAGCAGCAGATGCGCAAGGTGATCAGCATCGTTGACCGTCGTGAAGCCATCCGCACGGCTTGTATGATGGCCAAGAAGGGAGATGTGATCCTCGTGGCCGGCAAGGGACATGAGGACTATCAGGAAATCAAAGGAGTGAAGCACCACTTCGATGACAAAGAGGTGCTGAAGGAGATCTTCCAGTCGTAAATGATAAAATTGTAAGACCATGCTATACTATCTGTTTAGGTTCTTGGAGAAATTTGATATACCCGGATCGCACCTCTGGTCGTATATCTCATTCCGCGCCCTGCTCACCCTGATCCTGGCGCTGATTATCTCTGCCTGGTTCGGAGAACACTTCATCAAGTACATGAAACGCAGGAACATCGCTGAGACATCACGTGATCCCAGCATCGACCCTTTTGGTGAGAAGAAGAAAGGCGTGCCCACCATGGGCGGCATCATCATCATCGTGAGTATCCTTGTGCCCGTGATCCTCTTAGGACGAATGAGGAATATCTACCTCATCCTGATGATCATCACCACCGTGTGGCTGGGATTCCTGGGATTCCTCGATGACTATATCAAGATTTTCCGCAAGAACAAGGACGGACTGAAAGGTAAATACAAGATCGTAGGACAGGTGAGTATCGGACTGATCGTGGGTCTCACCCTCTGGCTGAGTCCTGACGCGAAGATCAACGAGAACCTGACCATTGACAGACAGGGACAGGAAACGGTGATACATAAGTCGGAAGCGGTGAAATCACTCAAGACCACCATTCCGTTTGTGAAGAACCACGACCTCGACTACTCAAAGATTACGTCCTTCTGCGGAGAGAACGCCCGTGCCGCAGGATGGATCCTGTTCGTGATCATGACCATCATCGTGGTAACAGCCGTATCTAACGGCGCCAACCTTAACGATGGCATGGATGGTATGTGCTCAGGCACATCGGCCATCATTGGTGTGGCGCTAGGAATACTAGCGTATGTGAGCAGTCATATAGAATATGCGGCCTACTTCAACATCATGTTCATCCCTGGGTCGCAAGAGCTGGTAATCTTCCTCTGTGCCTTCATCGGGGCCATGATTGGATTCCTTTGGTATAACGCCTTCCCTGCCCAGGTATTCATGGGCGATACGGGATCGCTGACCATCGGCGGTATCATTGGTGTGGGAGCCGTGATCATCCACAAGGAACTGTTGTTACTGATCCTCTGTGGTATTTTCTTCGTGGAGAGCCTCAGCGTCATTATACAGACTCAGGTGTTCAAGATCTACAAGCGGAAAGGACAGCGTGTGCGCGTCTTCAGAGCCACACCTATCCACGACAACTTCCGCAAGCTCGACTCGCAGCTGGATCCTACCAGCAGGTACATCTTCAAGAGTTGGCCACAGCGACAGTTCCATGAGTCGAAGATCACCGTCAGGTTCTGGATTGTGTCTATCATCCTCGCAGCCCTGACCATCATCACCCTGAAAATCAGATAAAGAAGAATGAAAAAGATCGTCATATTAGGAGCAGCAGAGAGCGGAGCAGGTGCAGCCGTTCTCGCCAAGAAGGAAGGATTCCGTGTCTTTGTATCAGACATGGGATCAATCAAAGATAAATACAAGAAGATGCTGGACGACCACCAGATTGAGTGGGAAGAAGGTCATCATACAGAAGAGAAGATTCTGGATGCCGACGAGGTGATCAAGAGTCCGGGCATCCCTGATGAAGCCCCTCTCATCCAGAAGATCATCGCCAAGGGTATTCATATCATCAGCGAGATCGAGTTCGCTGGCAGATATACCGATGCAAAGATGATCTGTATCACAGGTAGTAACGGTAAGACTACCACTACCTCGCTGATTTACCATATTTTCAAGGAGGCAGGCTATGATGCAGGACTGGCTGGTAACATTGGAAACAGTCTGGCACTGCAGGTGGCTGAGGATCCCCATGAATACTATATCATCGAGCTGAGCTCGTTCCAGCTGGATAACATGTACGATTTCCGTGCCAACGTGGCTGTGCTGCTGAACATCACGCCCGACCATCTGGACCGCTACCAGAACAAGATGCAAAACTACGTGGATTCAAAGATGAGGATCATCCAGAACCAGACAGCAGAGGATGCGTTCATCTACTGGAATGACGACCCCATCATCAAGCGTGAGTTAGAGAAATATGACATCAAGGCGCTGCAACTCCCCTTCTCGGAACTGAAGGAGAAAGGTAGTATCGGTTATATCGAGGAAGGACAATATACCATCGAGGTCCCTACCCCGTTCAACATGGAACAGGAAGCACTCTCGCTTACGGGTAAGCATAATATCTACAACTCGCTGGCCGCTGGTATTGCGTCTGATGTGGCTGGTATTAAGAAAGAGGTAATCCGCAAGAGCCTCAGCGACTTCCCCGGCGTGGAACACCGACTGGAGAAGGTGTGCACCGTGGGTGGCGTGCTCTATGTCAACGACTCCAAAGCGACCAACGTGGATGCATGCTGGTATGCACTGGAGAGCATGAAGACCCCTACCATCCTCATCATCGGTGGTAAGGATAAGGGTAATGACTATACACCGATCAAGGAGCTGGTTAAAGAGAAATGTGCAGGACTGGTCTATCTGGGTGCCGACAACACTAAGTTGCACGAAAACTTCGATGAAATGGGCATTCCTGTACGCGATACACACTCTATGAAGGAGTGTATTGAGGCCTGCTACGAGATGGCTGAGCCAGGTATGACCGTACTGCTCAGTCCTTGCTGCGCCTCGTTCGACCTCTTCAAGAATATGGAGGATCGTGGCGAGCAGTTCAAGACGCTCGCGCGAAACCTATAATTATATAGAGAATCATATATGTTCAACAAACTGAGCCGACTGAAAATCAAGGGCGATGGCATCATCTGGATGGTGTTCTTCCTGCTGTGCATCGTCAGTGTGCTTGAGGTATATAGCGCCTCCAGCTCGCTGACCTATAAGGCGGGGAACTACTGGAAGCCGGTGGTGTACCACACCGCCTTGTTGTTCATAGGCGTGGGGTTCATGATCGTGACCATGAACATCAAGTGTAAATACTTCAAGATCGTCACCCCCTTCGCACTGGTCATCTCGCTAGTCATGCTCATTGCCGTACTGATTGTAGGTCAGTCAACCAATGGTGCCCAGCGATGGATCGGCTTATTCGGCATTCAGTTCCAGCCCTCGGAGATAGCGAAAGGGGCTGTCATCCTTGCAGAGGCTCAGATTCTGAGTGCTATGCAGACCGTTGACGGGGCCGACCGTCGTGCCTTCAAATATATCCTGTTCGTATCACTACCCATCATCTTCCTCATCGCCATGGAGAACCTCTCCACGGCAGCACTGCTATTCCTGACGGTGATGATCATGATGTTCATCGGACGGGTACCCAAGCGACAACTGGGACGACTCATGGGTGTGCTGGCACTATTAGGTGCCCTTGGGTTTGCCACGATCATGCTTCTTGGTAACGACAACCGAGAAACAGCCGAAGGGGATAAGATGAACATGACGGAACAGGTGACGGAGAAGAAAGAGACTTCTGGAGTGATGGGAAAGATTTTCCACCGTGCCGACACCTGGCGGGCAAGAATCGTCGATTTCATGGATCACACGGAGCTCGCACCTGAAGAGGTTGACCTTGACAAGGACGCACAGAAGAGTCATGCGAAGATTGCCATCGCTTCCTCGAATATCGTGGGTAAAGGACCGGGTAACTCTGTGGAGCGTGACTTCCTCTCGCAGGCTTTCTCAGACTTCATCTACGCCATCATCATCGAAGAGATGGGAATCATAGGGGCAGCCGTGGTCTGTCTGCTATATATCATCCTGTTGTTCCGCACGGCATCCATCGCGAACCGATGTGCTAACGCGTTCCCTGCCCTACTGATCATGGGTATCGCCCTACTGCTGGTAACACAGGCGATGTTCAACATGGCCGTGGCTGTAGGACTGGCACCTGTTACAGGACAGCCACTACCACTCATCAGCAAGGGTGGAACATCAACCATCGTGAACTGTGTATATGTGGGCATCATCCTGAGCGTCAGTTACACAGCCAAACGGAAGGATGAGACAACAGAAAAGAAAGCAATGGCCAAAGCGGCATGAGTCATCATATAAGGATCACCTAAACAACAAAGACATGGAAAAGGAATTGAGGATTATCATCAGTGGAGGCGGTACAGGAGGTCATATCTTCCCAGCTATCTCCATTGCTAACGCCATCAAGAATAAGAACCCGGAAGCAAAGATCCTGTTTGTGGGTGCAGAAGACCGCATGGAGATGCAGCGTGTTCCCGCTGCCGGATATGAGATCAAAGGACTGCCTATCTGCGGCTTCGACAGGAAGAACCTGCTGAAGAACGTGAAGGTGCTTTACAAGATATGGAAGAGTCAGCGCATGGCACGCAGCATCATCAAGGAGTTCCGTCCGATGGCTGCTGTGGGTGTGGGCGGTTACGCCAGCGGTCCGACATTGAACAAATGTGCCGCCATGGGTATCCCCTGTCTGATTCAGGAACAGAACTCATACGCAGGTGTCACCAACAAACTGTTGGCTAAGAAAGCGGAGAAGATCTGTGTGGCCTATGAGAACATGGACCGCTTCTTCCCTGCCGATAAGATCATCATGACAGGAAATCCCGTACGACAGTCGTTACTGGAGACAACCATTAGTCGTGAGGATGCCATCAAGAGCTTCGGACTGGATCCTGCAAAGAAAACCATCCTGATTGTTGGTGGTTCGTTAGGTGCTCGCACCGTGAACGAGAGTGTGCTACAGCATCTGGATGAGATAGAGAACAGTGGTGTGCAGGTGATCTGGCAGACCGGTAAGTACTACCACGAGAGTATTCTGGAACAGTTGAAAGGCCATCGTGAGATGCCGATGCTGAAAGTGTTGGACTTCATCACCGACATGGGCGCAGCATATAAGGCCGCTGACCTCGTGATCAGTCGTGCAGGCGCTGGAAGCATCTCTGAGTTCTGTCTTCTGGGCACACCCGTCATCCTCGTTCCGTCACCCAATGTGGCTGAGGATCACCAGACCAAGAATGCCATGGCATTGGTTGACAAGGATGCGGCACTATATGTCAAGGACAGTGAGGCACCCGAGAAGGTCATTGAACTGGCTATCAAGACGGTGAAAGACGAAGAGAAACTCTCGTCGTTACGCACAAACATCCTAAAGCTTGCCCTTCCCAACTCGGCAGACATCATTGCCGATGAGGTGATCCGAATAGCAAAAAAGGACTAATGACCTTTCACGATAAGGTACAAACATAAAAAGAAACATGGAACAGAAAGATATAAAAGCAGTATATTTCGTAGGTATCGGCGGCATTGGTATGAGCGCCATTGCCCGTTACTTCCTGAGAATGGGACTGGTGGTGGCTGGCTACGACAAGACACCGTCACCGCTGACCAGACAGATGGAGAAGGAAGGGGCACTGATCCACTATGAGGAACAGGTGGATGAGATTCCGCATACCTGCAAGAACCCCAAACATACCCTCGTGGTATATACGCCCGCCATTCCCGAAGAGCATCAGGAACTGGTATTCTTCCGTGAGAACGGCTTCGATGTGGAGAAACGGGCACAGGTGTTGGGCATGCTTACACGCTCGAACAAAGGTCTTTGTGTGGCTGGTACACATGGCAAGACCACCACATCCACGATGTGCGCCCATATCATGCACCAGAGTCATATCGACTGCAACGCCTTCTTAGGAGGTATCTCCAAGAACTACGGCACGAACTATATCTTCAGTAAGGAGAGCGAGTTCGTGGTGATTGAGGCTGATGAGTTCGACCGCAGCTTCCATTGGCTACAGCCGTGGATGACGGTTATCACCAGTACCGACCCTGATCATCTTGATATCTACGGTACCAAGGAGGCCTATCTGGAGAGTTTCCGTCACTATACCACATTGATTCAGCCGGGTGGTGCACTGATTATCCACCGCGGATTGGAGATGAAAGCCGACGTGCAAGAAGGTGTGAAGGTGTATGAATATGGTCTGGAGGAAGGCGACTTCCACGCAGAGAACATCCGGATTGGAAACGGAGAGATCACCTTCGACTTCATCTCTCCCATCGAGAGCATCAAGAACGTGGAACTGGGACAGCCTGTTCCCATCAACATCGAGAACGGTATCGCCGCCATGGCCATGGCCCAACTGAACGGATGCCAGGCGGAAGAGATCAAATACGGAATGAAGACATATGGTGGTGTTGACCGCCGTTTCGACTTCAAACTGAAGAACGACAAGATCGTATTCCTGAGCGACTATGCACATCATCCCAAAGAGATCTACCAGAGTGCGCGGAGCATCAGGGAACTGTATAAGGACAGAAAGATCACCGTGATCTTCCAACCGCACCTCTATTCACGCACCCACGACTTCTACCTCGACTTCGCCGAGAGTCTGAGTCTGCTTGACGAGGTGGTGCTCACCGAGATCTACCCTGCCCGTGAACTGCCGATTCCTGGGGTTACCTCGAAACTGATCTACGACAACCTCAAGGAAGGAGTGCAGAAGGTGATGATCACCAAGGACGAGGTACTGGATTTCGTCAAGGAACACGACTTCGAAGTACTGGTCATCCTGGGAGCTGGTGATCTTGACAACATGGTACCGCAAATCGAAAAGATTCTTCGCAAACGATATATGTAAGATATAAATGATGCACATCAACTGGAAAAAGACCATCATCGTGATACTGGATCTAGCCTTAGCGGTCTATCTGGTACTCGCCATGACCTCGTTCAACAAACCGGACGAGACAGCCAAGTTGTGCACCAAGGTCAGCATCAACATCGCGGATGAGAACACCAACGGATTCTTGAGCGCCAAGGAGATCAAGCGAATACTTGAGAAGAACAAGCTATACCCGTTGGAGAAGCACATGCAGAACATCAATCCGCGTGACATCGAAGATGTGCTCAAGACCAGTTCCTTCGTGAATACCGTTCAGTGCTACAAGACACAGAACGGTCATGTATGCATTCAGATCACCCAGCGACTGCCTGTTGTACGCATCATGAACGTCAAGGGCGAGAACTACTATCTCGATGATGAGGGCGGTATCATGCCCAACTCGAAATACACCAGCGACCTGATTATCGCTACCGGCTACATCAACCAGGGCTTCGCCAAGAGTTACCTAGCTCCCCTCACGGAGGTACTGATGGCCAATGAGTTCTGGAAGAATCAGATTGTGCAGATCAATATCCTGCCTGATCTCGGTGTGGAACTGGTACCACGCGTTGGTGAACACATCATCTTCGTTGGTTATCTACCGCAAGCAAAGGATGATGCCACCAGAAAGGCGCTGATTACCGACTACATCAACAAGAAGCTGGAACGTCTGGAGAAATTCTATCAGTACGGACTGAATACCGCAGGATGGAATAAATACCATTATATCAGTCTGGAATTCGACAACCAGATTATCTGCAAGAAAACTGTCAAGACCATGCCGGTCTATACACCACCGGCACCAAAGACAGAAGAGAAGAAAGATTCTACGGCAACCATCAAAAAAGACACCATAAAACAAGACAACAATAAAAAAACAGTATAGCGTATGGCACCAAAGGATTTCATCGTAGCAATTGAACTCGGCTCATCCAAGATGACCGGTATCGCGGGAAAGAAGAACCTCGACGGCAGCATTTCCGTACTCGCCGTGGTAACGGAGGATTCTTCCACGTTTATCCGCAAGGGAGTGATTTACAACATTGACAAGACGGCACAATGCATCTCTAACATTGTCAAAAGACTGACCGCGACTCTCAAGACAAGCATCTCACAGGTCTATGTGGGTGTCGGAGGTCAGTCAATACGAAGCCTCAAGAACGTCATCGTCAAGAATCTTGCTGCCGACACCATCGTCACACAAGAGATGGTGAATGAGCTGATGGATGCAAACCGTAACATGAGCTATCAGGATCAGGAGATTCTGGATGCCGCCACCCAGGAGTACAAGGTGGACAACCAGTACCAGATGGATCCCGTGGGTATTCAGTGTACCCGACTGGAAGGTAACTTCCTCAATATCCTCTGGCGCAAGATGTTCTACCGGAACCTGAACAAATGCTTCGATCTGGCTGGCGTTCCCATTGCCGAGATGTATCTCGCCCCGCTGGCTTTGGCTGACAGTGTGCTGACAGATGCTGAGAAGCGGTCGGGCTGTGCCCTTGTTGACCTGGGTGCTGATACCACTACCGTGAGTGTTTATTACAAGAATATCCTCCGTCACCTCGCTGTGATTCCTCTGGGTAGCAACAATATCACCAAGGATATTGCTTCCCTGCAGATGGAAGAGAGCACAGCCGAGGAGATGAAGCTGAAATACGGCAGTGCCTGGACAGACAATGGCGAGATCGACAACAACATGTCACTGAGCATTGATGCAGACCGCTCAGTGAAGAGTCGTGAGTTCATCTCCATCGTGGAGGGCCGTATCGAAGAAATCATCGAGAACGTATGGTACCAGGTACCGTCAGAATATGCCGACCGCCTTTTGGGTGGTATCATCCTGACGGGTGGTGGCTCGAACATGAAGAATATCGAGACCGCTTTCCGCAACCACACCCATATCGATAAGATCCGCATTGCCAAGTTCGTGACACAAAGCATCAGCGCCAAGGATGCGATGATTGCCGCCCACGACGGCACGATGAACACCATTCTCGGTCTGCTGGCCAAGGGTGACATGAACTGCGCAGGTGCTGAGGTGGATGCCAATGGCGACCTGTTTAAGGAAACCAAGCCCACACCTGTTAATCCGGAACGTGAACCTCGTAAACCGAATGAGCTAAGTCCTGGTGTGATTCAGACAGAGGCTGAGAAACTGAAGGCCGAAGAAGAGAAGCGCAGACAGGAGGAGGCTGAGGCTGCCCGCATCGCTGAAGAAGAGGCTGCCGAGGCTGCACGTAAGGCAGAGGAAGAAGAGAAGAAGAAAGAAAACCGCAAGAAAACCGTTGGCAAGCTGAAGAACTTCTTCAAGAACCTTATCGCTGAACCCGAAGAAGAGTAACCTCTCTACGTTTACCAATCAAACATTCATTCACCATTAAATATAATAAGGTTATGATAGACGATAACAGATTCAACATATTAGACTTTGGCGAGCCAGAGAAAGAGAATAGTATCATCAAAGTGATCGGTGTTGGTGGCGGTGGTGGAAATGCCGTTAACCACATGTACCGCGAGGGTATCCACGATGTTACCTTCGTGCTGTGCAACACAGATAATCAGGCATTGAACGACAGTCCTGTACCTGTTCACCTCCAGTTGGGAAAGGAAGGACTGGGTGCTGGTAACAAGCCCGAGAAAGCCCGTAAGGCTGCCGAGGAGAGCATCGACGATGTGCGTAACATGCTCTCAGACGGTACGAAGATGGCATTCATCACAGCCGGTATGGGTGGCGGTACAGGAACAGGTGCTGCTCCTGTCATTGCCCGCATCAGTAAGGAACTGGGTATCCTTACCGTAGGTATCGTTACCATCCCCTTCCGTTTCGAAGGTCCGAAGAAAATCGACCAGGCCCTGGATGGCGTGGAGGAGATGTCCAAGCATGTTGATGCGCTGCTGGTGATTAACAATGAGCGTCTGCGTGAGATCTATCCCGAGCTCACCGTGCTCGATGCCTTCGGCAAGGCCGATGACACCTTGAGCGTGGCTGCTAAGTCGATTGCTGAGATCATCACCGTACATGGTCTGATTAACCTCGACTTCAACGATGTGAAGACCGTATTGAAGGATGGTGGTGTGGCCATCATGTCAACAGGTTACGGTGAAGGTGAGGGTCGTGTGAAGAAGGCTATCGATGATGCACTGAACTCACCGTTGCTCAACGACAACGATGTATTCAACTCCAAGAAGATCCTGCTGAGCATCTCATTCAACAGTGACAAGCAGACACAGACAGGTCTGATGATGGAGGAGATGAACGATGTGAACGATTTCATGGCCAAGTTCGGTAACGACTTCGAGATCAAGTGGGGTCTTGCCACTGATCCTGAACTGGGCGACAAGGTGAAGGTAACCATTCTGGCCACCGGCTTCGGCATCGAGGATGTGGACGGCATGAGTAGTCATTTCGGCAAGCGTACACAGGAGGAAGCCGACCGTATCGCTGCTGAGGAGGAGAAAGCCGCTGAACGTCTTGACCGTCGTAACCGCTACTACGGAAAGGATGGCTCAACCACGCAGTATAAGCGTCGTCCCCATATCTTCATCTTCCGTCAGGAGGACCTTGATAACGACGATGTGATCTCTGATGTAGAGCAGACACCTACGTACAAACGTACTCGCCAGGTGCTCGATGAGATCCGCAACAAGGCAGCCGGCAATGTCAAGCCTGCAGAAGAGGACAAGGAGGCCGTTCAGGGCACCATCCGCTTTGCCTAACACTTAATAGGATTAATCTATACACATATTATAAATTATCCTCATTATTTTTTGAACATAATACCTTTGCCGCCCTTTCCTCGTGAGAGAAAAGGGCGGCCTTTTTGAATTGATAAAGTAGTAACTGTATTAGAACTTGATCCACTTGCTGAGATCAACCTTGCCCTTGAACATCGGGGCAACCTGAACATCACGTGTATCAGCATCCTTGCCTAAAAGGAACTTGTCGATGAAGGCCTCGACCTCAGGATACTGCGACTGCGGCAGTTGACAATGGCCATGACCGTCCACGATGGAATAGCCTATACGGTCGGAAATGCCGAAATACTCCCATACCTTTCTTGCGGCGTTCATCGATACATAACCTGCCTCATCAGCCAACCATTTGTAGTCGGGATTACCCAGCATCAGCAAGGCTCGAGGACAAACCAGGGCACACAGTTCATGGTGGTCGTAGGGCATACGGTACAGACTGTCACCAGAGAATGTTTCGCGCATGCTCTCCTTGAACCAGTGATAGTCGGTACGCTCCAAACTCTCCACTTCGCCCAAGGTCTTGGAAACACGCCAAGCAGCAGCACCACCGCCACCAGGCTCCTGGGCAATGGTCAGCGCCACGCGCTCATCAAAAGCACCGCACATCAAAGCCATCTTACCAGCATACGAACAACCTGTCACACCAATATGCTTCATATCAATCTTTGTTTGGGCCTCACCGAGGATTTCCAGACCGTCAAGCAGTCGGCTAAGACCCCAAGCCCACTCACTATAGGCTCCGTTCTCGGAGAGATGAGGATACAGGCGGTCGAAGTTATGCTCTCCACGCTCATGGTGACGACCGAATTGTCCATAGTCGTTTACCTGCTTCTCATGGAAGGTCATGGTTGCGATGTTCCTGCTGTCGAACATCTGTCGGGGCAGGGAAATATTACTGGTACCGATCATCAGCGGATAAGGTGCCTGTCCGCCCTTCGGATAGCGGATGGTAGAAGAAAGATGCAAGGTTTCACCATTGACGGTTACATCCACGAACACGGTGTCGCCATTCATCCATGCCTTCACCTGACTCTTGTCAACAACAGGTTTCTCACCTATTCCGTAGTGCTGGATCTCGGCAGCAATCTCGTTGCGGCGACGCTCCCACTGCTTGAACTTCTTTACTTTTCCCTTGCCGTTAGACCACTCTAAGGGGTTTGGCAAAGTACGACATTCACGGAGTCCGTCATAGTCGGGTAATGCAGGTGCCTTAAAGTTCTTCCCGGTGTTCTCCGCACTATACACCAGGGGGATGTTTTTCTGTGCATGAACCGTCAGCATGGCCATACTTGCCACCACGATTCCAATTGTTCTTTTCAACATGATATTATTGTTTTTTTTAGTAAATAGTTATCTGATATGATAGATTCGACCGCTAAATTACGAAATAATCCTGATATATGTCCACGACTATCCCAAGAAAATGAAAAGTATAACAAAAAATAATGATTTTGAAACATATCTTTTGCAGTCTCCTTACTTATTCGTACCTTTGCACCCCGAAAGAACAGATTAATAATAAATACATTATGGCAAAGAAAGCGTTATTGATGATTCTCGACGGATGGGGAATCGGACAACATGGTAAGGGAGACGTGATCTACAACACTCCTACTCCGTATTTGGATTACCTGACCGCAGTGAGCGCTCACTCACAGTTGATGGCCAGTGGAGAAGACGTAGGTCTGCCCGACGGACAGATGGGAAACTCTGAAGTGGGCCACCTGAATATCGGTGCGGGTCGCATCGTGTATCAGGACCTTGTAAAGATCAACCGCGCCTGTAAAGACGGTTCCATCATGGAAAACCCGCAGGTAAAGGCTGCCTATACTTACGCTAAGGAGAACAACAAGAAACTGCACCTGATGGGTCTTACCTCTGACGGTGGTGTTCACTCCAGCCTCGACCACCTCTTCAAACTCATCGAGATTGGTAAGGCATACGGTCTGAAGGATCAGTTGTTCGTACACTGCTACATGGATGGTCGTGACACAGACCCCAAGAGTGGTAAGGGATTCATCGAGCAGGTTTCTGCCTGCTGCGAGAAGAATGATGCCCATATCGCCAGCATCGTCGGTCGTTTCTATGCCATGGACCGTGATAAGCGTTGGGAGCGTGTGAAGGAAGCATACGACCTCATCGTAGAAGGCAAGGGTAAGCAGGCTACCGACATGGTAAAGGCCATGCAGGAGAGTTATGACGAGGGCGTGACCGATGAGTTCATCAAGCCCATCCATAATGCTAGCGTAAACGGAACCATCGAGGAAGGTGACGTGATCATCTTCATTAACTTCCGTAACGACCGTGCCAAGGAGCTCACCATCGTACTCACTCAGGAGGATATGCCCGAACAGGGTATGCATACCATTCCTGGATTGCAGTACTATTGCATGACTCCTTATGATGCCAACTTCAAGAATGTCAGCATCCTCTTCCCGAAAGAGAATGTAGAGAACACTCTCGGCGAATATCTTTCCAAGCAAGGCAAGAAGCAGTTACACACCGCTGAAACAGAGAAATACGCTCACGTAACCTTCTTCTTCAACGGCGGTCGTGAGGCTCCGTTTGAGAACGAGGACCGTATCCTGGTTCCTTCACCCAAAGTGGCTACCTACGACCTGAAGCCTGAAATGAGTGCTTATGAGGTAAAGGATAAGCTGGTGGGTGCCATCAATACACAGGAATATGACTTTATCGTGGTGAACTTCGCTAACGGCGACATGGTGGGACATACAGGTGTATATAATGCCATTGCAAAGGCAGTATGGGCTGTTGACCACTGTGTAAAGGAAGTGATTGAGGCTGCCAAGGCTAACGACTATGAGGCTATCATCATTGCCGACCATGGTAATGCTGACAATGCCATCAATGCCGATGGAACCCCGAATACCGCTCACTCACTGAATCCCGTTCCGTTCATCTATGTCACCAATAACAACTCTGCCACTGTTAAAGACGGTCGTTTGGCAGACGTTGCTCCCTCTATCCTCCATATCCTGGGATTGGAGCAGCCGGCTGACATGTCAGGTGAGAATCTGATCACGGATTAAGAGGCTTTGCTGATTAAGCACAATAGATATAATCCCGGGTACGATTCCGTATCCGGTTTTTTTATTGTCGTTCCCACGTTGGGAATGTTTTGTTCCCACGTTGGGAACATTTTCGTTAAGCCTGATGAGCAAAGCATAAAATTCTATAAAAATGAAGGGGCGACATCTGCATGTGAAAGGTGTGCAGTTTAACATAATTTATCTATCACAGATGCAAGATTTTACTATCTTTGCGTTTATAAGAAAAAGTGAAACTAAAAACAGGAAAAGATGAAGGTATGAAGAAGATATGGATGCTTATGATTCTGCTGACAACTGTTGTAACAGGGTTGGCAGGTTGCAGTGACAAAGATGATGATATCACGTATGTGTATCCTGATTCTCGCACTGAGGAGTTCAAGAAAGAATTGCTCAAAGGTAATTATGCAGATCTTCCACTTCCTATCGCCCGACAATTCCTCTATATGGATGCCATTTCATTAGGGACAGGAACATCCATTTCCGTAGGGAAGTATAAAGGAGAAGACATCTACTGTCTATATCATCCTGTAATGAGTAGTTTTGGCTATGTGTTCAACCATCAAGGTGAGCGACTCTTCAACGTTGATTATCATGAGGGTGCTGACTGGAAACAAGTTCTTGAAAGTCCATTAACGGTTGAATGGGACAAATGTTACCCTGGTGCCTACCAGTTGTTTAAATTGCATCGCCAGTTCATAAATACCGTCAGTACAACGAAGAGGTGGGATGAGAACAAACCATTAAGCGACTTGCCCGAGTGGCTGGCTAACAGGATTCGCGCCTACAAGGGAAATGGGGCAATTCAAGGATTTAAAGCGTATCAGGGCTGTTGGAATGGTGAAACTATCTATTATCTGGATTGTACTGGTTCTGAAGTCCTTATCGATGTGATAACGTCTGACGGGAAAGTACATCAATGGAAGGATAACCTTGAATTGCTCGATTTCGTTCAGAACAGCGGTCAATGGCAGTTGCTCTATGTAATAGATCATGGCTCAGATATAGGCACAGAAAGTGAATATGAACATAGTAATGCCCGATGGATACAACCTGTTGAGAACACACAGGAATGGGAGGATTTCTTTGCCACAGAGGTACGTCATCCATATTGGGACGGAGATGGCAATATACACCGTACTTTCTTTGATCAAACAGAGTGGGATGAACAGAAACTATTGGTGATTAACAGTCAATCTGACTTCCATCTTGCTTATACAGGGGATAAAAAACTGCCAGAGATTGACTTCGACAAATACACATTGATTATTGGAAAGGACTGGGCGAGCAACAGCAGTTACCAATTACAGGATGTGCAACTCTACGACAACGGAAAGCAATACATCCTCGACATCGATATCATGCACTATGTCTGGAGTGGTGCCTATGAGATGATACAGGATCTATTCTATTGGAAAGTGTATCCGAAGCTCGATAAAAAGGAAATCATCCTAAACCGTGTTTTCTCCTTTAATTACGATAAATAAGGGCAAATGACCTGTACTTGAGGTTTGTGCCGCTGATATTTGTTTTACACTCGATTTTCGTAAATTTGGCTTCGCCGAAGATACTCACGTTAACTACGTTTTCCTCTTTCACGACTCAGCCATTCAAGCACGCTTGATGGCATTCGCTGTTCCATCGGTTCAACAGAACAAAAAAAACGTTATTTCTTTTTGTTCTGTGCTCTCTTATTTGTATCTTTGTAGGCAGAACCAAAAACGATAGATATGTACGACAAGGAACACGGGCTTTACATTGCCCACTGCTCTTCGGGAGCATTGAGTATTCAAGGGAAGATGGCTAACCGTCACGGTTTGATTGCGGGAGCCACAGGTACTGGTAAGACGGTTACATTGCAGGTGATGGCTGAATCATTCTGTCAGGCAGGTGTGCCCTGTTTCATGGCAGATATGAAAGGTGATCTCTCTGGCATCTCTCAAGCAGGTAAGTTGAGTGGTTTCATCGAGAAACGACTGCCGGAGTTCGGTATTGAAGACCCAGTGTTCCAAGGCTGTCCTGTACGTTTCTTCGATGTGTTTGGCGAGCAGGGCCATCCCATGCGTGCCACCGTCTCACAGATGGGACCTCAGTTGTTGAGTCGTATCATGCAGTTAAATGAAACACAAGATGGCGTTTTAAACGTTGTTTTCAAGTATGCTGATGAACGGGGTATATTGCTGGACGATCTCAAAGATTTGAGATCAATGCTTAAGTATATGTCAGACCATGCAAAAGATATAAGGACAAGTTATGGTACTGTTACATCCATGAGTATTGGTTCCATCCAGCGTGCCATTCTACAGTTGGAAAATCAGGGTGCCGAAAAGTTCTTCGGACTGCCTTCGTTCGATATCCACGACCTGATGCAGACAGAAGGCGGTAAGGGTGTGATGAATGTGCTGGCAGCTGACAAGCTGATGATGCAGCCGAAACTGTACTCCACTTATCTTCTCTGGTTACTGAGCGAGCTCTACTCAACCCTGCCAGAAGTAGGTGACCTGCCGCTACCGAAGCTCGTATTCTTCTTCGACGAGGCCCACATGCTGTTTACTGATACGAGCAAGGCATTGCTCGACAAGATTGAACAGGTAATCCGTCTGATTCGTTCAAAGGGCGTGGGTATCTATTTCATCACCCAGAGTCCTTCCGACATCCCCGAGAACATCCTCGGACAGTTAGGAAACCGCGTACAGCATGCCCTGCGTGCCTATACGCCGAAGGATCAGAAGGCAGTGAAAACCGCTGCTGATACCTTCCGCGCTAATCCGGACTTCAAGACCGACGAAGCCATTATGAACCTCGAGACTGGTGAGGCGCTGGTTAGCTTCCTCGATGAGAAGGGTGCACCCAACATGGTGGAACGTGCAAAGATATTGTTCCCTCTGTCACAGATTGGTGCCATCACCGAAGGTCAGCGTCTCGATATCATCAAACAGAGCTATATCTACGGCAAATACGACACGCCTGTAGAACGAGAGAGTGCTTTTGAGGTCTTATTAAAAGAAGCTGAAGAGCAAGCCCTGGTTCTGGAAGAAGAGGCTAAGTCGTTGGAGAAAGAGACAAAGAGTGGCAAGACCGAGAAGAAGAAAGCCGGCATGATGGGAAAGGTTTGGAAGGCCGTGATGACTGCCGTTACCTCTACCTTGGCCACCATTCTGGGTACATACGTAAGTAATAAGGTGTCGGGTAAGCAGACCAAGAGTAAGACCTCTGCGAAGGAGAAGGTAGTGAAGAATGCTACTTCTGCAGCCACCCGAACCATCACGAGAGAGCTCTCACGTGACATTCTCGGAAATCTGATTAAATAAGATGAACGTACAGATTGAAGATTCGTGGAAGCGGCATCTGCAAGATGAGTTTGAGAAGCCGTATTTCTCGCAGCTGACCCAGTGGGTAAGACAGGAGTATAGTACAACCACCTGCTACCCACCGGGGCGATTAATCTTCAATGCCTTCAACCTCTGTCCTTTCGACAAGGTAAAGGTGGTGATTATCGGTCAGGACCCGTATCATGAGCCAGGACAGGCTCACGGACTGAGTTTTTCGGTAAATGACGGTGTAATGTTCCCGCCCTCGCTACAGAATATCTTCAAAGAGATACAAGACGACATAGGTACGCCGATTCCTTTAAGCGGGAATCTTACGCGTTGGGCAGAACAAGGGGTACTGTTGCTCAATGCTACACTAACGGTGAGAGCCCATATGGCGAACAGTCATGCACGCTTAGGTTGGCAGACCTTCACTGATGCGGCCATCAAGGCCTTGGCCACAGAGCGTGAGCATCTTGTCTATCTGCTCTGGGGCGGTTATGCCAGAGGGAAAGCGTATATGATTGACAAGCAGAAGAACCTGGTACTCGAATCCGTTCACCCCTCGCCCTTGTCAGCCAACCGTGGTGGATGGTTCGGTAACCATCACTTCTCCAAGTGTAATGCCTACTTGGAACAGAACGGCATCACCCCCATCAACTGGTAATCTCCCATTTTCAATTCTCAATTCTCAATTGAATAAGCTTCCTCCCATTATACAAATAGGCGACGTACTTGTTTCCAGTGACATCTTCACTGAGTACTTCTGCTGTGACCTCACTGATTGTCATGGTGCCTGCTGCGTTGAAGGCGATGCAGGAGCACCAGTTACCTTGGATGAGGTTATGGAGATCGAAGGAATGCTGGATGAGGTATGGCAAGACCTGGCAGCCTCTTCACAGGCAGTTATCGACAAGCAGGGTGTCGCTTATACGGATCAGGAAGGAGATTTGGTGACGAGTATTGTGAACGGCAAGGACTGTGTGTTCACTTGTTATGACGATATAGAAATTGACGGGAAGACTGTCCACAACTGTTGTCTCTGCGCTCTGGAACGTGCCCGCCGTGCAGTAAACCCTCAATTCTCCATTCTCAATTCTCCATTTGTTAAGCCCATCAGCTGTGCTCTCTACCCTATCCGCGTAAAACAGTTCTCCAACGGATTGGTTGGACTCAACTACAACCGCTGGACTATCTGTGAAGGTGCGAGAAAAAAAGGACGGGAACTGAAGATCCCCGTCTATCGTTTCTTGCGTGAGCCGCTTATCCGTCGTTTTGGTGAAGAATGGTATAAGGAGCTTTGCAATGTAGCAGCTAGTTTAAGCTGAGAACACTCATTTTTTCCTATACTCACTGGGCGACATTCCCACATGTTCCTTAAAATACTTCCCAAGGAACGATTGGTTCGGGAAGTTCATATACTGCGCAATCTCCTTGATGCTCATGGTAGAATTCTTGAGTAAGACGCGTACCTCGAGTGTCACGAAGTTATCTATCCACTCATTGGGTGTCCGCCTGCTTACCTGCTTCACGGTCTCAGAGAGATATTTAGGCGTGATGCACAGTTGTTCACCATACCAGCTTACCCTACGCTCCTGTCTGAAGTTCTCCTCAACCAGTCTGATGAATGAGGCAAAGATAGCCTCAGCTCGTGTTTGACGTTTATCGTTGATCTGCTGCAAGCGATAGATGGCATTACTGATATCATAGATCATCGTCATCATCAGCGACCGCACCACATCGGTCCTGAAATGATGATTCTTCTCATCCACCTTGTATTTCAATGCGCGGAAATAGAAATCGATGTTCTTCACCTCGATATTGTTCAAGGTAAGCACAGGATGGGTACGGGAGAAGAGGAACAAAGATGACAGTTCATGAATGCCCTGAATGATTTCACGGAAGAAATCGTACGACATCAGGATGCCGATACCACTGAAATCAGGACTCAGCATATAGTTGTCGAGCACTAGTCCTTCATTGATTAGAATCACATCATTGGGCATTACGGTATGGTCGATGGTATCCACAGAATACTGCGCCTTCCCCTTTAGACACAGTCCTAAGATGATGCAACGGGTACGTCTTGGCTCATTAGGAAGCGGCAACTTGGCCAGTTCATCAATCAGCACCAGATCGTTGTTGAGGAAGCTCCCTTTATAGGATGCCTTCACATTGGCAATGGTCAGCTCAGTAATGTTCATCATCTTCTTCTATTTTAAACGGATCGTCTTAATACTATTACCTTTTATCTTCACTTGTTGCTCTTTTCCATTAGCCACAAGTGTCACACAGCGTTTCTGGGAAGTAAGGTTCTTGATGGTAGCCTGTACCACACGACCCTCCTTCCAGGTCATATCCACCACATAGCCGCCACGGGCACAGATTCCTTTCACCTTTCCAGATGACCATGCCGAAGGGGTGGCAGGAAGGAGTTCAATACGATGGTCGGAAGAGCTCTGTACCAACATCTCGCATACACCAGCAGTACCACCGAAGTTCCCATCGATCTGGAAGGGAGGATGCGCATCAAAGAGGTTGGGATAGGTACCACCGCCATGACTGTAGTTCGGGGTGTTATCACGCTCTGGTGCCACAGCAGTGAGCAGTTTACGGTAGATCTGATACGCCTTCTCACCATTCTTCAGTCGTGCCCACAGATTGATGCGCCATCCCGTGCTCCATCCTGTAGTCTCATCTCCTTTGAGCTCTAAAGAGCGCTCACATGCTTTTAATAGTGGAGAGTTAGAGATATGGTTACCGGGGTAAAGACCAATCAGATGACTCTGATGACGATGCTTGAAATCCGTGTCATCCCAATCGTAATACCACTCATTGAGATCTCCCATATGACCGATCGTATAAGGATGCAGATGTTGGAGATTGTGAGCTAGACCTATATAATAAGGTGTGTTTATTTCCTCTTCTGTGGGATGTGGATAGAGGATATTCCGGGCTTGAAGCGTATTGGTGAGCAGTTCACGGATGATCGCTAAATCTGCCGTACCCCCATAGCATGTCGTGCCACGATACCCCTTATCAGTGATATACTCATTCTCAGGAGATGTGCTGGGTGCAGTTATCAGCTCACCTGGCTTGTTGGGATTCTCCACGAGCCATGCCATACAAAACTCCGCAGCACCCTTCATCAACGGATATGCGGTGTTCCTCAGGTAGTTCTCATCTTGTGCAAACAAGTATCGTTCCCATAAGGTATTCACCAGCCATGCGCCGCCTAGGTTCCAGTTGGCCCACATCGGAACACCATGTTTGGCACCTACTGGATTCGTCATAGCCCAGATATCAGAGTTATGACTGCTGCACCAGCCCTCATGGATTCCATAGTAGTTCTTTGCTGTGTACGATCCGTTTGTGGAGAGTGCTTGGATGAAGTCATCTAATGGTGCTGCCATCTCAGCAAGATTCGTGATAAAGGCGGGCCAATAGTTCTCTTCAAGGTTGATGTTCACCGTGTAGTTTCCTCGCCAGGGCGACCATTTTTGCGGAGCCCATAATCCCTGCAGGTTTGCAGGAACGCCAGGAGTACGAGAACAGCTGATGAGGAGGTAACGACCGTATTGGAAATACAGTGTTTCCAGATATGGGTTCTTCTCTCCTTTGTCAGTGTAGTCCTTTAACTGCTGTGCGGTGGTCCGCTGACTATCATACTTAGCTCCATCCAATGCCAGCTCCACTCGTGAGAAGAATTGGCGATAGTCGCGTATATGTCGTTCCCGTATCTCCTCCCACGTACAGTTTACTAAGTGCCAAGCCTCATCCGTGGCTTTGTTGATGTAGTCAGCCCCTTCCTTGACAGGATGTTTGTCGAATCCGTTGAAACTCGTTTCGTTCACCAGATAGATGGTTGCCTCATCCACATCGCATAGCAACAATGTAGAATCACTCACCGTTACTGTCCCCCCCTGATGATCCACACGGAGGATGGAACAGAAATGAATGCTGTTCTTCTCATCACCAATGGCATGTCCTAACATGGTGAGTTGTTTGTTGCTCGCCTTGACACGATGTGGCACCTGAGAAGATAAAGCGACATTGCAGTTGATAGATGCGTTTCTGTTAGCGGAAAGATGCACGGCTATCAGCTTATCAGGATTAGAAGCCAGATACTCCCTGGTATATTGCACCCCATTACGAGCATAAGTAACAGTAGAAAGCGCACTATCCAGACTCAACCACCGATAATACCCACTCACTGTTCCCGGGTTATTATCCTTTATATAGATCATGCCTAACGGCTGGTAGAACTGCGAGTCATGTCCCTGCAGATGTAGCTGAAGGGAGTCAGCCTTCGCATAATCCTCGTTGAACAGCGCCTCACGAATCACAGGCACCCACTTTGCCACCCCAGCATCCTCGTTACGGTCAACAGGCTGCCCCGTCCACAAGGTGATATCATTCAGGTACAGTGAGTCGGTATCCACCCCACCATAGAGCAGGGCTCCCATCTTTCCATTGCCAATGGGCAATGACTCCTCGAAGAAGTGTGCGGGCTGATCATACCACAAACGCATGGCACACTGCTGTTGTGCGCCAGCGAAGAGCGGTAAGGTCATGACGACCAGTAATGGAAAGAATCGCTTCATGAGAATCAAGAAAAAAGACCGCAGTGCGCGAGGCATCTGCGGTCTTGGTAATTAAGCATCGATGTTCGCGTAAGTAGCGTTCTTCTCGATGAACTCTCGGCGCGGTTCCACATCATCGCCCATGAG
This sequence comes from Prevotella sp., assembly GCA_045114185.1. Taxonomy (GTDB): domain Bacteria; phylum Bacteroidota; class Bacteroidia; order Bacteroidales; family Bacteroidaceae; genus Prevotella. Next base: position 12,798 of record JBGUJY010000059.1, on the reverse strand, counting down.
CATGGAGAAGATCTCATCCGCCTCGGCAGCATTCTCGATGGATACCTGCTTCAGCAGTCGTGTTGACGGATCCATGGTGGTTTCCCACAACTGTTCAGGATTCATCTCACCCAAACCTTTGTAGCGCTGTGTATGCAACTGCTTGTCATCATCGCGGCCATCCACATACTTGTCGATAAATGCTTGTCGTTGCTGCTCTGTATAGCAGTACTCACTTACCTTCTTATAAGTACACTTGTAAAGTGGCGGTGTAGCGATATACAGATGACCTTCCTGAATTACCTTCGGCATGAAGCGGTAGAAGAGTGTCATGATCAGTGTGTCGATGTGAGAACCATCGACGTCGGCGTCGGTCATGATGATGATCTTGTCGTAGCGCAGCTTATCGATGTTTGCCTCGCGATCACCTTCACCATCCACACCAAAGCGAACACCGATACTCTGGATGATGTTCATCACCGACTCTGCTTCGAACACGCGGTGCCACTGAACCTTCTCCACATTGAGAATCTTTCCTCGCAGCGGCAGGATAGCCTGAGTGTAGCGGTCACGACCCTGCTTAGCGGAGCCACCTGCAGAGTCACCCTCTACGAGGAAGATCTCACATTCCTTCGGATCCTTGTTCGAGCAGTCGGCCAACTTACCCGGCAGACCACCACCGCTCATCGGATTCTTACGCTGTACACTTTCACGAGCTTTGCGGGCAGCGATACGAGCCGTAGCAGCAAGAATCACCTTGTCGCAAATCTGCTTGGCCTCTTTCGGATGCTCCTCCAGATAGTTTGCCAACGCCTCACCTACTGCCTGCTGAACGGCACCAGCCACCTCGCTGTTACCCAACTTCGTCTTGGTCTGACCCTCAAACTGCGGTTCTGCCACCTTGATGGAGATTACTGCGGTAAGACCTTCACGGAAGTCCTCTCCGGCAATCTCAATCTTTGCCTTCTCAATCTGCTTTGAGATGGAAGGATCACCATCGGCGTAGCTTTTCAGCGTACGCGTGAGTGCCATACGGAAACCTGTAAGGTGCGTACCACCCTCGATTGTATTGATATTGTTCACATAGGAATGGATATTCTCGCTATAGTCAGTGTTGTACATCACAGCTACCTCGATAGGAATACCCTGCTTCTCGGTCTTCAGGTAGATTACATCATCAAAGAGATGCGTACGATGGCGATCCACGTAACGCACGAACTCCTTCAAACCTTCCTGAGCATGGAACACCTCCTTCTTGGTCTTCCCGTCCTCGTCGGGGCGCAGATCAACCAATGTAATAGTAATACCTGCATTCAAGAATGCCAGCTCACGCATACGGCGAGCAATAATATCCCACTGATACACGGTTGTAGTGAACACGGTTGGATCGGGCCAGAACTGCTGACGAGTTCCTCTAAGTTCTGTTTCGCCTACCACCTTAACAGGATAAAGAGGCTTACCCTTCTCGTATTCCTGCTGATAGATCTTACCGTCACGATACACCTGTGACAGCATGTGTGATGAGAGTGCATTTACACAGCTCACACCCACACCATGCAGACCGCCTGACACCTTGTAAGAACCCTTATCGAACTTACCACCGGCGTGCAGCACTGTCATGACTACTTCCAGAGCCGACTTATGCATCTTCTCGTGTTCATCCACGGGGATACCACGACCGTTATCTTGTACCGTGATGGAGTTATCTTCGTTGATGGTCACCTCAATATGCGTACAGAATCCTGCCATCGCCTCATCGATGGAGTTATCCACCGTTTCGTTGACCAGATGGTGCAGACCCTTCTCGCTGATGTCACCGATATACATGGCAGGACGCTTACGTACTGCCTCCAAGCCTTCAAGGACCTGAATGTTACTCGCAGAATAATTTCCGTTGTTCTGAATTTCTTCCATTTTTAGTTATTTGCTTATATGGTATGCAAAGGTACGAAAAAAATCCTAAATACTAAAGTATTTAGATGATAAAAAAACAAAAAAAACGAGGAAGGAGAAAGGAGGGTGGGAGAAGGAGATTTCTATAAAATGAAACGGGACCACATCAATGATGTAGCCCCGTTCTATTCCTTGGATTCTATGTATTATCCCAGTTTGTTGATATGCTTGCTAAGACTTGATTTCAAGTTTGCAGCCTTGTTCTTGTGGATAACGTTGGTCTTAGCCAGCTTATCCAACATCTTCTGTACGCTGGGATACAGTTTGATTGCCTCTTCTTTGTCAGTCATTGCACGCAGTTTACGTACGGCATTACGCATAGTCTTGGCGTAATAGCGGTTGTGCAACGTTCTCGTCTTTGTCTGACGAATTCTCTTCATGGATGATTTGTGATTTGCCATTTTCTTTAATCTTAAATTTTTAATCGTTAATTTTTCAAGCTGGGTCTTACACAATTACTGTTGCCCTTGCGGATCCTTTCAGATCCTCCGGCACCTTGTCACGAAAGCACCACATGGGAATCTCTCGTTAGCGCATCCCTGCGCGATGACGGATTGGTAGTCCCTAGGAGAGTCGAACTCCTCTTTAGAGAATGAAAATCTCTCGTCCTAACCGATAGACGAAGGGACCATTCGCTCTAAAAGCGGGTGCAAAGGTACGCTAATTATTTGTATCCTGCAAATTTTCTCTCGTAAATTTTTAATAATCAGCGAAAAAATGGTACTTTGACTCCGTCGAAAGTACTCTCGCCCGGCAAAACAAAAGAAATACGTGTGTATATTTTGTTTTGTGCTCGCTTATTTGTACTTTTGCAGAGATGATGACAAAGACGAGGGCAATTGTGCTCAGGGTTTTGAAATATGGTGAGCAGAAGATGATTATCGATCTGTTCACTGAGAGTGACGGCAGGATATCCATCGTCACCCACATCCCCAAGACGCCCAAGGGAAAGTTGAAGAAGCAGTTTTTCCAACCACTGAACATCCTCGATGTGGAGTTGGATATTCGTCCTAAGGTTCAATTGCAGCATCTTCGAGATGCGCGTATAGCTGTGCTCTACTCTTCTATCCCCTTTGATCCGCAGAAGCTTAGCATTGCTCTATTCTTAGCAGAATTCCTGTATTACAGCACCCGCAGTGAACAGCAGAACACTGCGTTATTCGCTTATCTGGAGCACAGTATCCTATGGTTTGACAGTTGCAAGGAGTCGTTTGCCAATTTCCACCTAGTATTTATGATGCGCATGAGCAGGTTCATCGGTTTCTTTCCCAATATCGAGGATTATCAGACAGGTGACTATTTCGATATGCGTGCCGCCTCGTTCACTGCCCATGCACCGTTACATCCTGATTTCCTCGACTGCGAAGACTCCAGTCGTATCAGTACCTTGATGCGCATGAACTACGAGTCGATGCATCTGTTCAAGATGAATCACGACGACCGTAACCGCATCATTGATGTCATCATCACCTACTATCGTTTGCATGTCCCTGATTTCCCAGAACTGAAATCATTAGAAATTATGAGAGACACTTGGAAATTATAGCGTTCGTCCCTTACATCTCTACTAATAATCTTCCATGATCTCCTTCATCTTCTTCGCCCGTTTCTTATGTTTCCGTCCTTTGATGTCGATTAAATCGAAGAAATCAAACGAAACAGACGCACCGCTGCCTGAAGGAGTATAGTTTTCAGCAGCATATTTCCGCACATCCTCTGCTGTTACAACTGGCTTGCGGGCTTGTCCTATAACCACCACTTCTGCCAGTTGCTGACCGGAAGGCAATAGGAAGATCGTATCGGGCACCCCCTCTTTCTGTTCAATGACACGGGTAAGGTAGCTGGGATGCGTGAGCGTCATGGTCTGAAAGCTGTCGTTCTTCAATATGAACCTTCCACCCCACTCTGTCTGCACCTTTTCCGTACGACGGTCCAATTGGATCGTCACATTTCTCAGCGGTCGTCTGGATTCGATATCCGCCACCCAGATTACACGATGTTTCGTTTTATTGTCGGCAAGCGAGTCGGTTGCCACCTCCTTCTCTTGAGCCATGAGAATGGTGGGAAAAACAAGAAGAGCGAGCATCAGTGTTACGCTAATGCCCGTTCTCCTTATCCTTATGATTACAACCTTTTTACGCATATTTGCAAATTATGATGCAAATATAAGCGATTCCATCGACATACACCAATCCTTTGACGTTGATTAACGAAGAATAGGATTTGGTGACTGATGTTTATTGTTGTATATTTTCCCAAAAACGTGTTACTCGCTCACCATCGTCTTGATGTTTCCTTCCTCATCATACTCGAGTGGCATGACTTTCAGAGAACGCAGATGGGTGATGTCGTTAGAGGGCACGCAATCGTGATGGAACAAATACCACTTGCCTTTGTACTCCACGATGCAGTGATGGGTTGTCCAACCCACAACAGGCTCCAGGATCACACCCTGATAGGTGAAAGGACCGTAAGGATTATCGCCAATGGCGTAGCACAGCAAATGACTGTCGCCTGTTGAGTAACTGAAATAGTATTTACCGTTATACTTATGCATCCACGAAGCCTCGAAGAAACGATGCGGGTCGCCTGCCTTCAAGGGCTGTCCGTCCTTGTCGATAATAATCACTTGACGTGGGGCCTCAGCAAACTGGAGAAGGTCGTCGTTCATGCGAGCCATCAAGCTGGGCAGGGCCGGCATATCGGGAGCTGTGTAGAGCTGTGTCTTACGATCAGGAGCAGGACCCAGGTCAATACCTTCCTTTAGCACCTTCTGGGGAGCTACGTTCCACTGCAGCTGACCGCCCCACAAGCCACCATAGTAGCAGTACACCTGTCCATCATCATCCTTGAACATACAAGGGTCGATGCTGTAAGCACCGCGGATGGGGTGTTCCTGTGGGATGAACGGACCCTCGGGACGTTCAGCAATGGCTACGCCGAGGTGGAACACACCGTTGTAATCCTTGGCTGAGAAGATAAGATAGTACTTGCCGTCTTTCTCTACCACATCGCTATCCCACATCTGCTTCTCTGCCCAAGGCACATCCTTCACATCAAGAACAACACCATGATCGGTGACCTCACCTTCCATCACATTGTCCATTGAAAGGACGTGATAGTCTTTCATCTGGAAATGACCACCGTCATCATCGAAGGCTGCGCCAGCCTCCCAATCGTGGCTGGGATAAACATAGAGGCGTCCGTTAAACACGTGGGCTGCAGGATCAGCCATATAATCGCTCGGGAATAAATATCTTGCTTTCATTGTTCTTTAAGTTTTAAGTTATTAATCATTATTTTGCACGTGCCTCAATCTCACGGCTCATCTCATCCAGTCTCTCATCGGTAAGAGGATACTTATAAATAAGGTAGCCCACAATAACCAAAAGGATGGCAGGAATGATGGTGGTGAAGATCAGGATGGCATTCTGTGCGATGGCTGAGTAGTTAGCCAGTTTGGGATAATAGGCATTTACAGGTGCACTGATGAATGATGCCAGGAACACAACAACGAAGATGCCCAACACCAGCTGCAGACACTTGTTTGCCTTGAACTCCTGCCACATCTCACCGAATGAAACGGGCTTTTCGGGAGTGGTGGTAATATTTTCCTTGCTACCCTTGAAGCAAAGCATCAAGAGGAAGAATCCGACAATAGCAAACACGCATGTCACCGTGAACCATGCCATAGGATCGGTTGCCAAAGCCGACTCTTCGCTGGCGAAGTTGAAGCCAATCCAGCCCATTACCAACGGGGTGATCCAACCAGCGATGGAGAAACCTGCCTTGAAGGCCACACCAGCCAGTGCGTTTACCGTAGCAGCCGGACGGTTTCCTGTGCGGTATTCAGCTTCGGTGATTACCTCAGGAACAAGTGCCCACATCAGTGAACCAACAAGAAGACCAACACCTGTCATCACCTTTGCAGTCTGAACAAGTGTATTCAAACTTCCAACATCAAAGAATTTACCAATGACAAACAAGATGGCAAATCCAACTAAGCCGATGGCGAGAAGGGTATAATAAAGCCCCTTCTTACCCAGCCATTTCTTCAATGCTGGCAGAGAAGGAAGGATGATGAAAGCAGGAATAGTACCGATAGCCATGAAGGTAGCCTGGTTCCAGTCGATAGCCGAATGAACACACATGGCGAGTCCGATGGGGAAGCCTGCTTGAACAATGATCTGACCTAAATTGGCACATACCATACGAGTAGAAGTAAGGATAAGTACCTCGTCGTTGTCACGAGTCATACTAGCCATAATCGAGCCGTAAGGTATGTTCACTACTGAATAGATCATGCTAAGCAGAGTATAACTAAGAGCAGCATAGACCATCTTCATTGGCATAGACCATGTAGCAGCCTGGGGAAGCATCAACAGGCAGGCAGCAACAGTAAGAGGAATACCGCCATAGAGAAGATAAGCACGATACTTACCTAACTTGGGATTACGGTTATCGATATAACGCCCTACTACAGGACTCCAGAAACAGTCGATAAGTCGGACCGTAAGGATCAGTCCGCTGACAAAGGCGGCATTGATTTTTAATACTGTAGTAAGGTAAATCATCAGGTAGGTTGCTACCGTCTGGAAAATAAGGTTCTGCGCCAAATCACCGGATCCGAATCCGATGCGCTGTAACCAAGAAAGTTTGTAGAAGCCTTTTGCTTCCTGCGTATTAGAAAATGATTCCATAAAAATAGTTATTTAATTTATAATTCAAATTTCACTTTTTGATTTGAGAGGCCGCGTATTTACCCATGGTCTCATAGCCTGCGGGAGTCAGATGAAGGCCGTCTTCAGAATAGGGCTGCTGAAGCTTTTCTGGATCGTTGGAATCTCTAACAAGTTCGTCAAAATCTATGATTCCATCGACCTTTTCACATTTGCGAATCCAGTTGTTGACATATTGACGAGCAGCCTCATGGTAGAAGGAATAGTAGCCATTACCTTTGAAAGGTGTAATGGTGGCCAGATAGACCTTCATCCCTTTTTCTTTCGCATCCTTGATGAAACGTTCATAAGCAGCAATCAGGCGTGTGGTTGTTTGCTCCACATGACGGCTATTACCAATATCGTTTACACCCTGGAAGATAATCAGCGTGTTCACGCCACTCTGCTGAAGGATATCACGATCAAAACGCTTGGAAGCGGGCTCGCTCAAGCCACCCTCTACGACACTGTTACCACCAATACCCAGATTCAGTACACCCACCTGTCCTTGCAAAGCCTCAGCGAGGAAGTCGGGCCAGCGGTTTTGCTTATTCGTGGTACTGCCGCGACCATCGGTTATAGAGTTACCCAACACGGCCACGCAAGGGGCATCTCCTTTCACCTCAAGAGCTGCGATATTATACCAATGATCCACCTTCTCGCCCTCGGCAAAGTTGCTCTTGGGCTTGGAGATACCGGAGATGATATACGAGGTGGTGCGGGAACCGCGATGAGAGGTAGCATTCACGGGGACTCCTTCACCGTAGTTAATAGTGATAGACAATCGTTGCAACGGTTTCAGAGAATACTTGATCACATCCGAGTAAAGAGCCTTTCCCGGCTCAATGGTGACATTCTTCTTTCCGCCAAAAGTGACGTACTTAGCGGTCTTGGTCTGTATCTCCCATCCCTCTTGGGCATCAGCAATGTAAAGGGAACGGATCTCGACGGGTTCCTTGCTGAACTCGTTCGATAATTTCAAACGCAACTCACTACCTCCAATGGAGACATGAATAATTTCACGAAGTGAACGATTGGCAAGTGTGCTGGCCGGCATATCACCAGGACCGGTGAACTCAGCAGCTGCCGCCCATGTGCCTGTCCACTGGGCATGAACCTGCATGGACACTGCCATGAAAGCCATTATTATGAACTTTTTCATAAATTTTTCAAGTAGGGTTAGTCTTTTACACCTGCAAATTTACACACTTCATTCCAAAAAAGCTATTGATTTCGTAACTATTATATTTCAAAATGTATCATTGAGACATATTTTATCGAAAGATTTTGAAATATGACGGGTTTTTTCTATTTTTGCACAAGATTTTACGACCAAGATATGAGGCAACCAAAACAAGTCGGAATCCTAATTCTATTCCTAATGACCGTCATCCAAGGATGGGCTGACACAGGGAAGCTATATACTTCCGGCAAATTGTCAAGCAGTTTGATTGAATGCATCTGTCAGGACAAATACGGATACCTCTGGATCGGAACGGAATATGGACTGAACAAGTTCGACGGCTATCGATTCTCAACTTATATCTATGAAAAAGACGATACCACATCGATTGTAGACAATGAGGTCGTCAAGGTATTGTGCGACCAGGAAGGACGGCTATGGGTTGGCTGCGGTAAAGGACTTGCCAGATACGACTACGAAAGCGGTAGGTTCGTGAGATATGCCTTTCCCGATAGTGTGCGCCCCAGAGTGAGTACCCTGCTGCAATATAGCAACGGTGACATCTTGATAGGAACAGCTGGCTATGGCTTGTACAGCATCCGCAAAGGAGAAGACAAAATTACGTTGGAGAAGTATTTCCATTCACGGAAAGTGGACGATTTCTTCAGCAGGGCTTTTGAGGATGACCAGCATTGCCTTTGGCGTAGCAATCACCTCAGTTCATTCTCACGTTTCAAGGTAAAGAACCGAAAGCCCGTGGAAGTGAAAGACTTCGAATCTCCTTACGGCCCTCCAAGAGCGTATATCAAATGTAACGACGGCGGCTTCCTCATCATCTGCCTTTACGGAATACTGCGGTATGACTATGCTACAGGAAAAGTGACAGATGCTGGTTACGACCTTTCAGCACTGGATCGCAGGCTCTCTATGAGGGAGGCAACAAAGAGTCGTAACGGTGACATATTCATTGCTACTGCAGGACAAGGACTTATGGTGATTCCGCACGATTCCAACGTGATGCGCCCTGTTGATTCCCGTAGTAGGGAAATTGATCTTTCCAGCTCGAATGTAAGTGATGTGCTGGAAGATAAGGATAACAATATTTGGATTGGGTGCTACCAGAAAGGACTATATCAACTAAACCAGGAACAAGATGCGTTCCGGAACTGGAGCTTTGCCGAGCAGAACTACTCCATTGGCAGTAGTGTGTCATCAATGGCTTTGGATGCCTCAGGACAAGTATTATGCACTGTACAGAACACCGGAATCTACCGTTTTGATCGACAGGGAAAGGTAATCTCTGCATTCAACACACCTACTGGCGCGCGTTCGATATATGCCGATAAAACCGGGCATTTTTGGCTTTGCACGGAGAATATTCTGTATAGTTACAACCCCGATACAGGGACAAGCATACCCAAGCTGACTGGTAGCGGGTGGGGGCTGAACTGCATCACCGACGACGGGAAAGGAATCCTGTATATCTGTGATTATGGAAAAGGACTTATTGTCTATAATACCAACACCGGTGAAACCGCCGTTTATAGCATGAATCAGGATGGAGGAAAACTGGGAAGTCTGCCCAATGACTGGATTCGTTCTTTGTACATCGACCGGTATGGTCTTCTATGGATAGGCACTGCCGATGGCATCTCGTGTATGAACACGGAAACACGCAGCTTCCGCCAATACGGTTGGAATAAATTGCTAGACGGGCATCAGTGTAATGCCTTCTGTGAACAGAAACAAGGAAATATCCTGATTGGCACCAATGCCGGACTTTACATCTTCGACAGAATCAAAAACGAGATCAACCGATTCCCTAATTCAGATACGCTGAATAATAAGCTCATCTATGGAATAGTAACTGACCGTGAAGAAGACATCTGGGTTAGCACTTCCATGGGTATCTGGCAATACAGCTACCAAGCCCGGAAATGGATTGGACATATTCATGGGAACGGACTGAACAACAAAGAGTATGTATTAGGAACAGTGTTCCAGACTCCTGATGGAATGATCGGGTTCGGCACAAGTGAAGGTATCACGACTTTCTACCCTAGCGATGTTAGGAACAGTGATGTCAAAATGGGGGATGTGTTCCTCACCAACCTGATTGTTGACGGAAAGAGCAGAAGTGTCATAAACGACGATTTCACCGTGGCTTACGATGAGAATTCGTTCACCATGGAGTTCTCTCTACTTACCTTCAAGAACACCGACAATATCACCTTCCAGTATCGCATCAACGGTCAGGATGATTGGCTCTCTTTCAATGAAGGATCGAATGCGATCTCCTTCAACAAAATGAAACCAGGAAAGTACACCATTGAGGTCAGGGCACTCTGTAATGGTATCTACTCAGAAAAGACCAAGACGATTACGGTAAGGGTAAAAGAGCCTTGGTATTCCTCTCCCCTCGCCTATCTCGTGTATCTCCTAATGTTATTATCCGCAGCTGCTCTCGCCCTCATGATGTACGAACGTAGAAACAAAGCTCAACTGGAGGAGTCGAAGATGCGGTTCCTAATCAATGCCACCCACGATATTCGGTCGCCGCTGACCCTTATCATGGGACCACTGAAGAAACTGAAATCTCGAGTGGCAGATCCGGAGAGTTTGGAGGATATCAATACTATAGACCGCAATGCACAGCGTCTGCTACTGCTGGTGAACCAGATTCTTGACGAAAGGAAGATCGACAAGAACCAGATGAAACTGCATTGTAAGGAGACTGATCTGGTGTCGTTCCTCAACGGTATCCTCACCTTATTTAATTATAATGCACAGCAACGGAACATCAGCTTCAATTTCATCCACGAAGATGAAAAACTGATGGCTTGGATCGACCGCATCAACTTTGACAAGGTTATCAGTAACCTGCTCAGTAACGCGTTCAAATATACGTTTGACAACGGACAGATTGATGTGGTGCTCACACATGACAAGAAAAACTTTACCGTGAAAGTCATTGACAACGGTATCGGTCTGAAAGAGGACAAGCCCGAACGTCTATTCGAAAGGTTCTATCAGGGTAGCAACGCCCGCGATCTCCATCTTGACGGAACTGGTATTGGTCTGAACCTAAGTAAGGCCATCGTGAACATGCATAGCGGCACCATCTCGGCAGCCAATAGGGAGGATGGTATGAGAGGAACGGTCATCACCGTTCAGATGCCCCTCGGGAAAGGGCATCTTAAACCTGAAGAGATTGAGGAGGAAGAGAAAACACCCCCCCCCCACTCGCAAGGAAGAAAGGCCTGTAAGAACTTCAATATCCTCATCGTCGATGATGATGTGGAAATTGCAAACTATATTCGTAACGAGCTGGGCAGATGGTATCGCTTTGATGCTGCTCCGAACGGAAAGGAAGCGCTGAAGGCGTTGCTTACCAGTGAATACGACTTGGTGATCTCTGATATTATGATGCCTGAGATGGATGGTATCGCCCTGCTAAAGAGTATCAAGGGAAATGTCAACATCAGTGATATTCCAGTTATCCTGCTGACATCCCGCTCAGAGGTAAGCGACCGTCTTGAAGGATTGAAACGCGGTGCAGATGCGTTCATCGCCAAACCATTCAACATGGAAGAGCTACACATCCTCATTGACAACCTCATCGACAACGTGCGCCGTCTCCGAGGAAAGTTCTCAGGTGCCCAAACACAAGAGGAAAAGGTGGAACGGGTTGAGGTGAGAGGTAACAACGATGTCTTGATGGACCGGATTATGAAGTGCATCAACGAGAACCTGCAAGATCCCGATTTCAACGTAGAAAAGCTGACAGAGAAAGTGGGTATCAGTCGTGCCCAACTGCACCGAAAGATGAAGGAGATCACGGGTATCTCCACTGGCGATTTCATCCGCAATCTCCGACTGGAACAGGCGGCCAGGCTAATCCGGGAGAATAAGATCAACGTGACACAAGTGGCCTATGCGGTGGGATTCAACAACCAGACACATTTCTCCACAGTGTTCAAGAAGCACTTTGGCATGACTCCTACGGAGTATATTGAAGGAGGGGCAAAAGACATCGATAATCAAACTCAACAAGAAGAATAGTTATATGAAAAAACTACTGACACTGATAGTTATATCTGCCGTAGCCATCCATTGTATGGCTGATGACGGTTATAAACTATGGCTGGGTAACAGGAATACCTCGAATAATGCCAGTACGAAGATTGTTGCAAACCATGAGAGTCCAACCATCAACATCGCCAAGGCTGAACTGCAAAACGGATGGAAGATGAATGACAGCATTCGACTGGTTCTGGATAAAAAGCTGAACCTAGGCGACGGCTATCGACTTGTGGCCAAATGTAAGGAAAAGGGTTATGCTGGCGCTACTATCTATGCCAGTAAGGAAATCGGATTGCTCTACGGAGCCTACGAACTGCTGCGCTTGCAGAACACCCAAGCAATCAGTACAGGTAGTAGTCTTAATATGGATCGCGATGTTAAAAGTATCGACAAAACCGAGAAGCCTGCCTTCTCTCTACGCCTGCTAAATCACTGGGACAACCTCGACGGAAGCATTGAAAGGGGTTATGCCGGAGAAAGTATCTTCGAATGGTTCCATCTCGACGAAAAGAGAATACGGGATTACGCTCGTGCCAATGCTTCTATCGGTATCAATGGTTCTGTTCTGAACAACGTTAATGCTTCTCCAAAGATTCTTACAACGGAATACCTGAAGGAGGTACAGAAGATTGCTGACATCCTGCGTCCATATGGCATTCGTGTGTTCCTGAGCATCAACTTCGCCTCCCCTATGGCATTGGGTGACACAGAGACTGCCGACCCACTGAATCCGAAGGTGAGTGCGTGGTGGAAGAAAAAGGCCAAGGAGATTTACGGACTCATACCCGACTTTGGTGGTTTTCTTGTGAAAGCGAACTCGGAAGGACAGCCAGGACCGGGTGACTACAAACGCTCACATGCTGATGGAGCCAATATGCTGGC
>JBGUJY010000058.1:0-98152 GCA_045114185.1 Prevotella sp. | reverse complement strand
ATGGCAATAAGAATTGTTGGAGTAGATTTGCCCCAGAATAAGCGTGGCGAAATCGCATTGACCTATATCTATGGTATTGGTCGAAGTAGTTCAGCAAAGATATTGGATAAAGCCGGTGTTAGTCGCGACCTGAAGGTCAACGAGTGGACTGACGACCAGGCAGCCAAGATCCGTGAAATTATCGGCGCTGAATTCAAAGTAGAAGGTGATCTCCGTTCTGAGATCCAGATGAATATCAAGCGACTGATGGATATTGGTTGCTATCGTGGAGTCCGTCATCGTAATGGTCTTCCCGTTCGCGGTCAGAGCACCAAGAATAATGCTCGTACCCGTAAGGGAAAGAAGAAGACTGTTGCAAACAAGAAGAAGGCCACGAAGTAATTCTGTTAAACATTAAACATTAAAGATTAAAGGAATTATGGCAAAGAAAACAGTCACAAAGAAGAGAAACGTCAAGGTTGACGCACTGGGACAGCTTCATGTTCACAGCTCTTTCAACAATATCATCGTTTCATTGGCAAACAGCGAAGGTCAGGTTATCTCTTGGTCTTCAGCCGGTAAGATGGGCTTCCGCGGCTCTAAGAAGAATACTCCGTATGCTGCTCAGATGGCAGCAGAGGATTGCGCAAAGATCGCTTACGATCTGGGTCTTCGCAAGGTAAAGGCTTATGTTAAGGGTCCGGGTAACGGTCGTGAGAGCGCTATCCGTGCTATCCACGGTGCAGGTATCGAGGTTACTGAGATTATCGACGTTACTCCACTGCCGCACAATGGCTGCCGTCCTCCGAAGCGTCGTCGCGTATAATCATTAAACTGGTATTGCTAGTATTACTAGTTTTACTGGAATCATCAAGAAATATTTTATTTATTTTTTTTAGTTATGGCAAGATATATTGGACCGAAATCAAAAATTGCCCGCCGATTTGGAGAAGCCATCTTCGGCCCGGACAAAGTTTTGTCCAGGAGAAACTTCCCTCCTGGACAGCATGGCAACAACCGTCGTCGTAAGATGTCGGAGTATGGTGTCATGTTGGCAGAGAAGCAGAAGGCCAAGTACACCTATGGCGTACTTGAGCGCCAGTTCCGTAACATGTTTGAGAAGGCCAGAAAGGCCGACGGCGTAACGGGTGAGGTTCTGCTCCAGAACCTTGAGAGTCGTCTCGACAATGTAGTATTCCGTCTGGGTATTGCCCCGACGCGTGCTGCTGCTCGTCAGCTCGTTGGTCACAAGCACATTGTGGTTGATGGTCAGGTTGTGAACATTCCTTCCTACTCAGTAAAACCGGGACAAGTTGTAGGCGTTCGCGAGAAAGCAAAGTCGCTTGAGGTGATCGAGGCAGCACTCGCTGGCTTCAATCATAGTAAGTACCCCTGGATCGAGTGGGACGAGAACACGAAGAGCGGAAAGTTCCTGCACAAGCCGGAACGTGCCGATATCCCTGAGAACATTAAAGAGCAGTTAATCGTTGAGTTGTACTCTAAATAATAAATCATAAATTAATGGCGATATTAGCATTTCAAAAACCTGATAAAGTTGTAATGCTGGAGGCAAACGACAAATTCGGCAAGTTCGAGTTTCGTCCGTTAGAGCCCGGGTTCGGTGTTACCGTAGGTAACGCGCTCCGTCGCATTCTCCTTTCATCACTTGAGGGTTATGCCATCAACACCATCAAGATCGCTGGTGTTGAGCATGAGTTCTCATCCGTACCTGGTGTAAAAGAGGATGTCACCAACATTATCTTGAATCTGAAGCAAGTACGCTTCAAGCAAGTAGTAGAAGAATTCGAGAATGAGAAAGTTAGTATCACCGTTGAGAATTCAACCGAGTTCAAGGCTGGTGATATCAGTAAGTATCTGACTGGATTTGAAGTGTTAAACCCAGATTTGGTGATTTGTCATTTAGATGCGAAGGCATCGATGCAGTTGGACCTGACAATCAACAAAGGGCGCGGTTACGTGCCTGCTGACGAGAATCGTGAATTCTGCACCGATGTTAACGTTATTCCCATCGATTCTATTTACACTCCTATCCGTAATGTCAAGTTCGCTGTAGAGCCGTATCGTGTTGAGCAGAAGACCGACTACGACAAGCTCGTCATCGAAGTGACAACGGATGGTTCCATTCACCCGAAGGATGCACTGAAAGAGGCTGCAAAGATCTTGATCTACCACTTCATGCTCTTCTCCGATGAAAAGATCACGCTGGAGAATACCGACAGCGAGACCAACCAGGAGTTTGACGAGGAAGTGCTGCACATGCGTCAGTTGCTCAAGACCAAGCTCACCGACATGAACCTGTCTGTACGTGCACTCAACTGTCTGAAGGCAGCTGACGTGGAGACACTCGGTGATCTGGTTCAGTACAACAAGACCGACCTCCTGAAGTTCCGTAACTTTGGTAAGAAATCGCTTTCAGAGCTTGATGATTTGCTCGAGAGTCTGAATCTGTCGTTTGGAACCGATATTTCAAAGTACAAACTGGACAAAGAGTAATTAATCATTTGTCCACTTAAAGAAAAAACGAAAAATGAGACACGGAAAGAAATTCAACCATCTGGGCCGTACTGCAGACCACCGTCAGGCCATGCTTGCTAACATGGCAATCTCGCTGATCATGCACAAAAGAATCACTACGACCCTCGCCAAGGCCAAAGCCTTGAAGAAATATGTAGAACCGCTGATTACCCGCGCTAAGGATGACAGCACCAACTCACGCCGCGTGGTGTTCCGCTACCTGCAGAATAAGGAAGCATTGAAGGAACTCTACGGAGTAGTGGCTGAGAAGATCGCTGACCGTCCCGGTGGTTACACCCGCGTGATCAAGCTTGGTTCTCGACTTGGTGATGGTGCTGATATGGCTTTCATCGAGCTTGTTGACTTCGACGAGAACATGGCTAAGGCTCCTAAGGCAGCTAAGCGTACACGTCGTGGTGGCAAGAAGAAGGCTGAGGCTCCTGCAACTGAGGCTCCCGTAGCTGAAGCACCCGCTGCTGAGGCTGCTGCTGAAGAGGCAAAGGCAGAATAAGAGAACATCTTTCATTCCAATAAAAAAGGAAGTAGCAGAAATGCCACTTCCTTTTTTTGTGTCGGGATGAGGCGACTCGAACGCCCGACCCCTACGTCCCGAACGTAGTGCGCTACCAACTGCGCTACATCCCGATCTCTAGAGACTGCAATTGTTTTGCAAACCGAGAGCAGAAAACTTGTTTTATGCCGAGGTGCAGCTAACAATCGCAGACGGTTTCTTACGAAACCGGATGCAAAGGTACTGCAAAAAAATGAAACACGTGCATTTTTGCAGGGAAATTTGCAGAAAAACTTGTATTTGGCGGTTTATCTACAGCATTTCAGGAAGCTGGAACAGCTTGATGCCGTTGCTTCCCTTAATCAAGATGTAATAGCCCTCGGGTTTCTCTTCGGTGATGGCGGCCTTCACCTCCTCCACATTCTTGAACTTGCGGTAGTTACAGTCGGTCTTCCCGAATTCCTCTCCCACGAGCCAGATATCCTTCAGTCCGTATTCCTTCATCATGTCAACTGCATGTTGATGCTCCTCGGCAGACACCTCTCCCAGTTCTCGCATATCACCAATGATGGCCATCTTCGGTGTCACATCCATATCGCGGAAATTCTTCAAAGCTGCCGCCATACTGGTGGGGTTGGCATTGTAGGCATCCACGATGAGGTGATTGTGTGCTGTTTCTTCCAGCTGACTACGGTTATTGGTAGGAACATAGTTGGCCAAAGCATGATTAATCTGAGGAATATCCACATCGAAGAACAATCCGATAGCAATGGCAGCCAGCATGTTGTAGATATTATAGGAGCCAATCAGGTTCGTTTGAACGATGAATGGTTCTGAATCGCCTTCCTCCTCATCGTGGATCAGCCATTGGAACTTCAGGAGCGGAGCACATGATATAACCTTACCTTTTACGATGATCTCCTCGCTGTCACCTGTACCATAAGCAGAGCGGAAGATGAGTCCGCGATCATCTGCCATCTGTCGGAGGTTATCATCATCCTCATTGATGAACACCATACCTTTCTCGAAATCCTCTTTCTGCTGTGCTGCGAGGAAATCGTAAAGTTCTCCCTTGGTATTCTTCACCCCCTCAAAGGAACCGAAGCCCTGCAGATGGGCACGTCCTACGTTGGTGATGATACCACATGTAGGCTCAGTAGTCTCCACCAGTGTCTTGATGTCGCCCGGATGACTGGCTCCCATCTCCACCACAGCAATGTCATGCTCTTTGTTCAGTCGGAACAGCGTCTTGGGCACTCCCACATCGTTGTTGAAGTTCCCCTGTGTATAGAGCACGTTATACTTCTCAGAAAGCACGGTAGCCACCAATTCCTTAGTGGTAGTCTTACCGTTAGTGCCCGTGATGGCAATCACTGGGATATTGAACTGACGACGGTGTTCGCGTGCCAAATCCTTGAAGGTCTGAAGACAGTTATCCACCTTGATGAGACGTTCTGCGAGCGGTGAGCTATCATGGATGTCTTCATCAACTATAGCGTATGCGCAGCCTTTCTCGAGGGCTTGCAGGGCAAACTGGTTACCGTTGAACGACTCGCCTTTAAGGGCAAGGAAGATGCTTCCTTCAGGACAGTCACGACTGTCGGTGGTGATGCACGGATGCTGTTGGTATAACTGGTAGAGTTCTTTGATATCCATATTCGATGAAAATTGTTATGCAAAGATACAAATAAGTGAGCGAAAAACAAAAAAAAGCTTTTGTTTTTCCGAACGGGAGTACCTTCAACGAAGTTAAAGATACAAATAAATACTTACCAACGGACATGATTTTTGTTAATTTGAGTATTTTTCGTTTTGTGCACATCTACTTTCGCAAATATTTTGTATCTTTGTAGCAGATATGGATTATACAATCAATGTCAACGGTAGGCTCATCGATTTGTCGGAGCCGCAGGTGATGGGAATCCTCAATGTCACACCCGACTCGTTCTATGCAGAGAGTCGTATGCAGACGGAAGAGGAGATTACCAAGCGTGCAGGACAGATTCTTGCTGAGGGAGCATCGATGATCGATGTGGGTGCCTTTTCCACACGACCAGGTGCAGCGATCGTATCCGAAGAGGATGAGTGCGCCCGTCTGCGCTTTGCCCTAACGTTGATCCGTCGTGATCATCCCGAGGCTGTCTTGTCCATCGATACCTTCCGTCCTGCGGTGGCGAAGATGGTGATAGAAGAGTTCGGTGATTGTATCATCAATGATGTCGGAGGACTCACAGCTGGTGCTAACGGCACCCTTGCTGATGATCCTTCCCGTCGTATGGAGATGTTCCGCTTGGTTAGTAGTAAGCGGGTGCCCTATATCTATATGTCAACTGCTGCCACCCTTCGCGAGGTGCTGCTCGACTTTGCCGAAAAGGCACAGATACTGCGCGACCTTGGACAGAAAGACATCATCCTGGATCCTGGCTTCGGCTTTGGAAAGACAACAGATCAGGATCATGCCCTGATGGGTGAGTTGGAAAAGTTACAAGTGATGCAGCTCCCGTTGTTGGTGGGAATCTCTCGTAAGAGCATGATCTGGCGGCGACTGGGAATCACACCACAGGAAGCCTTGAACGGTACTACAGCTTTGCATGCCGTAGCCTTATTGAAAGGGGCGAACATCCTTCGGGTACACGATGTGAAGGCGGCAGTGGAGACGGTGAAGCTACTGAACATAAATAATTAAGATTAAACATTATACATTAAATTAGAGAGAAGTGTTTGATTTCGGAATAAAGGATATCATCGACATCGTCCTTGTGGCGATATTGCTCTACTACTGTTACCGGCTGATGAAAGAGTCGCGTTCTCTGAATGTGTTCATTGGCATCATGGTATTCATTGTGACTTGGCTCTTTGTGAGTCAGATCTTGGAGATGCGTCTATTAGGCAGCATTATGGACAAGTTGGTGAGCGTGGGTGTGATTGTCATCATCATCATCTTCCAGGATGAGATCCGTAAGTTCCTTTATAATCTTGGTGCCCACCGGCGGGTACGTTCGTTGGTGAAGGTTTTCAAGAATGGAGATAAGAATACTGAGCGGAGTACCGACAAGGAAACGATTATCCCCATTGTCATGGCTTGTATGAACATGGCACGTAGGAAAGTGGGTGCCTTGATCGTCATCGAGCGCAATACACCTCTCGATGACATCGTGGCCACTGGTGATGTGATTGATGCAGCCATCAACCAACGACTCATCGAGAATATCTTTTTCAAGAACTCTCCGCTGCATGACGGTGCCATGGTGATTGCCCGCAAACGCATCAAGGCGGCAGGCTGCATCCTGCCCGTATCGCATAACGTGGATATTCCCAAGGAACTGGGATTGCGACATCGGGCAGCCATGGGTATCTCGCAGGAAAGTGATGCCATTGCCGTGGTGTGCTCTGAGGAGACAGGTCGTATCAGTGTTGCCATCAATGGCAACTTCCAACTCCGTCTGTCAGCCGAGGAACTGGAGAGTATCCTGACAAAAGAAATGGCAACTATAGAATAAAACTGGTTAAAGAATCTCATAATAACGAAAAAGCTATGGATTTAATTCAACAAATCATCGAACGCGCCAAGAGTAATAAACAGCGCATCGTGCTCCCTGAAGCAGAAGAGGAGCGCACACTGACTGCTGCTGACCGTGTATTGGCGGATGATATTGCCGATATCATTCTTATCGGTAATCCCGAGAAGGTACACGCGCTGGCTGCTGAGAAAGGACTGACCCATATAGGCAAGGCAACGCTGATCGACCCGCTAAACTGTGACAAGAGTGAGGAGTATGCCCAGTTGCTAGCTGAGTTACGTAAGAAGAAGGGTATGACTATCGAACAGGCTCGTGAGCTGGTGAAGAACCCGCTGTATCTGGGCTGTATGATTATCAAGACTGGTGATGCTGACGGACAGATCAGCGGTGCCCTCTCCACAACTGGTGAGACGCTTCGTCCTGCCCTCCAGATTATCAAGACCGCACCGGGTATCACTTGTGTAAGTGGTGCCATGTTGCTGATCACCAAGAAGCCGGAATTTGGTGAGAATGGTGTACTTGTGGTGGGTGATGTTGCCGTTACCCCGATGCCCGATGCCGACCAGCTCAGTCAGATTGCCGTATGTACGGCGCAGACGGCTAAGTCGGTGGCTGGCTTCGACGATCCCCGTGTGGCCATGCTGAGTTTCTCTACCAAGGGCTCTGCCACTCACGAGGTAGTGGATAAGGTCATCGAGGCTACCCGTCTGGCAAAGGAACTGGATCCTTCTCTGAAGATCGACGGTGAGTTGCAGGCTGATGCCGCTTTGGTTCCTGTTGTGGGTAAGAAGAAGGCTCCTGGCAGTGAGATTGCCGGCAACGCCAATGTACTGGTATTCCCGAACCTCGAGGTAGGAAACATCTCCTATAAGCTGGTGCAGCGTCTAGGCGACGCCATTGCCATCGGTCCGATCCTCCAGGGTATTGCCCGTCCAGTAAACGATCTCTCTCGCGGTTGCTCCGTAGAAGACATCTACTATCTCGTTGCTATCACCGCCTGTCAGGCAATGGACGCTAAGTAAAAGATTAAACATTAAAGATTAAGCTTTACAATGAAGATATTAGTATTGAACTGTGGTTCGTCCTCTATCAAGTACGCTTTGTACAACATGGACGACAAGAGTGTGATGACTAGCGGTGGCGCTGAGCGCGTTGGTTTGGACGGCGCCTTTGTGAAAGTGAAGTTGGCGAATGGTGAGAAGAAACAGATTATGCACGATATTCCCGAGCATACCGAGGGCGTGAAGTTCATCTTCTCTCTGCTCACCGATCCTGAAATCGGTGTGATCAAAGACCTCAGCGAGATTGATGCTGTGGGTCATCGTATGGTGCACGGCGGTGAGAAGTTCAACAAGAGCGTGATCCTCACTGACGAGGTACTGAAGGTTTTCGAGGAGTGTTCCGATCTGGCTCCGCTGCATAACCCCGCTAACCTGAAGGGTGTGAACGCCGTGAAGGAGCTGATGCCCGGACTACCTCAGGTAGGTGTGTTCGACACAGCCTTCCACCAGACCATGCCACCGAAAGCTTTCATGTATGCCATTCCTTACGAACTGTATGAGAAGTATGGCATCCGTCGCTATGGTTTCCATGGCACTTCTCACCGTTATGTATCTGCTCGTGCCTGTGAGTTCCTCGGTATCCCTGCCGAAGGTACGAAGATGGTGACCTGTCATGTGGGTAACGGTGGTTCCATCTGCGCCGTGAAAGACGGTAAGTGCGTGGATACATCCATGGGTCTTACCCCACTCGAAGGTTTGATGATGGGTACTCGTGCCGGTGATATCGACGGTGGCGCAGTGACGTTCATTGAGAAGAAGCTCGGTTTGGATGCTGATGGCATGTCGAACCTGCTGAACAAGCAGAGCGGTGTAGCCGGTCTGACAGGTGGTAGCAGTGATATGCGTGATGTGGAGAACGCAGCCAAGAGCGGTGATCCACGTGCTAAGCTGGCACAGGATATGTATTTCTACCGTATCAAGAAGTATATCGGTGCTTATGCTGCCGCCATGGGCGGACTCGATGTTATCGTGTTCACTGCTGGTGTTGGCGAGAACCAGACCAGCATGCGTTCTGTTGTCTGCCAGGACATGGAGTTCCTCGGCGTGAAGTTCGACGAACAGCGCAACAATGTTCGCGGTGAAGAGGCTATCATCTCTGCCGATGATTCCCGTGTAAAGGTTGTGGTCATTCCTACTGATGAGGAGTTGATGATTGCCACCGACACCATGAACTTGCTGAAGTAAGGCAAAAACAACTTTAAATTATCAAAGAGGGTGGGGCAGAAATCATTCTGACCCACCTTCTTTTTGTGCTTATCTGCCTGCAACGTGGCAATTAATAAAAGTTAAACTAACACTAAGGGATTAAACATTTTTTCATTTTACCACTCTAATACGTGTACATATGTTACACATTCCATTAACTCCAGGTAGTTAAGCGAATGTAAACTTAAATGATTAACCCTTTTGTTGTATGAGTTTTCACTGCCGTACCCTTGTCTTATCGATGGCACTGATGCTGAGTCTGCTTTCCGCCCAGGCCCAGAATGAGTCGTTGTCGGGTTCCGTTGTTGATAGTGAGCAACGCCAAGCCCTTGAGAATGCCACGATCCAGTTGTATAAATTAAGTAAGTCGAATGATGGCCGTAACGACACCACCTATGTCAACGGTGCCTATTCTGATAGTAACGGACGCTTTGTCATCAACGACATTAGTGCTGGTAACTACCTGTTGCGTGTCAGCTTTATTGGCTACAAGCAAGCGAACCGTAATCTGACTAAGGTTAGCGGTCGTCCACTGGCAGTAGGACAGATCGTTATGCAGAATGATGGTATGGTTCTCGATGAGACTGTGGTGCTGGCCAACCTGCCCAAGATGGTGGTCAAGGATGATACATTGGTATATAACGCCGATGCATTCCGTGTGCCTGAAGGCGCTGTGATCGAGTCGTTGGTGGAGATGTTGCCAGGTGCGAAGATCGATGATGATGGAGGTGTCACCATCAATGGTAAGCAGGTGAGAAGGTTCAAGATGGACGGTCGTGACTTTATGACCGGTAACAACGATGCGGTGATGAAGAATCTTCCCTCGTACGTGATTGATAAGGTGAAAGCCTATGATGAGAAGAGCGACTTGTCGCGTATGACGGGTATTGATGATGGTAATGACGACTTCGTATTGGAGTTCGAAACTAAGCGCAGTGCACGAAACGGACTGCAGATGAATCCTGATGTGGGCTATGGTACGGATGACCGCTACGGTATCCGTCTTACTGCGATGAAACCCTTCGGCGACATGCGCTATACCTTCATGGGTAATGCCAACAATGTGAACGACCGTAACTTCTCAGGTCGTGGCGGTCGTGGTCGTGGTAATAACCAAGGACAGCGAGAGACGAAGACAGCCGCATTGGATGTGAGCTACGAGAAGACAAGAGATTTCAGGGTCAGCGGACGTGTTACTTGGACGCGCAATGATGCAGACAACTGGAACCGTCAGGGATCGGAGAACTTCGTCAACACGCGAGGCGGTGCTTTCTCGAACAGTATCAGTCAGAGCTATTCGCGTAACAACAACTGGTCAGGTAACATGAACCTGCAGTGGAGCATTGACAGTGTGACCACCCTCTCGTTCCGTCCCAATGTCAGCTTAGGTAGCAGCGACAGTCGTTCGTTCTCCACCTCAGCCTCGTTCAATGCCAACCCCTTCGATTATGTGGAGGATGCTTTGAGTGAAGAGAGTCTGAGGTATATGGACGATAGGAACCTGATCGTGAACAGTAACCAGAGTAAGTCACTGAGCCACGGCAATAACAAGAACCTCAGTTCCCAGTTGCAGCTCACCCGTCGTTTCGGTTCTAAGGGTCGTAATGTGGCCATTAGCTCGAACATTAATTACAGCGACAATGATAACCGCAATGCGAACCTCTCAGCCGTTCGTCTTTTCCAGACGATGAATATGTTCGGTAACGACTCCACCTATCAGACGAACCGTTATACGTTGTCAAACAGTGATAACTTCAGCTATCAGATAGGCGTTACCTATACCGAGCCGCTCTATAATTTCAAACCGAAACCATCAGCCTTGGATTCCCTCATGATTCGTGGTGGCTTTGGTGGCGGAGGCATGATGAGGGGCGGTAACAACCGCAGCTTTGGTGCTCAGGGTATCTTCCTGCAGTTGAACTACCGTTATAACTATAGTCGTCAGAAGAGCGATCCCGCCACCTACGACTTCCCAACCTTCACGGATGAGGCCTTTGCCGATGTGATCAACGATTATCGTGAATGGACCCGTCTGTTCGGCTATCTGGACAATCCCTTCGAGATGTATCTGAGCGATAGGTTGAGTCGTTATTCAGAGCGAACAGAGAACAATCAGAATATCGATGTGCAGTTGCGTGTTGTACGCGACAAGCTGAACATGAATGCCGGTGTGACCGTACAGCCCCAGCATGCACACTACATTCAGCAGTATTTAGGTATTCCCATTGATACGACACGTACTGTGACCAATGTGTCACCAACCCTGAATGTGCGTTACCGTTTCAACCAGCAAACCAACCTTCAGGTGCAGTTGAGAGGACAATCATCTCAGCCGAATATCACGCAGTTGCTCGATATTTACGACGATACGAACCCCCTGAACATCTCCATGGGTAATCCTGGTTTGAAGCCCTCGTTCAACACCAACCTGAATGTGAACTTCCAGATGCAACGCATTCCCACGATGATTCCCGGCAACGGAGGATTCCAGATGCCTGGCGGTGGTGGAGGTTTCCAGATGCCTGGCGGCGAAAGCTTCCAGATTCCCAAGGCGCAGCGCCACTGGAGCTTCAGTGCCAATGCAGGATTGCGCACCACGAGGAACTCCATTGGTAATGTGGTTACCTATAATGAGACCACTGGTGGACGCATCTCTCGTCCTGAGAACATCAACGGTAACTGGAGCATCAATGGTGGAGGCTCGTTCAATATCGGTCTTGACACACTGAACCGCTGGGATTTCAGTGGAGGCGTGAACGCCAGCTATAACCATCAGATCGGTTATGTGAACCTGAACCGTACCGCTATTCCCGACCGCAACGTTACACATACTTATAATGTGTCGCCTGATGTGTCGCTCAGCTACCGTAACAACTGGCTCAGCGTATCCTTGAACGGTCGTGCCACCTATGCTCATACAGAGAACAGATTGCAGGCTTCTCGTAACCTCACCACTTGGAACTACTCTTATGGTGCGAACACCAAGATTACCTTACCGTGGGGTACCAGTCTGTCAACCGATGTCAATATGTTCAGCAAGCGAGGATATGACGATCAGACGCTGAACACCGATGAGTTTATCTGGAACTTGCAGCTCTCGCAAGGCTTCCTCAAAGGCAAGAAGCTGACGGTGATGCTGCAGTGGTATGATATCCTGAACCAGCAGTCGAACTTCACCCGAACAGTCAATGCAAACGGCTGGACCGACCGTGAGGTAAACTCTATTACCAGCTATGCGATGATTCACGTGAGTTACCGTCTGAACCTATTCGGCAGGAACAGTCAGAATAACGGCTGGGGCCAAGGCGGTCGCGGTGGTCGTGGCGGTGGAAACATGCCTGCTGGTGGCTTCCCGGGTGGTGGCTTCCCAGGAGGTGGCGGCTTCCCAGGCGGAGGCGGTGGTGGCTTCCCCGGTGGTGGCATGCCTGGTGGCGGTGGATTCCCTGGAATGTAATAACCAATATACAAAAAGAAAGTACAGTTCTAAACTGTACTTTCTTTGTTTTTAGAGGTGTGTCTATGTCAGGTACGGATGTGTAAAAGCCAAATAAATAGGCATTTGTTTGGTTTTTCGCTCACTTATTCGTACCTTTGGCTCCACCGAAGGTACTTGCACTCGACAGTAAAAGAAAAAATAGTTTTTTCTTTGTACTGTCCTCATTTATTCGTACCTTTGTCCCCAATGACACAAGAGGAAAAGACAATTATCGAAGAGCGTATCGTGAATGTGATTAAAACGGTGTATGATCCGGAAATCCCTGTTAACATCTACGACCTGGGCATGATCTACAAGATCGATGTGCAGGATAACTATGACGTGGAGGTGGATATGACCTTCACTGCGCCCAACTGTCCCGCAGCCGATTTCATCCTTGAAGATGTGCGTACAAAGATTGAGAGCGTGGAAGGTGTTCAGAACGTGAACGTGAACCTCGTCTTTGAACCCGCATGGGATCAGAGTATGATGAGTGAAGAGGCCCGCGTTGAATTAGGATTCGATTGAACTGAGAATTGAGAACTGAGAGGTAAGAGATGAAGAATGTTTATATAATCAGTGATGCCCATCTCGGCTCATGGGCGATACCCCACCAGCGGATGCAGGAGCGACGGTTGGTGAGGTTCCTTGATGATATCAAACACAAGGCAGCGGCAGTGTATTTGCTCGGCGACATGTTCGACTTCTGGTACGAATGGAAATATGCTGTGCCCAAAGGCTACACGCGCTTTCTTGGAAAGATATCTGAGCTGACTGACATGGGCGTGGAGGTGCATTACTTCACAGGTAACCATGACATCTGGATGTATGGCTACCTGGAGAAGGAATGTGGCGTGATTCTCCACAAGCAACCTCTCACCACTGAGATCTACGGTAAGGTGTTCCTTATGGCTCATGGCGATGGTTTGGGTGATCCTGACAAGAAATTCAAGTTCATCCGTGGCATGTTCCGTAATAAAGTTTGTCAGCGACTCTTCTCAACCTTGCATCCCCGCTGGTCGATGTGGTTCGGACAAACATGGGCCAAGCATTCCCGAATGAAACGTGCCGACGGGAAGGAGCCTCCCTATATGGGTGAGGACAAAGAGTTCCTGGTGCTCTACACGAAGGAATACATCAAGACCCATCCCGACATAGATTACTTCATCTACGGTCATCGTCATATTGAACTCGACCTGATGCTATCGCGTAAGTCACGCATGATGATCATCGGCGACTGGATCTGGCAGTTCACCTATGTGGTATTTGACGGTGAACATCTCCTGCTAGAAGAATACGTGGAAGGAGAAAGCAAGCTATAATATTACAGATTAACACTTATTTTTCATACTATGAACAAACTCAACATCAACCAATGGGCATCAGAAGATCGCCCAAGAGAAAAGATGGCCTCACATGGCTCAGGATCGCTGAGCGATGCGGAATTATTGGCAATACTTATCGGCTCAGGATCTACAAAGGAAAGTGCCGTGGATCTGATGAAGCGAGTGCTCAACGACTGCAATAACAATCTGAACACGCTTGGTAAGAAAAGTGTGCATGAGCTATGTCAGTACAATGGTATTGGCGAGGCCAAGGCTATCACGATTCTTGCTGCCTGTGAACTGGGGAAACGGCGACAGCTGGAGAAGGCACAGGAACGTCAGCGCATCGACTCGGCCACAGCCATCTATGAACACATGCACCCATTGATGCAGGACTTGAGTACGGAAGAGGCATGGATTCTGCTGATGAACCAGGATTACAAACTCATCAAGACTGTACGGATTAGTCGTGGAGGCATCAGTGAGACTGCTGTGGATGTTCGTATCATCCTGAAAGAAGCCCTGCTATGTAATGCCACCGTGCTTGCTCTTTGTCATAACCATCCGAGTAATAGCATACGTCCCAGCAACGATGACAACCGGTTAACGGAGCGGGTGAAGAAAGCATGTGAAACCATGCGTATCTATCTGCTCGATCATGTCATCATCACCGATGGTGCCTACTATAGTTATCAGGAACAGGGGAGGATTTGAGATTACTTATAAAAGTTCTTCTCAAAAGCAGTAAACTCGTCTTTCTTTCTCACGCATCGTTTCCACCATGCTTCGATGAAGCCGAGACCGTAGCCCATGAGTTGGGTGAAGGCGGCGGGGATGGACAGCAATCCTACCCAAAGACTTTTGTTGCGGATGCTGGAATCGATGAAGATGATGAGAGAGTAGAGTAATAAAGGCAGGAGGGCTAAGATGCAGAACATGAAGCCTACGCCTTGGTGCATGTTGTCTGTAGGACGAAGTCCGTTGGCATCAAGCCATTCGCCTTCAGCATATAGGGCAATGCCCAGACAGAGGAGTAGCAACAATCCGATTACTCCCACAGTGAAAACGGTAGGCAACATGTGAACGAGTTTCATCGTACCTGGATGGCGCTTCTCAAGATTGATGCGGGCAATACCACTGTTATATACCTGACGGAAGAACTTCTTCAGATCAGTACGCCGTTTGTGCCACACCCATGCTTCTGGTATCAACATCGTCTGATGCCCAGCTTCCACAATACGGTAGGAGAAGTCGATATCCTCTCCAAAGCGCATCTTCGAGAAACCGCCTAACTGCTGATAGACATCACGGCGGATGCCCATATTAAATGATCTTGGGTAGAACTTATCGAGTTTCTTCTTCCCTCCGCGAATACCACCTGTGGTAAAGAAACTCGTCATGGAATAGCTGATTGCCTTCTGGATGGGAGTGAACGAGGGATGAGCGGCATCAGGACCGCCGAAGGCTGCAACCTCGTTTAGTTGAGAGTTTTCCACACTCTCAAGATATTGAGAAGGTAGAACGACATCACTATCCAAAATGATGAGCCATTCACCTAAAGCACGGTCCGCGCCATAGTTACGACTCTGGCCCGGACCGCTGTTGGGTTTCATGAAATACTTCAGATCAAGTTGTCCCTCGTATTTTTTGCATACCTCCTCGCAAGGCTTAGTGGAACCATCTTCCACGATAATTACCTCAAAGTCCTTGATGGTTTGTCCACAAAGACTCTGAAGTAACTCATCCACCTCATCGGGACGGTTAAATACGGGTACAATGATGGAGTATTGCATTATTCCTTCACGCGCTGCAGATAGCTGCCGTCACGAGTGTCAACCTGTACCAGCTCACCTTCCTCGATGAACAGAGGAACGCGGATCTCTACGCCAGTCTCAAGAGTTGCGGGCTTGGTAGCATTGGTGGCGGTGTCGCCCTTGACACCCGGCTCGCTGTGAGTGATGCGAAGCACGGTCTTTACCGGCATTTCAGCATAGAGAATGGTGTTGGTATCAGCATCGCTTACCACTTCTACTACGTCGCTCTCCTTCATGAAGGCTACGCCAGTGATCAAGTCTTTAGCGATAGGAATCTGATCGTATGTCTCCTGGTTCATGAAGATGAAGTCCTCACCCTCCTGATAGAGATACTGATAGGGGCGGCGCTCCACGCGCACATCCTCCAAAGCCTCGCCGATATTGAAGCGCTTCTCCAATACACGACCGCTAACCACGTCCTTCAGTGTGGTGCGCATGATGGTATTACCCTTACCGGGCTTTACATGAAGGAAGTCGATACAGAAGTACAGCTTGCCATCCATACGGATGCATGTACCTTTTTTGATGTCTTGTGATTTAATCATAATAATCTTATCTAATGAATGAATTTTCTATTTTCGGGTGCAAAGGTACGAAATTTCTAGTGGTTGAGAAAGAAAAAGCGGTATTTTCTTTGTTATTCCAAAAATTATGTGTACTTTTGCACCCCAAATTGGAATGAACTCGTTGAATAATAACAAATAAAATATATAAATAGCAATGAAAAGAACATTTCAGCCTCACAACAGGAAAAGAGTGAACAAGCACGGTTTCCGCGAGAGAATGGCTACTAAGAATGGCCGTCGCGTGCTTGCTGCACGTCGTGCTAAGGGACGTAAAAAACTGACTGTTTCTGACGAGAATCACGGAAAGTAATTCATCGGCAGATAATAAACAACAGGAAAACAGGAAGAAGTAAGGCAAAGGCTTTGCTTCTTTCTGTTTTTTTGTACTTACGTCAACTATGTTTTCCTCTGTCACGACTCAGCCATCCAAGCAAGCTTCATGGTCTTCGCTGCTCCATCGGTTCGACAAACTAAAGAAAAATCACTTTTTTCTTTGATTTATGCTCACTAAATCGTACCTTTGTGACAAATTTAGAGTTATGAAGTCATCAGAGTTCTTCAAAAAGGTGTTCAGTTGGAAGCTTTGGGCCAATCTGTTCGCCATGGCACTGGTAGTGGTTGCTGCCTGTTTCGGTGTCAAATATGGTATAGACCTCTATACGCACCACGGAGAAAGAATCCAGGTGCCGAATATCCGTCATAAATCATTTGCCGATGCTGAGCTTATCCTCGATAAACTCGGTTTGGAGATCGAGATTAGCGACACTGGCTATGTAAAGGTGCTGCCGCCGGATTGTATCTTGGAACAGTCAATCCTGCCTGGAACCACAGTGAAATCAGGCCGCATCGTCTATGTGGTGATCAATGCTGCCAACACACCTACGCTTACCATTCCTGATGTAATCGATAATAGTAGCTACCGCGAAGCACGTGCTAAGCTTGAGGCCATGGGCTTCAAGGTAGGTGATCCACAGTATGTACCTGGCGAGAAAGACTGGGTGTATGGCATCAAATGCCGTGGAAAGCTGGTTGCTAGCGGACAGAAGGTGCCTGTAGATGCAATGCTGATTATCCAGGTGGGTGACGGTATGCGCGACTTGGCCGACTCAGTGGCTTACATCGAACCCGAATATGATGATTTCGAAGAGATCACTATAGGGGATGAACCCGTGGAACAGCAGGAAGAACCCTCAGAGCAGCCTGCTGAACAACCGGCAGAACAGCCTGCAGCCACTGGTGATGTGGATGAGTTCGAGGTGGTAACAGGACCGGAATAAAGATGACTGACGAGAGGTTTGACAACCTGAATGAGATAGCGGAAGATAGCGACCTGGAGGAACAGGCGCAACTCTATGAGCATTTCCGCGTCGTGGCCGACAAGGGTCAGGAGCCGTTGCGGGTAGATAAGTTCCTCTTCGAACATCTGCAGCACTCCAGCAGAAACCGCATCCAGAAAGCAGCAGAGGCGGGATTCATCCATGTAAACGACCGTCCTGTAAAAAGCAACTATAAGGTGCGGCCCCTCGATGTGGTTACCTTGATGCTCGACCGTCCTCATTATGATGATACCATTGAGGCTGAGGATATCCCCCTGACGGTGGTCTATGAGGATGATGACCTGATGGTGATCAACAAGGAAGCAGGAATGGTGGTACATCCGGGTTGTGGCAACTATCATGGCACATTGGTCAACGCCATTGCCTGGCACTTGCGAAACAATCCCGATTACGATCCCAATGACCCGGAAGTGGGATTGGTGCATCGTATCGACAAGGATACCAGCGGACTGCTGGTGGTGGCCAAGACACCCGATGCCAAAACAAAGCTCGGCGTACAGTTCTTCAACAAAACTACCCACCGCAGCTACAATGCCTTGGTATGGGGTAATTTCGTTGAGGAAGAGGGTAGGATAGAGGGGAATATCGGTCGTGACCCCAAAGACCGGTTGCGCATGAGTGTGTTCCCGCCCGACTCAGATATCGGCAAGAGTGCTGTTACCCATTACCGTGTGTTGGAACGTTTCGGTTATGTCACGCTGGTGGAGTGCGTGTTGGAAACAGGAAGAACCCATCAGATTCGCGCTCACATGAAGCATATCGGACATCCCCTGTTCTGCGATGAACGTTACGGCGGTACAGAGATACTCAGAGGAGAACGGTCTGCCAGCTACAAGGCTTTCATCCAGAACTGTTTTAAACTGTGTCCTCGACAGGTGCTGCACGCCCAGACATTGGGCTTCGTTCATCCACGAACGGGTAAGCAAATGGATTTCAACAGCGAGTGGCCTGCAGACATGGCACAGCTGATTGACAAATGGAGGCGTTTCATTCCTCATACAAATGAATAAGAACGACATAAACAGATAGATAGTTAGTTATGGAATCAATGAAGAGAACAATTGCCATCGTATGTGGCGGTAACTCATCGGAGTATGGTGTATCCCTGCGTTCAGCACAGGGTCTCTACTCTTTTTTCGACAAGGAAAAATATAACGTATATATCGTGGTGATTAAAGGTCAGCGGTGGTTGGTAGAACTGCATGACGGTACCACGGCACCCATCGACAAGAACGATTTCTCGTTCAAGTTAAACGGTGAACTGGTGATGTTCGACTATGCCTATATCACTATTCATGGTACACCGGGAGAGAACGGAATCCTGCAGGGTTATTTTGAACTGATTCACTTGCCCTACAGTACCAGTGGTGTTCTGGTGGAGGCCCTGACGTTCGATAAGTTCGTACTGAACCAGTATCTGCGTAGCTATGGTGTGAGCGTAGCTGAGAGTCTGCTGATCCGCAAAGGCTATGAGGAACTGGTGAGTGATGACGAAATCGAGGAACGTATCGGCATGCCTTGCTTTGTAAAGCCTGCTGCTGACGGTTCTTCCTTTGGTGTCTCAAAGGTGAAGAACAAGGACCAGTTGGCACCTGCCATCCGTAAGGCCATGATGGAGAGTCCTGAGGTGATGGTGGAGAGCTACCTGGAGGGTACGGAGATTACGCAGGGTATTTACAAGACAAAGGAGAAGACGGTGCTGCTGCCGATTACGGAGGTGGTGACCACGAATGAGTTCTTCGACTATGATGCGAAATACAACGGTCAGGTGGATGAGATCACGCCGGCACGCATCCCTGAAGAGGTGGCAGAACGCGTGGGCAAGATCACCAGTCATATCTACGACATCCTCCACTGCAACGGTATTATCCGCATTGATTATATCATCAGCAAGGAAGGGAAGATCAATATGCTGGAGGTGAATACCACACCGGGTATGACCGCCACGAGCTTTATTCCTCAGCAGGTACGTGCCGCAGGTCTTGACATCAAGGATGTGCTGACCGATATCGTGGAGAACCAATTCTAGTTAATCGTTCACAGTTGATAGTTGATAGTTAAAATGAAGATACCAGGTGAATACGATGCCATACGACCCTTCGAGCCACAGGAGTTGCCGGAGGTGTTCGATCGACTGCTGGCCGATCAGCAGTTTCAGGCGGTGCTTGCCTATCTGTATCCGCAAGTACCCGTGGAGGCTATCGCACAGAAGATGCATGCCTGTTATTCGTGCCTTGACTTCCAGAAGGCATTCTGCTATGACTTCCTGAAGAACCTCATGGCAAAGGCCAGTAAGGGCTTCGATATGGATGTGTCGCATATCGACGTGTCACGCCGATACACTTTTGTGAGTAATCACCGCGATATCGTACTCGACTCGGCCTTGCTCGACGTGCTCCTTATCGACAATGGCTTCGATACCACCTGCGAGATTGCCATCGGCGACAATCTCCTCTCCCTACCATGGGTGAAGGATCTGGCACGGGTGAATAAATCATTCATCGTGGAACGCTCCCTGCCGCCACGACAGATGTTTATGGCTAGTAAACGGTTGTCGGACTATATGCACTTCGTGATCAACGAGAAGAACGACAATATTTGGATAGCACAGCGCGAAGGACGGGCTAAGGATTCTAACGACCGTACCCAGCAGGCTATCCTGAAGATGATGACAATGGGCGGGACGGGCACTCCCGTGGAACGGTTGAAGCAACTGCATATCGTACCGTTGGCTATCAGTTATGAGTTTGATCCGTGCGACTATCTCAAAGCGCGTGAGTTCCAACTGAAACGCGACATAGAAGGATGGAAGAAGAGCAAGGAGGATGATGTGCTGAGCATGAGGACGGGTATCTTGGGCTATAAAGGACAGGTGCATTATCATTGCGCTCCTTGCATAGATGATTATCTCGATCAACTCTCGCCCGATATTCCCAAGACGGAGATCTATGAGGTGATTGCTTCGCATATCGATGAAGAGATCCATCGCAACTACCGTCTGTATCCTTGTAACTATCTCGCCATTGACTTGTTGAGTGGGGAATCATCGTTCAGCATGCATTATAATGAGTCATACAAGACGCAGTTTCTGCAGTATCTCGACACACAGCTGGCGAAGATCAATGACGTGCCCAATAAGGATGAGGCTTTCCTCAGGGAGTGTATATTGACTATGTACGCCAATCCCGCCATCAACTACTTGTCATCCAGATGATCAAATCGTTCCCATATTCCATAGCAAGATTCGCATGGCTGATCCTTGCGACTTTCTTGTTTGTGGCCTGTACTACCAATGATTATGAGACAGGTGATGGGAACCTCTCGTACTACCGTGCGGATTTCGTGGATGCCTATACCAATAGTAAGGCGTATTTCGTGAATGCCATGACCGATGATGGCGACTCCCTTCTGTTTTCTGCTCCACTGAATGTGAAGTGGGCTACTACGCCCGACTCCGCTTATCGGGCCCTTCTATATTATAATAAGGTGGAAGGGAAATCGCAGCCAAGATCAGCCTATACCGTGTATGTTCCCAGTATCCGACCCATCAGTAAGGTGAAGGAGATGCACAATGATCCCGTAAAGATGATCAGTGCGTGGCGCAGTAAGAACGGAAGGTATGTGAACCTTTGTCTGGGTCTGGTTACAGGAACGAATGAAGGCGATGACAGTAAGCATTCGGTGGGGATGGTATGCGACACGTTGCTGCAGCATGACAATGGTAGCAAGCACCTTCAATTGCGTTTCTTCCACTCCCGTAACAGTATGCCGGAGTATTATACCACGAAGGTGTATTTCAGCATTCCACTAAAAAACAACCCGTACCACTTGGGCACGGGTGATTCTCTATCTGTCGCTGTGAACACCTATGAGGGGTGGGTCACAAAGACGTTTACTTATTAAGCTTTATCTCCAGATGCTCCAGCATGTCGATGGTCATGCGACGTAAGTCGTAGTCGGGCATCCAACCCCATTCCCTGCGGGCGCAGGTATCATCCATCTTATCGGGCCAGCTCTCTGCTATGCTCTGCTTCAGCGGATCCACCTGATATTCCATCTCGAATAGCGGACGGTGTTTCTTGATCTCTGCGAAGATGGTCTCTGGGGCGAAGCTCATGGCGGTGACGTTGAAAGCATTGTGGTGAACGAACTTTGTGGGATCGGCTTCCATGATACTGATAGCCGCCTTCAGGGCATCAGGCATATACATCATATCAAGCAGCGTTCCTTCTGCTATCGGACAGATGAACTTCTCTCCCTTCACAGCACTATAGTAAATATCCACGGCATAGTCGGTAGTGCCTCCTCCTGGGGGTGTAACATACGAGATGATGCCCGGGAAGCGGACGGAGCGTGTATCCACATCATACTTCTTCTGATAGTAGTCGCTGAGCATCTCAGTAGTTACCTTCGAGATACCGTAGATGGTCTGCGGGCGCTGAATGGTGTCTTGTGGCGTACCACGATGGGGCGTGTGTTTGCCAAAAGAGCCGATGCTGCTGGGGGTGAACACGGCACAATGGTTCTCACGGGCCACCTCCAGTACATTCCACAGTCCGTCGATACCGATCTTCCATGCTAACTTGGGCTTTGATTCCGCCACTACCGATAGCAGGGCGGCCAGGTTGTAAATGGTGTCAATGCGGTGTTTCTTCACCACATTGGCGATCATCTCACCGTCGGTTACATCAGCCAGTTCGGCAGGTCCTGACTCTTTCAACTCACCGGTAGGCTCTGCGCCAGTGATATAACCTGCCACGACATGATCATTGCCGTAGCGCTTCCTCAGTTCTCTTGTCAGTTCTGAACCGATTTGTCCAGTTGAACCTATTACCAGGATCCTTTTCATATCATCGTCATAAATAGGTTAGAGTAGTTATATTCCAACTGCAAAATAAATACTTTTTTTCGACAATCTGTCACTTTTTAGCATAAAAATTACATAAAAACAAGTCGCACCCCTAAAAAACTTGGGGGAAAAGAGCGTATTCTCGAAATTTTTGTCTTACTTTGTAGCATATTTCTAACAAAACAAAAGCCTATGTATGGAAGAATGAAAGAGCATCTCACGCAGACACTTGCTGAGATTCGTGAAGCAGGACTTTACAAAGAGGAACGATTGATTGAGAGCCCGCAACGGGCAGCGATTCAAGTGAAGGGACAGGAGGTGCTGAACTTCTGTGCCAACAACTATCTGGGCTTGTCAGACCACCCACGACTGATTGAGGCTTCTAAGAAGATGATGGACCGTCGTGGCTTCGGTATGTCGAGTGTGCGCTTTATCTGCGGTACGCAGGATATCCACAAGGAACTGGAGACTGCCATCTCCGAGTATTTCAAGACGGATGATACCATTCTCTATGCAGCTTGTTTTGATGCGAACGGTGGTGTATTCGAACCGTTGTTCACAGAGGAGGATGCTATCATCTCTGATGCGCTGAACCACGCATCGATCATCGACGGTGTGCGCCTTTGCAAGGCCAAGCGTTACCGCTATGCGAATGCCGATATGGCAGAATTGGAGAAATGCTTACAGGAAGCACAGGCACAACGCTTCCGTATCATCGTTACCGATGGCGTGTTCTCGATGGATGGTAATGTGGCTCCAGTGGATAAGATCTGCGACCTGGCCGAGAAATACGATGCACTGGTCATGGTGGATGAGAGTCATTCTGCCGGTGTGGTAGGTGCCACGGGTCATGGCGTGAGCGAGTTCTTCAATACCTACGGACGAGTGGACATTTATACTGGTACGTTGGGTAAGTCGTTTGGCGGTGCTCTTGGTGGCTTTACCACAGGAAGGAAAGAGATCATCGATCTGCTCCGCCAACGCAGTCGTCCGTATCTGTTCTCCAACTCTTTGGCTCCAGCCATCATCGGTGCCTCTTTGGAGGTATTCAAGATGCTGAAGGAGAGTAATGAGATTCACGACCGTCTGGTAGAAAACGTAAACTATTTCCGTGACAAGATGATGGCCGCAGGCTTCGACATCAAGCCTACGCAGAGCGCCATCTGTGCTGTGATGCTCTATGATGCCAAGCTCTCACAAGTGTATGCTGCTAAGATGCAGGAGGAAGGTATCTACGTAACGGGCTTCTACTATCCTGTGGTTCCCAAGGAACAAGCTCGCATCCGTGTGCAGATTTCTGCTGGACACCAACGTGAACATCTCGACCGCTGTATTGCTGCTTTCATCAAAGTGGGGAAGGAACTGGGAGTATTACATAGTTGAAGTTCCCAACTAGGCTAGTTAATCCCTCAAACTAGCCTAGTTACTCCCTCTAACCAGCCTAGTTAGACCCACTTATCAGCCTAGTTGAAGAGCGTTATAAGCCTTGTAGGAATTCAAGGTGTGAATTGGAATAAAAGAAGAGCGCCCGTTACGATAACGAGCGCTCTTCTTATTTGTATGTGTCGTACTTCTATTTGAAGTAGAGTTTGGTCGGTGTGTATCTGTCACCAGTAAAGAGCAGATGCTGGGCATCCAAAAGGTCAAGAAGTTCTGTGTCACCGCTCAGATTGACCTCCAGCGTCCATGTGCCGTCTCCATTGTCTGTGAGCAGCTCATTACCCGGCTGGATGTCCTTGCCAGTCCAAGTAACGCTCCACCAACCAGTGGTCACGCGAATCTGCGGGTCTTCTCCCTTAAGATCCAGGTAGAAGGTGCTCGTCCTGATCTTCTCCCACTGATCCATCGGAATAGCATAGATTTCCTCGCCAGTGACATGTTCCACGTTGGCGAAACGGTATGTGCCATTCCAGCTGACTGCACCGGCAGAGCCATCGCCTTCCCAAATGACAATCTCATTGGCACCTCCGCCACCTGCAACCATCTCGATGAAGTAGATTTCCTCAACGGTGTATCTATCACCAGTGAAGAGCAGATGCTGTGCATCGAGAACATCTAACAGCGGATCGCCGGCAAGGTTGACAGTGAGGGTCCAAGTGCCGTCGCCATTGTCTGTCAACAGCTCATTGCCAGGTTGGATGTCGCCACCTGTCCATGTGGTGCTCCACCATCCTGAGGTAACACGTACCTGAGGATTTTCACCCTTAATGGTTACATAGAAGGTCTCGGTCTTCAATCTCTCCCAGATATCCTGAGGAACAGTGTAGCACTCCTCGCCAGTAGAATTGCTCTCTGGAGCAAATCGATATTCACTACTCCAACTGATGTTGCCAAGTGAACCACCATTTGTCCAAACAGGAACTTTCACTTCCTGCATACCAGGACCGTCAACCCATACATCCTCGGCGAAGTAGATTTCCTCTACCGTATATCTATCACCAGTGAAGAGTAGATGCTGTGCATCGAGAACGTCTAACAACGGATCGCCTGCAAGGTCAACGGTAAGGGTCCATGTACCATCGCCATTGTCGGTCAGCAGCTCATTGCCAGGTTGTATATCGGCCCCCTTCCATGTGGTGCTCCACCAACCTGAGGTGACGCGGATCTGAGGATCGTCGCCCTTAATGGTTACGAAGAACTGCTCAGTCTTCATCTTCTCCCATACATCTTGAGGAACAGTGTAGCACTCCTCGCCAGTAGAATTGCTCTCTGGAGCGAATCGATAATCACTACTCCAACTGATGTTGCCAAGTGAGCCATCGTTCTTCCAGATAGTAGTCTTCACAGTCTCCCAGTGGCCATCATCAGCACCTGGTTCGTAAGCAAGCTCCGGCAGAGGAATCTTCTGTCCGTCGTAGGTGTGAAGATATCCTACAAAGGTGCCTTCGTAGATGTTCTTCTGCGGAACACGGAAGATAAGATTGCTGGTGCCTTTGCGGTAGAAATCCATATGGTCAATGAACTGTGTCACAGAGTCGGCATCGAGAAGTTCCACTTTGTTGATGAACTCCAGGTCGGTACCATATACCGTGATCTGCTCACCGCCTGAGGCAGTCTCACCAGGTTGTTTCGAGAATCCCGTTACGTTGGTATGGCCAACAGTTAACGACAGGCGTGACTCAGCTTCGTCATCGGAGGTGCGTACGACAATTTTACCACCGTCAGCGGGGATGCCAGACGGTGCATTGACCCTGATCATGTCGTTGCCGACAATCTCGAAATCGGTCACTTTTGTACCACCAGGGAATACTATCTCAGTCACATTATTGAAACCTGAACCATTGATGGTCATCGGCTGGTTGGTGACAACCTTCGTCGGGAAGAACGTCTTGATGCCCAACCCTACGTTAGCCGATTCAGCGTCGTCTTCAGAACAGGCTGTGAATGTGGTACCAATGAGCACCACAGCAAG
Source organism: Prevotella sp. (assembly GCA_045114185.1). Lineage (GTDB taxonomy): Bacteria > Bacteroidota > Bacteroidia > Bacteroidales > Bacteroidaceae > Prevotella. Next base: position 72,561 of record JBGUJY010000058.1, on the reverse strand, counting down.
CAGCGCGCCTAAATATTTGATTATATGCTTCATATTATTATGCATTATGAATTTTGAATTATGCATTACTTATTTCTCCTACCATCCAGTGTTCTGGGTAAGGTTGGGATTCTTTTTCAGTTCCGACTGCGGAATGGGATAGAAGTTAAACTTGTCATCCCACTGACGGGTAATGGTAGAGCGGGTGAGGGTAAGATCGCTGTCGATATTAGCAACCTGTATTGTTCTGAAATACTGTGCACCCTTCTTCCAACGACGTACATCCCAGAAGCGATGGTTCTCAAATGCCAACTCCACAAGGCGCTCACGCTCATAGCGCTTTACCCAAGCTTCACCATCCTCAGTGAATGGCGGCATCTTGATATCGGAACGGTTGCGCAATACATTGATGGCCTCGTTGGCAGTCATGCCGTAGGTGTCATCGTTGGCGCTGCCTGTAGCATTAAACACTGCCTCAGCATAGTCAAGATAGAACTCTCCCAGACGGAATATAATCCAAGTGTGACGACGGGTGGTCTGGTTGTCAGCTGTGGTGACACATGAACCATCGACGTACTTTTTGAGATAGTAGCTCGTAGGTGTGGCTCCATACTTAGGAGCTGCATTGAATCCACCAGCGAATGTTTCTATGGCCTTCTTCTGAGCACCATTGCTGGGCCATTCATCACCGTTCTTTACAACAGTGAGAGCAAAACGCGGGTCAAGACCTTCGTAAGGATCAACAGCGGTGAGGTCGATGCTACCGGGGTAGCGTTCGCCAAAGGTCTCACCGTTATCCTGATACTCATACTGATCTACCAAGCTTTGGGTGGGACAGTTGCCAGAAGAACCGTTCTCCACACCAACGGGATAGTTGGCCATCTCGAAGTCGTTGCTTTCACCACGTCCGAGACCGAAGATCAGTTCTGGATTGAAGAATGCATCGTGTCCCCACAATGAGCCGTATGAACTGAGCTTCAGGCCCCAGGTAGAAGCATGGTCGAGGATATACTTACAAGCCTCAGCGGCCTTAGCCCACTTGGCCTTGTCACCATTTGGATTGTGGAGTGGTGACGCAGCATAGAGCAGCGTGCGGGCCTTGAGGGCGTAAGCAGCAATACGTGTGGCACGTCCAATCTCGGAACCAACCTCAGTGGTATAGTTCTCAGGCAGGTAGGGAGCTATAGCATCACATTCTTCAACGATAAACTTCACGATCTGATCTGCTGATGTACGCTCAATGTTATTAGCCTGACCATTGGTAAGCGTGGTTGTCACCAGAGGTACATCGCCATAGGTCTTGAACAACTCAAAATAGAAGTAGGCTCTGAGGAAGCGCAACTCGTATGGGAACAATTCCAGCTGTTGTACCCAGATCTTATAGTCAGGATTATACTGCCAATCGGAGATGTCTGCCTGATCGATCTTCTCCAGATACATGTTGACATCAGCAATGGCTGTATACGACTTTGTCCAAGTATTGGAATAGGGATTAGCTGGGCTCCATCCGCCATTTACGTAGTTGTTGACGGCTCCCGTTTCGAGTGCATACTGAGCCTCGTCGGTAGCTCCGGCAAGGAAGTAGGCGCTGTTAGAGGCCAGCTCATTATTATACACCTGCGCATAGACGTCGAATACCAGGTTCTTGATTCCGTTCTCGAAATAATCGAAGGTCCACTCCTCGTCTCGGGTATTCTGCTCTGTGTAGTCAAGATCTGCACAAGAGATGAAGAGGAGAGAGGAAAGAGGAATGAGGAGAGTGAATACTCCTACCGCTACCTTATTATATTTATTTGTCTTCATATTATTATGCATTATGAATTATGAATTATGCATTGCTCAGAACTGAACTGAAAGACCAAGATTAATGCTCTTCATCACCGGATAGCCCGTGTTGAGGTTCTCAGCATCCATGGCATCAATATTGTCGAAGGACAAGAGGTTCTGTCCCTGAACAAATACCTTGGCACTTGAAACCTTCAGCGGCTCAATGACTTTTGCGGGCAACTTGTAGTAAATTTCGCAGTCGCGCAGCTTCAGCCAGCTGATGTTGCTATACCATATCGTGGAGTTCTGTGCATTGTTAGCTACATTCTCTGTCGATAGACGCGGATAGAGCGCGTTGGCTCCAGCGATATCGAAGCAGTTGTCGTAGTACTCCTGAGAGAGGTTGCGGTTGTCGGAGAGTGCTCCCCATACACCATCAACATAGCGTAGGTTCTTTACCTGATGACCTGCACCTTGGAAGGTGGCATTGACACCAAAGCCCTTATACTCTGCTCCAAAAGTGAAAGCATAGTTCAGTGAGGGGAAGGTGTTGCCATAATCCTGAGCCACGTAGTCATTCTCGTTGATGACACCGTCACCGTTGACATCCTTATACTTGATGTCACCCACTTTCACCTGTCCGAACTGCTGGATAGGACTGTTGTCGATATCTGCCTGATCCTTATAGAAGCCCAAGGCGATGAGTCCACGCTCTGCATCAGCAGGACCGCCAACTACTGAAAGGTTGGGGTAGGCGGGTGTCTCAATCCATTCCAAGATTTCGCTCTTCACTGTTGAGAAGGAAGCGCCGGCATTCAGGTTCAATCCATTAGCGAAGGTCTTGGCATAACGCAGACCGATTTCCATACCGTAGCTGGCCACGCGTCCCTTGTCATCATACGATGACTGGATACCCACCACTGCTGAGTTGAGTGAATTAGCGCTGACCAAGATATTACGACGCTGCTGATAGAATACGTCGAATGTAACATCAAGCGCATTGGCTATTCTCAAGTCGGTACCGAAGTTTGCCTTATAAGCAGTTTCCTGTGCAAAATCATCGGTGGGGAACTGAGTCAGGAAGGCACCCCATGAACTCTGGAAATTGGTACCATACCAGAACTGTCCGTGAGAATTGTTCCATGCAGCGAGCCAGAGACCGTTTGCTGGTACATAGTCGGTGTGCTGGATACCACCCGAGAGACGAGCTTTTCCATAGTTGAGGATACCATCAGGATTGTTGGCAAAGATGTAGCCAAGACCAATTGTCGGCGAGAAGGCCCACTTGGCCGGATAGCTGCGGTTAGAACCGTTGGCTGCCAACACCACATCGGCCATCAAGCGGTTTGCGTGGTCGTAGTGTAAAGCTAGTTGCCAGTTGGCACGATACCATGTATTACTTTGACCGTCGCGAATCTCACTCTTCATGTTGTAGTTGGCATTGGCACCGAAGTTGTCGCCATTATTGAGCTGTAAGGCATATTTCAGTCCTGCATTGAAGGTGGCGATACGCCACTGCGTGTCAACCCAGTGATTGAACGTCAACTTGTCTTCCACGGTACCCATCACCGTTTCCTGCATCACACCATTGCTATAGTAGTTCCATCCATATTGGTAACCCTTTGTACGTGTCTCAATAGTGTTTGATGAGTTGTCGTACGAAGCTCCTACGTAGAATTTCAGACCTTCTGTGATGACGTCAAGATCTTGCTCCAATGTCATGTTGGCCCAGATCTGACGCTGATGTGTCTTCATGAAACCGGCACCCTGTGACTTAGCCAGGAGGTTGAAGTCGCCGTAAGTCTGACTACCACCCCATACACCACCAGCTGTTCTGATGGGGAAGGCCAGTGCAGGCACCTTATACAGATGCCACCAAGCATCGCTTGAGTTCACGTTGGGCACGCCGTTCGTCTCCATCAGGATACCCAGAATATTGGCGCTTACCCTTGTGGTGTTGCTTACTTCGAAGTCAACATTGGCACGAATATTTGCCTTTGAATATTTCAGCTGTGAATTCCAGTCACCCTGATCAGGATTCTTATAGAGTCCACGGGCATCAGTATAGTCGAGCTGTGTGTAGTACTGAACCTTGTCTGTTCCACCAAAGAACGACAGGTAGGCATTTGACTCATGTGCCGTATTCTTGAATACTTCATCCTTCCAGTTTACATTGGGATAAACCAGTGGGTCACTGCCGTCAACGAATTTCTGTAGCTCTGCACTTGTATAAGCGGGAGCAAGACCATCGTTCTGACGAGCGCGGTTCAGTGCATTGGCATAGTCGTAGGCACTAACCATATCAGCCATTTGCGGGTTGAACTGTATCTTATGCGAAGCACCTACCTTGAAATGGTATTTGCCGTCTTTGTTACCGTGCTTGGTCTTTACCAACAGCACACCGTTAATGGCTTCATGACCATAGAGGGCAACGGCGGCAGCGTCTTTCAGAACAGTAACACTCTCCACCTCCTCTACGGTGAGACGGTCGAGAGGCCGCTCCACACCATCGACAAGAATCAGAATATCCTTCTCACCTGTGGTCTGTACGCCACGGATATTGAATGTTGCGCCACGGCCTTCCTCGCCTTTGAAACCAGTGTTCTGGAAAGCATTCAGGCCAGGGAGCTTGCCATAGAGGGCATCTGCCAGACTGATGGCTGATGTACGGCGTAGCTCTTCAGCAGTGATGGTTGTTGCTGCAGCAGTAGTGAGAAACTCCGACTGCTCAACACCATAGCCTAAATCTACCTTTTGTGACTCTTTGTCGCTCAGTGTCACCTGGGCACTGACTGCCAAAGGAGCAACACAGAGTCCCATCAAGGTATATATATATTTATTTCTTATTTTCATAATCTTTTCAATTTTCAATTGTCAATTTTCAATTTGAAAAATTACCATCCAGGATTCTGTGTAAGACCATATCCCTTCTGAATCTCAATACGAGAAACAGGATCCAGATACCACTTGTTGGTCCAGTAACCAGGATCCCACCAGCGACGGTGTCCAACAACAATTTCAGGCTTCTCGTATTCAAACTTCGGCCATGGGTCACCAGCTTTATACTGCTGATCTCCTTCGGTTAGACGGTTACCGTTTGCATCGAGGCGATAGATCCGGATTTCATGAAGCGGTTTGGTGAAAAGGTCCTGACGCTTGCGTCGTACCATGTCGTAGAGGCGGTCGCCGCATTCGGCGCCGATTTCGCAGTTACGCTCACGGAGAATCTCTTCAATAAGGTTCTCTTTGTTAGAGGTCAGATTCAACTCCGGATTCATCGTCTCAAGACGTCCCAAGCCTACGCGGCTGCGAACGACATGAATGTCATCCAAAGCACCACGGAGGTCACCTGTCTCAGCCTTGGCTTCTGCGCGGATGAGATACATCTCAGCAAGACGGATGTAGGGCACGCCGATGAGATCGTCATCATAGCGGTTCCCTCCCCAATAATCGAGCAACCACTTGAACTTACTGTAACCAGAGGCTACGTCGTCCTTGTTGTTCACATTACTGTTCTTCTCCAGGAAGCCACCTACCCAAGAGTCCATGTAGGTCATACCTGCATAGTCAAAGCCTGCAGGGAGTGACTGCTGGGGAACAATCATTGTTTCATACAAACGAGGGTCGCGATTGGCAAACATATCGATTCCATCAGGATTCTTGCCGGGGCCATAGATATCAGAATAGGGGAAGTTGCGACCATCCTGCATACCGAAGCATTCCATCAACTCGTTGGTGGGAACTTGACCGCCTTGGCGCATACAGTCGAGGGCAAAGCCACGCCAGCCCCAACCCCAGCCACCATCGGACAGGGTAAGTGTTGGATGTGCGTCAAAGAGCTTCTCATGACGTGTCTCGTTGTTACGATAGCGGTAGGCACGACGGTAAGCCATGCGGTAGCCGGCCTCATCCTGAGACTCTGGCTGTACCAGCTGGTAATAGTTACCATTGGCAGCATTGTCATCGAAGAACTCGTTGCAATACTGTAGACAGCGTCTCCACAACGATGGGTCTTCTTTACCAAACCATATATGCTCCTCACTCTCCAAACCAGTAGGTTTCTTGGAGTAAGTTAGATAAGGCTCGTTGTTGTTAAATAAAGGTGATGCGGCAAACATCCAAACCTTGGCGCGAAGGGCACGGGCAGAGGCACGTGTCAAACGACCTGACCACTGACCGATGTCAGCGTTAGGAATATTCCAGATGTAACCGGGTTCATTGATGGCACACTGAATCAGTGAGTCGATGAACTCAACCGTCTGCCAAGCAGTAGAACGACCTTCAGTGAAGCCTTCTCCCACTTCGTATGCCTTCTTAACGAGGCACAAACCGCCAAAGTTACGGAATGCGTCGAAGTAGCGGCTGGCCATGATCGTGTAGGCCTCACCACGCAGACGACTCTTCTCTGTGTCGCTCATGTCGGGAACACGGTCTATATTTTCGATAATCTGCCAACACTTACGTACGGTCTCATAGATGGAAACGCGTCCACCAGCATCGCTGTCCAGACCACTCTTTGTAGAATAAGAGAACTTTCCCTGGAAGTTACCATCCTCGGTATCCTGAGCATTCTCAGTTAAGTTTCCTGGGTAGTAACTTTGTATGGGGCCGCCCCATCCCACGTAACAATGATAGGAGTCGGAAAGCACATCGATGGGTGCACCGTTCATCATGTTTCCTGAGGTGTAGGTACAGTAAAGCTGTCCATAGGCACTCCAAAGGAAATTGCGGGTGTATTCGGCCTTGTTGAACACCGTGTCGATATTCACTTCTACGCCAGGTGCTTTCTCCAGGAAAGCATCACCTACATTAAAATCATCGACACATGCAGTGAAGATGAAGGAAGTCATCCCCAAAGCCAATATGTAATTAAAAATCTTTTTCATAATCATCAATTGTTTAGAAGTTGACTTGTAGGCCAAAGTTATACACACGTGTCATAGGATAGCGAACACCGAAGTCAAGTCCTGAACCAGGAGCCTCGGGGTCGTTGCCTTTGAAGTCTGCAAATGTCAGCAGGTTCTGTCCTGAGACATAGAATCTCACGTAGTTGAGCAGATCTAACCACTTGGGTTTGTTGATGGTATAACCAATCTCCAGATTCTTCAGACGCACATACTTAGAGTCGATAATCCATGCCCGTGAATCACGGTTGTTATGAACACGGTTGGTAAACGAGATACGTGGCAGGATAGCATTGGGGTTGTCCTCTGTCCAAGAGTTGTCGGCAACCCATTGTGCCAATGCCGAAGTATTGGTAGAACCGAACTGGTCGCGGAAATATCCGTTCAGTGCGCGACTAGTGTTGTCGGCACCTACCCAAAGCATTGAGAAATCAAGTCCCTTCCAATTCAGATTAGAATTGACCGACCAGGTGATTTCAGGATTGTCGGTATAACCGAGAGGTTTCTGGTCATTCTGGTCGATAATACCATCGTCGTTCAAGTCAACATAAACGCAGTCACCATATCTCAGCTCAGCAACTTGATCAGGCATATCTACACCATATTTCTCTTTATAGCGTGCCTCAGTGCCTTCCTGATAGAACTCAAAGAGCTCGTAACCGAAACGCTGTCCTACTGGCAATCCGGTACGGCTTAGATAATCATACATAGGTGGTACCTCGAGCATTTCAATCACCTTGTTGCGGGCGAAGGCGATGCTGGGACTGATGCTATATCTTAAATCACCGATCTTATCGGCCCATTTCAAGGTCAGCTCATAACCATGATTCTTCACACGACCTTCATTGACATAGCTCGAAGGAAGGGTGGTTACTGCAGGCAGCATAGAAGCATTCGACACAAGGATGTCCTTGCGGTCTTCCCAGAAAAGGTCGAGGTTAACCGTCAATCGGTCGTTGATGAAGGCAGCATCCAAACCAAGGTTAATCTTAGTAGCCGTTTCCCATGTAACGTTCGGGTTACCGGCGGTCAGCTCCTTCACAGCCTGTAGCCAGTTTCCGCTCGTACCAAAGTTTGCACCTCGGTTCTGCGGGTTTACAGTAGTAGAACCTGTGTAGAACTGCCATGCACCTGGCAGATAGAGGAAGCGGGCACCATTGGTGTTGTCGTTACCTACCATACCCCATGATCCACGCAGCTTCAGATAGCCGATAATGTTCTTGATGGGTTGCCAGAATTTCTCGCTCGATGGAATCCAACCTACGGAGAATGACGGGAAAGTACCATATCGCTTACCCTCGGCAAAGTTCTCCGAACCATTGTAACCGATATTGAAGTCAACCATATAACGTGTGGCATAATCGTAAGTGATACGGCCTACGAGACCCACATAACCCTTCGGGATAGATTGGTACAGACTACCGGAAGAATCCCAAGGATAATAAGTCTTGCTTTGGTTGTAAAGCAGCAGCGCTCCCACATTGTGATTGCCGAACTTACGAGCGTAGTTGAAACTTGCCTCTGCATACCAGTTTCTGTTTCCCCACTTAGACTCGCTATAAGGAATCGGCCAGGTGATGTTTTCCTTGCGGAGCACTTCCTTGCCGTCAACGATGGTTGCCACGTAGGTAACACCCGTACCGTATCCGTTACTGCGGTCCTTACGAGCCGTATAGTCGGTGTTGTAAGATCCCTTGATCTTGAAATCCAAACCCGGTGTGAGGAAACTCATGTCGAGTTTGTACTGGAGGTCAAGGTTCAATACGTTGGTACTCTCTGTATCGTAGCCTAAGTCAAAATAGTTTGAAAGGGCATCACGATCATAGGGACCTACGAGGTTGTTGTCGGCAACGACATGACGACCTTGGTCATCAATACCGATACCAGCGTATGGTGTAGCTCCCTGCAGATAGCGGAAGAGGAATCCCTCGCCACCACCCATCGTGGTACGGTTTTGAACACGTCCACCCAGTGTGAGTGCGAGCTGGCTATACTTAGATACGTTGATATCTAAGTTGGCACGATAGTTGAATCGATTGTATTTGAAGGTTTCATCCTTGTTGTCAGAGAAGGTCTTGAAGAGAGAGTTCTGATTCAGGAAACCTGCAGAAACGAAATACCTCACTTTCTCTGTACCACCGTTTACATTCACGTTTACCTGTTCCTGCCATGCGGCATCGTTCATCATATACTTAATCCAGTCGGTATTGGGGAATGTAACTGGCATGTCGCCTGTGCGGAAATGCTCCATCACTTCTTGACTAAACCTAATACCTGTGTCGGCATAAGGTGTGTAGTCTTTGATGTTTGCAGTACCAGGCCACTGACTCATGGGCAATGCATCAGTTATGGCTGTGTAGTTCCACATCTTTCCATAAGTATAGGAGTCAGCGAAATCAATGAATTTTGAAATCTGCTGTACAGCAGTACTTGCCGAAACGGTTACTGAAGCCTTACCAGGAGCACCACGTTTGGTGGTAACAAGAATTACGCCATTGGCACCACGCACACCGAATACGGCTGTTGCAGATGCATCCTTCAAGATGGAGATGTCCTCGATCTCGTTAGGATCGAGCTGTCCGAACGAACGCTCAACACCATCCACAAGTACCAAGGGCTCAGCACTGTTCAGTGAACCTGTACCACGAACACGGATGACGGGCTCGTCAGCACCTGGCATACCTGAAGGCTGTACTACCGACATACCCGGCAGCTTTCCTTGCAAGGCATTGGCCACACTGGCCACAGGTGCCTTCAACAGTTCGTCACCACCAACTTGCGAGACGGAACCCGTAATGGTCACCTTTTTCTGCTGACCATAGGCAATCACCACCACCTCTTCCAGACTCTGTAGGTCTGGTTTCATACTGATGGTCATTCTGCTACTGGCTTTCTGACTCTGAGTAAGATAGCCGATGTAGGAGAACTCAAGAGTAGCTCCTTGTGAAACGGATGGCAACACAAAGTTACCATCGAGATCGGTGATAACGCCAGTATCAGTGCCTGCCACCATTACGGAGACACCAATCATGGGTTCACCGGTCTCATCTTTCACCTGACCTTCCACCCTGATGTTTTGGGCAAAAGCCACACTGGGCAACAAACACAATAGCGCAAGTAGCCCAAAGAGATAAGATTTACATTTAATTTCCATATAAAAAAGTTTGGTTTATATTATATTTGCGTAGTAATAATAGTTGTTTTGACCACAGCAACTGTGATCTTTTTTGTTTGTTGTATTCCCTGTAGCTTGACTCATGCTTAAGTTAAAATTATTAGTAAATAGTTATAATGTTTGATGGTTTCGGTTGCAAATATAAACATTTTTTTTGACAATCAAGAAATATTCCTTTTTTTTTTCGATAGAAGAGAGGTTTTTCTATTATTCTTTTGAGAATTCCTCTATCTCTATATATATAAAGGTGTTGGGAAATGGTAAACGAATTGTGAACCCTTTCGATGGGTGTATTTTCAACAATCAAGAGTGAGTTTCCCTGTGTTTTTGTTTCTTTTTTGTTCATATGATGACTGGAAAAGGAAAAAAGCAAGAAATGTGTAAAATTTAGCAAGAAAGTATTATGATATTAAAAAAAATACTTTTATCTTTGCACATTGAAATGGTGTATCATCTAGTGGGGTGTTATGCCATACCTAAACGAAAGCCCAAAACAGTATACAAAACAAAACCGAAACAACAGGTAATACAGAAATCTTTTTTAGAAATCTATATAAACCTAAGAAAAATTAGTATGAATCAAAACTTGAGAAAGACAGCGCTGCTTACAGGTGTCTGTGCAATCCTTGGATTGTTCTGGTCACCTCAGGCTAAGGCTGACTCTGCTGTGAACACCGTTCAGTCGGTGCAGCAGGACAGAAGAGTGACAGGTACCGTTGTGGATGCAATGGGCCCGGTTATCGGTGCCAGCGTCATGGAGAAGGGTACTAGTAATGGAACGGTTACCGACCTTGATGGTAACTTTTCTTTGAGTGTGAAGCCAGGTGCTACGCTGGTGATCAGCTACATCGGCTACAAGACACAGGAAATCGCTGTGGGTAGCAGTAGCCACATCAACGTTTCCTTGGAAGAAGACAACACCTCTTTGGAGGAAGTGGTTGTGGTAGGTTACGGTGTCCAGAAGAAGAAACTCGTTACCGGTGCTACTGTACAGGTAAAGGGTGAGGACATCGCGAAACTGAACACCACCAATGCGCTGACCGCTATGCAGTCAAGCACTCCTGGTGTGAACATTACCCAGAGTTCAGCTCAGCCTGGACAAGGCTTCAAAGTGAACATCCGTGGTATGGGTACGATTGGTGAGAGTTCACCGTTGCTGATTATCGACGGTATCTATTCTGGTACAGCCGATAACGGTTTGAATGGTTTGAACCCGAACGACATTGAGAGCATCGATGTACTGAAAGATGCTGCTTCGGCTGCTATCTACGGTGCCCGTGCTGCCAATGGTGTAATCCTCGTTACCACCAAGCAGGGTAAGGCTGGTTCGCTTTCTGTTCAGTACGACGGTTTCGTTGGCTGGTCGAATGCTTACAAGGTGCCCGGTATGGTAAATGCTAAGCAGTACATGCAGATTATCAATGAGACCAACTTCAACACCTATGGTACAGTAACCAACTGGTCAAGTCTCGTTCCGCAGCGTATCATCGACAAGGTGAACAACGGCTGGGAAGGTACTGATTGGTTTAAGGAGTATGAGAATAAGAATGCCCTCCAGTTCAGTCATGCTGTGACAGTGTCTGGCGGTAGCGAGCGCTCCAAATTCTCCTTGGGCTTGAACTATAGTTCAAACGAAGGTATTATGGGTGGAGACAACGCCTCCAACTACAAGCGCTACGGTGGACGTATCAACTCTGAGCACGTTATTTGGAAGGCAGCTGACCGTGATATTGTTACCATCGGTGAGAATGTTTCTTACTGGTATCACAGAGGTCATGTACTCGCTGAGAGCAACGGTTACTGGAATGTGATGCAGTCAGCTTATATTGCTTCTCCGCTCGTAGAGCCTTATGATGAGAATGGCAATCTGACAGGTTATTCTACGCACCATGCAGGCTACAGCGACATGATTTACAGTCAGCCGTTGAACAGTTTCCTAAATGGTGAATATGGTTCTCTGAACAAGAGTCGTGATTTCGGTGTAGGCGCAACCATTTACTGGATTATCGAGCCGATTAAGAACCTGAAGTATCGCGGACAGTTCAACACGGGCTATAGTGGTGATAACTACCGCCAGGTAGGTCTTCCTTATAGTAAGTCATCCACACGCTCATCTTCAGCATACACGATGAGCATGAGCCAGAATCAGAGCAGTAGCTTCTCTATCGAGAATACGCTTTCTTATATTCTGCCGAAGCTTGGTAAGAACACCATTGACGTACTGGTTGGTCAGTCAATCGAACGCTCCAACTGGAGTACAGGTATGAGTATGAACTTTGAGGTTACTGCTGATAACCTGAACACGATGATTCTTAATGGTTGGGATTACAATATTCCTGCCAACTATGAGAAAGTACAGACCCACGGTGGTTATGATAACCCGATGCAGGGTAGCATCGCTTCTTTCTTCGGACGTATGAACTGGAACTACGACGAGAAGTACATGGCAACTGCCATCATCCGTGCCGACGGTTCCAGTAACTTCGCACGCGGTAAGCGCTGGGGTTACTTCCCCTCATTCTCCGCTGGTTGGGTAGTAACCAACGAATCTTTCATGGAAGGAACACGCAGTTGGATGGATTTCTTGAAGCTCCGTGCTTCTTGGGGACAGAACGGTAACTGTAACATCCCGAACTTCTATTATCTGTCAAACATCAAGTTCTCTCCGACAAATTATGCCGACTATGGTTATAAGTTCTCCAGCGATATGTTCAATACTGTAAACCGTAACGTTTATCAGACTGGTGCATATGCCTCTAACGTTCCCAACCCCGATGTGACTTGGGAAACATCTGAGCAGATCAACCTCGGTCTTGATGCACGTTTCATCAACGGCAAGCTCGGTTTGAACTTCGACTGGTATGTAAAGAAGACTAAGGACTGGTTGGTGAAGGCTCCGATGAACCAGGTACTTGGTTATGAGGAGGCTGCATACGTGAATGCCGGTGACGTGAAGAACACTGGTTTTGAGGTTGCTCTTAGCTGGCGCGACAGAATCGGCCGCGACTTCAACTACTTTGCCAACGTTAATGTAGCTACGAATAAGAACGAGGTAACTCGTCTGGCCAACAACGCAGGTTATATCAACGGTGAGGATAAGGCTATCTTCGAGAACTCTTCTTGGGTTTCTCGCGTAGAGGTAGGTCACCCCATCGGTTACTTCTCAGGTATGTCATACAGTGGTATCTGGCAGAATCAGGCTCAGATTGACGCAGCTCGCAAGGCTGGTAAGGCCGTCGTTGATGGTGCACAGCCGGGTGACTGTATCTGGGATGACTGGAATGAAGACGGACAGATCTCTCTCTCTGAGGACCGTCACGAAATCGGTAACCCGCATCCGGATGTAACCCTTGGTGTAAGCCTTGGCTTCGATTGGAGAGGCTTCGACTTTGGTGTGACAGGTTCAGGTGCTTTCGGCATGCAGGTAATGCAGTGCTACCGTACCGCTCTGTTAGCTAGTCCATACGACAACTATACCGTTGACGCATTTGATCGTTGGCATGGTGAGGGCACAAGCAATACAATGCCTCGCCTGGCAGTAGGTTCTACCAACGAGCAGTGGGTATCTACCCGTTATATGCAGAATGCCGACTACTTCAAGATCCAGAACGTAACATTGGGTTATGACTTTGCCCGTTTGTGGAAGCAGGAGTACTTCTCCAAGTTCCGCCTCTACGTTCAGGCTCAGAACCTCTACACCTTCACCAAGTACACAGGTGTAGATCCTGAAGTCGGTTCTTCTGGTGGTAAGGACTCTTGGGCACGTGGTATTGACGTAGGTCTCTATCCTACAGCACGTACATTCATTATTGGTGCCAGCATCAACTTTAAGGATAAGAGAGACAAGGTTGCTTCTGTTGCTCCTGTAGTGGCTCCGCTGAACAATGCTGAACTTGACCGTCTGAACAATGAGATCAGTCGTCTGATGGCCGAGAACGCACAGTTGCGTAACCAGAAGCCTGAGAAGGAAGTGGTGACGGTTGACAATAGCCGTATCGTTACCTTCCCCTACCTGGTGAACTTCACAGTGAACAAGACCGATGTGGTGAACCGCGAGAAGGTGAACCTGGAGACAGTGGCTCAGATGATTAAGGCAACTCCTGAGAAGAAGTACAGTGTTATCGGTTATGCTGACAAGCAGACAGGTACTCCTGAGGGCAATGCCGTTCTGGCCAGCAACCGTGCTCAGAATGTATATGACATCTTGGTGAACCAGTACGGTGTCAAACCCTCTCAGCTCGTCAAGGACTCTAAGGGTGGCGTTGATTACATGTACATGAACGATGAGCAGCTCTCTCGTTCGGTAATCATCTCTGAGGTTAAGTAAACTTATTAACTATAAACGTATAAACTCAGAATATATAAGTTATGAAAAAGATATATTTAATGGCGATCGCGGCTCTTTTCGCAGTAGGACTTACCTCTTGCGAGGACTTCCTCGATTCCTCGAATTATACAGGAGCAACGAATGAGAACTACCCTGCTACGGCTAGTGACTTGACTAAAGAGCTGGCTGCCCTGTATGGTGTGATGAACCAGATGAGTACGGATCCCCTCCAGACTCCTTGGTTCGTGAACTACATTATGTCTGATGAGGGTAATGGTGCCGGTGGTACGGGTGACGTTGAGGCACACGCTATCGGTCACCTGATGACCAACAAAGAGACTCTCTTTGATAGTGCATGGAAGAATGTTTATGTAGGTATCTCTCGTGCAAGTGCCATTATCTATGGTGTTGACGCTTTCGACTGGACTGGTCAGGAGAAAACCCGTAACCAGCTTCTTGGTGAGGCTTACTTCATGCGTGGTTTGTTCTATCTCTGGGGCGTACAGTTCTGGGGTGACATCCCTGCATACTGGGCTATCGCTGCTCCAGATCCCTGTCCTCAGCTGAGTGCAGAGAACGAGATTATGCCACATATCCTGGCAGACTTCACCAGTGCTGCCAACCTGATGAGCCATGGTATGACAACCCGTGGCGACGGTCATGCCACCAAGGGTGCTGCCGAAGGAATGTTGGCTCGTGCCTATATGTTCTACGAAGGCTTCTATAAGAAAGCCGGTGAGTTAGCTTCAGCTTCTCTTCCTGATGTTGCTTTCGACTTTGAGCAGGAAGCTGCTGGTTCTTCTCTGAGCAAATCACAGGTTGTTGCTTTCCTGGAGGATGCTATCAACAACGGTGGTTACAAACTCGTTGAGGACTTCCGTCTGCTGTGGCAATATACCAATGAGCTGACCATTCAGGACTATGCTTACGTGGCTGACCTGAAAGAGGCTGGTAAGGTATGGGCCGGTAACGGCAACGAAGAGGAGATGTTCCAGGTTCAGTACATGAACTGTAACTCTTGGGACGGAACCATCGGTATGGGTTTCTGTAACCAGGTTGAGCTGTACTGCGGTCTGCGTTGCGATGCAGATGAGAACAGTAATGTAAACGGTGGTAAGGATACCTTCCCGTTCGGACAGGGCTGGGGCCAGGGTACCATCAATGCTACCCTCTGGGATGATTGGAGTGATGCCGACCCACGTAAGAAGGCTACCATTCTGAATGGTCCGGAAGAGCTGCAGGCTTACTACTTCACTACCTCTTGCTCTGAGGATGCTGGTCTGTATAACAAGAAATGGATGTGCGTTACCTGTATGGATACCGACTTCGACGGTCAGTCTAACTATGCATGGTGGGGTGTATGGCGTGCCAAGAACACAGATACATCATCTCCTAATGGTAACTCCTTCCAGGGCGACCACTTCTCTGATATCGTGCTGCTCCGTCTGGCCGACGTGATGCTGATGCATTCTGAGCTGACAGGTACGGCTGATCAGATGAACAAGGTACGTGCTCGTGCAGGTCTGCCCGCTGCCACTTATTCTTGGCAGAACATCAAGAATGAGCGCCGCTTCGAGTTGGCAGGTGAGGGTATCCGCTTCAACGACCTCCGTCGCTGGTCTGGTAAGGATGGTGGTGCTTCCTGTGAAGCTGCTACAGCCCTCCAGAAACAGGAAGGCTCTCGTGTGAACTACACAGGAACATGGACAACCATGAGTCATGGTAAGGGCGTAGGCGGTAGTAGCTGGGCTCAGCGCTATGCTGATACAGACGGCTTCCTGCCCAAGCCTCCTTCACAGATCGCTATCATCAACGATCCTGAAATCTTGAAACAGAACAAGGGTTGGTACGATGGTACGAAGTGGAGTATGTCAGGTACACCTATCTATTAATAAAGAGTCAATCATTAAGAATAAAGAGAATAAGCAATATGAAAAAATCAATTATATGCTTGATCGTTGCGGCTGGTATGGCTGTCTCTTGTGATCCTATCAAGGACGAGAAGGATTTTGATATCTATTCTGTGTCAGCGAGTGAGATTGAGAGTGCCATCTCTATCACCCAGACGGATGCCAACGGCAACCCGGCAGCTGATGGTAATTACTTTACCTTTACAACGAATCCGGCAATACCGGTAACGATCTTCAACTATATGAGTGACGGCTCTGAGAATATGTTGGCACATGGCATGAGCGGCTCATTCGTGATTAAGCCGAAACGTGGTTCTGATCCCAATCAGACATTCTATATCCGTTTCGTTGATTCTAATAACAATCCTGTTGACATTTCTAGGACAGCTAATGTCTATGTGCAGCAAGAACTGGATCCGGAGATTCGTCTGCTTGCCTCAGATGTCTATGGTAAGAAGATCTGGAAGTGGGATACTTCTATTACGGGAACCTTCTGGGGTAACATGGGTTACTGCGGTGGTTCTGGTGATGCCATTGGTATCGATGGTGGTGGTGCCCAGTGGTGGGGTATGTCTTCTGACGCTGACTTCCCCGAGCAGCTTGCTCACTCTCACGATGGTGCATACCACGGAGAGGGTCTGAACGCTTGGATGGAGTTCTCGGATGAGGGTATCATTACCTGTTACAACGAGAATGGTGAAGTCTATCAGTCGGGTCCATTCTCTGTTGAAGGTTGGAATCCAAATGGTGAATGGAGAAAGGGTCTCTTGAAGACTACATCTATCCTGTGGCCGTATGAGATCAACTCTGGCGGTAATATCCCTGGAGAGTATGAGATCGTTTATCTTACTGCCGACAAGATGACGCTCGTTTATCCGGATGGTGGTGATTATGCCAGCAATGGCGGCTGGGGCGAAGCTACCTATTGGCACTTCTGCAGCAATAGCGACCTTGAAGGTATGGCTATCGGCTATGGTAAGACTGCCTCTAAGGATTGGACTTGGGACCAGAGCATTACTGGTGCTGTCTGGGGTAACATGGGTTACTGCGGTGGCGCAGGTGCTGATGTAGGTCTTACTGGTAACGGTCAGTGGTGGGGTTGTACCAACGAAGCCGACTTCAGCGGTCAGCTGAATCACAGCAACGACGGTGCCCTCCACGGTGATGAGAGCATGGATGCTTATTTCACACTGAGCAATGAGGGAACGATTGTACGTCATGCAGGCAATGGTTCAGTCATCAACAATGGTACCTTCGAGATTGTTCCTGTATCAGGTAACGAATGGAAGGTGGCTGACATGAATACTACAGCAGGTACAATCCTGTGGCCGTTCGAGATCAACTCCGGCGGTAACATGCCTACAACGTTCGAGGTTGTCTATCTGACCAATGACAAGATGACGCTCGTTTATCCTGACGGTGGCGACTTTGGTAGCCTCGGCGGTTGGGGTGAAGCAACATTCTGGCACTTTAAAGCTAAGAAGTGATCAGTAATTCCTCTCTTAGGTATTAGTTTCGATACGACCGTCCCGTAGTGTTTAATCGCTGCGGGGCGGTTTTTCTTTCACAATGTTCCCACGCTGGGAATGAAATGTTCCCATGTTGGGAATAAAGTGTTCCCATGCTGGGAACAAATGGAATCTGGGCTTGTTGATGATTCTTATACTCAACAAAGCAAAGAATAATTACGTTTTTTCTTTGCTTTGTCTTTGTTTATTCGTATCTTTGCAAGGTATATGGGAAAGGGATTGAGGAGATATGGAAACATGGTATTGTCGGTGCTTGTGGGCATTGGCATATTCTTGTTTTGGTATGTTTTCTATCCCCACGCACTGTCGTATCAGGAACAGTATCAGCTGTTCCTTTGGACAGGTGATTATTTCCTGGAGCGGATCAGTGTTCCCGGTGGCTTGGCCGACTGGCTCGGCGAGTTCTTTGTGCAGTTTTACTACGTGGAATGGCTCGGCGCATTGCTATTGGCATTGCTGTTTGTCATCTTGCAACGGTTGACAGCCAGACTGCTTCCTAAGAAATGGTGGTTACTGAGTATAGTGCCTGTATTATTGGTTATCTGGCTGATGGGCGACGTGAACGTACTGTTGTCATTTCCCGTGGCGATTGTACTGGCGTTAGCACTCTCACTTCTCACCTCTCACTTCTCACCTCTCACCTCTATAATTATTATTCCGATAGCCTATTGGCTGATCGGTCCGGCGGTGTGGATATATATCATCATTCGCGTATTACAATTGGGATGGAAGCATCTGTGGTCGGCCGGCTGGCTCGTTGCGATTCAACTGATGGCGTATGCCTGGTTGTTGCCACAATGGCCATTACAGCAGGTGATGACAGGACTGAACTACTATCGCATTCCGTTGCAGTATCCGCAGTTGAAGGGCTATGACAAGGAGATGTATGAGTTGATCCGTCAGGACTATCTGGTAAGGAACGAACGATGGGATGAGATTGTGAAACGGGCAGGGGAGTACCAAGTAAGAACTCCGTTCAGTTCTGTCTGCGTGAATTTGGCCTTGTCGAAAAAGCGTCAGTTGGCAGATCGGATGTTCGACTTCTACCAAAGCGGTGAGGATGCACTGATCATGCCCCGTATTCGCGACCTGACCTCAATGTTGCCTTCGGCTGAGGCTTTCTGGCATCTGGGTATGGTGAATTCGGCACAACGTTATATGTTTGATACGCAGGAGTCGATCCTGAACGGAAGGAAAAGCGGGCGCTGTACCAAGCGCATCGCAGAGTGTATGATCGTGAACGGTCATTACCAGACTGCCACCAAACAGCTCGGCTTACTGAAGAAGTCGCTCTTTTATCGTAGCTGGGCAAAAGAGGCGGAGGCATTGATGAATGATGAAGCGAAGATCAATGCGCATCCTGTATATGGCAAACTGCGCAAGATGAGATACAAGAAGAATTTCCTCTATAGCTATGAGGAGATGGATAAGATGTTCGGATTGCTTCTGATGAACAATACGGAGAACAAGATGGCACTCGACTATTTCTTGGGTCAGATGCTCCTGAAGGGAAACCTGCAAGGGTTCCAACAGTATCTGGGCATGGCGCAGCAATATGGCGGCTATCGTCAGATGCCTCTGGGCTATCAGGATGTGATGCGTTGTATTCAGGCTCAGGGCAATGTACCCGATTCACCCTATGCCAAGTATGTGCGGCGAATGATGGAAAGGAGGGGAGAATGAAGAGAAGGGTTTATACCAAACTAGTAACACTAGTACTACTAGCACAACTAGTATTCCTAGCCTGCACCAACAGTCCTATGGATCCTGTAAAGGTAAATGTGCTGCCAGAAATCTATCCTGATTACATCGGTGTAACCATCCCTGCCGGTATCGCTCCTCTGAACTTCAACGTTGCTGATGAGGATATCGAAGGTATGGATGTGGTTGTAAAGGGTAGCAAAGGAGGGGAACTGCATGTAAATGGCGCTTGGGCTGATTTCGATATAGACGACTGGCATGCTCTTACAAAACAGAACATCGGTGGAGAACTGATCGTTACCGTTTGTGTGGAGAAAGACGGGCAGTGGAAACAGTATAAGGATTTCACGATTCGTATCAGTCAGTACCCGCTTGATGATTGGGGTCTGACCTACCGTCGTATCAAACCTGGCTATGAGGTGGGTGGCGATATCGGTATCTACCAGCGGGATATCCATACCTTTAATGAATATGCTATCCTGACGGAGACGGTTGTGCCCGGTCGTTGCTTCAACTGTCATACGGCCAATCGCACCAATCCCGACCGTATCACCTTGCAGATGCGAGGCGAGGGTGGTGGAACTATGATACAAAAAGATGGTAAGCAGACGTGGGTGGAGACGAAGACGGACTCTACAAAGGCGGCTGGTTCTTATAGTTACTGGCATCCCGATGGCAATTATGTGGCCATGGCTGTGAATTCCGTGCATCAGAGTTTCTTTACGGGAACAGGTCAGCGCATTGAAGTGTATCATAAGTTCAGTAATGTGGAGGTGCTGGATACCCGCAACAATGAACTGATTCTCTCGCCACTTTTGCAGACAGATGACTTAGAGATCTTCCCAGCTTTCTCGGCAGATGGAAAGTGGCTCTATTACAGTTCTTCGAAACCATGTCGGGTTCCAGCGGAATACGAGAAGGTGAAATGCTCGTTGTGCAGGATTGCCTTCGATGCAGAGAAAGGACAGTTTGGCGAGACAGTGGATACACTGCTCAATGGTACTGCCACAGATAAGAGTTATGTGCTTGCACGTCCCTCCTATGATGGTCGTTGGTTAATGTACTGTGTGAGCAGTCGTGGTAACTTCCCCGTGAGTCAGGATGATGCCGACTTGTGGCTGATGGATCTGCAGACGGGCGAGAATCGTGAACTGAAAGAACTGAACAGTAAGCAGAGCGAGAGCTTCCATAACTGGAGCGAGAACAGTCGTTGGTTTGTGTTCTGCAGTAAACGCGAGGACGGGATGTACACCAAACTCTATCTGGCCTGCATTGATGACCAGGGAAAGGTATCAAAGCCGTTCCTGTTGCCCCAGCAGAATCCCCGTAAGTTCTATTCAGAGATGATGGATGCGTATAATGTGCCCGATTTCACCAAGACCAAGGTGAAACTGGATGCACATGAGACATATCGGCAGGTGTTTGATAACAAGCGAGAACAAGTTAAATTAAGAAGTCAAAATTGATCATATATGAGAAAGATTCTATTATGCTTTATGACGGTGGCAGCTGCGATGATGGTGTTCAGCTGTCAGTCGGCCGGTGATGGTAAGTGCCATATCACAGGCGAGGTGAAAGGTGAGCAATATGAAGGCAAGCGTATCTTCTTGGTTCCGATGTACGGACCGAAGACGGCCGAGTATGTAGATTCCATGGAGATTACCAATGGGATGTTCTCCTTCGAAAAAGACTTCAGCAAGGATACCATACAGATGTATCAGATCCTGATGGACTATCACTACCGTATGGGCTTACAGCCTATACTGGTGGTGGGTGAACCCGGAGAGGTGAAGGTGGTGATCGATAGTGTGAGTAGCGCTGGCGGAACACCGCAGAACGACTCGCTACAGCAGTGGAAGATGCGCACAG
The DNA here is from genome assembly GCA_045114185.1 of Prevotella sp. GTDB lineage: Bacteria > Bacteroidota > Bacteroidia > Bacteroidales > Bacteroidaceae > Prevotella. The sequence continues at coordinate 51,400 of JBGUJY010000058.1, read as the reverse complement.
AGATGCATAACCTGCAACTGGCAAAGATGCGCAGGAATGTCGAAGAACTCAAACAAAAAGGTGATGCTGTGCAGGCGAAGTATATTGAGCAACGGGCCGACAGCTTCCATCTGGTCTATAAGAACTATACCCGTCAACTGGCGAAGAACATGAAGGAGGGCGTACTCCATGATTTCCTGAAGCAGCGTTTCCCCTTGACCTATAAGCGTAAATACCCCGACGGACGTGTTGTAACGTTCAATGCAGATACGAATGAAGAGATTACTCAGTAAATACGGTGGACTGCTGCTGACCTTGGTGTTTGGCATAGCGGTGTTTCTCTTTTGGAGATTCCGCTATCCGTTTGCGCTGACCTATCAGGAGCAGTTGCAACTGTTCTTGTTCGATGGCGATTACTTCTGTGAGCGTTTGTCAGAACCAGGGGGCTTTGCCAGGTATATCGCCGAGTTCCTGGTGCAGTTCTATAATGGTGTCACCTTTGGTGCCTTGATACTGGCTGTGCTCTTTATGCTCATCCAACGCCTCACCTGGCGACTGATGAACTCTCACCTCTCACCTCTCAGCTCTCACCTCTATCCATTGAGTTTCCTCCCAGCCTTGATGCTATGGTATGCCATGGGCGATGAGAGTGTGATGCTGACGTATGTGGTGGCTTTGATTCTGGCGATGGTTGCGTCTTTAGGCCTAGCAAAACTAGTAGAACTAGTACAACTAGAAAAACTAGGTATTCTTGCAAAACTCGGCATTCTTTTGGTACTTATACCTCTGCTCTATTGGCTCATCGGACCGATGGTGCTGTTGGTAGCCGCATTGATGTTGCCTTTAACTGTGGCGGCAGTGGCAGTTATCTATGCCTTAGCACTGATATTATTGAGTGCCCACTATCTGCCATTCCCGATGTCGAGAGTGGTGTTGGGCATCAGTTATTACCGCATCCCAGAGGTGCTGCCCTATGTACTGATGGCGATTCCCGTTGTTATAATCCTGCTTGTTTGGCTCTGCAGGAAGTTCCATACGGTGCTTGAGAAACAGAAGAAATGGTTATATGGGGTATTGCTCGTTGTGGTGGCTGTGGCTGCTGTGCTGATTATCCCTCGTGGCTATGATGCCAAGAAATACGAACTGATAGAATACGACTATCTAGTACGCATCAATAACTGGAATGGTATCATCGCCAAGGCAGAGAAACAGATGCCCGACCTGCCGATGAGTGTGAGTGCCACCAACCTGGCACTGGGCATGACGAACCAGTTAGGAGAGCGGGCTTTCGATTTCTATCAGCGTGGCTCAGAGGGCTTGCTGCCGAAGTTCGAGCGGAACTTTGCTACAGCACAACTGACGGGTGAGATCTATTTCCACTTAGGACTGATCAACACGGCCCAACGCTTTGCCTTTGAGGCCATGGAGGCTATACCTAATTATAATAAGAGTGCCCGTGTGGTGAAACGTTTGGCGGAAACGAATCTCATTAACGGTCAGTACAAAGTGGCTGAGAAATATCTGAAGATGCTGGAGAAGACGGTCTTCTACCGACCTTGGGCTAAGCGTACGATGACAATGCTGGGTGATGAGAAACAAATCAATAGTCATCCGCTCTATGGTACTTTGCGCCAATACCGCCTGCAGGAGGACTTCCTTTTCAGCGAGCAGGAACTCGACAAGATCTGCGGACAGCTTTTTGTCCATCATCCACAAAACCAGATGGCAACGCAGTATCTATTATTGATGCCCTTGCTTGACAGGGATATCCCTCGCTTTATGTCGTATGTTCCCGTGGTACAGGAAAAGACTCAGTATAATCCGCGCAGTTGTCAGGAGGCCTTGGCCTTTGCGTTCATGCAACAACGACAGCAGCCGCCTCGCGGACTCATCAGCGATATGATCCTGCAGAAGATGAATGATTTCAGTAGGACCTATTCCAATAACAAGCAATCGCCTGAGCTGGCAAGATTCAAGAATACAGTGTGGTATTATTTAACGGTAGGAAAATGAGGAAGGTTCAAGATAAACGATTCTTACTAGTTGTACTGGTAGCACTAGTATTACTAGGTTGTACCAGTCAGGTGCAAAACCCTGTTAAGGTGGATCAGTTGCCGCAGATCTTCCCTGATTATATCGGCGTAACCATTCCTGCAGAGATTGCACCGCTGAACTTCAACTATACTGATGAGGACATTGATGTCATGGATGTGGTGGTAAAAGGCTCCAAGGGCGGTGAACTGCATGTCCAAGGCGATGAGGTTGCTTTTGATATCGATGATTGGCACGAGCTAACCCAGCAGAACAAGGGTGGTAAACTAACCTTTACCGTCTGCATCCAGAAGGACGGACACTGGACGCAATACAAGGATTTCGTGGTGATGATCAGTGAATATGCCCTCGATGAATGGGGACTCACCTACCGTCGTATAGCCCCGGGCTATGAGGTGTTCAGTAAGATGGGACTCTATCAGCGCGACCTGTCCAACTTCAATGAGTATCCTATCATTGAGAATACACAGGTGCCGGGTATGTGTGTCAACTGTCATGCTGCCCATCAGAACGATCCTCAGCAGTTCGTCTTCCACGTTCGTGGCGGTCATGGTGCCACGATGTTCCAGATCAACGGTCAGCGTGAGTGGCTGAAAGCAGGTAATGACCAGTTAGGTGGCTCGATGGTCTATCCCTATTGGCATCCCAGCGGGAAGTATTGCGCGTTCTCAACCAACCAGACACGTCAGGGCTTCCATGTGGCTCCCAATGAGCGTATCGAGGTGTTTGATCTCTCGTCTGACGTGTTTGTTTATAACCCTGCCACACATGAGATCCTGACGGATACTCTCTTGCGGACTAAGGATTGGAGCGAGAACGTTCCTGTGTTCTCTCCTGACGGTCGTACGTTGTATTATATGACTTGTAAGCAACAGGATTATCCCGCCCATTATAAGGATGAGAAGTATAATCTCTGTAAGATCGACTTCGACCCAGAAATGGGTAAGTTCGGCGAGAAGGTGGATACGATCTTCAATGCGGTGGCCATGGGGAAAAGTTTGACATGGCCCCGTCCTTCCTATGATGGGAAGTATATCCTTTTCACATTGATGGACTATGGCTATTTCTCCATCTGGCATGAAGAGAGCGACCAGTGGTTGCTCGACTTGCAGACAGGGGAGGCTCGGGAACTGAAGGAGATCAACAGTCCGAAGGCTGACAGTTATCATAACTGGAACCTGAACTCGCATTGGATTGTCTTTACCAGTAGGAGAGGGGATGGATATTACAGTCGTCTTTATTTGACGAGTGTTGATAACCAAGGGCATTTTTCAAAGCCGTTCCTCCTGCCGCAACGTCATCCCAAAGCGTATGATGAGGAGAGTATCTATTCCTTTAATACTCCCGACTTCACCAAGAAGAAGGTGGACTTCAATGCTTATCAGGCGGGTAAGGAGATTGTATCCGACCAGCGAGTGGAAACAAAAGTGAAATGATGATGGCGGCCAATGGGCCGCCATTGTTATTTGAAAGGTATTGCTTCCTGCTTCATTACTTTCGCTACATCGTTCGCATCAAAGGGAACCTTTCCCTTTCCTAATTCCGGGGCATTGAACGATTTCAGGTTGTTATCGTAGAACGTTGGATGTTTCTGCGGCAGACAGAAGGGTTTGTGCGCCTTGCCGTTCTTGTCGATATAGCAGAAATAGGGTTTTCCATATAATCCGTCATCACGCTTGGAGGCAAAGACGAACCAACGACTGTTACTGCTCCATGAATGATAGGTGTCGCTCTTCTCGCTGTTTACGATGGCAAGGGTGTCAATAGCGCCTGTCTGCAAATCCATCATTTGGAGATCTGCCTCAGGATGCCAGATGGGGAAGGTACCGTAGTCGGCCACCGTATAAAGCAGATATCTTCCGTCAGGACTGATTCGCGGATGACAGACAGACTGCTTTGTATGTTGCTGCGACACATCAGCCAACGGAATGACCTCTTCAATCTCTGTGCCAATAGTACCTGTCTGCTCGTCAAAGGGAATCCTTACAAGACGGTATTGCAGTTTCTGAATGTCTTGTGGCAGACTCACTGTATCGGCACTACAATAATAGATGTACTTGCCATCGGGCGAGAAGGTGGGGAAGGTCTCGAACTTCAGACTGTCGCACAACAAAGGTGAAGAGATGATCCGATGCTCCTGCATGTCGGCTACATAGACATTTGATGTGGCATCATAGACCTCCAATCGCTTGCTGGCAACACTATGGAAGGCAGGGATAATCTTCTGGGTGGAGTAGGTGATGTACCGTCCACTAGGACTGAAACAGAAATAGACACTGCCAGGGATGTTGAGTTTACTGAGCGTGCCGTTCTGGTTCAGGATGGCACCGCCTCCGTCACCTCTGACATACATCATCGACAACTGTGGATCTTGATGGGCAAAGGTATGACAGTTCATGCAGCGGTTCCCTAACTGCTCATAATGACCGATGGCATTGATATCGAAGTTCTCCACGCAACGCTGCTGGATCTGCAGTCGGTTGAAGATCTCGTAGTCGGGCTCGATAAGACGGTAGGTGAGATAAGGATCGATCTTGTCCTTGACAATGGTCCAGGTGAACGGTTTGTATTCAATCCATTGATCGTTGATGAGTGCTGTCACCGATACTGTCAGTTCCTTACCAGCGTTCTTTTCCATCAGTTCTTTCCATTCGCTCATATCGAACGTTACCTCATTACCTTTGGCATTGATGGTGATATCTCCTGCCTGAACCTGAATGGCTTCGCATTCTGCCCGAAGCAGGAAGTTCAGCGGAGCAATGTTCTCTGGGATGGTGACATCGCAATAATCAGGATAGATAGGAGGCAGCTCATCGCTCTGCCGCACATCCCTTGGAGTAGGGGTGCAGGATGCGATGGTTGCTAATACAACTAGCATCACTAGTTTGATATATTCATTGAGCTTTCTCATACCTTAGGCGCATTTGATTTGTCAAAGTAATACCAGTAGGTGCCTTTGAAGCGGGGATGACCTCGTTGGTTGTTGTACTCAACGAAACGATGCATCACCTCTTTGTTCACAATGTATCTCTCCCATTCTTCTTGCGGGGCATTGGTACCGGCCAGCCAGATGCATAGTGCCTCTTGGTAGAGTGTCTTCAAACGTGGCTTTCCTGTATTGATACAGTAGCGGTCGTAGTCGCGCTTGAAGTTTTCGATATCTTTCAGGAGCAGGTTACTGCAGAGGATATAGTCTAAGGCGATGATGTTGTCGGGATGACTGTCCAACAACTGCATCATCAGGAAATGAGCATTGTCTGAAACCGTGATGGTGTCGTGATGGTTGATGAACTTGGTCTTCTCCTCATACAGCTGCTTGCTGTTCTTCCTGATGTTTTTGGCCCAAGAACGATAGACCAATGTCTTGTCGAGAATCCGCAGGTACTTGTTGGCGGCCAGGGTGTCCTGACTAACGATGTTGCATTCGGCCAATCGTCTGATCATACGCACATTCCTGTTCTGTGGAGAGAATACGTTCGACATCATGGCGGCTCGCTCCGTGAAGGTCATGTCACCCAACAACCAATACAGCTCATTCATGTTCTTGATGGTGAGCATGGGTGTCTCAGGACCGATTTGATAGAAGGTGCCGAGTTCGTTGTTACTGAATCGCATCAGGTAGTCGGGCAGTTGTCCTTGCCGAGCACGTACCAGGTTATAGAAGAACTTCATCTCTTGGGTAGGGTTCTTGTCGTTCTCTACCATGTCAATGACTTTCTGGTAATGACCGAAATAGTATTCATTATCCACAGCGAACTGCTTTTCCAAGAAGAAGTCGGGGACTCTCAGTTTTCCCCATTGAGGAAGTCCGAACAGCCAGTAGCCGATGACTGCGGCGAGGATGATAACAATCCCGTTCAGCCATTTCTTCTTTCCCCACAGCCAAGTGGCACCATACAGCGTGATAAGAAGACCGGCTGCTGAGATAATGTTCCACAGCCGGTAGCTGTGATGAAAGCTGAAAACAGCACCTAAGGTCATGAGCAGGATGGCAATGACAAATGCCCAAATCTTTTTCACGCCACAGCGTTCAAGTAATCTGCGTGCAGCATCTCCCAGTATCAGTAAGGCCAAAGTGAGGATGATGGCTCCCAAATACAGGTAATAATATAACTGTGTAAGGAAGTCACCAATGAGTCTGGCCAGCCATCCGCAAGGGGCTAAATACTGACTGATATGCTCCCAAGAAAGCAGGAAGATCTGGTTCTGCTCCTGGTAAAAGAAATGGTAGGAATAGTAAAACTGGAAGAAAGCCCAGCATACTACTCCCCAAATGATTACTAATACAAATGGACCATATTTCTTTACCATTTCCTCCTATATAATATAGGGTATTACAAGCTTTGGAGCATGCGCTTAAGTACTACGGAACAGGAGATCTCGCGATTGGCTGCCTCGGGGATGACGATGGAGTTCTCGCTCTCAATCACGTCATCGGTGACAATCAAGCCACGACGTACAGGTAGGCAATGCATGAACTTCGCATTGTTTGTCCATGACATATGTTCTGTATCTACTGTCCATGACATATCTTTTGAGGTGATCTTACCGTAGTCGGCAGGATTAAATACGCCCGGGTTACTCCAGTTCTTGGCATAGATGAAGTCGGCTCCCTCAAAGGCTTTCCGCTGATCATACTCCACACGAGCATTCCCCACGAACTGCGGATCAAGCTCATATCCTTCAGGATGGGTGATAACGAAATCCACATCGGCGGCATTCATCCATTGTGCAAAGCTGTTAGGAACAGCCTGCGGTAATGCTCTGCAGTGAGGAGCCCAGGTTAATACGACCTTCGGACGCTCTACTTTTTTATGTTCCTCGATAGTAATCAGGTCGGCAAAGGCCTGCAGGGGATGCACGGTGGCAGTCTCCATGGCGAAGACAGGACGACCGCTGTATTTGATGAACTGGTTCAGCACCGTTTCGGCATAGTCGTATTCACGGTCGGTGAGTCCGGCAAAACTTCTGATACCAATCAGATCACAATAGCAACCCATCACAGGGATAGCCTCCAACAGGTGCTCACTCTTGTCACCATCCATGATGACACCGCGTTCCGTTTCCAGTTTCCATGCACCGGCATTCACATCGAGCACGATAACATTCATGCCGAGGTTCATGGCAGCCTTCTGGGTAGAAAGACGGGTGCGCAGGGAGTTATTAAAGAAGATCATCATCAGGGTCTTGTTCTTACCCAGATGCTGATACTTATAACGGTCGTTCTTGATCTCTTGTGCTTCGGCGAGTGCTTGGTGCAGGTCACCGATATCTTGTACGTTGATAAAACTCTTCATAATTTTCAATTCTCAATTGTCAATTTTCAATTAAGGTCTAACCTGTCCTTCACCCTCGATGAGCCATTTATAGGTAGTGATCTCTTCCAAGGCCATTGGACCGCGAGGACCGAGTTTCTGGGTGGATATGCCGATCTCTGCACCAAGTCCGAACTGGGCACCATCGGTAAAGGAGGTAGGAGCGTTCCAATAAACGCATGCAGCATCTACATGTGACTGGAACTTACGGGCAGTAGTTTCGTTCATGGTGATGATGGCCTCGCTATGACCAGAGCCGTTCGCATCGATATGGGCGAGTGCCTCTTCGAGAGAAGCCACGGTCTTGATGGCGAGTTTGTAATCCATGAACTCTGTGCCGTAACTCTCTGCAGTAGCATGTTCCAACTGGGGATACTTGCCTTCGAGAGCGGCATAAGCCTTCTCGTCAGCATAGATGATAACGTTCTTCTCAGCCATTGGATTAACTAGTTCTACTAGATCTCCTAGTCTTTCCTCATGAATGAGTAGACAATCCAACGCATTACATACAGATACACGACGGGTCTTGGCGTTGTTGATAATGGCCTTGCCCATTTCCAGATCACCATCCTTGTCGAAATAGGTGTTCACCACGCCGGCACCTGTCTCAATAACGGGGATGCGAGCTGTGTCGCGGACGAAGTCAATGAGCTTACGACCGCCACGGGGGATGCACAAATCCACATAACCTACCGCATTCAGCATCTCGCCTGTAGCCTCATGAGTGGCTGGCAACAGGGCGACAACATCTGGATTAACGCCATATTTCTCCAATATTTCGTGGATCAGTGCCACTTCTTCACGGTTCGAACAGTCAGCATCCTTCCCACCTTTCAATACACAGGCATTACCACTCTTGAAGCAGAGAGAGAACACATCGAAGGTAACGTTGGGACGTGCCTCGTAGATCATGCCGATAACACCGAAAGGAACACTAATACGACACAGACGCAGTCCATTAGGCAATGTCTTCTGCTTGGTGAGATGTCCGAGGGGAGAGGGTAGGGTGGCCACGTTACGCATGTCGGCAGCGATGCCCTCCAGACGACTGTCTGTCAGTTGCAGTCGGTCGTACAGCGGATTACTCTTCTCCATCTTGGCCAGATCCTGTGCATTGGCCTCCAGGATTCTCTCCTTATTATATATGATCGCGTCGGCAACGGCATTCAGGATCTCGTTGCGCTGCTCGTCGCTCAGCAGGGCCAGACTCTTACTGGCGCGCTTCACTCGTTCGAATGTTTCTTTCAGTTGCATGGTGTAAACTCTGTATGTGGGGTTTCGTCTTTACGCTCGATTAAATCAACAAGGATATTCTCACGCTCACCATTAGCGATGATAACGCGGATGCCCGACTGCGATACCTTGCTGGCAGTGGTATATTTCGAGTGCATACCACCGCGACCGAAGGCGCTCTTCTCAGGTTGGATGTACTCGCTGAGGTCGCGACCGGGAGCCACTTCCTTGATCAGTTCAGCATTCGGATCATCGGGATGGGTAGTAAAGATACCATCGATGTTCGACAGAAGAATCAGCGTATCGGCTTTCATCATCTGGGCGATGAGGCCTGATAGCTCGTCGTTATCGGTGAACATCAGCTCTGTGACGCTCACGGTATCGTTTTCATTCACGATGGGCAACACGTCGTTCTCCAGCATAACCGTCATACACGCCCGCTGGTTGCGGTACTGTTCACCGGGCTGGAAGTTCTCTTTCATGGTCAACACCTGTCCGACATGAATACCGAACTCACGGAACAAATCATAATAGAGTCCTACGAGTTTCACCTGTCCAACAGCAGAGAACAACTGTCGCTGCTCCACGGAATCCAATGAGTGGTCAACCTTCAACTCTCCACGTCCGGAAGCCATAGCACCTGAAGATACGAGGATGACCTCAATATCCTGCTTGCGCAGCCATGCAATCTGGTCAACCAGTGCCGACATGCGTGTCACATCCAGTTTCCCATCAGAACGTGTCAGAACGTTCGAGCCAACCTTTATAACTATTCTTCTCATAATAATGCTACATCTATGATGTGGTCTATTTCAGGCTTAAAGCCTATATTGCCGACGATGCTGATGATGTCGAAGCGCACATGACTACTGAAACGGTGCGACTTGGTGTAGTGGTTGATGGCCGAAAGAAGACTCCGACGTTTCTTGTAGTCGATAGCCTCCTCGGGATTACCATACATACGGTTACGACGAGTCTTTACTTCTACGATGACTAGTGTGCTACCTTCCTTTGCCACGATGTCGAGATCATGATGACCGGATTTCCAGTCGCGTTCAACAATCACGTAGCCTTTATCTTGGAGATAAGCTGCAGCCAGGTCTTCACCCCACTTGCCGAGTTCGTTGTGAGCAGCCATTTACTTCTTGCTGTCCTTGTTGCGAATCTCTACGCGGCGGATCTTACCACTGATCGTCTTGGGCAGTTCATCGACAAACTCGATAATACGGGGGTACTTATAGGGAGCCGTCTCTTTCTTAACATGCTGCTGGAGTTCCTTGATGAGGTCTTCGCCAGCCTTGTCCTTCCATTCCTTACCGAGTACGACAGTAGCTTTCACCACCATGCCGCGGATATCATCGGGCACACCTGTGATGGCGCACTCTACAACAGCGGGGTGGGTCATCAGTGCACTCTCTACCTCGAAAGGACCGATACGGTAGCCAGACGACTTGATCACATCATCGATGCGACCCTCGAACCAATAGTAGCCGTCCTCGTCGCGCCATGCCATGTCACCTGTGTGATAGATACCGTCGTGCCATGCCTCACGGGTCAACTCTTCATCGCGGTAGTAATATTTGAACAGACCGATAGGTTTGCGGTCACCTACACGTACTACAATCTCGCCCTTTTCACCATCCTCACAAGGAGTGCCGTCGGCACGGAGCAGGTCGATGTCGTATTGAGCGTTGGGGATTCCCATGGAACCAGGTTTGGGTGTCATCCACGGGAAGGTACCCAGAGTCATGGTAGTTTCCGTTTGTCCGAAGCCTTCCATCATCTGGATGCCAGTCTTCTCCTTGAACTTATCGAATACAGCGGGGTTCAAAGCCTCGCCGGCAGTGGTGCAGTATTCGAGAGAAGAGAGGTCGTACTTGCTCAGATCCTCGCGAATCATGAAACGGTAGATGGTTGGTGGAGCACAGAAGCTCGTTACCTTATATTTCTCAATCTGGCGCAGCAATGTGTCAGCATTGAATTTCTCATGGTCGAACACAAAGACTGTCGCGCCGGCAAACCACTGACCGTAGAACTTTCCCCATACGGCCTTGCCCCAACCTGTGTCAGCCACGGTCAGATGAAGGGAACCTTCATGGAGATTATGCCAGAACACACCCGTTGAAAGATGTCCCATAGCATAGAGGTAGTCGTGAGCCACCATCTTCGGTTCACCGCTGGTACCACTGGTGAAGTACATCAGCATGGTATCGTCGTTGGTGTTGACGAAGGCGGGTTTGACAAACTGCGGGGCCTTCTGCCACTCGTTCTGCCAGGAATGCCACGGGCCATCACCAGTATTACTAGTATCAATAGCTTCCTCCACCTTAATCAGCACCTTCACTGTTGGACTCTCAGGCATAGCTGCTTCCACTTGGCTCATCACGTAGGCATCATCCACACAGATAATACCTTTTACGCTGGCACGAGTATTACGATAAACAATGTCGTGCTTAGTGAGCATGTGGGTAGCGGGAATCACCACGGCACCCAACTTATGCAGAGCCAACATGACAACCCACCATTCATAGCGGCGCTTCAGGATCAGCATCACAGGGTCGTTCTTGCCAATGCCCAGTGACATCAAGTAGCTGGCGGCCTGATCCGTCTGCTCCTTCAATTGCCCGAAGGTGGTACGAATCTCATCACCCTGATCATTTGTCCAAAGGATAGCCAGCTTTTCTGGTGCTTCGGCTGCCCATGCATCCATCACGTCATAGGCAAAGTTGAAGTTCTCAGGGATGATGAACTCCAGGTTTTTATTGTAATCCTCCACACTCGTGAAGGTAGTCTGTTTCAAAAATCTCTCAATCATAACTTCAATTCTTCAATCTTTCAAATCTTCCATTTCATTCTACCGTAAAGGCGAGGAATTTCACGGGCTTATCGCCTACTGCCAACATGCCATGAGGCTTTGAGGAGTCGAAATAGATGCTATCACCCTCTTCAAGAATCATGGTCTTACCACCGATATACAGTTCCATAGCGCCTTCAAGCACAAGGTTGAACTCCTGTCCGGGGTGCGAATTCTTATAGATGGTACGAGCACCTGGCTTCGGCTCTACGGTGACGATGAATACATCGGCCTTATGGTTGACGAAACCGCTTACCAAACTCTGGTATTTGTAGGCTTTCGTGCGTTCAACCGACATACCTTGTCCTTTGCGAACCACGAAGTATGACTTCATATGTGGAGCCTCGGCAAACATCAGTTCCTCGGCAGAAATCCCATATTTGTGGGCGATCTTCATCAGGTTTGAGATGGTGATATCAAGTTCACCAGCCTCGATCTTCTCATACTTCTCCGCATTGATGCCGATGGTTTCCGCCATCTCTTCGATAGAGATATCGAGCACGTCACGGAGTCCGCGCAGTCGCTCACCTATTTGTTTCAGTTGTTCTTCCATATTTCAATTCTCAATTTTAACTTCGTTGACTTTTCTCACGACTCGGCAAAACTCAAGCAAGCTTGGTTCTGCGCTCGCTGTTCCAAAAGTTCAATTCTCAATTTATTTCGCCCCTGCCTTCAGTCCGCGGATAACGGCTGAGGTAAAGCCTGCGTGCTCCATCTCGTTGAGACCCTTGATGGTGACACCGCCAGGTGTGGTTACCAAGTCGATGGCAGCTTCTGGATGCATACCGCTGGCTTCCAACAGTTCCACGGCACCCTTCATGGTCTGCATCACGATCTTCTTCGCATCATCAGCCTTGAAACCTAATTCAACACCACCCTCACTGGCAGCACGAATATAACGCATGGCATAAGCAATACCGCAACTGGCCAATGTGGTACCTGCGGCCAGATGCTGCTCGTCAGTGATCAACGTGTTACCCATCTCGTTGAAGATATCTACTACGACCTGAGTATCTTTCTCCGAGGCTCCTACAGGAACGATGAAGGTCATAGAAGCCATCTCGGCAATGGCGATATTGGGGATGACAAGGAAGAGGGGAGGACAGTTCTCGCCCAGCCACTCCTTGATACTTGCAGACGATACGCCGGCAGCAATCACGATCAGTAGTTGCTTTTGGGGATCAAGTCCTGACTTGATATCCTTCAGTACGTGCTCCACCAGCCAGGGCTTCACCACCACACATACCACGTCGGCTGACTCAGCAGCCAGCAGGTTATCGGTAGTAACAGCCAGTCCCATCTGGGCGAACTTGTCAATCACCTTCTGCGACGGGTCGGCAACGGTGATATCCTCGTTGCGGAAATACTCGCCTTTGATCAATCCTTCAACGGTGGCACCACCCATGGCACCAGCGCCAATCACTGCAATCTTACTCATATATTTTCAATACACTTCCTTAGTTTCTCAATAAACATGTCAGCCTCTGCTTGTGCCAGACATAGTGGTGGCAACAGTCGTAGGATATTCGTTCCGGCACAACCTGTAAAGCAGTGCTCGTTGTAAATCAGCGGCTTCCGTACCTCCTGATGGGGAACGTCAAGGTCGATGCCGATCATCAAGCCTCTTCCGCGGATATCCATGATATGACTTTGGCCTTTTGCTGCGATCTCTTCTTCTTTTAATCGCTTCAATTCTTCCATCAGGTATGTACCGATACGATAGGCGTTATCCACCAGATGTTCCTCCTCGAAGACATCAAGCACGGCTAATGCGGCGGCACAGGCAAGATGATTTCCACCGAACGTGGTTCCCAACTGTCCATAGACTGGCTGGAATGCCGATGAGATCAAGACACCACCCATGGGGAAGCCATTGGCGATACCTTTAGCTACTGTGATGATGTCAGGACGGATGCCCAACCATTGGTGAGCGAAGAATTTACCACTGCGACCGTAACCGCACTGGATCTCATCACAGATCAGAATGGTTCCGTGCTTCTTGCAGGCAGCAGCCAGTCCTTGGGCAAACTCCTCTGTAACCAGTTGGATGCCACCCACACCTTGAATGCACTCCAGGATGACAGCACATACATCACCTTTGGCCAGCTCAGCCTCCCATGCCGGCAGATTGTTCAACGGTAGGTAGGTTACATGACCGTTGGCATTGATAGGGGCGATGATCTTGGGATTGTTCGTCACCTCTACGGCCAATGATGTTCTCCCATGGAAGGCTTTTGCGGCACTGAGAACACGGGTACGACCATTGGTGAACGATGCGAGTTTCAGCGCGTTCTCGTTCGCCTCAGCACCCGAATTAATCAGGAACAGCTGATAGTCATCATAACCGCTGATCCTGCCCAGTCGTTCTGCCAGTTCAACCTGCAGTTTGTTTACCACGGAGTTCGAATAGAACCCGAGCTTGTTGAGCTGTTCATTAACCTTGTTGATATAATGGGGGTGAGCATGACCGATGCTGATGACGGCATGACCGCCATAGAGGTCAAGGTATTCCTGACCCTTGTCATCCCATACCTTACAACCTTTTCCCTTCACGATGTTCACATCGAACAGGGGATATACGTCAAATAGTTTCATACCTTTGAATGATAATCGGTTGCAAAGTTACGAAAAAACGAGAGCAGAACAAAAGAAAATCTGACAAATCGTTACTTTCTACCATCAAAAAATCCCTGAAGCACCAAGTGTTCAGGGATTTTCTTTATGAATTGTTAGATGATTCTCTATTGAAGACCAATCTGACCGTTCCACTGGAGGTACCAGTTACGCTGGTCTGTCAGGTCTTTCTTGATCTCACCACGCATGGCACCGCTATTGGCCTTGCCGCGACGGGCATACACCTTCTCAGCAAGGAACTGTCCGGGACTCGGCTGACGGAATGCGAAACGCATGATGTCATAGAAACGGGTTCCTTCGAAAGCAAGCTCCAGACCGTTCTCGTTGAGTAGCAGACTGTCAACGAAGGCCTTCTGCCTCTGGGTCAGATCTGGTGTGTCCTTTTGGATGATATATGCGCCTTCAATAGGGTTGCCTTCTTCATCGAGCACAGGCAGACGCTCAATATCCGGCAAACGGTAGAACTCGTTCAATGGTGTCCAACCAGAGCCACGGGTATGGATGCCGAGGGTGTTATGGTTGGCGCTGACATTGTTACCACTTGAAGCATACTCCTGAACCGTTACGAGGCCATAACGCGTCTCGGGGAAGTCGAGCTGACTGATCCATAAGGAGTCGCTTTCAGAGCAATATGGATAGACAGACTCTCTATATACCTCGTTATTCAGACCTGTTGAGAGGATGCTGAAGGCTGCGCGGGGGAAGCCTGCTCCATTGAGTGCTTCTGCCAGTCGCAGATAAACCATGGCACGACGGTAGATGTGGATATGCTGGAAGGCTTGTTTGTCAATATACGACACCTCGAAGCGCTCACCCGTCATACGGTCGGTTCTCTCACCTTTATCATAGCACCAATAGAGACGCAGGTCGCCAGATCGGTAGTTTGGCAGTTCGTCAGGTGCATAATAGACGGAAGTACCAGTGCTACTTACACAGCAGTTGGCCTGACTTGCTGACAGATTGTACATGTTGGTTGAGGGAACGATGCTGACATGGTAATCATTGTCCTCACGTGAGTAGAACAAGTCACGCAGTTCACTGTAGTTACCTTCTGCAGGGATAGAGTCACCTGCGATGATGGTAATGAGCTCCGTATTCTGTCCATAATTCTCCGAACTATAGTTGCCACCGCTGGTCAAACCATACGAGCTGTCCCATGTAGAAGATCCTGGCGTCCATGAATAATAACTCATGCCAATGGGGTAGGCAGAGTTGTCACCGTTACGCTGTGAGATGTATTTGTAGTAACGCATAGCAGCTTCGCGGTAGGTAGCTTGATTTCCTGTAGCACTGGCCAGCCAGAGATTCAGGTCGCCCAACACAATGTTCACAGGGAAGAAAAGCAGTCTGGAAGCCCCGTTTCTCAGATCTCTGATGTTACCGTATTCAGGATACTCATTGGCCCAGCGGTCAGTCAGAGGAGTGAGGTCGTTGATGAAGTACTGGCATATAGCCTGTAGGTCATACCTGGGGAAGTCCTGCTCAGCCTCGAGCTTACTGAGAATAGGCTGAGTTACGAAAGGAACAGAACCGTAGTTAAGAACCAGCTGGAGATAGGTCCAAGCACGGATCGCCTTCACGGCAACATACTCCCTCATGAAGAGATACTCATTACGGCTATTCTTCATGGCTGTATCAACATTCTCAATAAAGTAGTTACAGTTGTTGATGATGGCGTAGTAATCGCGCGGTTGGTTGTACTTGTTTTCGTCACCCATATTGAAAAGAGCCATGTCGCGCAAGTCGCTGTTGGCTGTATTGGTGATATCTACAAGATCGCCGCGCACCTCACCGAGCAGAACGGTACGGTCGCCAATGGCCTGCAGCTTATTCAATATACCAGTCACACTATAGATAGTATCGGTAGCATTGTGCAGGTGGTCCTTTTCTGTGAAGATCACATGCTCAGACTCCTGATTGAAGAAATCGGAGCAGGAAGCCAAGCCACAGATGACGCTAAAAGCGAAAATGAATTTATATATTTTAGTCATCATAATTGTCAATTTTCAATTTTCAATTTTCAATTAGAGTTTAATCTTAATTCCGGCTACGAAGGAACGACTTTGACTCAGTTGTCCTAAGTCGATACCCTGTCCGATGACATTAGAGGTCATGGTAAACTCAGGATCACTGCCGAGATACTTCGTCAGCGTGAAGACATTGTTGGCCTGTACCCAGAACTGCAAACCTTGCAAGTACTCGCTGCGGAGTGGTAAGTCGTAGCTCAGGGTAACTGTCTTCAGACGGAGGTAGCTGCCATCCTCGATCCAACGGTCGCTGAAACGAGAGTTGCCAAGCGGATCTTGGAAGGTGATCTGTGGGATATCCGTTACCTGTCCTTCTACCTGCCAGCGACGTAACATTGCTGTGGTCTGGTTCATGAAGCGGCTACCGCCTTCCAACTGTGAACGCTGATAGTTATACACATCATTGCCTAAAGAGTAGTTGAAACGGAGATCCAGTTTCAAATGCTTGTAGGCCATCGTTGTGAAGATGTTACCATAGATGTCGGGATTAGGATCACCGATGATTGTACGGTCTGCCTCTGTAATCTGATGATCGCCATCGAAGTCGGCAAAGTGGATGTCACCAGCTTTGTAGTAGTTGCGGTCAATACCGTTCTCTTTGAGTACGAACAGACTAGCAGCCTCAGCCTCAGCTGTTGTAGAGAAGACACCAAGTGACTTGTATCCGTAGAACAGGTTAGCGGCTTGTCCAACCTGGGTGCGGATGGTGGCACCATATACATCATTGTCGATATAGTTTACACCGGCGGGTAACTGTGTAATCTCATTCTTGTAGTGACCAACACTAGCTCCTACCTCCCACTGGAAATCTTTCATGGCCAAAACCTTGACAGCAGCAGAAGCGTCGAATCCGATGTTCTTCAGCTTACCGTCGTTAGTCCAGTTCTGACTCAGACCGCTGAGGAAACCGAGTGACTGACGGGTAAGCAGGTTGTCGGTAGTTGAATAGAAACCGTTCAGGCCGATGCTCAATCGGTTGTTGAAGAGGTTAGACTCAAGACCAACATTGAAACGACGGGTTGTCTCCCATTGAATCTTTGTATTGCCAATGCCATCGAAACTGATTCCTGCAATGGTGTTGAGGAACTGTGAAGCGCTAAAGAAGCTTCGGGCAGCATAATAGTCAATATCGTCATTACCGCTTACATCGAAGCCGGCAGACAGTTTCAAATAGTTGATGGCTTTCATCTTTGCCATCCAAGGCTCATTACTGATCAACCATGAGGCCTGTATGCCTGGGAATACACCCCATGCGGCGTCGAAGACACGGATGTCACCACCATCACGACCAAAACGTGATGATCCCTCTACGGTGAGGTTAGCCTGCAGGAAGTAACGGCCCAGATAATTGTACTCAGCCTGTGCGTACCATGCCAACGAGTT
Organism: Prevotella sp.; assembly: GCA_045114185.1. Lineage (GTDB taxonomy): Bacteria > Bacteroidota > Bacteroidia > Bacteroidales > Bacteroidaceae > Prevotella. The sequence goes on along the minus strand of JBGUJY010000058.1, from coordinate 33,923 downwards.
CCAGTTGTCACTGGTACCGAAGTCGTTGGTGTTGGTAAGACTTGACTTCAAGAAAGGCTGCTTATCGTTACCTGTGTTGTAACCGAGCAGAGAAGTCATGGAATAGCTCTCCCAGTTGATGCGTGCTCCACCAAAGACATGGATGAAGTGTGCATTGTAGCGGTTCTGCCAGTCCAGACGAGTATCGCTCAATACAGAGTTCTGCTTTGAAGCGAGTGAGCGTACCTCGTTGTCACGATAGGCACCGATACTGCCCACATAGTAGGAAGGAGTACCGTTGATAGGAATATAGAACACCTCGTTCGTGTTCACCAGGTTATAGCTGAAGTGCTCAGAGAGGGTGAGGTTATTTGAAAGACGGAACTTCGGCGTAACCGTCAGGTTCAGCATAGAGTTCTCCAAACGGTTCTTGTTCTCTGCCTCTGAATACTCATTGATAGCTGCGGGGTTACCCAACTGCCAGTTGTAGTTCTTGTAGTTGGCCAGCGCCTCAGAGAGATACGACTCTTGTTCGATGTCGTAATGGGTATCAGACAGACGTCCCATACCGTAGCTGTAAGCACTCATGAACGGGCTCTTTACATAGGCGAGGAATCCAGGTGCCGTTGGTGTACCTTCATCGTATCCGGCAGGTGCACCGTCGTTACGGATGTCACGGGTAATGTTACCGAATGAGGCATCGAAACGGATGCTGAAGCGGTCGCTCAATGAGATATCTGTATTGAAACGGATATTCAGACGGTCCATGTCATTGTACTTCAGTGTGCTCTGCTGGGTAACATAACCTACAGAGAGGTTGTAGTTTGCCACAGCGTCACCACCTTCAATGCTAATTCCGTAGTTCTGGGTCATGGCCGTACGATACACATAGTCCTTCCAATCCGTATTCTGATGGTACTGTGTGTAATAGTAGTAGTCAGGATCCTCTTTCAGGAACTTGAATGTACGGTTACGTGTATTGGTGGTCTTCAGCAACTCAGAGGTGTAGCTCCTGTACTGCTCAGCATCCATCACAGAGATGAATTTCGGTTGGAGGGTTACACCGGCAGAGATGTTGGCCGTGATACGGGTAGCCATGGATTTACTACGGTGTGTCTGGATCAGGATGACACCATTAGCACCCTTGGCACCATACAAGGCTGTACCATTTCTGATAACGGTCACCTTTTCGATGTCCGACGGATTGATGGTCGAGAGGATATCATTGAAGAAACCCTCATGGAGCATGGTACGTCCGTACTGCTGGTCGATGATGACATCGTCAACGATCACCAGAGGCTGGGCATTCACATTGAGAGAGTTGAGACCTTGCATGAACATCACGTCGCCGACACCAGGTGTGCCGTTGCGGGTGATGCTATAGACCTGAGCTCCCAGGTGTTTCTGCACTTCTTCCTTGATGTTAACCGAGTTGGTATAGGCGAAGTCATCTGTTGAATAATCATTGCGTACATTAATCTCTTTCCCATACTCTTTGGAGAAGGTTTGGGGATAGAGCTTGACATCCTGTTGCTGTTCAGTGTCCTGCAGACCTAAACGCACAGGATTATAGTCGGGCATGTTGATATACACCGACGTCGTGAACGTGGGTACATTCAGTTTGAAAGTACCGTTTTCTTCGGTTAGCGTGCTGTAGCCTTCCACGTCATCGGCGCTGACAATGGTACCAGCTATGGGCTGTCCTGTGGTGGCACTGACGACACGACCGCGAATAACTCGCGTGGGGTACTGCTTATGCTTCGGTTGCAACTTGCGTGCAAGGACTGAGATGACGTCTTCATCTTCTGTCGCATCCTCATTCTGTGCAGCAATGCTTACAGGAAAGGCCATCAGTAGTGTAAGTCCAAATAATATATATTTCTTCATAACTTAACAGTTCTTTATTCATTACTAATTATTAGTACTTCAGCCATTGGAAGACGTCTCCATCACCATGTGGTGCGACTTCGAGTCGTTCATCGTTGACATTCGCAATACCATGAGGTATCAGCATGATACAGTCGATTCGCATGGTACGCGTAAATTTCTTGGAGCGAATCTCAGGACTTGACACTTTGGTTGTAACGTCAAGTGTGATTTGTGGCTCGCTCTCACTCAGACCCCAAGTGGCTGTCGGGAACTTAAAGTCTTCTGCTAAGAGGATATAATCCACTACATTAGGATTGGTTTCCACACCCGATTGAAGCATCTGTGTCTCTGTTACACCATCCTGGTTGTGATAGTTGATGGAACAGGTAAGCTTAGTCGGGAGACGCTCTTCTTCAGTAGCGTTGCTGTCGTTGGCCAAGGCAGGAGCCGTAACCAGATAGATGTCATAACCGATGTTGGAAAGAACTGAGCGGAGGTTGAACGTCACCGTGTGGTTCTGTGTCGTCTGCATCTGTTTGAACTCTACGAATTCGTTGCTCCATACCTTTCCATAGAACCGGTTGTTGTTTTGCACTTCGCAGATAATGGGGTCAATGGTTGGCTCCATTTCTTTGGTCGTACTATTCTCTTTCTTACTTACCTCCTTGATGTTACTTGTTACTTCTGCCTCGTAGATTTCCCACTGGTAGAATGTGTTCAGTTTATTGATCTTCCAGTCATCACTCTTCATGACTATACCGTTTGAGCACTCCACATTGTCTGTGCCCGTGAAGATACCTGTGGGAGAGAAGGGCTTTTGGGTGTTGGTAGCCGACTTGCCTCCAAATTGGTAGTAATGAAGATTATTATTGCCCCAGGAGCTGTAACGATAAGTGTATCTCTCTGCAGCACTGGTTGACAAGGCGGAGTCCGTGAGATGGGCATCCGGGTTTAGCGTACGACTGAAGTTAGCACCAAGGACAATGGCTATACGTGGCAAGGTGTAAACCATCGAGTCACGGAAAGCAACAGTGTTGTCGTAGTTGAAATAGGGCTCGTATTCTTCGATGAGTTTCTTCCACTCCTTGTTGGTGGGTACAACCATCCAATAGGTACTGTCCTCGTCATTCGTATAAGCCCAGAGCATGTCCCAAAGGTCATTCTGCTGTACGAACACGGAGTCGAGATAGACCGTCTTACCATCTACCAGACCACCGGGAACGCTTCGCTCTGGATAGAACTCCTTGCGGTAGAAGCGTGGACTGTAGAAGAAACTTGCGACACTGTCGAGATCGGCATCTTTACGCAGGTATTCGAATACCGTGGGGAAATAATGGGCTTTTCCTTGAATGGTAAACAGAACACCATTGTTATAATGTCCATTAGTTGACAGGATAGGACTGCCGCAGAAGCTGGTGGCAGTAAGCAATGTCTTCTTACCATTCATCAAAGTCAGAGAGTCATTGCTCGATTCTGCGATGGAATGGTTATACAAAGAAATGTGGTTCTGGATGAACTCTTTGATAACGGTATTGTCATCCTCATTCACCTTGCCTTTCTCAGCATTATAGGCTGCGATCAGCTCATCAGCCTCCTGAGCAGAGAAATTGTCGTTGGTAGGTGCAAAGACTGTAAATACCTGACTACTGTTCAATGCCTTGTCGTAGCCGCAGGCCTGTACAACCTTGGCGAAGTTGCTCAGGTTGCTGTTCTGTGAAATGGCCTGCCAGAGTGAAGCATCGTTCATGCTGTCACCTTTCCTGTCATAGTGGTCGTCCCACGTGTCAGTACAGGCCGCGAAGGTAAGGACTGCCAACGCAAGTCCTAACACCTTTTTATATATATTATATCTTTTCATCATTGTCAATTGTCAATTTCCAATTTTCAATTTTCAATTCTCATTTTTAGAGGTCATCCTCAGACTCTCCGTCACCGTCAGCACCATAGACACTCTTTGGTACCAATTCGATGAAGTCGAGCGCGAACTCATTGTCATTACCTTGCTTACCGTCTGAGGCCACACGGATTCTCATGTAATGGTCCTGGTTACAGTCAAGGAACGACTGGCTAATGATTTTACGCATACCGATGTTATAGACGATATCCCAACCTCTATTACCAGAACCGCCATTGTCGCAGTACATGGAGCGGGGATAAGTATAGACGCCGAGGTTCTTCATGGATTTGATATACTCGGCTTTCTCCTCAGCGCTCATAGCATCGTAGTCATCGACAGAGCTGATGAAGTCATCACCAATGTAGAACTCAGAGTCCATATTTTGGGTCATATCCAGAGGAATACCTTGTGGTACACCGTCCACGTAAACCTGAGCGACACCGCGTGATTCCTGAGCAGTAAAGCCAAGGCGTACCTGCCATTCACCGTCGAATGGTACCGGTGGCAGACGGAAGGTGAAGTCGTAGTTGCCTTTGAGGGCGAACTCATCCCACATATAGATATTATACATAGCAACGGGTCTTCTCCATGTGAATGTACAATTGGAGAATGATACACCGTCAAGATAGCCTTCGGGGAAGTAACAGCTGCGGCCGTATTTCTCTTCACCGCTATCTGATTGCCAGGGATCACCCAAGATACGCAGACCATTGGTGATAAACTCTGGGAAGACGGTATTGAAGTCCATACGGATACGCTGGTTTTGTATCTTATCCTGGACATCCTTGGTGAAGGCTACGATGTCATCGACATAATAATAGTGGCCGTTGATACCATCGTGCTTATACTCATCATCATTGGGATCAATGAACTGACCAAGGAATTTGAATTTGGCGTCGTTACGACGGTTGATATAGCGCTGGCCTCTCTTGCTACCGCCCAAGTATTTGCTGACGGTTACCTTATCCACCTTGATCATTCTGTGGGGCAGGAGGGTGTAATGCCAGTCACTAGGATTAACACGTGTCTCGTCAATACCGATGGCACCCTCAAAGTTTGCCTTGTTAGGAATCTCCTGTGGGGTCAGGTCATCAACACCAGCTGCGATCTTGTTCAAGATGTGATATTGGATGAAGCGGCGCAGGGGGTTGACGCTGTCTGTCAAGTTCTCAAAACTATGACCGGGAGCATCCACGTCTTTTGGATAAACCTCATCATAGATAGAGCAGGCCAAGTCATACAAAGCACGGAGGTCGCCCTTCTTGATACCGTATTTCGACTCTAACAGTTCGTCGGGTTCAATGAAGAACGTGTAGCCGTATTTCTTGGTGTCAGGCAAGAAATAGGGTTTTCCCTTTGTTTCATAGTCACCAGATTTCAAGTAGATCGGGTTTTCTCCGTAAGATCTAGGATCATAGTTCTCATCCTCTACCAGCATCACATCATTGATGACACCTGTAGCCACCATGGCATTGTAGAAGGTGCTAATCTTCGGATTCTCACGCATCAAGTCGGTGATGTAACTGTTCGACTTTTCAATCACCATATCGATGGGCTGCATGATACCGTTCTCCACTGAGTCGTCCTTCAGTTCGAATTCGATTTTGGCCAGTCCTTCCAGAACGATCACGGCATTACTGTCGTTATCGAAGCCTGGTTCAGTGGCCAAATAGCGGTTCAGCATGTTCACCGTTGGCAGTTTATGACCGATCATGTCATAAGTTGTGTACATGTAAGAAACCAAATGGGTACGGGCAATGGTGTCGCAGTCGGCATCGCTCAACTGTGATACACTGCTGAGGCCACGTCCCTGGAGGTATTTGTCAACTGCATCGTTGGATGGAGCGAAGCAGGTATAGTGACCATAGGTGGCGAGGAGATTCATCAGGCCGGCTCTTTCCACAATCTCTGTGAATTCACTGTATTGCGGACGGCTCTTCAGGTACTCGCTCATCATCTCACCCGTGAAGGTGTAGAAGTACTCGCTGTCAGGCTCATCAGAGCAGCTGGTCAGCAACAGCGCATTGAGAGGAGTCAGCATGGCTATGAGTATTCCCCCCAAAATCCCTTTGAATATATTTTTACGTCTCATATCGTTCAATATTTTATCTCTTTTCACTACTTCTTTGTCGTCTTTTGGTAACTCTGGTCTTCACCACTGCCAAAAGCAGGGTTCTGAACAAGATTCAGGTTGACCTTCATCTCATCGAGATTATATGGCCAATAGATAGCATCCATCTTAGCCAGATGGTTACCAATCAGTCCTGCACCGGTTGTTGCTTTTTGCAAGGCGGCAGAAGCCAATGTCTGGGTGTTGCCGGTACGCTGAGAGAGGCGAACGAGGTCGAACCATCTCTTTCCTTCGAACATCAGTTCGCGCTGGCGTTCCTGGAGAACCAATGTCTCCATGTCACTCTTGGTGGTATAGTCGCTTCTGCGGAGCGTGTCATTGAGAGTTGTCTGACAGAGTGAACGCTTGTTAACGGCATTCACAAGGGTAAAGGCTCTGTCCAAAATAGATCTGTTATATTCGCTGTTTTCAGCGTCTTCACCATCACGTACCAGCTGTGACAGGGCTTCAGCCTTGAGAAGCATGATATCTGTCAAGCGGTAGATGATCCAGTTAGAACCGTTCTGGTTCTGTGTGTACTTTGAACCATAGGATGCTTCAGGAGTACCAGAAGCGACGCTGATATCTACATAACTTGTTGTGTACTTGTTGATAGCTTTGCTGTCTGCGCTACCTCTGTACAAACAGTTGGTATAGATACGGGAGTCAAGTTTCTTGTTACGATCGGCAAAAACCCTGCGGTCCTGACCTGTTGCCTCAATCTGAGAGTAGATGTAATCTGAGGGAGCAACGAGTCCAACAGAAGCATTGGAGTTGCCGTAGAAGGAGTTGACTGCGCCGTTGGCCATCATACCTTCACCTTCAGGAGAGTCAGAGAAGACCAACTGGAAGATGATCTCCTGGTTGACTTGATCTGTATAGTTCCTGTCCCTACCGAATAAGATAGAGTAGGCATCACCGAACCAGTTGGCAGATGTAGAATTGCTAACCAGTGGAAAACCATTGAAACGATTGATGTCTTCATCGTTGGACATGGAACTGGAGGTACGCTTCTGGCGGTTCTCCTCATAGATGGCTTTCTTTGAGTCGATCACCATGTCGGCATAGCGAATACAGTTCTGATAATCCTTCTTCCAGAGATAGAGCTCGCAGAGCAGGGCATGGATAGCATCCTGCGTGATACGACCAGTCTGGTAGAGTTCCTTTGTAACCGGATAGCGTTTTACCGCAAAGTTCTGAACACTCTCCAGATCGTAGATCAGTGAGTCGAGTACGTCATTGAACTTCGTGGCGGGCAGATCCATGGTCTGGTCGTCATCCGTAAAGGCTTCTCTAGAGAAAGGTACGTCACGGAAAGCACGGATCAGATAGAAATAGCTGAGGCTGCGGAGAGCCACCATCTCAGCGATGTTTGCCTGTAGTTCACTTTCCGTATAGGCGGGGTCGTCTGCGGCCACGCCAGGAGCGTACTTGATTACGGTATTGCACCGGTTAATAACTGAATAGAAATCACTCCATTTGGTGTAGCTGTTCTTAGCGTCAATATTCTCTTTCAGGATTTTCTCAAGGTTTCCGTCAGAGCTGACGTTGCTACCCGGACCGATGTTATCACTACGGAACTCACCCCAAACCATCATGCGCTTGATGGCTCCTTCCGACTGCAAGCCAGAGTAGCAGCCTGCAATGATGGCGTCCACGTCGGCCTTCTCATTCCAGAACTTCTCCAGGATAATCTCGTTCTGAGGTTCAATCTCCAAGAAGTCGGAACAAGATGTCAGACCGCCCATCACACAGATGGCGAAAATGATTTTATATATCTTGGTAATCATAATTCTTAATTCTTAATTCTTAATTCTTCGTTTCTTAGAACTCAACGGTAATACCTAACGTGAAAGAGCGTGAACGCGGTGTCTGTGCGTTGTCGATAGCAGGCGAGTAACCGCCGCTCGAGATATCCGGGTCAACACCCGAGTACTTCGTGATGACGAATGGGTTGTTGGCACTGAAATACAAACTTACTCGGTTTAAGCCAAGGTGTTTGAGATATTTCCTGTTGATAGCATAGGAAATCTGTGCGTAACCCATACGGAGGTATGATCCGTCCTCAACAAAGCGGTCGCTGACCAGCGTGTTGTAGCTTGAGTTGTTACCGTACATGGCTCGTGGAATTGACGTAACGTCACCTTCCTTGCGCCAGCGATAGTTCACGGCCTGACTCTGGTTGTCGTTACCGATCATAGCTTCAGCGTGCAGACGAGCCCTGTTCAGGATCTTATTGCCTACACGGTAGGTGAACTGGGTGCTCAGACGCCAGCTGCCATAGTTGAAGTTGAATCCGAAACCACCAGTGAGCTTAGGCAGAGAGGAACCCAGATAGACGATGTCAAGAGCATTGATCTGACCGTCGTGGTTGATATCTTCGTAGATGGCGTCACCACCATTGAAGCGGTAGTTTCTACCCGTAGCGTCGTTGGTGTAGTTGAACATCATACGTACGGGATCTCCCTTACCGTCAACAATCAGTTTGCCATCTTCACCCAATGCCACAGGAGCTGTCTTTCCCTCAGCAAGGAACTGGTCGCGCTCTTCCGGTGACATTCTGCTGAAGGTGCTGTAGTTGTACTGGTACACACCCTTGTAGCGGAAACCGTAGATGGCACCTAACGGATTGTGCAACTGCACGCGCTGCAGTGTCTCATCGTTAGAGAAGCCATATACTGTATTCAAATTATCCAGGAGGTTCTCCTCCATCTCCAGCAACTCATTGCGGTTGTTACCGAAGTTGGCGTTGAAGTCCATTGAGAATTTCTTTCCAGCGGTAATCAGACGGTTGGCGTTGATATGGAACTCCCAACCTGTATTGCGCATCTTACCATTGTTGCTGTAAGGAATCGATTCAAAACCTGCGTTCGAAGGAATGCGGTAGTTAGACATCAACATGTCGGAGGTTGTCTGACTGTAACCCTCGATGGTCAATGTCAGACGGTCGTTAAAGAATCCTAAGTCGATACCACCGTTCCAGCTTTGTACGATCTCCCATTTCAGGTCGGTCAAGCGGATATTGTTCGGTTTCATGGCCATCATGTCGAGATATCTGTCGGCAGAGTCGTACTTAGAGGTAAAGAGGTAGTTCTGTCCAGGCTGGTGACCTACACGACCCCAGCTGGGACGGATGGCGAACATGGACAGCCACTTGCGTGTCGGTTCCATCCAAGGCTCGTCGCTGATGATCCATTTCAGAGAAACAGAGGGGAAGAAGCCCCAGCGGTTACCCGGACCGAACTTAGTGGTACCGTCGGCACGCAGCGAAGCATCGGCAATGTAACGTCCCTTATAGGCGTAGTGGGCAGATGCTGTGTAATACATGGAGCGATTCTGGCTGAAGCTTGAGCTCAGGTTCTTGATCATACCGCCACCTTGTGTGGTAGTGATACCTGTAGGAGCGCCCTGCTTGTCTTCAGACTGTCCTGTGGATGATCCGCTCGTTAACTCGAAGCGTCCCATCACCATGAGGGAGTGGTCTTTGTTCTTGAAGGCCGGAATCAATGTCAACTGCTGCTTGGTATTGAACGACACGCTTTTGTTGGAACTGTCAGAGGTTGTATTCACGCCCTGGCTCCAAGATACGGTCTTCAATTCCTGCGGATAGTACTTATTTGAGTAACCATTGTTGATATTCATATATACAGAACCTCTCCAGTTCAACTGCCAGCTGTCATAGTCCATACCCAGCAGATGGTACTGGAGGATCAACTCCGGTGTCATGTCGTAGGTGCTCTGTCTGTTCTTAGCCAAGTAGGCACTGGCAACAGGGTTCACATAGTCTTTTTGGTTCCTGTCGAACACTGAGCTGGCACTCTGCAGCATCGTATAATAAGAAGAGGTATTCTCACCCGTAACAGGATCCTGCTCGTAGATGGTCATGTTCGGCATCTTCTTCATGGCGATGTCGAGCAGACCGTCAGAGTTACGGTAGTTATTCGTATAGGTAAGCGCGAAGTTGGTACTTACGCGGATACGTTCACTTACATTGTAGTCGAGAGCCACACGTGTAGAGAAACGCTGCAGCTTCTGCTTGATCATTGTACCTGTTTCATTATCGAAACCTGCACCGATACGGAACAGCGCCTTCTCACCACCACCGCTTACGGTAACATAGTGGTTCTGGCGGAGACCAAACTGGGTAACAGCGTCACGCCAGTCGGTATTGTTGTTATACTGCTCATATTCCGAGAACGACGGGTCGTAGTTGATCTCAGGGATATCGGCAGCAGCATCGCTCTGCTCGGGGTTGAAGTATGACTCCTTCAGCAACATGGTGTAGTCGTCACCATTCAGCAGCTTGTAGCCTTTCGGCTGATAGGTACCTGTTAACTTCAGTGAGTACTGGAGTCTAGGCTTACCACGGGTACCACGCTTGGTGGTTAACTCGATCACACCGTTACCACCCTGTGAACCGTAGATAGCTGTTGCGGCAGCATCTTTCAGCACGCGGATTTCAGAGATGTCCTCAGGGTTGATGTTCAGCAACTCGGCGAATTTCTCGTTGTTGGCCGAACTAATGTCGAAGGTAGTGAGGTCAACCTGACGCACGTTACCGTCAACTACGATCAGCGGGTTGGCGTCGGTCAGGGTAGAGAGGGATGAAGCACCACGAAGACGCATCGTAGATCCTGCTCCAAGGTCACCAGAGTTTCCGATAATATCAAGACCGGCGATACGACCTACCAAAGCTTCTTCGATAGACATCACTGACAGTCCTTCAAACTCCTTCGTACTAATGCTCTGGGTTGCGTTGGCCACCTCTCGCTGTGGGATAGGCAGACCGTTTCCGCCTACACGCTTCGTGGTAGTTACCACCACTTCGTCGATGAGCATCTCAGACTTCAGTACAATCTGATAGTTGGTCTTGTTGATCGGTTCCGTAACGGTTTTCGAACCCACATAGCTAAAGCGGATCTTATCCTTCGGGTTCCTGACCCTCATGGTAAAGTTACCGTTCAAGTCGGTAATAGTTGACTCGATGATACGTCCGTTTGCATCTATTTCGCAGACTGTGGCACCCATCAACGGTCCCAGGTCATCACTTACATTTCCGTGAACGGAGGTAATCGGTTGTGTCTGCGCGCTGACAACTGTTGCAGTAATCAGGGCGAATAATATAATAGTGAATCTTAGAATTCGCATGCCTTAGTTCCTCCTTACTTTAACTTTATTAAGTTGTTCTTTCCAAGGTGTCATCTTTTCGCTGAGAAGGACACCGTCAATCTGATGGACTACAGCATCGGATGCCATGTAGCATTCACCTGTGGTCTTGAACCAGTATTCACGGCAGATGCGGTTGTAAAGACCGTCAGTCTTCACGATCTGGCGTGTATTGCCGAGTACGTCGCGTACCCACATCTGACCAGGTTCGTTGTTAACAGTAACAGGGAAGAAACGTCCAGTCTCGAGATTACGCTTCATAGTTTCGTAGGTGTTCTCATATCTTGGCACCTTCTGACCATCTTCTCTCTCATCGTACAGCTCAGGAGCCATATTCATAAGTACGGCATGGTCTTGAACGTGGTAGCGCAGGAAGTTGACGATAATGTTCTTGATGATCGCCTTAGCCTGCTCTGCAGCCTCTTCAGAGCCCCAGATCTCATCAGTCTGAGCCTCATAGTCTTCCCATGTAGGCAGCAGACCCTGGTCGATCAGTTCCTGAATAGCACTATTTGTGGGCGCATAAATCGTATAGTTGTAGTTGTCGAGCAACTTCAGGTTCTTGCTGGATTTCTTCTGCATACCAGCCTCGTAGTTGTTCTTGGTCACTGTGGTTGCCAACAAGTCAGCACCGTCGTTATCCAGCAGTTCCAGGAACTTCGAGAACTCCTCGCGCTCGTCCAATGTCAGGAAAACAGATTTCTCTGTGGTCAAAGGCATCTGGTCGTTGATGATGTATGACTTACCATTTGTCTTTACGTAGATATCCTCTGGATTAACGGGCAGAACCTTGTTGTGATTCATCTGCCAGCCACCTGCAAAGGCCAGACGACCGTCGCCTGTTCTGGATACGCGGATGGGGGTACCACCTTTCGACTTGTAATACTCATGTCCGTCCTCCACGTCACCTACGATGATCAACTGATCCATCATACGCTTCAGGAAGTCATTGACAACAGTACGGGTGGTTTCTTCCTTTCTTGTACTCTCGTCAATGGTAATCTGTCCATTCTGGTCAACGATACAGTCGTAACGGTAGGCTCTTACACGCTGTTCTAGAGCTCTCGTCTCATCATAGAAGAACTGAACAGCAGTCGGAGCTTCCATACCATCTCGTTCATTACCATAAGAACGAGGATCAATATACCACAGCATGGCATTGTTTGTCGGAAGAATCAGACTGTACTTAGAGTCCATAGAGAGCAGGTAGGGCAGGAAGTTCAACTGGTCAATGGCCCAATAGATGATATTCATCACTGTGGGGTGGGCCAGGGCAGGATATGCCACAGATGCGAACTCAGCCGGGGTGAAAACGCGGTTCACCATATAAACCACGCCGTTGCAACCCATGAAGCAGGAATCGACATCTTCAATGCGGATGCCCATCTCAACCTTGGCATCGTTCAGTACCTTGTCGAACTTCGAGGGGATTGCCTCAGAGAATACGTCACGCATATTGACGTTGATAAGCTTTGCTATCGTAGCCTCGGGGATACTGTCAATATAGCCATACTCAGTCTGGAGGTCCTTACCTTCATTCTGCCACCAGCTTTCCAGAGCCTGGTTGGTAGGAACGAACATGGCACCGGCGTCATAGTTCATATTGGCATCACCAGAAGTACTGATGTATTGGTTCCATCCCGGATCGAATTTCAGCTTGGCATTGACAGCCTCGCCGTTTGGTGTAGAGGTATTGGCTCCACCAGCGGAATAGTCACTGTAGTAGCGGAGTACATAGACAGAGTCCTGGTTGTTATACAAACGGTTGTACTCTCTTGTACCCTCAGCAGTATAATAAGGTGCGCTGAAACGGTCGAGCAGTTTTGCCCATCGTGACATGTCAGGATGCATGTGTACAATGTCTGCCATGTTGGGTGAAGACTCGATCACACCATCAACCTTCTGAATGTAGCCGTTCTTACAAGTGATGTCGCGTTCAATCACTTTCTTGCCGTTCACCCAAGCCTCGTTGATATCGTTGGCCTGATGGTTGGTGAGCACGTCAAGGTCGGCACTGGTAATCTTGTTGATCTTCATGTAGGCGGGCAAGAAGTGGATCATCGGCGCAGATGTAGCATCTTTCAAGAGGGGGATGCTCCTGCCGCTCTCCTTATACTTGGCCCATACCGCTGTACTTGGCATCTGATCAGGTCGCATGATCTGTACAGAGTCATAAACACTGGTTGCAGTCTCGCGGCGCATGGTGCGACCCTCGGCAGGATGTGAATCCTCGCCCTGAGGTCTTCCGTTCGACAACAACTCGATCAGATAGGCGTTGTTGACCATTGAATTGTTAAGCAGAAGTTTCTTCTGCGACACTGAAAGCTGTTCATAACGGTTCACACCCCAGCTGTTCTTGGAGAACCATTGCTGAAAAGCATCGTCGTTTGCGGCAAACAAAGTCTTCGAACCAGTGTGGCTGAGCACTTCGTGTTGCCCCAAGTCATCAATCAACTTCAGCATGGTGGTGTAGTTGCCATCTTCCTCCAGACGTTCGTAGATGGAGTTACCTAACCAAGAAGGCTGTCCCGTAAGAATGTCATCCTGGCATCCTTGAAGGGCGAAGGCACTCATCAGCAGTCCGCAGGCAGCAATTGACCATTGATGCCGTTGTTTAGCGATTTGTCTCTTTTCCATAAATTGTTATTATAATCGTTTAAAGTTTATTCGTCGATTTTCATATCTAAAGATATGTCGAATCGGGTGATTTAGGTATGATTGTTGATAATAGTCGTGTGATACGCAGCGTGTATTTTTTACACCATGAATGCAAAATTAAAAATTTTATCCATATTATGTATTGTAGAATGACACTAAAAAACGCCAATGATACAAAAAATAAAGATTTTGTAACACCAAATAATATTTATTTCATAAAAAAGCACTACTTTTGTATCTAAATGAGCGAGAAGTGTACTTTAGTGCGTTTGAAAGCTGATTTATACTAAAAACCTTTATACATTATTAATAATTTAAAATCACAATTATGAAGAAATTATTTACATTACTAGTTGGTGTTTTGTTGGCAGGTAATGCCTTCGGACAAACAAGATGGACCACCATCTTTGAGCAAAACATGGAAAACGACTTCAGTGATCCAAACATGGAGTTCTTTGAGGTTTCTGAAAGTCACAATCTTAATCGTGGTCCTGTAAGAGTAGTTGAAGATCCTACAAATCCCGCTAACCACTGTATCAAGGTTATTGTTCGTAGTGATGCAGAGGCTCAGGAAGAAGGAAATTACGAGCAGGAAACGCCTTGGGGCGGTACTGCACACTTGATCAGCTGGGATACCCAGTTCTTTATGTATTTCAAGGAGCCGATTCCCGCTGGCAAGCAGATCCGTTTCAAAGCAGATGTGATGGGTGAGAAGGAAGGTAGCTTCCAATTCCAGACACATGCTTATCCTCAGGCCTATATTAATTATCAGTTGTTCCCGAATGATGAGAACGGTGGAAACACGCTTACTTATACAACAGCATGGCCCGAGAAGCAGTATGTTAAGTTAGATGTTGTGTCAGAGAGTTCTGCAGCTAATTCTGATGGTCTGCAATTCCAGTGCATTGCCTTAAACATGACTCATTCTCCCTATGAAGGAAATGTTGTTTATCTCGATAATATTAAAGTTGAGATTAGAGACGTTCCGGAACAAAGTGGTGATGCTTCATGGATTAACTTCATGAGAAAGGGTGTGTTCTCTGAAGATCCTATTGACGAAGTAAACTATGGTTCAGATGAAGAGCCCAACATGGTGAAGGTGTCTAACTTCATGATCCAGGTACGTGATCCGGAGACTGGTGGCAATATTTTGCAGAAGGCTCCTGTAGTTGAGACTGGTGATGCTCAGTTCCCATATGCAGTGAAAGTTCCTACACTTGATCATTATACAGAGACAGTTCAGATTCCTGACCTTGACGCTGAAGGCAATGAGCAGTATGATGAGGAGGGTAATGTCTTGATGAAAGATAGTACCACCTATTATTGGGGAGATGGCAGTGTGATCGGTACTTCTGCTCCTGCAAGATATTCTTCTCAGTTCTTTGTATCTACCTTGCACAAGATGAAGTCTAATGAGCCGTATAAGTTTGTGTTCTGGGCTAAGGCAGATAAACCTGCATCACTTGCTACACAGGCACATACACTTCCTACAAAGTATAAGGATTATAACACCTTCGGTAGTGAAAGTGATTTCGAGTTGACAACCGAATGGAAGAAGTTCGAGTTGGGTGCAGCTCAGGGAAAGAACGTTCCTAGCGGAGCAAATGGCTGTCAGACAATTACCTTCGACTGCTATTGCCTCCAGGAAGCTAACAATTACTACTTCGTATTCGAGGAGTGCTCATTCAGTGAGGACTATGTAACCATGTCAGACCGTACGCTGGGTACACCTGAAGATGTTGGTTTGATTGTAAACCTCGACGATGATGAGGTGGCCAATACCATCGATATGTCTGGAATGTTGGCAGCATTCGAAGAGAATGACTTCAGCTTCTTGAACAACGGTAAGGATGGTATCAAGCTTCTTACTTTGACTCAGCCTGAGGATCCGGAAGAAGAGCCGGTAGAGACATTCAGCGGTATCCTTCCTTGGACCGATGGTGGTTTCGTAAATGCTCAGGGTTACTACATTGAGGATGAGAATGGTATTAACATTCGTCTGGATGATTCAAGCATCGATGGTTCTAAGATTAACGTGATGGTTTGGAACAATCCTGATTCAGGTATTTCTTTCGAGAATGGTGAAACCGTTCAGACCAAGCTTGCTATTTCTCAGAGTGGTTGGTACTACATCTACAACATCACCCTTTCTAAGGATGGCGCTACTGGTATCAAGGATATCCAGAACGACCAGAAGGTTGGTGTTATCTACGACCTGATGGGCCGCAAGGTTAACAAGATGAACAAGGGTATCTATATCGTTAACGGTAAGAAGTACATTGTGAAGTAAGTATAAGTCATATTTGACTTTCCGATACAAAGGCGAGTGCTGTAATCTACAGCACCCGCTTTCTTTTTGACTTTTCCTTTTGCATAAATTTGTGTTTTGATTAAAATTTATGCAAGAATAATTTGTGTAATTGCATAAAAAGCAGTAAATTTGCACCCTAAATAGCATAAATATACTCAGATGAAGATTAAGAATAGTAGAATGGAAGCCCTGAAGATGCTCATTTCCAGCATGGAACTGGGTAGTCAGGAAGAAGTGCTCCGCGCATTGGAGAAAGAAGGTTTCAAGCTGACACAAGCAACCTTGAGTAGGGATCTGAAGCAGTTAAAGGTCGCAAAGGCTGCCTCAATGAATGGCAAATACGTGTATGTGCTGCCGAACGAGACCATGTATAAACGAGTGAGCACACCACGTTCTGCTATGGAGATGCTTCAGACATCCGGCTTCGTGAGCATTAACTTCTCTGGGAATATGGGAGTTATTAAAACTCGTCCGGGCTATGCCAGTAGCATCGCCTACAACATCGACAATAGTGACATTCCTGAAATCATCGGTACCATTGCTGGTGATGACACTATATTTATAGTAATAAAACAAGGTACGCGCGAGGAGAATGTCATCGAGAGCCTCAAGATGGTCATTCCCGGAATGAAATAAGGTCACAAATTCGTAGTGAAGTAAAAAAATGAAACAGATGAGTGAAGAGGTGAAAGAAGAGGAAATCAAGGAAGAAGCGATAAAAGGGGATGTGAGGGTTGAAGACATCCAAGTGATGGTGGCTGACCCGTCGCATGAGAAATATGTGGATACCATCCTGGAGACCATCAGCGAAGC
The DNA here is from genome assembly GCA_045114185.1 of Prevotella sp. GTDB lineage: Bacteria > Bacteroidota > Bacteroidia > Bacteroidales > Bacteroidaceae > Prevotella. The sequence goes on along the minus strand of JBGUJY010000058.1, from coordinate 17,120 downwards.
GGCCAAGGTGCGCGGAACAGGTATTGCCAAGCGTACGCATGAATACCTGGCAACGAAGATGCGCGAGGCCAAGGCGGTGATTGCTCTCCATGGTGACGAGTTCGCTGGCTTCAGCTATATCGAGACCTGGGGGAACAAGCAATACGTAACCACCTCAGGACTGATTGTACATCCCAAATACCGCGGTTTGCACTTGGCCAAGCGAATCAAGGACATGACCTTTACATTGGCTCGCATCCGCTGGCCGAAAGCCAAGATTTTCTCACTGACAAGTGGAGCGGCTGTGATGCAGATGAACTCACAGCTGGGTTATAAACCTGTGACTTTTGCCGACCTGACCGACGACGAGGCTTTCTGGCGGGGCTGCGAGGGTTGTGTGAACGTGGATGTGCTGAAACGTACCGACCGCAAATACTGTATCTGCACGGGTATGCTCTTTGATCCTACGGAACATCTTCCCGCTAAGATTCCAGAGGATGTATTGGAGCGCATCAGACAAATAGACAATAATAAAGAATAAATATGGAACAGAAGAAAAAAGTGGTTGTCGCCTTTTCTGGCGGACTGGATACATCCTACACGGTGATGTATCTTGCAAAGGATTTAGGATATGAGGTATATGCTGCATGTGCCAATACGGGCGGATTCAGCGCTGAACAGTTGAAGAAGAACGAGGAGAACGCCTATAAGCTAGGCGCAAAGGCATACGTCACTCTCGACGTAACCCAGGAGTATTATGCCAAGTCGCTGAAATACATGATCTTCGGCAACGTGCTGCGTAACAACTGTTACCCCATCTCCGTCAGTTCTGAGCGTATCTTCCAGGCCCTCGCCATTGCCCGCTATGCCAAGGAGATTGGTGCTGATGCCATTGCTCATGGCTCAACGGGTGCCGGTAACGACCAGATTCGCTTCGACATGACCTTCCTGGTGATGGCTCCGGGTGTGGAGATCATCACTTTGACACGCGACATGAAGCTGACACGTAAGGAGGAGGTGGATTACCTGAATGACCATGGGTTCTTTGCTGACTTCACCAAACTGAAATACTCGTATAACGTTGGTATCTGGGGAACCAGTATCTGCGGTGGCGAACTGCTTGATCCGTCACAGGGTCTGCCCGAGGAGGCTTACCTGAAACATGTCACGAATCCTGAAAAGGAGTCATTGCTGAAGATCACTTTCGAGAAGGGTGAGATCGTGGCTGTGAATGGTGAGGCGTTCGACGATAAGATAAAGGCTATCCAGAAGATCGAGGAGATTGGTGCTTCTTACGCTATCGGTCGTGACGCAAACGTGGGTGATACCATCATCGGCATCAAGGGTCGTGTAGGTTTCGAGGCCGCTGCACCCAAGCTGATCATCGAGGCTCATCGTCTGCTGGAGAAGTCAACCCTGAGCAAGTGGCAGCAGTACTGGAAAGACCAGGTGGCTAACTGGTACGGCATGTTCCTGCATGAGAGTCAGTACTTGGAGCCTGTCATGCCCGATATCGAGGCCATGCTCACCTCTTCACAGCGCAACGTGACAGGTACTGCCATCTTGAAACTCCGTCCTTTCGGCTTCGAAACTGTAGGTGTAGATAGCGATAACGATCTGACGAAGTCGAAACTGGGTGAGTACGGTGAGACGCAAACAGGATGGACTGCTGATGAGGCCAAAGGATTCATCAAGGTTTCAAGCACCCCGCTCCGCGTCTATTACGGAATCCATAAGGACGAGAAGAGATGATTAAGATAGGTATTCTTGGTGCTGCAGGTTACACAGGTGGAGAGTTAATCCGACTGCTGTTGAACCATCCTGAGGCGGAGATTGTATTTGCCAATTCAGAGAGTAACGCAGGGAATCCTGTAAGTGATGTACACGAAGGACTGATTGGTGAGACAGATCTACGTTTTACCAATGAGATGCCCTTCGACCAAGTAGATGTTGTATTCTTTTGCTTCGGTCATGGCAAGAGCGAACAGTTCCTGAAAGAACATACCATCCCCGCCAATGTCAAGATTATCGACATGGCGCAGGACTTCAGAATCAAAGGTGACCACGATTATGTTTACGGTCTTCCGGAAATCCACAAGGAAGAGATCAAGAAGGCACAGCATCTAGCTAACCCTGGCTGTTTCGCCACTTGTATCCAGCTTGGTCTGCTGCCCGCAGCCAAGATGGGCCTGATTCATGATGATGTAGCCGTAAACGGTATTACAGGAAGTACTGGTGCAGGACAAAAGCCCGGTGCTACCACCCATTTCTCGTGGCGTAACAACAACTTCAGCATCTATAAGCAGTTCACCCATCAGCACCTGCACGAGATTTGTCAGAGTCTGAACGAGGTTAAGCCAGCCGATGCTCCTTTCTTCACCTCTCCCATCTCTGAGAAGCAGGAGTCAGGAGTATCCATCGACTTCATCCCTTACCGTGGTGACTTCGCCCGTGGCATCTTCTGTACAGAGGTAGTCAAGACCACAACGCCTATTGAGGAGATCGTGGCGTTCTACAAGGAGTTCTATAAGGATGCTGCCTTCACGCACTATTGCGACAAGAGCATCGATCTGAAACAGGTGGTGAACACCAACAAGGCGCTGATTCATTGTGAGAAATACGGTAATAAGCTGTTGATCACAGCAGCCATTGATAACCTGTTGAAGGGTGCCGTTGGTCAGGCTGTGCAGAACATGAATATCATGTTTGGGCTCGATGAAACCGCAGGTTTGCGACTAAAAGCCTCCGCATTCTAAAAACAACCCACCAACCCATCTATAACGTTATAGGATCAAAAGTGCCATAGTCTTAATTAGAAAGTGGCATATTGTAATCTATTCCCAACGTGGGAACACTTTATTCCCACGTTGGGAATGTTTTCGCCACACCATATCTCATACAAGTTTGGCTCTGGTTGTTTGGCTTAACGAAAACGTTAGGTCTTATGTTAGGTCTTATGTTAGGTCTTTGTTAGGTCTTACGTTAGGTCTTTAAGCCATCCTTTTTCTTCTAAATCATTCAAAATAAAGCATTTAAGTTTTTTCAATGTTAGGTCTTTCGAAAATTGCGAAAATTCTTTTTCGCCAGCTGCGGTTTTGCAGTCTAAAACCTATGGTTTTGGAGCCTGAAACCTATGCTTTTAGAACCTAAAACCATAGGTTTTGGAAATGGTGTCCTATAATATACAAAAACCGGCAGGAATCACTCCTGCCGGTTGTTTGTTATTGTGTTTTGTTGTTATTCCCACGGATCCTTAGCGGGTGTGTCTGCCCAGGGATCATCACCCCATGGGTCGTCGTCGAAGTCAAAGAAATCTTTGTTCTCTTTAGCTGCCTCATCATCAACATAACCATTGCTGATAGGCAGATCCAAGCCAGCCATAGTCTCGACACTAGTACTGACTTTTACGTTGAAAGTAAGTGGTGTTATATATTGTTTCTTCATGAAATTACCTCCTTTACTTTATTACATATTTCTTTCCATCTCGGATATAGACACCATTTGATGGATGCTTCACTTTCCTTCCCTGTAAATCATAGATGGCATCGTCTGTCTCATCCACAATTTCATTCGAAAGAACGATATCCGTAGTTACACCTCCTATCTCTTCCTCAGGTAGGCCGAAACTGAAAGTAACTTTACTCTCATAATATTCCCTTTCATCTTGATTCGCTTCAGGTGCCAACAAATAGGCTTTGTTAGGAGTCATGTTTTCTTTAGAATAATGATAGAATCCCAAAACGCCATTAGGTTTTACCGACAAAACATACATACGCTTCTTGTCGTTTTCCAACATGTTGCCATTCAAGGACGTATAGCCTTTGAGATAGTTCAGACCTGGTGTAAGAGGTACGTTAGAAGGAGTGGTAATGGTTGTTTCATCATCTACTAATGGTACCAGCCTGTTTTTCACTACATTTGTTGTACTGGCATCGTTCTGTATTTCTTGACATTCAAGGATTACTGCTGTATTAGCAGGAACGATTCCTCCTTCAACTTTTGTGAAAATTACGTAGTCAGTGATTTCTACGAAATCTCCCACAAAAACTAGATAGTAAGCATTCACACCATCAAGCAGCTTATAGGCAAAGTCAGTGTACATGGTGGTGTAATACTTATTGTCTTTTGTGTACTTTGCTTTGGCATTGGCTCCGAAAGCACCTTCGGTGGTCGTCTCGTCGAGTGCATAGAGTTCCCATTCAGCTGCAGAAGCTTCATCGTTAGAAAGACCAGAAATGGTCTTCATCACAGCATAATCACCACCTTCATCAGCTAAATAAGAAGGAAGAACGAGATTCCCATCACTGGTTGTTAAAGTGTAATCAGTATATATACGCACATATGTGCCAAAATCTTCGATATTTAGCATGTATTTGTTAGTTTGGGCATTCGCCCCAACAAGTCCGGCATAATGCACTTCTTGGGCTACTAAGTCAACTCCTATTGTTGAACCCGTTCCACTTGGATGGCCCGTTCTCATAAAAACAGTGGTGGGGTTTCCTTGTGCATCAGTTGCAGAAATCATTTTTAGACTATTCGTAAATATGAATCCATCCGAAACATTCTTATATTTATCATAGTCACGCTTATGGGCTGGGGCTGTCTGATTGTTTGAATATTTGCCATAGACGCTGAGGAACCGTCCCGTCTTTTTGTTTTTTAGACGGATGTATACTTTTTCCTCAGGGTCGCTGAAATAAGCATAATAGGTTCCTTTGGTGTCGTTACTAACCGTTAGCGTATAAGGATTGTTCGTCGAGATGTAATCGCCTGTATTATCCTTTTTCCACCCCAAGAACATTACACCGTTGGCGACATCAGGGATTGCTGTCAAAGTCACATTATTATGACCTTCTTCAGGTGAATTCTCAGTGTCGTCAATAGTTACGGAACCTTTGCTTTCATCTGCTGATTTCACTTTAATCCACCCCGACTGAGCCTTAAACACAGCAAAGTATGTGATCTGTGTGGGAGAAGAACTCGAGCTACCATCAAAGTCTCGGCTTACAGAAAAGGACGGTCGTCCATCCGTGCCCACGTGTGTGCCATTGGCAGAACCTTCAGCCCAATGCGAAAAGATGTAGTTGTCATTGGCTTGGGCATAGAAATAGAATGTCTGCGTGCCGTTATTAATATTTCGTTGGTTTCCGGTTATCGTGTGCGGACTATTTTGATAGGCAGGGCTGTCTGTCGAAGCCGCACTGACATACACCTTTCCACCTGCAGTGGGTGAAGCATTGACCGTGGCCTTGTAATAGAAAGTGCTGGTGTTGGCCACAGCCGATATTATTCCAACAAACAATAACATGATGGCGAAAAACCATCGATGCATCATTGTAAATGAGTTTCTTTTCTTCATATTTTCTGCTTTTTTGTTTTCTTTATATTGTAATCACTTGTATTCAGATAATGGCTGATGCTTCTTATAAGCAGAGAGCCCGTGATAAGTTGATGCGTCCAATCGAGAATGCCGATGAAAGGCGTCAAAAGGATGAAGAGAACCAGCATTATGCTATAGCCGAGCCAGCAACGCAAAGCGGTTTTCTTGTTTCGAATCTTCCAGAACAGCAACGGCAATGGCAGGAAAACGACGAGATACCAGTTCCATTGTGTGACGAACAGTTCCGAGAAGAATGTTATGTAAAGCATCAAAACGCTCACCAATAGTTGCGCCGTGAAGAGCAGTATGTCATAGACCTTGGCGACCTGATGCCAATGAAGTACCCATTCGGCCAGAGTGATGAGCAACGTCAGAAGTAGCAAGCCTCCAAAAACGATGTTGGGTGTTATTGGTGTTGCCTTGTCTTTCCCACTGCTTTCTACCAAAGTTGTTCCTGGATCAGTCACCACAAAACGGCTCACGCCGGTAGAATCGTTGGTGAGGGTTGCCTTCCGCAGCATCGGGATAATCGTTTCAGGTGTAAGCCTGTATTCTTGTACTGAGCGTCTATCGTAAGCTGTTCCACCAAACGTGATAAACAGGAATTCTGCCCAAGGCGAATGACGTACAGCATGACGAAAGAGTTCTCCGTCGTTTAGTGTTTGCGGGTATTCAAGTGGCCCCCATTCGAAATGCTCGTCAATCAGGCAACGCTGCACATTCAGGATGGAAGTTGTCAGGCAATTGGTAAAGAGCAGATTGAAGTTGCGATAGGCACCTGCCATCATTTGCTCGTCGAGCAGTCGCCACAACTCTTGTTTCTCGTGGTGAGTAAGGTTCAACTTGTACTGTTTCAGCCCTCGCCCCGATTTTTTAGAATCGTTGACGAACGTGCCTGTAGGAACAGCTACATATTTCGCCTTAGCTTTTCCTGCTATACCCGTCATGAATGTGCTAATGTTCGGATCACTCTCAAATGTGAATACATAATCAAGATGATGAACAGGGCACTCCATGCGAAGAGTGGCATGTCCAAAGACAGAATAGAGCGCGTGCAATGGTTCGGATATCAATATGCTCGCCGTTACGAAATTGCTGCTGTCAGGGGCTACCACCACAGAATCGTTGCGCTGCGCAAAGCCTTTCACAGCGATTCCCAACAGCACCAAGATCAGGCACAAGAGAGATTTCCCGCTTTTATCTTTTCCCTTTATCCTCCTCATATCAATGAGGTTTGCGCGGCAAAGGTAAGAAAAAAGCGGGAAATCTCCAAACATTTTTGTCAAAATCTTTTCGGGAGGCATTTCAAAAGGCTCTGAAAGACAATATAGTAGAGAAATTTAAAATGGTAAAACAAAACCGGCAGGAGTTCTTCCTGCCGGTTGCTTGTTATAGAGTTTTGTTGTTATTCTTTCCAAAGATCATATTTGTTGGCATTGGGAGTTTCTCCCCAAGGGTCATTCCCTTCGTCATCCCAATCCCAAAAGTCTTTATTCTCTTTACCATCTGCCCAATCATCGCTATGACCAGCCATCATTTCTGAATCCAATTGGGATGCGATAATCTCAATCGAGGGCATCATATATTCTTTCTTCATTTTATAGTTCTCCTTACTTAATCATGAATTTTACTCCGTTAACAACATAAAGACCGCTTTGCAGTTTCTTGCTCTTGTTAGCCAACTCACGGTATGAGTTGGCAACCATGCGGCCTTGCATATCATAGACAGGTGCATTTACATCTATCAATTCTGCTGCATTAATAGCCTGCATTCCTGTTGCGATGCCAACATGATCAAATCCTTCTTCGAAAATGATGTCAAAACCGGAGAGTTTAGCACCACTTGATCTTCCTGTTGCGAAGTAAGCACGGAATGGGGCAATATTAGCATATTCGTATCCTTCGCTCAAGTTGCCAGAATTGACAAACTGGTTTCTTGCAAAGTAGAATACATTCGCTGCTTTTGCAATCTTGGCTCCAGCGTAAGTACCCTTACTGGTGAAAGACCAATCGCCTGTGGCATCTCCTCCAGTAGCTGTACCTGTTGAAGTTGCTCCTGTGAAGGTATAGTCAGAAGCAGCCATAGCAGTAGTAGCCTTAATGAGCGTACCATTCTGGGAAACCACGAACGAAACACCATCTTCTGAACTGTTTGCATCCAGTTTAACAAGATAGGGCTTGTTTGCCTCCGTTATCGTCACTTTGCTTAACTCTGGGAAGTAAGCATATGTTTTACCTTCTATCTGTGTGAGAGCGGCTGTGCTCTGCATCGTATGCAAAGAGAACTTCGAGCCATCGAGGTTCGTGTGTGTGCCACTATCGTCCACCGTGATTACAAAGGGAAGAATCAGAGATGCATTCTGTACCTTGCCATACTTATCCTTGGTTATCAGTCGCTTATAAACAGCCTTATTAGCACTATGAACCTGAATGTCGTAAGGTGTATAGAACGGCTCCTTGTCGGTAAAGATAATGTCATTGGCAGCCATGAAACCACCAGACTCCATCTTATAAGCCACATTGTTGTTGGAAGAAGATGAACCAACGGGGACGAAGGTAATACAGTTGGCGGCAAAGGTTGCAGACTGCTGTCCGCTTTGTTGTCCTGTAGCATTGCCTTCATAAACACCCGCTAACTGGCTGTAGTCGAGATAAAGCAGTTTGTTAACATTATCTGGGATGTCTGTATGCCCAAAATCATCCACTTTATCTGTATTAATGCATCTATTCATCATCGAATAAATTTCCTGCATACTAGAGTAACCAGGTTTGCCATTTCCATCTACAGCTGTAATAACAGCGCCATAAAATGCATCAGTCTGACCTGTACCATAGAGTGTATTGTTGTAAATCTTCTTGAACTCTACCTTAGGCTCATAAAGACCCGACTGCACGTGTACCTCCATCTCATAGTACGCATAAGCACGATGCTGAGTGGCAGTTGTGGGTGCAATGTTATAACGGGTTTCGTCAGTGGTAAACACATAACGGGTGAGCCCCTGATCAGCAGATGATACTGTAAACTGCATATTTGTGAAAGATCCATTATTGGGAGATGCAGCATATTTCTCAAGTGAGAATGGGTATTCAGTCAATGTTCCACCACTGGTACCGACCTCATCTGCATTGTTGAACTTAAACTTAGCAGTACCAACAGTACCCACCTTAAGACGTTCCAACTGAGCATTGGCAGCCTCACTAACATTGTTGTAAATCTTGTTGTTTGATGCACCAAAGGCATTATAGTGAGCAGACTTCACGAAATTAATGCGCGAAGTGTGGCTGGCAGAACCACCCGTATAAGATTCGTCGAAATACTTACTCTTCAAATCTTCGAAGGTAATGAGAACTTGATGACCATTACAGTCTGACGGCAAATAAAAATAGAATTTTCCACCACTTACGCTAAAGTCACTTGCTGTAAATGTCTGAGTCATACGAATAGCAGTCTGTACCTGATCCTGACAAACCACCTGCATCTGATCGAGATAGGGGTCAAGAGCCTGCAGGGTAAGGGTTGCACGAACAAGACCAGTTCCCTTAACACCGAATTTCACGGCATCGTTATTCATCAATTCTGGAATTTCATATTTTCCATGACCTGTAACATTTATTGTATGTGGGGTTACACCCGTCTTGTCGTAGACATTTAGGGTGAAGTTATCAACAGAAGTACCAGAAACTGAAGAGATTATATCTGCAGTTGCCCTTATTGTATTATTATTTGTCACGTTTGTGATTTGGCCATATCGAGTTTGTCCTTGTCGGTAGTAGCAAATAAAATAAGTAGGATATTCTATTTGATAAATATTACCATTATTATCTATGGCAAATCTCTCACTTGTACCGGGCTTGGTAGTTTGTGTCGCTGCATATGTGTTGTTGAAATACAAATAACGTCCACCACTTGAAATATAACCTTCGTTGTCCATTTCCCAAATGACAGGTGTAGTCGTAAATCGACCATCAGTATTTAAATAATAAGTGCCACTGTTACCTACACGTTTAATATAGAATGTTGTGACTCCTGTAATATCTGTAGTGTACTCGAACTCTGCCCCGACAATACGATAACCAACAGGATTTTTGGTCCCATTAGATAGTTCCACATACGTAGGACTCTCTATATAATAAATTTGTTCAACGTCATCATCTCCGCTACCCAATTTGAAATATCCACCGTTGGATGAAATGGTTCCTGAACCGTATTTAACAATCTTACCAGCGACATCGTCAATGTCAGAGCCATCTTCAATAGAATTACCCTCATACAAGACAAACTTAGCTTCCAAGTCTGTAACACTGGCAGAACTGTAGCTCACACGTGTTGAACCATTATATGTTCTACTTGTAATGGGTCCAAAGTCAACCTTACTTGTTGAGAATGGAACATCCACTGCACTAACGGGAGAAGTGATCACACCTGCAGGAGTTACAGGCGAGTAATTTTCCTCTGCGGTAAAGAAGAACTCAGCACTTTCAAGCTGGATAAGAGCACGGGAACTGCTGGGGTTCTGCAACATAAAATAAAGCACATTGCTCATGTCACCTTCGTTCATTTCTGTGCGAGTGATGGTCTGAGCTGTTCCGTTAATAGCGATAGTGGCTTGAGTGGTGTAAGTAGCAAAGGTACTATTGGTCTCACCAAATGTCGACTGATCACTACCGGCACTACCTGTATTAAACTCGCTGTTTTGTGCATTTCTGGGCTTTGTGAACTTAATCGTGTAACCGGTAAAGCGATAGCCCTTGGGCAAACTCAATGTGGCATAACAAACATTGGCACCAGATGCTTTACCTTTTGCAATCTGCATATAATCACCGGAAGCAAAAAGGTTGTTTGCAGGATTATCCAGCTGTCCATTCGGTGTTAAGTCAGTTCCATCAGACACTGTCAACACCATGCACAGCTGTTCATGCTGCCACGTAGCGAAACCACCGAGCCCGAAGAATGTGTCGGTTGTACCACCATTCTTGACAGCGGCAATGGTACTACCATTCGTAGCCTTGATCGTCACATTCTGTGCCTTCACCCCCACACTGCTCAGCAGCATGGCCATGAGCATCAAGCAGATGGTGAGGCATCTGTTTTGAATTCTTGTTCTTTTCATATTCTGTTTTTGTTTTGTTATCGCTTTTGTTCTGCTAATACTTGCGAATTTAGTCCTCGTTTCAATTTCCGGGTGCAAAGGTACACATATTATACGAAATCCACAAATGTATCATAATAAAAATACTTTTGGGATACAAAATTGATGGACAATTTGTCCGAATACCGATGAAATGGACAATTCTGTGGCCAAATAGGTCACATAGAAACTAAAGAAATCACAAAACTCTGCGTCACTGCCTGCGGTTTATCAGTTCTCCAATTCCAATGTGTCCTTGAATTCCAAGGGTGTCATACCAGTATAGTCTTTGAACAATCGTTGGAAGTTACGGAGGGAAGTAAAACCGGAATCGGTGGCAATAGCCTGGATCGTGTAGTTTGGGTGGTCTTTCAGCATCTGACAGGCATGATGGATCCGCAGATGATTAATGTAGGCAGGGAGCGTAGAGCCGTTGCCGAACTTCTGCATAATGGCTGCCAGTCGATTCTTTTCAATCCCTAGAAGTTGTGTTACCTGATCGCGGTTCAAGTCAGCTTGTAGATAGAGCTTATCTTCCATCATTCTCTTCTCCAACTGCTGGAAGATATGCCAGTCGCGATCCTGCACAGATGTGTCCTGTGTAAGTAGCTGTACCTGCTTGCCTAATTCCTTTTCTTTCCTTAGGCGTTTCAGCAGTTTCAAATTTTTGCGTCTGACGATATGGATGTGCCAGGCGACGATACCCAATAGGGCGATAAATAGCAATATAATAAGAACGTAGTTCCACATATTGTTTGTGTTTGTTTTGTTGTGCTAATCAATGCGTCGAGTAATTGTAATACAAAGGTAATCATTATCCTTCATTCAAGAAACAAGAAACGTTATTTATTAAGAAACGTTAACGCTGTGATTTGAAAAGACTACGGATTACTCGGATTCAACGGATAAATAGTTTTCTTTGTTATCTGTGATCTCTATAGAGATTAATGTCTTTATTGTAGTTAATATATAACTAAAATTGTTCAATTTTTCGCATTTGGACAAATTGTCCACCTTATAATTACAATTTCTTCACATATTACTTGCGGGAATGCATAATTGTTACTAAATTTGTACATTGAAACAAAAACTCTTAGATTTCGAACTAACGCAACTAGGAATTTATTCATACGCAATGAAAAATTATTCATACCCTGAAAACAATTAATAGTATTCGTACATACGTAACAAAAACAAAAAATAAAATGAAAAGAACAAGAACTAAAAACAGATGCCTTGTCACCTGTCTAACACTCGTCGCTATGTTGATGACGAGTATAGGGGTGAAGGCACAAACCGTGCACATCGGTCTCGACAATGGTAGTTTGTTGACAGGTGTGGCAACACAAGGTAATGATTCAGGTTGGGAGCAAGGCTTCTCAACCTTGTGGCGTCACGAACAGTTGTCATTATCAATGATGGCGTCTGACCGAGACAAACTCGAAGATTCTGGAGAGGTTGGATACCCGTCAAATGTTTATGCTAAACACAGTGTTGTCAGTCATAACGACAATGACAAACAGTTTTGTATCATAGGTGGTCGTCGGCCTTCGTTCATAGTTGTATCTCTCCCTAAGGGCTATCGTATCACCGGTTACACGATTGTTTTATCAAATGATTTACAGGGATCCAATTTTGGAGGTCGCTTTAGTAGCATAAATGATAATGATGAAGGTTCTGGTAGTTATGGAACCATGCGTTTTTATGAAACAGCTCCTTGGGAAACTAATGGCACCAATAGTGGAACTGACCGAACATATCAAGGTGAAGATGGTGCTGGTTACAATGCAGATCGAGTCAAAAACATTGAACCTGGTCCCAACTGGCAAGGAAGCCAAATTGGTTCTAATGGTATTGAAGAGGGGAAGTATTTTATCACCCAAGCTTTAGACGCATCTGGTAATGGTAATATCAATACCAATGATACAAGAGGTAAGGAGTACACGATAAGTCGTACAGCACAGAAAATTGGTACGGATCCTGTAACCCACGTGGATCTTTATGACATGGGTAACCAACTCTATTTCAGGCTCGTTAAAGACTATTGTTTCTATGGTATTACCATCAAGGAGTTTAGGCTTGAATTCACAGCAGAAGGTACTTTTGCTGCAGATGTTGTACCTGATGCCGTTGGAACTGCAACAAGTTGTGTGGCTTCTCCATTTAAAACCAGTAAGATTGATATTGGTGAAATGAGAGAAAGACAGAAAACGTCAAATGGCCAATCCTATACTCATTATGCATTTGACTATGACAATATAGATGATGTCCAAGCCTATAACTATTTGTATCAGGATGATGCCGTAAATTCTGCTGGAGCGCCAGAAGACGTAGCAAATCAGAAAAACATCCGTCCTGTTGAAGTGGATGGACAGATGCTCTATGCATTAAAATCAGATACATACTTTATTGAGACGCCTATTGAAATAGAGACATCTGGTGGTAAAGCTCCTGTTGGATATCGCATTGTGGGAGCTCTCTTTACTCCTCTTTGGGGAACTGGTACCACGAACTTTACTCCAGGACCTTATAAACTGAAGATTTACAAGCGTGATGGAAGTGGTTTAATGCGTTGGACGTACGACGAAACGGGCCATATACGATCAACTAACGATGCGACTGCAAATGACTATATTGAAATTGCTGACGGAAATGATACAGACCTCAGCAAGGTCATTGACATTGGCTTGTGTAACAACGATGCCATCAAGTTTGAGATAGAGATGACGGGAGAGAATGCTGCCAACACTCAAGCACTTGTTCAAGTGAAGCTGTTGCTTCAGGCCTTGGATCCTTACATTGACAAGATGGACATCGTATGTACAGAAGCAGAAGGCCAAGGCGCAGGAGTCTTACATTTGACACAGTCGTTCACGGCAGATGACTTCTCTGTAAGTGGAGGTAAGTTTGTTTTCTATGTGCCAACTGATTATATAGGCAAATTGCTGAATTTTACATTCTCCGACCTATATAGTAAATATGGTGATGAGACCTATTATGGAGGTGGCTCGGGTTCAGCACGTTATAGTTTTGTAAGATCACCCTATTTCATAGCTGTTGATGGAAATGGAGATGGCGGTCTTTATAACAACACCGCTTATAGCCCTGACCATACTTACACAGACAAGATTTATACCATCGATGCAGGTAATATCCGTTTCAAGTTTAACAATGCTGAAGACTTGGAAGATGGTACGCAGTCTGCTGATTTTGAAGAATATCCTTTCTCAGTTACGACATATTTAGCATCCACCGATCCTGGTGACCCCTTGTCTTCAACACCTCATGGACCCAATAGCTCTGTTAAAGGAAAGTTCATTCCGGTGCAGTTAACTGCTTCAGACGACCTAGATGAGAATTCAGGAACGTTCTTCGTGTTCACAGCCGACGAAACCCGTTGGAACATTGCCCCGACTAATAATTGGCAACACCGCTTTTATGCATTCTATCGTATGGAGATTGAGGTGAGGGCTAAAACCTTTACGCCCGATTTTACATGGACGAGAATTTACGACAAGACCAGCTATGCGGGTAAGGATACGAATGGCAAAGAAATTGATCTTGAGAAGAGCATGTGGGGTGTGACGTTGGATGTGTCAGATACTGAGAATGGAAAGAAGGTACAGGGATACCTGACCTATCAGGAAATCATCAATGCAATCAATGCTCAGATTGCAAATAGCAACATAGAAACTCCCGAAGGTACAGACCAAATCCTTTATATAGATGGCACACCACTTTACGCCATGCTTAACAGTGCTGAAGACCAAGATGTGATTGATGTGACAGACTTGCAACCATTGTTGGCTAAAAATGCGCTAATCTTCTTGCCGGAGAATACGACATCTTTGGAAGACAATGTGGCATATGTAACTTCAACCGGTTTTGTAGCAGGTAAGGACATTGTGTTAACGGATAAATATCCGTTCTTCACCCCGTATGAAATTCAGGTGGCTTCCGCTAACCATGCAACTTACAAACGTGAAAAGAGTGGACCTAACAGTGGTTTGGTTACACATGGTACTGTTGTACTGCCCTTCACGCTAAGAGTGAATGAAGGAAAGCACGTCAACGATCCTGAAGATGGTTTCGAATTCAATGTTCGTAGATTGACTGCCCTTGCTTCTCCGACCGATGCACAGACGAGTGAAAACAACTATTACTCTGATGCATACTTCGCAAAGATAGAGGGGACTGCAACTAAGGCAAACGAGCCTTATATGGTTGAAGTAACTGCAACCCCATCAAACAATAGTAATTATTCGTTTGTTGTTTCACAGGCAGGTTCAACCATTTCTGCTACACCATCGGAAAAAGATGCGAATGGAAAGATAACCAAGGGTCATAAGAACTTCCAAGGTGGTGAGAGTGTGACGAATAGTAAGGATGGTGGTACATTAACCAACTATGGTACTTATTCCGGCATGACAATACCTAGAAACAATAACGTTTATTATTTCAATAAGGATAAATATGTTTCAAGCAAGACTCTTGCTGAAAGGTTTGATAATGCAATTATCCGTCCATTCCGAGCATACTACTCTCCTGATGAGGTTGCTTTGTATTCAAAGATGATTGGTTTCTACTTCGTATATGACTTGTTCAGCGACAATGGTGGTATTACTACCAGTCTCACTGAGACCTACAAGCCAAAGGTGATGACCATTACAACCGAAAAGGGCTCTATGCTGATCAGTGCTAAGGAGAATATCCAGGTGAAGATTATGAGCGCCAACGGTGTGAACGTAGATGGATTCTATATGAATGCAGGTGAACAGAAGCAGGTTAGCCTGCCCTCTGGTATCTATATTATTAACAACACGAAGATTCTCGTGAAATAAAAGAAAGGAGGACACGATTATGAAAAAGTACGAAACACCCGTGTTGGAGGTAATACAAGTTAATGACCTCAACAGATTAATGGATGAATCGCAGGATCCGTATGCTGATGGTAAGCAGCACATTATCATCTTTGAGGAAATCGTGGAAGAGGAGGAGCCAGATACAACTGATATCTGGAACTCCGATCCCTGGAAAATCCAGTATAGCCTTTGGGATGAGGACTAAATAACTCAATAACAAAAGAACCGGCAGGAAGAACTCCTGCCGGTTTTGTTTTGTCTCTATGTGTGGGAACAATTAGTTTCTGCTGTTACCCATGATCCTTAGCAGATGGATGAACAGGTTGATGAAGTCGAGGTAGAGACTCAGGGCGCCCATCAGCGCCACCTTCTGAGCGGTCTCACCTGTATCTTCTGCCATGGAAAGCATCTGCTTAATCTTCTGTGTATCCCAAGCGGTAAGTCCTACGAAGATCAGAACGCCGAGGTAGTTGAGAATCATGCCGAAACCACTGCTCTTCAAGAAGATGTTCACGATAGTGGCAATGATCAAGCCAATCAGAGCCATGAAGAGTATGCGTCCGATTGATGAGAGGTCGGTCTTGGTGAAGTAGCCGAAGAACGCCATGGCGGCAAAGGTGCCGGCAGTAATCAGGAAGACACTCGCAACACTCTCGTAGGTATAGGCCAGGAAGATAAACGACATCGTGACACCGTTTAACACGGAGTAGAGCACGAAGAGTAGGGTAGCGGTGGTCAGCGACAAGCGATTAATGGCTGCGCTTACACCCCATACTAGGGCCAACTCACCAATCAAGATACCGAAGAACAGGATATTGTTGGTCATAATCATCTGCAGGATGGCGGGACTATGAGCCACACCCCAGGCGGTTACACCGGTAATCACCAAGGCTAACGTCATCCATGTATAGACTTTACGCATGAGAATGGGGAGGGTGGTGCTGCTAGCCCATCTGCTACTCTCTTTCTCATTCAATACTTCTTGCTGTAATCTCTCTAAATCCATATCAATTTTCTTTTAGGGTTTATAATCAATTTCTTTACTACAAATGTCGTGCCGTTTTTCGACAACTGACAAAATCCGAATGCAAACGTACATAAAAAATCGCAATCCTCAAAATTTTCTCTGGTTTTTCAACATGAAAAGCAACCCCCGTCTTAATGGACGAGGAATGCTTGGGAACTAATTTTCAATTTTCAACTCTCAATTTTCAATTATATATAATATATAATAAGGTGTACGCCCAGCTCATCATCGCCGCTTTCCATAAAAAATGTAAAAATGACACTTTTTCTAAAAAATAACGGAGAAAAGTTTTGGAGGTTCGCAAGAAATGTGTACCTTTGCATCCGCTTTCGCGCTGAAAGGCGGGGGAGCAACTCAAAAAAAGAGTTCTTTGATAGATTTACATAGACAGAAGTAGTACAAGAAGCAATGGCAATACATCATGTATTTTTGTGTTGTCATTGGGTAAAGAAATGAACCGTCAATTTTTTACCAAAACTTGATAAGGATAGTCGTTCTGGGACAGATAACAGACACTAGTACCGCTAGTACACCTAGTGATACTGGTCAATGATAAAATTTTACCATGTAGAGTTTGATCCTGGCTCAGGATGAACGCTAGCTACAGGCTTAACACATGCAAGTCGAGGGGCAGCATGGAGGAAGCTTGCTTCCTTTGATGGCGACCGGCGCACGGGTGAGTAACGCGTATCCAACCTTCCCCTTAGTAGGGCATAGCCCGTAGAAATGCGGATTAATACCCT